>JAFLEI010000021.1 GCA_017301975.1 Verrucomicrobiota bacterium
CGCGCTTCAAGCGTCTTTCAAGGGACTACGAGCGTCTGGCTTCGACTCTGACTGGCATGCACTGGCTGGCCTTCGCGACCCTCATGCTCTCTTCTCTATTCGGCAAAAGTTAATAACAGGCTCTAAGTGTGAGCGTTTTCACACAAAGCATCAAGGGCTTGAGGCTCTGAAATACCACGAAGAGAAACTTGGCAAAACTTATCCAAGTTTAGCACAGCTTTTCTGTAAGCTATTTTCTTCAAAGGAAAACTCAAACGAAAAATTAGCATTATATGTGCAAATCGGAGCCAATGGGGATGAGCGTAAGGAGTTTCGGACAACGTTCACGGTTAACCCTCAAGATAACGAGGACATACTGGAAATGGAATTTGCGAAGCAGCAAATATCATTCCTATTTCATTGTGCAGGTCTTCTTGCCTATGGCCGCAGTATGAGGTGTTTCCCGAAGCGTGAGTCTTCATCTCCTATTAACCAGGAACCTGACCGCGAGAACAACTCCCGACACCCCTGCCCCGCATGCGGCAAAGAAATCGCCAAATCTGCGCGCACATGCCCTCATTGTGGGGAGAACATGCGGGGATTGCAAAAGCCGAACGGTTGGCGACAGAAGTCCTGCTCGAACTGCGGGGCGGTAATGTCCCGCTTCGCGGAGAAATGCCAGCAGCACGACTGCGGCCACCCGAACACCTGGCTGAAGATGCAGAGCTTTGTCGCCACGCTGGCGGTGCTGGGCACGGGCCTGTGGTCTTTCCTGCACTTCCAGCAGCATCTCATGGCAGGCATAGCCCTGCCGTTGATGGCCACCGCGCTAGCGATCGGCTGGCGAGGCATCCTCTCCCTGCTGAAGTCGTTTTACGGTCATTGAGCTGTCCCACAGACTTTACTCAAGCTGCGATTCGTGTGTTTGTGAATGATCAGGCGGACCGCGTCTACCGATGTAATGCGCCGGTCTAACCATACCACACTTTTAAAAGTAAAGTATGAACCAGGTGTTGGCAGCTTTCCGGTCGTCTTTCGACAATTTAGTCGCTGATAGCTAACAAAAAGCCAAACCCGCGCCGGCTACAAGCCGACGCGGGACTTTTCTCTCATGCCGAGAGTCCAACATGGGTATCGAGCAGACCATGCAAGGCCTCAGTGCGTTTCGGAAGTTCAGCGAGATTGCCGTCCTTCAGCGATTCAGTGAACGCGTTGAACAAGCTCCATACGTTCCGTCCTTCAAAGGCATCATGACGAGGCTCGCGCCACTCATGCAGCACGGGTGGGATGAGACGGTTGCTGCATACGCCGACATCCGTGGCGCGGATGACCAGATCATGAGCTTCGATGTCGGTAATCTCTGCCCCCTTGTATGCTGCAATGCGTTTATCCTGATCATGCCATTTGGCGAGCAGGAGTCCGATGGAGCGGCTCACCAGTTGTGGCAGATCGCGCACGATAAACCGAGTGTGTTTGCGCGCGAACTTGATCTCGCCGGAGAACGATAAGTTGTCACAAATGAAGACGCTGGCCCCGGCGACGATGCCGGCGGGGAACGTCTTGTCGTGGCTGTTACGCAGCCCAAGCACCCAGCAGTAGTCGTCGCTGGAATTCTGTGCGTGGACTTCCATGAGACCGAAGTAGCGCTGGCCTTCGTGGGACAGCGAATGGGCCTGCGTACCGATGCGCAGATTGGTGGTGGCCAGTGTGCGCTGGACGGTGGTGATGAGCTGATGGTGGGGAATGGGACACCAGCTGTCGGTGGAGCGTGGTGTTTTGATTTCGCGGACTTGCTCAAGGTCAACGTTTTGAGCGCCGCAGTGGAGGATGAGGTTGGGAGTTCTGCAGGTGGTGATAACGGCTTGGGGATCGAGATTTGCAATCATGGTGGTGTTTGGGTGTGGGGTTGAAAGCGTCAGGAAAAAAGACGCTCGATTCTTTGAATGACAGGAACTGCGAGCAACCGGGCCGCAAGCTCACCAGAGCTGGTCCAGTAGCGATCACCTGCCACATCCGCCACTCGACCTTGATGGTGCCAAGCGGTGTGATGATGATGGCTCGCTTGAGTCGCTCGTGTCTGTCGAAGACAATGGACGATATGCGTTTCATGAAACGACAAGAGCCAGGCGCACCGATGAAGGCACGTCTGGCTCTTTGGGGTTTACAGTGGGGTCAGATCTTCAGGCCTTGGATGGATCTGAGCGTGGAACGGACAGACTGCATTTCGCGGGCACTGGTCTTCTGGTCACGGTTGATGGCCTTCAGCTTCAAGGAAAGGTCGCGCAGCAGGCTGAAGCCTTCGTTGAGCTTGTCTCGGATGAGCAAGGTCATGTCGATGGCTTCTTCCGTCGGGCTTTTGGGTTCGTTGGCTGCAGTTCCTTCGGAGGTAGGGTTCGTGATCATGGGGTGAGGTGGTGGTGGTGGTCCTGGCGGAAGAACAGGCCGTGGTGGAGGCATGCTCACCGGAGCGGGTTGTGGGTTTGCTGATGTCTGGGTGTTGGCTCCATCAGGTCGAAGAGGCAGCACGATCATCTGCCTGCCCTTGCTGTGAAAACGCAGCGGGGCGATTTGATCAATGATGCTGATGGTGCTGAGACCGTAATCGAGGGCCTTGATGAGGAAGCGTCGGGGCAGGAAGATCAGTACTTCCGGGCCCTCCACTTTGGCATCGAGCACAGGGACTCGCGTCCAAGGCTCGTTGCTGTTGTCTTTGCCGAGGAGCAGGAACTGCCCCTGTTTGCATTCCAAACCGATGGTCTGGTATTTCTCCGCATCATGACAAGGCATGCGCTGGATCAGCTTGATGAGCGTGTCCAGTTTAGCCGGGTCGAGGGTGATGTGGGTCTTGGCGTCGTCTGGGTTCGGGATGGTTTGCCGCCAGTTGGGATAGTTCCCGTCGATCTGCTTGCTGATGAACCTCCAACGTCGGCTGGAGAGCTGCACCGCTTTGTCATCGATCTTCATCTGCCACTCCCCATCCGCATTGAACTCCTTCCACCCCAGGAACTTGTGATTCGGGATGATGACGGAGTTCTGGAGCGGCAGCGTGAATGAATTCGCGCTGTAGAGATGCCTGCCATCCGTGCCCACAATGTAGTTGGCCTTGGGATTGCTGGTGTCGATGAAGGTGCCGTTGAGCACGTAACGGGCGGCGTCAACGCTGGCGCATTCCATGGCTTCGTGGATGGACCGGCGAAGATCTGGCGGCAGCGCGATAGCCTCCGTTTTAATGCGGGGAGTGACGGGAAACTCCTCAATCGGTAAGTGCTTGACCTTTTGTTCACCAAGGCTGTCAGCCAGGGCGAACTTGATGCAACCGGGTTCGATATGAATGCGCTCGTCTTTCCCGCAGTTTTTGGTGACTTGTACAAGCTGGTCATACGGGATGAGGGCAGCCATGGGAGGACCTTCGGCGGGATGTTCGAGGCGCATGGTGACAAAGCGATCCAGATCGGTGCCCGTGAGAGCAATCCAACCTTCAGCAGTGCGTTCGACTTTGACATGATGCAGGACAGGTAGAGTGGCTCGTGGGTTGATCACTTTGCCCAGCCCTGCCAGAGCGGGTTTCAATTCCGCAATGGGGAGTGTGATGGGGTTCATTGTGTTTGTGGTGGGTTGTACGCCAAAAAGCCCTTGCACCGGAGTACAGCGCGTGGGCTTCGAGCGTGGTTGGGTTGGCTAGGCGGCTGCTTGTGTAACCTCGGTTTTGTACTTGAGTTGGGCCGTGATGCATTCAGCCGCACGAATGTCCGCACGAGCGCCCAGGTAAACCGGCTGGTAGATGCTGCCGGATTCCTTGAATGCGTACAGATAGCGGCACTCCACCACGGTTCCCGGCTCAGGAATCTCGTGGTTGGGTGGAATGGTGACATTGCCCGCAGGACGTACTTTTTCGCCCTCGAACAAGATCAACGAAACACTCCGCTTATCGTTCACCTTGGTGACGATGAACGATGCGGTTTCATGGAACTTGTACTTGAGCTGACTACCACCGCTGTTGGGGCGGCCGGGGGTGTACGGCGCGTCCTTGTGTTTGAACACAACGCCTTCCTTCCCTTCGTTTTTGAACTGCTGGAACCATCCGGCCGATTGAGGTGGGAAGAACACCCGCACCTCCCGGATATGAGGATGATCGAATGCGTTGAGCATGTCGCGCATCCGCAGGTAGCGCACCGAGAATGCCAGATGACGCATGTCCTCCGGGCCGATGGTGAGCAGGTCGAAGGCATGGAAGGTGTCTCCGACCGCTTCACCATCGAGAACGAAGTTGCGCGGATATTTGGCGGCACTGCGGACGATAGGTTCAGGAACAGCGGTGGGGAATCCCAGGCGGTTGATGCCGGTGATTTGATCGCCTTCCTTTTTGATGAGCAGGCGGCGCCCATCGAGCTTCTCCTGCATCCAATAGTCGGAGTTCAACAGGAACTGGTCGAACTGCTGTTCGTTGATGGGATTGAGAAGCTGGCACTGGATGCCGCTGTGCTGGCCGGGAGAGTCCGGCGGTGTGGTGATGGCCGCGTCGGTTCCGGGCATATAGCCCTTGGCCATCTTTTCACGAACGAGCCTGTCGTAGATGTCTTTGGCGATGGGGTAATCGACCGGAGTTGGTGTTTTGCTGCCAGTGCAGAGCGTGGAGCCGCGCCGGCCATAGGCGAAGTCTACGAGATACCCGGCATCCCTGGGGAGGATGCTGGCCTGATACACTTTGTCGGAGGGACCAGAGCGAAAGTACAGGGTGATGGTTTCCATGAGTTGTTTTCCTTTCTTGGAATGAAAAGAGCCGGACGATCCTGCGATCATCCGGCTCTCGGTTTTGTGTGGGTGGGTCTGTGCCGCGTCAGTAATTGTACTGATCACGGCGTTGGTGCTGCTGGCGCATACGCATCGTGAGAATCGATTTCCCGATGGAAATAAGCCCACAGATGAGGCCGATAACCAGCATGGCCGAGAGCGGGACGAGCACCATGTTGGAGGTGGTCCGCGTGATGAGGTCAATCCAGACGTTGAACTGCTGCAAAGCCAGCGTGACCAGCGGTGCCACCAGGACGGCGGGCACTGCAAGTCCGATAGCGAGGCGCAGGTTGAACTTGAACCACTCCCGCAGGATGCCCTGCGGGGAGATCCAGTATTCAAACCGGCGGCAGGTGAAGCTGACGACCTCCGCCGAACGCTCAATGGCGCTCAGGTTTGGCAGGTCGTGGTCCACTACCGGTTCGATAAGCGGTTCAGGCTGCCATCGTCGGATGACGATCTGGTGGACCTGCTTCGCCCATGTGGTGGCGGGCACCGTTGGGAGCTGGCGGGGTGGTGGTGGGGACTGTTCGTCCCATTCGGGTTGTTCCATCATAATGTTGACGTGTTTTGGCCCCAAGGGCGGTTCCGATGACAAACAACAGCAGGGCGCCGAACGCGAGACTGCCGGTGGCAATCTTCCAGCGGTCGGCGATGACGTGCTGTTCCGACATTTGCTCTTCGAGTTTGGAGATCTTCGAGCGGTATTCCGGACCGAGGTCCGGCGGTGGGGGCGGTGGATCATCGAAGAACCAGCCTGCGTGTGTGTTCGGCGTGAACAGCATCAGCAGGCCCGCGATGAGGATGAGATGTTTCATGGTGGGTGTGGGGATGGGCCGCAGGTCGGCACTCGTGATGAGCGCCGACCTGCAGCAAGGTTTAATGCCACTGGCGGCACTATGCCGGGTGGAGGGTCCAAACAGACGAGGTTTGGATGTTTTCACCCGGCATAGTCTTCATGCTTTGTCCTCACCTCCAGGTGGTGGAAAGGACGAAACAAAATGAATGTATTCTTTGATGACAGACGAACATTCGAACGAATGCCTGAAGGCGTGCTGGGGCAGTATGTGCCCCAGTATCGTGCCCTTGAAAGCAGAGGACTCACTGTTGGCCTTCCTCAGAAGCCTGTGAACCCTGAAAGAACTATGCCGGGTGATGGCTCGCGAATCTGGCGTGCTGAGTGGCACGCTGGAGTTTGAAGCCTCTTCACCCGGCATAGTTTGCCACCCGGCATAGTGCCGCCTATGGAGTTAACTCCATAGGCGGCATTCGTTGAAGAACTCGCAGCTTGAGCAGTGCATCCCAGGCGAAGGGATGAAGTCACGACGTTGCAAGCCTTCGAGGTAGGCTTCCATTTGTCGGAACAGCCTGGTCTGCTGCGGTGGGCTCATGGGTGGCAGCGTAGTGATGACCACCTTGGGGTTCTTGAGTTTGACCAGGTGATGCAGCTGCATGCCTGCTTCCTGCGCGCCGGTGTTGTGCCGGTACAGGATAGCGTAGCTGCTGGTCTGGATCTCAGTGCTGTGTGCGACCTTGTCCGCGTTGGGGGTCGTGGCGCTGGTCTTGTAGTCGATGATCTGGTGTTGTTGCACCAGGTCGAGAATGCCGATGAGACGAGGCAGCCCGTGTTGTTGCAGATCGGCATCCACCGGGACTTCCACGGCGTCAGGTCTGATCTCAGCAGGGACATGACTTTCGCGCAGGTAGGTGTCGAGCAGACGCCAGCCTGTGGTTTTGTCGGCCTCTTCCTCCCCGGGTTCCCATTCCACCGATCCCTCGGTGTTGTCCGCCCAAGCTGTTTGGTAGGTCTCATGGACCACCTTGAGCGAGAGAGGCTGCTGCACCCAGCGTGCCTTGTTCCAGGCCTTCAACACGGCGTGAACCGCATTGCCGAGATGGAGCGAGGCTGTCTTGGGTTTCTTGAGTCTGAGCACATAGCGGAAGTAGAACTTCAGCCGGCATTGCAGGAACAGCGACAGCCGTGAAGCTGACACTGTTGCCTGCAATGCGGTGATGATGTCCTGTTCGCTGCGCTCTGGTAGTGAGGCAGCGGGCGTGTTCATGCGGCTTGGGCGGTGGGTTGTTGCTGCCAGCGGGTCTGGCGTGGCGCGGGTTTGCCGGCTTTGACGAGCAGGTCCTCAATCAACTGAGAGGCCTGCATCTTGTTGAGCTGCTTGACGCCGATGCCGAAGAGCTGCTGGGACAGATCCTCCGCCACCTGTTTGGTGATGCTGGCGTTCTCGTTGACGATGCGCAGAATGAACCCGCGCTGACCGTCGGTGCAGTTCCAGCGATCCGTGACGGGCGGTGGAGCGGAACGATTGTTGCCGTTAACCGGGTAGGTGCGTCCATTGGTCTGTGACGCTGCCTGCCCGTTGGTGTTGGTATTGGCCGTCGGGACGTAACCGGGGTGTTGGATTTCCTGATCGACGGAGTGCTGCAGCAGTTGGTAAAGCTTCTGCACTTCGGCTTCGACCTGGGTGATGTCACTGAGTTCGACTTCAACGGAGGCGCTGAAGCTGTGGCTGCTGTAGTGGGGCAGTCCGAGTTTTTTGCTGTAGTTGGCGCTGAGTTTGATGGCCATGGTGGTGTGTCTCCTGATGTGGGGTGGGTGTGCTTGGTGGATGAAGAAGCCGCCACATGGCCCGACAACAAACACCCGGCCCCTCTTGCGAGAGAACCGGGTGGATGAAGTGGGATGCTGTGACGACGTGGTACGGCTAGGTCGTGGTGCCAGCCTCCTGAATGCGGCCCTGAGCCGGGACGCTCATCTGCGTGGCAGCGATGCTCCATCCCTGCGTGTGTTGCAGAGACGAGGTGAGCAGATCGTTGACCAGTCGTGTCATGGGACGGCGTAGCCGCCGGCCTTCATGATACAACGCGCAGACGATGACCCGGTTGATGCAGGGCGAATAATGGGTTCGCCGGGGCATGTGGGTGAGTGAGACAGCCAAGGATAAGCCCTGGTCGCTCAATTCTTTATAACGCGGAAGAGGGGGAAATTGCAGAGGCTACAGCGCTTCGGTGCAAAAATGATCAGATGGCCCAATGCTAATCGCAGGAATAGAAAGACTGAGCCGAAAAAATGCACAGCCAGTGCACAGCGGGATTTTCACCTCAACTGACTCCACTCCCTTTCGGGAGGCGTAACTCACTCAGAATGAAGGTGGTGGGCAGGGCTGGATTCGAACCAGCGTAGGCGTAAGCCAGCAGATTTACAGTCTGCCCCCTTTGACCGCTCGGGTACCTACCCATTCTCCTTTCGAAGTGGGCCGCGATTATCGAGTCGGTGCCTTGTTTTGCAAACGCTTTGTTCTTCTGTTTTGCATTCTTTGTGAGATTCTTTGTGTCAGATTCAGCGACGGCGCTTGCCGCGCCGCACATAGGTGGGCTGAACGATGGGCTTTTGCGCGTGCAGGACTTTGAATCCGCCAGTCTCGACGATCTTGTCCATCTGCGAAAAAGCTTCGGTCAGCAGATTCTCATAGGGGAGCTGGCGGTTGGCGACGAGCCAGAGCTGCCCACCGGGACGGAGGGCCTGCGCGGCGGCGGCGATGAATTTGAGGCCGATGAGGGGATCGGCTTCCTTGCCTTCATGAAACGGGGGGTTCATCACGACGGTGTCAAATTTGGTGCGCTCAAAACCGGTGGTGATGTCCTGCCAGTGGGGGTGGGCTTTGACCTTGGTGGGGACGAGGCCGAGATTGCGACGGGCGCATTCGAAGCAGTCTCCGTCGGCATCGTAGATGTCGAGGGTGTCGATGTCGTGGCAGTGGCGCAGGAGGTGATCGCTCAGGAAGCCCCAGCCGCAGCCGAAGTCGGCCACGTTTCCGGCGATGGTGTCCGGCAGGTGTTTGGCAAGGAGGGCGGAACCTTCGTCGATGCGGTCCCAGTTGAAGAGGCCGGGGCGTGACCAGAAGCGGCCTTCGAGGATGCGGCGCATGGCGGCTCCCTGACGCCAGCGTTCGAGGAGTTCGGCCTTCCAGGGCTTGCCTTCCTGCTTGGTGGCCCAGAAGGCGCGGCTGTGGTGCTTGGAGAGGGAGGTGATCTGCCCGGCGACTTCACGCAGGTACTGCTCGCAGCGTTTGCTGCCGGCGTCGTTGTGCACCGCGGCCATGAGGACGCCGCCAGGGGCGAGGTGATCGTGGGCGCGGGCGAGATCGGCCACCATGAGATCACGCTGCGGATCAGGGAGGACGAGGACGAGATCGAAGAGGCCGTGGACCTCGCGCTCCACCCGGTGTCCGGCGGCCTGCAGCAGATTGGCCTTGGGCTTCCAGGTCTGCTGGCAGACGAGGCGGCCTTCGAAGTGCTCCAAGGCGGGATGGGCCTGGGCACGGAGGAAGAGCACACGCCCTTCGGTGCTGATGTCGGGATTGACATCCAGGGCGTAAATGAGGGCGTCGATGGGGTAGGACACAGTGTATTAAAGAAATTTGTCGTATTCGTGATGGGGGCCGATCCAGAACCAGACCAAGCCCACTTCGGTCTGATAGGCAAGCGCACGATAGTTTTCACCCACCCGGGCCGACCAAAGCTTGCCTACTTTCTTCAGTCGCACAGAGGCATGGCGTTCATCCGCCTGCATAAGGGCAAAATTCTTGCGCGCCAGCTCTTGTACTTCCGCCGGGAGTTGCTCAAGGTATTTCCAGAATGAAGCACGCGTGTTGTGCTTCATAGCGGCTGCACCAGCCCTGCTTTAACATCCGCATCAATCCCCGCAAAGATCTGATCAAACTTTCCCGCTGATACATCACGTTCGATCTGACGATCCCATTCATCAGACAGGTAATCATCAAACCAAGCCGAGAACTTTTTGAGTTCCTCCGGGCTGAGCTGGGTGATTTGTTTTTCTATCTCTTCGAGAAGCATGCAAAATCATCTCACACAAGGCCGCGGCTTGCAACCACGTCCCGCTAAAGCGCCCAGCGCAGCAGATACGGCGCTGCGTAGGAGGAAAAGAAGAGCAGCACCAGGCCGATGAGCGCCGCAGCGAGGCCGATGATGAGGATTTCGAGCACCTTGACACTGAGGAGCGACAGGCGCGAGACGCCGACGTCTTCCAGCGTGGCGAACTCGCGCTGGCGCAGGCGGAAGGAGAGCGCAAAGACGAGCGCGGTGACGAGCAGCGCCGCCGTGGCGGTGAGCAGCAGCGCGCTGGCGGCGAAGCCCTCCAGCCGCACGAGCTGGGTCAGCAGCGCCTCCATTTCATCGCGCGGGCGGATGAGCTGCTGCTCCTTGGAGCGCGCATACTGCCCGGCGAGCAACGCCTCGGCCTTGGCATCTTTGGGCAGGAGAATGATCGCGCTGATGGGGTAGGTGGAGACATCGCCATGAAAGTGGAAGGAGGCGAGGTTGGCATCCGTGACTTCGTTGTACATGCGCACGGCGGCGTTGCCCACGATGTTGCCGTCCTCCTCTTTTTTCAGCACGACCGATTCATCTTTCTTGAGATCGTCATGGCCATGGGAGCGGCCTTCGATGAGCCAGGCGGTTTTGAGATCGACGAAGAGCGCCTCGTCATCGGGCGTACCGTTCGGTGCCAGGACGCCGGTGACGCGCATCTTCAGCGGATAAACGCCGGCCATGTCAAAGGCCTGCTCGGGCGTGGAAAAAAGGTGCCCGCCGGGCTGCAGGCCGCGCTGCTTTGCCAGCGTGGCGCCGACGACACAATCTCCCAGGCGTCTGAGCTGCCTGCCAGCGGCGAGGTGCAGGCCGCGAAAGGGAAAGTATTCCAGCTCAGTGCCCACGATGGGCGCGCCCTGCGCCTGATAGCGCACATGCAGCGGGATGGCGGCGGTTGTGGTGGCCACTCCGGCGGAGTGGTGGTGCTGCAGCTCCGTGAGCACGCCAAAGGGCAGTGGCAGGAGGTTTTCGCGCTTGAAGTAAAGCGCGGTCATCATGAGGTCGAGCGCGCTGCCCCGCGTACCGACGATCTGAGGCGTGGCGGCGGCGCGGGCGCGGAGTTCCTGCTGGGCATGCTCGATCAATACACGCAGGCAGAGCGGCAGCGCAAAGACCAAGCCCAGCGCACCGGCGAGCAGCGCACTCTGAATGCGATGCCGCAGCACGTAGCGCGCGGCGAGATGGAGCGCGGCCCTCATGCGGTGGCGGCCAGATCCTCCATGCGCAGGGTTTGATCAAAAAGCGGCAGCAGGTTGGGATCATGGGTAACCATCACCAGACAGGCACCCCGGCTGCGTGCATCCTCCAGCAGCATGTCCACGACGATGCGGCCGCGTGCGGGATCGAGCGAGGCGGTGGGCTCGTCCGCGAAAACAAACTGCGGCTCATGCACCAGCGCACGCGCCACGGCCACACGCTGCCGCTCCCCCTGCGAGAGCTGAGAGACGCGCTTGGGCAGGTAGCGGTCGATGTGCAGGCGCTGGGTGAGATCGAGCATCCGGTTGCGGGCAGGAGTGCCGGCATCGCCGCGAAACTGATGCGGCAGCAGGATGTTTTCTCCGACGGTGAGGTAGTCCAGCAGCGCAAAGTCCTGAAACACGAGTCCGATCTGCCGCAGGCGGAAGGCACGGCGGGCCTCCGGGCTCATGGCATGCAGGTCGGCGGCGCCCAGGCTGACGGTGCCCGCTGTCGGTGTGAGCAGTCCCGTGAGCAGTCTCAGCAGCGTGGACTTCCCTGCCCCGCTGGGTCCGGCGAGCGCGAGAGTTTTTCCAGCATCCAGCCCGAGCTGCGGCACATGCACACGGAAGTCCCCGCCGGAATAGGCGAAGCGCAGGTCGGTGACTTGGAGGCCGGTGGTTGCGGACATGCAGGCTTACTCTTTAAAGCAGCAATCCCGCGACACAAGCGGTGCAATAGCAGGCCAGCAGGCCGCCGATCATGGATTTGATGCCGAGTTGCGCCAGCTCCCCACGGCGCTGCGGTGCCAGCGCGCCGACGCCGCCGATCTGGATGGCGACGCTGCCAAAATTTGCAAAGCCGCAGAGCGCGTAGGTGGCGATCTCCGCGCTGCGTGGGGAGAGCGTCCCGCCCTGCTGGCTGAGATGCAGAAAGGCGAGGAATTCATTGAGCACCACGCGCTCTCCCAGCAGGGCGCCCACCTGGCCGCACTCCGACCACGGCACGCCCATCAGCCAGGCGCAGGGGGCATTGAGCCAGCCAAGCACCAGCTGCAGGGGCTGCGGCACGTTTTGCCCAAAGGCACGCAGGCCGAGCGAGAGCATGAAGTTGCACAGCGCCACCACCGCCACAAAGGCGATGAGCATGGCGATGACATTGAGAGCCAGCTTCATGCCATCGCTCGCGCCATGGCAGAGGGCGTCGATGCTGTTGGTGGTTTCGCGTTCGATGAGCTGCGGCGCGCCGTGCGCGGTCTCGCTCTCCTCGGTTTCGGGGATCAGGATCTTCGACATCATCAGCGCTGCGGGCGCGCTGATGACGGAGGCCGTGAGCAGGTGCCCGGCCGAGATGCCAAACGACACGTAGGCCGCGAGCACGCCGCCGGCGATGGTGGCCATGCCGCCAACCATCACGCAGAGCAGTTCGCTGCGCGTCATGCGGGCGAGGTAGGGCTTGATGACCAGCGGCGCCTCCGTCTGCCCCATGAAGATGTTTGCCGCAGCCGCCAGGGTTTCGCTGCCGCTGGTGCGCATGAGACGGCGCATCACCCACGCGGCCGCGCGGACCACGCGCTGGAGGATGCCGTGGTGATACAGCAGCGAGGACAGCGCCGAGACGAGGATGATGCTACCAGTCACAGTCAGCGCGAGAATGAACCCGCTCCCCGGGCCAAAGGCGGCGCTGAGTTTTGCCTGCGTGCCCAGCGGGCCAAACACCAGCGCCACGCCCTCGTCACCAAAAGTCAGCAGGCGGCGGAACATTTTTTCCAGCAGCGCGAAGGCGCCATGTCCCGCCTGCGTGCGCAGGATCAGCACGCCCAGCACCATCTGCAGCGCCAGCCCGGTGAAGACGACCCGCCAGGGAAAACGCCGCCTGTCGGTGGAAAGCACCCATGCCAGCGCCACAAACACAAAGAGACCGAGAAGGCAGATGAGGCGGGACATTCAGTTTAGATTTTCAAGTTTATGGATTCAAACTGGGCGGTGCATTCTTGGTTCCAAGCCGGATCTCCTGCCCTCCTCGGAGGCATTCCTCCTTCCAACTTGAAACCTCAAACTTGAAACACTCCGCCATCTACCGCTGATCCAGATCCCAGCCGCTGTGACCGAATTCGTAGTCTTCATCGTAGCGGCCCTTGCCTGTGGTCCAGTCGTGCGGATAGGACTGCCGGACTGCACCATGGTATTTCGAAGGGTGATCAGGGAACACAAAGGGGACGCTCGGGCTGGCGCGGACTTCTTCGGCGGAGTTGCTGAGCACGGTGGGGCTGGTCTCCCACTTTTGGCCGCTGGGGTAGTGGAACATCTTCGTGGCCGGGTGGTAGTAGGCCTCATAGCGCGGGTAGTAGATGTAGTTCGGCGTGCGCCCCAGCCGCACCGCATAGGCGGAAAGCCCCGCCGGGTAGCCATAGCCGCGTTCCGGGATGCCATACTGCAGGCTGCATGCGGCAGGCAGGAGCATGAGGACGAGGGCAAGAGCAGTCAGCAGACGGGAGTGCATGGCCGCTACTTAAGGAGTCGCCGGGCCGCTCCGACAAGCGGGAACTTCATCCTTCGGCGCCTCAGGGCTTCATCTTGAACACCCGGAAGAGGTAGATGAGACTGGGGAAGATGAAGAGGCTGCCGATGACCAGCGCCAGCACGAGCTGCCACAGCGTGGCGGGCGGAGAGGCGGTGTCGTAAAAGCTCAGCGGCTTCTGCCGCGTGAGCACCGCATTGGGCGCATACAGCAGCACCCAGCCCAGCAGGATGAGGGTGACCTGCCCGGAGGCCACCGCCCGAGTGAGGCGGATGCGGCCGGCACGGATGAAGCGCCACAGCGCGGCAAACAGGGAACTGGCCAGCACCATGACCCCCAGCGTGGCGGGATTCCGCACAAAGGCGCTGGCCAGGCTCTGCCGCTCCGCAAGCGAGGCGAGAAACACGCCCCCGCCCGAAAACACGACGCACCAGTTCAGGAGCATGGCGTGCCGTGTGAAGTGCTGGCGCAGCGCGGCGTCTTCGGTTTCGCCAATGAGATACACGGCGGCGAGAAAGACAAAAATGCAGATGATGAAGAGCCCCACCGCCACCGGGTACAGCCCGCACCACGGCAGGATGTAGGCCTCCCAGGCGCTGCGTGTTTCGAGGTCGATGGTGCCTCGGTTCAGGCTGGCGGCGATGATGCCGAGCCAGAACGCCGTCCAAAGGCTGGAGGCCCCAAACAGCAGGGTGTAAACCCGCTGGCTGGTCGGAGCCTGGATGGCATCGTAATGGCGGAAGGTGAAGGCGGCCCCTCGGATCACGATGCCCAGCAGCAGCGCCAGCATGGGCAGGTGCAGTGAGATCATGAGCGTGGTGAAGATGCCCGGAAAGCCCATGAAGAGGATGACCACGATGAGGATGAGCCACATGTGATTGGCCTCCCACACCGGGCCCATGGCCTGATTGATGACCTGCTTTCGCGGCTCCCGCAGCGCGCCCGCAGGCAGCAGCTCCAGAATGCCCGCGCCATAGTCAATGCCTCCCAGCAGGATGTACAACCAGAGCGAGGCGCCGATGAAGCCGATGAGAATCTCAATCATGAAACTTCAGAGAGATGCGGGTTTGGGCGGCGCGGACCTGCCGGGCAAAGAGCCACACCGTGGCCGCCGCCAGTCCGAGATACAGAACCAGGAAGAGATAGAAATGATACACCATGCCGGGCACCGGAGTCACCGCATCGCGGGTCCTCATGAGGCCGCACATGATCCACGGCTGGCGCCCCACCTCCGTGACCACCCACCCGGCCTCGACCGCCACCGCTCCCAGCGGAATGAACAGCACCAGAATGCCGAGAAACCACGGCGGAAACACGCCCCTGCGGAGAAACCAAAAATACAGCAGGCCGATGAACGCCATGGCAAACCCGATGCCCACCATGATCTGAAACGCGATGTGGCAGACGAGCACCGGAGGCCAGTCCTTTTCGGGAAAGCGGTCCAGCCCCGTCACCTCGGCGTTGAAGTCATCATGCGCGATGAAGCTCAGCATGCCGGGCAGCGGAATGCCCCACTTCATCTGCCGCATTTCCACGTCCGGAATGCCGCCGATGTAAAGCGGTGCGTGCGTGCTGGTCTCGAAGTGCCCCTCCATCGCCGCGAGCTTGGCTGGCTGGAGCCGGGCCACATGCTGTCCGGCAATGTGACCCGCCAGCGGCTGCAGCAGCGCGGCGGCCGCGCCAAAGGTCATGGCGATCTTGAGCGCGTGCAGGTGAAAGTCATGCGCCTTTCCCCGGAGGTAGAGGAAGGCGTGGATGCCGCCGACGGCAAAGCCCACGGATTGCAGCGCCGCCAGCTGCATGTGCAGGGTCTGGTGAGCCCAGGCCGGGTTAAACATGGCCTTCACCGGGTCCACGTTTTGCGCCGCGCCGTTCACCCAGTCAAACCCGGAGGGCGCGTTCATCCAGCCGTTCGCAGCCACCACAAAGATGCCGGAGACAAAGCCCGAGATGCCCACGACCAGCCCCGTGGCCCAATGCACCCAGGGGTGCATGCGCTTCCACCCGTAGAGAAAAAGGCCGATGGCCACCGCCTCCAGAAAGAACGCCGTGCCTTCCCAGGAAAAAGGCATGCCGATGATGGGCCCTGCATGCAGCATGAAGCGCGGCCACAGGAGCCCCAGTTCAAAGGACAGTACCGTGCCGGAAACCGCTCCCACCGCAAAAAAGATGGCCACGCCTTTCATCCACAGCTTGGTCAGTTCCAAGTCAGCGGCATTTCCCCGGCGCAGGAAGAAATAGTGCGCGGCGGACATGAAAAACGGCATCGTCATGCCGATGGCCGCAAAGATGATGTGAAAGCCCAGTGAAAACGCCATCGTGGCGCGCGCAGCCATCATACTGCCGCAGGGTAGGAAGATGGCGACACGCTGCAAATACAAAGCCGTGACTCTTTGCGGAGGCGCTTGAAAAAGGAACGTGGGCTCGACAAAGACACGCGCTGCCGAATACTCCCCTGCCCACTTTCGTTCCTCATGCCTGCACCCCTTTCCTCGGCACCGCCGCGCAATGTCCTCATCACCGGAGCCTCCACGGGCATCGGTGCCGCCTGCACACGCATGCTGGCAGCACGCGGCTGGCGCGTCTTCGCGGGTGTGCGAAAGGCGGCTGATGGTGAAGCTCTCGCCGCAGGGGCCGCAGGCCTGATCATCCCGGTTATTCTTGATGTCACGAACCGCGAACAGATCAAAACCGTGGTCCAGGAAGTCGCCTCACAGTGCGGCCCGGCCGGACTGCAGGGCGTCGTAAACAACGCCGGCATCGCCCTTGCCGGACCGCTGGAGTTCATGCCGCTGGAGGCCTTTCAAAAGCAGTTTGATGTGAACGTGCTGGGATTGATCGCCGTGACTCAGGCGGTCTTGCCGCTGATCCGCGCCAGCCGGGGACGCATCGTTCTGACGGGGTCCAATTCAGGCTTCATGTGCGAGCCCTTCCTCGCAGGCTACGGCGCGACAAAGCACGCGCTGGAGGCCATCGCGGATTCGCTGCGCATCGAGCTTCGTCCCTGGGGCATTGAGGTCGCGCTCATCGAACCCGGCGCGATCAAGACGCCCATCTGGAGCAAGTCACACGAAGCGGCGGAGCGCTTGTTTGACGGAATGCCCCCCGAATGCGAAAAACTCTACGCAGCCCCCATCACCGCTCTGCGCAAGATGGTGGACAAAGTGCCCTCCATGGCGATTCCACCCGAGCGGGTGGCCAAGGCCGTGACGCACGCCCTCGAGTCCCGCCGCCCACGCACACGCTACCCCGTGGGGCTGGATTCCATCCTGGGCTCCCTGCTGGTGCGCGTGGTTCCAGACCGCCTGAGGGACTGGCTGATCCGCAAATTCATGGGGATCTAGGCACCGCACTCAGAGCAGCGCTGAGTGCGCCGCCTTCCCGTGCTTAAATGATTGCGAGCTCCTTGCCGATCTTCTCAAACTTCTCCAAAGCGCGATCGATCTGCGCGAAGGTGTGCGTGGCCATGAGACTCACGCGAATGAGTTCTTCACCCGGAGGAACACCCGGCGGGATCACAGGATTGACGAAGACGCCTTCATCCTGCAGGCGTTTGCAGAAGATGAAGGTCTTCAGCGTGTCATTGACGTACACCGGGAGGATGGGCGTCTCGGTGGCACCGAGCTTGAAACCGAGCGCAAGCAGACCCTGCTTCATGCGGTTTGTATTGGCCCAGAGCTGCACCATGCGCTCGGGCTCGGCAATCATGATGCGCAGCGCCGCGAGCGCGGCCGCCACGTTCGCGGGACTCATGCTGGCGCTGAACACCAGCGGGCGGGAGTGGTGCTTGAGGTAGTCAATCGTGTCCCACTCCCCGGCAATGAAGCCGCCCAGACTCGCGAGGGATTTGCTGAACGTGCCCATGATGAGATGAACATCATCCACCAGTCCGAAATGCGAGGCCGTTCCGGAACCATGCTCACCGAGGACGCCGATGCTGTGGGCATCATCCACCATGACGGCGGCATTGTACTGCTTCGCCAGTGCCACGAGTTCAGGCAGCTTGATAATGTCCCCCTCCATGCTGAAAACGCCGTCCACCACGATGATTTTCGGAGATTCCACCGGGAGGTGCGCAAGGCGGCGCGCCAGGGAGGTCATGTCATTGTGGGAAAAGAGAAAGGTCTTTCCCGGAGACATCTGGCACCCCGCTCCGAGGCTCGCATGATTCGCACGGTCCGCCAGGATGCAGTCGTCACGCCCCACGATGGCACTGATCACGCCGAGATTGACCTGGAAGCCCGTGCTGTAGAGGAGCACGGCCGGCTTCTTCATCAACTGGGCGAGTTCTTCCTCAAGCTGCACATGGATGTCCAGCGTACCATTGAGGAACCGTGAGCCTGCGCAGCCAGCTCCGTATTTCTGCACGGCCTGGCAGATGGCCTCCTTGATGCGCGGATCATTCGTCAGGCCGAGGTAGCTGTTGGAGCCGAGCATGAGCACCTGCTGGCCATTGATGACAACCTCCGTGTCCTGCGCCGATGCGATTTCCCGGAAATACGGGTAGATGCCGGCCGCTCGAACCTCATCCAGTGCACGGAATTTACGAACCTTGTCAAAAAGTGGGAGGAGGGGGGGCGTAGAAGCTGAGAGCATCGGAGCGCAAATGAGGCGCGACAGTGGCACTGGAAATTGTGCTGTCCATGAACTCCTGAGACGAAGAATGGAATATGTCAGCCCTTTGAGAAATGCCGAGAGTTGCGTAGGCGCAGCGCCTATAAGATCAATCAATCATGCGCTTCGGCGGAGCAATGTTCACAGCCCCTGGAGCACCCGTTCCTGGACGCGGCGGAGTAGGAGCCAGACGCTGCACTTCGTAGCCGGAGATGTTCACCGCCAGATCGAGTTTGCTGAGGAACTCCCAAGTGGCCGCCACCCCGACTTCGTCGGCGACTTTTCGCGCCTCCAGATAGGCTTCAAAGGCATCCGGCATGACTTGGAAGACGGCCACCCCGTTGGGGTCCGCTTTGATGTCGCGCATGAGGTGGATGAAAGGCGAGTTGGGCTGCTTCAGTGCCGCCACGGTTTCTCCGCCGCCACTTTTGGGTTTAAGCTCCAGACGAAGATAAGGCAGCGTGGGAGTGATCTTGGGCTCAAAAGCATATGATCCCGCCATCAGAGGGCTCGATGCGGCGCGCTGCAGCATCGCCTGCACACGGAAGGCATCGTAAATCGTGCGGGCCTTGCTGGCATTTTCGATGCCTTTGACTTTCGCCAGATCGTGGAAGTAGCCCGCGACATCCTTGGGATTCGCTTTGACATCCTTGGTGAACGATCCCCAGGAGAAGCTGATTTTTCCGCCGCCGACGGTGGCCTTGATCACTGGTGGGGCCGGAGCCTTGGCAGGGTCCAGGTTGACCCAAGGCGCCACATCTCCTTTTCCGGCAGCCACAATGGCTTCGGCGACCACGGGCATGGTCTGGCGGGTAGCCACGGCGATGTCAGCAATGTCGCTGAGCATGGACTTCGTGGCAGGCATCCCACCGATCACCAATGCCTTGTAGGCCTGGGCCACGTATTCCAGCTGCACCCGGTCCACCAGAGGAGCGATTTCAGGCCACGCTTTCTGCGCATTGGCTGGAGTGCCTAGAATGCCTTCAAGCAGTTTGGCAAACGGCGCATACTCCACCTTTTGGAACTCGAGCTGCGATTTCACCTTGTCCATGCCTTCAAGGATCGGCCCCAGGAATTTGGCCTGATTGAAGGACAGCACGCCCTGCTTGGCCACCAAAATGCGGGTCTCATCCGGCTTCTCCGGGTACGGGCGCGGATTCGGCAGGCGCACATACGTGGGAGGCGGCGGCGTGAACACCGGCGTTTCATCCAGCAGCGCCTTGAGGCGTTCCACCTCAGCCAGCAGCTTGTCAGTCTCGACCTTGTTGGCCTCGCGCTCCTTTTTGCGTTGCTCGATTTGCTTGGTGAAGGACTCGAGGTCCATGAACTTCATCTTGGCCTGAAGGTCGGCGGTGTCGATGCTCTTGAGTTCTTCGACGGCCTTTTTCATCTCGGCCTCAGCCTTTTTCTGATCCTCTTCCAGTTTCTTGGGATCTGCGGGCGGCGGCGGCAGTTTTTTGAACTCCTCGACAATTTTCTGATGCTCCTCTGGCGTCACCGGCGGCAGTTCAGAGAGAATCTTCTGCACCACCTGAGCGGTGTTCAGCGCCATGACCACGAACACAATCATCAGCACCCCGACGACGTTCGTCACGGCGTCCATGAGGGAGTCGAGATTCAGTTCGCTATCGCCGCCAGCTTTTTTCTTCGCCATCTTTGTGAGGGAGTTGCGGGGTTATTTTTTGGCAGGCTCAGGAGGCTTGGCCCCGCCAGCTGCAGGTGGTTTGGGTGCGGCATCCGCCGGAGGAGGGGCTGTGCCGGACGGCGGCGGTGGGATCTTGCCGCGATACTTTTCAAACGTGGCCAGATCGAGCACGCCTTTACCCGGAATCGGCAGTTTGCCGATTCGCACCTTGTAATCGTTTTCCGCCCGGCCGGCACCGTTGTTGAAGGCGCCCTGTCCGTCGTCACGAATCAGGAAGAGCAGGAGCGACTTGGGATTCTTGGCAATTTCCGAAAGGAAGTAATTGTAGGCCACATCAGCCACCACGACAGACGCGCTCGCGCTGAGACGGTAGTCCTCCCCCCAGGCGCCGAGAATCTTCAAACCGCCCCCACTGGCCTCCACAAAGTAAACCTTGGTGTCCTCACTCATGCCGCTGCCGGAGGGCTGTACGACGACCGGCGGCAGTTTTTTGTCCTCCGGCACATGGCGTTTTTTGATTTCAGCCATGAGCGTGGCAATCTCCTTTTTGCTCTCGGCCTGCTGCTGCTTCATGCCTTCGATTTCAAGCAGCAGGTCATCCAGCTCCTTCTGCATCTTCTGGCTGATCTTGAGGTTTTCCTCCTGAAGATCCTTGGAGGTGTCGATCAGCTTGCGGAGCTTGACGTACTGCTGCCTCTTCTCCTCCAGTTCTTTTTGCAGCTTTTCCAGCACGGCCAGCTTTTCCTTGAGCACCACATCCTGCACCTTGCGCTCTTCGATCTCCTTCTTGATCTTGAGGTAATCCTGCGCCCGCTCGATTTCCTCAGCAGTCCGTCCCTGTGCCTTCCCCATCTGCGAGACCACGAGCAACACGATCATCAGGACCAGCGCCCCGATGAGGCAGGCCAGAATGCTGAGGAACGGGAAGAGTGAAACCTCCCCGGCATCTGATGCTCGGCGTTTTGCCATGATGTGGTCGGATAAGTGGTGGAACGGCCCTTATTCGCGGCTGAACCAGCCCTTTTTCTTCACCTGGTGAATGAGGATCTGCTTGCCTCCAAGCTCGGAGAGCAGGGTGTTGAGACTCTGGATGCCGCTGGCCATGGCCCGCGTATATTCCGTGGTGGTCTTGACGCTGTCCTTCACTGAGTTGGTGAGGTCCTCCCGCATGCGGTTCAGTGCGATGGCAAACTCGGCGTCCACACGTTCCTGATGCGCAGCGGCGCGTTTGTCGAGGTTGTCCGCCTGCTCGCGGACCTGCTTGGAAAGAGTGTTGAGGTCGGTGAGGAACTCCTTCTGTGAACTGGCCACCGCCTTGACCAGCGTGTCCATGATCCCGTTCGTGTCGCCACCCGCCACTCCGCCGCCATCGTTGAGGCGCGGCATGAGCACTTCGTTGCAGAAGGCATCAATGTTGTTGAGGTTGTCATCTTCCGCCTTGGAGACGGCGTTCATCGGGAAGTTCAGGAACATCGCCAGCACCAGGCCCAGCAGGGTGGTGTCAAACGCGGTACCAAGACCGCTCGTCACCTTGCCCAGGGAGCCCATCACCTTGGAGATGTCAGACACCTGAAGGTCGATGCTTCCGATGGCCTGCGACAGACCAAGCACCGTACCGATGAACCCCAGAATCGGGATGGCCCAGAGGAAGACTTTGATCAGTGAGAAGCTGCCGCCGATGCGGGAGCCGTCGATGTCCGACTGGGAGCTCATCATGTTCGACACCTCGCCGTTGTTCTGGCGGATTTCGAAGAGCTCCAGCCCTTTGCGAATGCGATTCACCATCATGCTGTCACGCAGGCGGGATGGCAGACCGTAGAGATGGTCGATGAAATGTCCGACGTTTTCCCGGTTGACCTCCTGACCAAGCTCGGCAGGCAGGACGTCCAGAAACATGGCGTCCTTCTGGTGGCGGAGCTTCTGGATTTTGAGATAGATCAGTCCGATGGCCCAGAAGAAGAAGAAGGTTTCCGTGTAGTTCACCCAGGTACGCTCAAGGAAGAGGTCATGCAGGTAATCCATCGTGTCCACTGGCGGAGCGTTATAGGCTCCCTTGCCAAATGGGAACATGATGCCAAACCATGCCAGCGATGCCACCGCTCCAATCGCGAGGGCGAGCCACGGGTTGGGATTCGACGGATCGGTCTCCTCCCAGCCGCCACGTTCCTTCGGCTCATAAGATGAATGCGCAGGAGCTTGCTCAGGCGCGGAAGCCCCATGCTCATACTCCGTTCCAAATGAATCACCTGCCGGCGGCGGCGAAGACATGCCTGAGGGAGGAGGCATGCCCGACGGCGGCGGCAATGAACCCGTGCCGATGCTCGCTGGAATGCTCAACTTGGTGTTGCAGCCGGGGCATCGGACGATTTTTCCGGCCATCTCCGGCTCGGCTTTGAGTTGCATGTCGCATGTGGGGCATTTGAACGTCACAGGTGATTTCCTCCAGGGTGTGATTTGAAAAGGGTGTCCGGCTAATTAGCTAAGGCGATACTCTTTCGACAAGAGATTTCTTGGGGTGAACTGCACAAGAGCTGCAAAGATACCAAAGCACCAACGAAAGGTGCAAATTTTGTCCATGCGGCTCAACTTAGAGCAGTTCTTCCACAAATCGCTTCGAGTCAAACGCTTGAAAATCTTCAACGCTTTCACCGAGTCCGATGAATCGCGTGGGCACTCCGAGTTCCTGCTGAATCGCCACAAGCACACCGCCTTTGCCACTACCATCCAGCTTGGTGACAATGACACCCGTCAGGGGAATCACCTTATTGAATTCACGGGCCTGCTGCAGCGCATTGGAGCCCGTCGTGGCATCACATACCAGCAGCACTTCATGCGGTGACTCCGCATCTTTGCGCCCGAGGATGCGGTGGATCTTCTTCAGCTCCTCCATCAGGTTGTGCTTTGTGTGCAGCCGCCCTGCGGTGTCGCAGATGAGGAAGTCCGCCTCCGTCTTCACCGCTTTTTCATAGCCGTCAAAACACACTGATGCCGGATCTCCGTTCGGCGGCCCCTTCACCAGCGGGATTTTCAAACGCTCTGCCCAGACCGTGAGCTGCTCCACCGCCGCGGCACGGAACGTGTCTGCCGCGGCCAGCACCACCTTGTGCCCTCCTTGGTGCAGCAGGTGCGCCAGCTTGGCCGTGCTGGTGGTCTTGCCGGTGCCGTTGACACCCACGATCAGCAGCACCTTCGGCTTTCCGGGGACGGGCTTGAGCGCAGGCACTGACTCGGGCAAAATCTTCCGCACATGCTCGCGCGCCACCTGCACGATGTCCGCCCCGTGCAGCGTGCGCTGGCGTGATTTGAGATCCGCCACGATCTGCAGCGCCAGGCGCGGCCCCAGATCTCCGGAAATGAGAGAAGCCTCCAGGTCGTCCCAGTCGATGTCGGGCTTGGTGAAGCGCTGGATGAGTGATTTGAAAAAACCGGCCATCGGATAAAAGTTAGGAGGCTTGGGGGGCGGGAGCAGGCGATCCCGGTTTGCGCAGTGACTTCGCCAGCTTGTCGAGCACTCCATTGACGAATGAGCCGGACTCCCCGGCGCTCAGCGCTTTGGCAATGTCGATGGCCTCGTTCAAGATCACGGGCGTGGGCACCTCCGGGCAGTACAGCAGCTCGTAGGATGCCACGCGCAGGACGTTGCGGTCCACGGCGGCGAGTCGTTCAAAACTGAAGTTCTCCAGCAGCCCGGTGATCCCTGAGTCGATCTGGGCCTGATGGGTCAGCACCCCCTTGATCAAGTTTTCAGCAAAGGCTCGGGTGGAGGTCCGGGCGCTGTGCAGCGTCCAAAAATCTTCCGGCTCCCCGGGCTTTTCCGTCCCCTGAAGATCACGGGCAAAGAGAAATTGAATGGCGGCCTCGCGGCCTTCGCGGCGTCTTCCCATGATGTTAGGCGTGGTCAAGGGGTTCGCCAGCAAAGCTAGCCTTCATCTTGCCGAAAAGGTTGATCATTTTGACGCAGGTCTGCGCGGCCTCAGTACCACGGTTGATGGTGGCTCCCAGGCAGCGTTCCTCCGCCTGCTCCTCCGTGCTCACCAGCAGCACCTCATGAATCACGGGGATGCAGTGCCTCACCGCCATCTGCTGCAGCGCATCCGTCACGGATGCCCCCACAAGATCGGCATGCTCGGTGGATCCACGAATGATCACCCCCAGCGTGATCACCGCATCCGGAGAGCTGCCGCGCAGCACGTGCTCCACGCAGACCGGGATCTCAAAGGCGCCGGGCACGCGATAGACATCGACCGTGGCATTGGGGGCGATGACTTCGATCTCTTCCTTGGCGGCATTGAGCAGGCCTTGAACGAACTGGTTGTTGTACAAAGAGGCGACGATCGCGATGTTGATCGGATCCTGGGTGGGGCGTGGACGGCTGGAGGCGTAATTGGACATGTGACTAAAGCTTGTGGCCCATTTTTTTCTTTTTCGTTTCGAGATAGCGGGCGTTCTCGGGTTTGGGCGTGGATTTGACGGGGACTTGTTCGACGATTTCGAGCTTGTGGCCTTCGAGCCCCACAACCTTGCGCGGGTTGTTCGTCATCAGCAGGATTTTGCGCACCCCCAGATCGGAGATGATCTGCGCGCCGATGCCGTAGTCGCGCAGGTCCATGGGGAAGCCGAGTTTGAGATTGGCCTCCACCGTGTCAAAGCCCTGCTCCTGAAGCTTGTAGGCCATGATCTTGCCATGCAGGCCGATGCCGCGCCCTTCGTGGCCGCGCATGTAAACAATGATCCCCTTCCCGTCTGTGGCGATGTGTTTCATCGCGGCATGGAGCTGGCTGCCGCAGTCACAGCGGCGGGAGGAAAACACATCTCCCGTCAGGCATTCACTGTGCACCCGCACCAGCACCGGCTCATCCGGCGTGATGTCTCCCATGACCAGGGCCACGTGGTGCACCCCGTCGAGGCTGCTCTTGTACAGGTGCAGTTTGAAAACGCCGAAATCGGTCGGCATGTCCACCACCTCGATCTTTTCCACCAGTTTCTCACTCAGGCGCCGGTGGGCGATCAAGTCGGCGATGCTGCACATCTTAAGGGCGTGCTTCTTCGCAAATTTCTTGAGGTGGGGCAGCCGCGCCATCGTGCCGTCCGCGTTCATGATCTCAATGAGGACGCCGGCTTCACGCAGACCCGCCAGACGCGCCAGATCCACCGCCGCCTCCGTATGCCCCGCACGGCGCAGCACGCCGCCCGGCTTGGCCACCAGCGGATTGATGTGCCCCGGCTGGACGAGATCCTCCGGCTTGCTCTGCGCATCCGCCAGCAGGCGGATCGTGCGGCAGCGGTCGGCGGCGCTGATCCCGGTGCTGATGCCCTTCGCGGCATCGACAGTCACGGTAAAGTCGGTGCGGAAGGCTTCGCGGTTCTCCGGCACCATGCTGGGAAGGTTCAGGCGCTCGGCGATTTCCAGCGAGACCGGCACGCACAGCATGCCACCGCCCTGCCTCACCATGAAGTTCACCATTTCAGGCGTGATTTTTTCGGCGGCACAGATCAGGTCCCCCTCATTTTCACGGTCCTCGTCATCAGTGACTATGACCATGCGGCCAGCGCGAATGTCTGCGAGGACTGACTCCACGGAGTCGAAAGCGGATTCCTTTTTGCGGGGCATGAGAGAGGTGTAAAAGAGCCGGTGCTGCGGGGTGCGGCGTCGGGTTCGAATGATTTAACCGGTTGATGACTGTTTTCCAGTGCGAGTTGCTTTTTCGTTGCTGTGTTTGAGAAGCTTCGCGTAATGTCAAGTCATGCCTCCTCCAACCAAAGTCAAACGCCCGTCCTCGGTGACGGTGGGGGAGTTTTTCAGTCTCAACGAAAAGGGGCTCAAGCTCAAGCTCATCGGCAGTGACGCCGGCTACTCACGCAAGATCAATGAGCCCTCCGTAAACCGCCCCGGCCTGGCGCTTTCCGGCTTCTTCACCTACTTCGCCTACAAACGCGTTCAGGTCATCGGCAACTCCGAGCACTCCTTCCTTGAGGGGCTGGACCCCAAGCTGCGCGCCGCCCGTTTCAGCCAGCTCTGCTCCTGGGACATCCCCTGCATCGTGGTCGCACGCGGCCACCGCCTTGATGATGAACTGATCCACATCGCCAACAGCGCAGGCATCTCCGTCTTCCAGACCAGCATGATGACCATGAAGTTCCTCAATGCGGCCACGATCAAGCTGGAGTGGGCCTTTGCCCCCACCCTGCTGGTGCATGGCTGTCTGGTGGACGTCCAGGGTCTCGGTGTCCTCATCCAGGGAGACAGCGGTTGCGGCAAAAGTGAAAGCGTCATCGGCCTGCTTCAGCGCGGCGCCAGCCTCGTGGCAGACGATGCCGTGCGCCTGCGCCTCATCGAAGACCGCGAGGTCATCGGCTCCGCCCCGGACATCACGCGTGGGATGATCGAAATCCGCGGCCTGGGCATCCTCAATGTCGCCGCCCTCTTCGGCGTCAGCGCCGTGCGCCTGAGCAAACGCCTGGATTTGATCGTGGAACTTGTGCGCGGCACCAAAACCGAAGACCTCGAACGCGTGGGCGTCAACAGCGACACCCGGGAGATCATGGGGATGAAGATCGGCCGGGTGGCATTGCCGGTGGAACCGGGCCGCGACGTCGCCGGACTCATCGAACTGGCCGCCATCAATTTTAAATTGCGCACCTTTGGCTACAACAGCGCCGTAGAGTTTGACCAAAGGTTGTTGAAAAAGATGACGGATGATCAATTAGGTTAACAGCAGGTCCTTCCACACTCCCCATGAGCATTCAAAAAGAACTCACGATCCGCAATAAAATGGGCATGCATGCACGTCCGGCGGCGCAGTTCGTCAAACGCGCCAGCAAGTACCAGTGCGACGTGTGGGTGGAAAAGGACGACGAACCCGTCAACGGCAAAAGCATCATGGGACTCATGATGCTCGCGGCAGGACGCGGCGAGACCATCAAAATTATCGCAGACGGCAGCGACGCCGAAGCTGCCGTGGCCGACCTCGAAGAGTTGGTGACGTCTGGGTTTGGGGATGTGGAGTGAGTGGGGGTGATGGGCCTGCTTGCCAGTACCGTTGCTATGCCGCCCCCGCTTCGCTGACTGTTCACGATCTGTACAGAGCACACCAGCTCCCAGCAGGAGCCGTGATACGGAAAGATCTGCGTCTCGGCAACTCAGGCCGTGGTCTCGTGGAGCCCAGCCATCAGGCCCCAAACTGCTGTTTCACCTTGAGCCAGGTGATCGTTTTCATCAGTGCCTCCGGAGAAAAACCGGCTTTTTGACGCTCGCGACGACGCAGAGACAGCGGCAACACATAGGGCAGCGAGAGAAGAGGCAGCCAGATGAAAGCTGCCAGCTTTGGCGGAATGGAATCCCAAGACCAGCCGAGCATGGGAGGGAAGTGAACCAGAGCCGCCACATAGGCGACGCAGAGCCCGATGAACCCGTAGATTTTGGCCACCTGCCGCCAGTGCAGCGGCAGGCGCTCGACCAAGATCACGGACTTTGAGCCAAAGGCCACCGAGTCCACGTCTTTCTTCCGCTGCCGTATCAGGCGCACGCTTCTCAGTGGAACGAGAGGCAGGTAAAACAGCGAAACCCACTCGGTGGTGACATAGGAGCCATCGGCCCGAAAATCACACTCTCCGTAGTAAGCGGTTCCAATTCCGTTAAAGCTGGCTGGCATTTTTTGGTTCTGAACAACCCGCCCGTTACTTCTTCGGCTCGTCAGCCCGCTTCCCCGGCGACACCCGGATCTCCGTCTCATCATTCACCACCGGCGGGCCCGGCTCTTTCAGCATCTGCAGCATCATCGTCCCGATGAGGTAGATCAGCCCTCCGCCAATTCCCGCACCGATGGCAATAAACCGTCGCTGCCAGGTGTGCTCTTGGTCAATTGCATACCAGAAGCGCATGCAGAACAAGATCCAGATGACGCTGGCGCCGAGAACAAGGAGTTGACCTGTGGACATGGGTGGATTCTGGCGCGAAAACCTGCCGCCAGCGACAGAAAAAACAAAACCCCGCACTGGGCGGGGCTTTGCACACATCGAGCTGTAACAGGGGTCGATTAACGCTTGGAGAACTGGAAGCGTTTGCGGGCGCCTGGGCGACCTGGCTTCTTACGTTCCTTGGCGCGGGAGTCACGGGTCAGCAGACCGTTCTGCTTGAGGACGCCGCGGAGCTCAGGATTCACGCCGATCAAAGCGCGGGCGATGCCGAGACGGACGGCGCCCACCTGGCCGGTGCAGCCACCGCCGCTGGCGTTTACCTTGAAATCATAGGTCTGGCGGGAATTCGTGAGAGCCAGCGGGAACAAAATCTGGTTCTGCAGGGCCACGGTCGGGAAATACTCTTCGAAGTCACGTCCATTGACGGTGATGCTTCCGGCTCCTTCGGTGATGAAGACGCGGGCGATGGCGGTCTTGCGGCGGCCAGTGGTGGTTTTGAGAGGCTTGCTCATGCGATAGGTGACGATGGGAAGGTATTAGGCGACGGAGAAAGGCTTCGGATTCTGCGCCTCATGCGGATGCTCGGCACCCTCATAGATCTTCAGCTTGCCCATGACGGCGCGGCCAAGACGGTTGTGGGGGACCATGCCCTTCACGGCGCGCTCAACGAGAAGCTGCGGACGGCGGGCGCGCACGCGCTCGACGTTTTCGATCTTCTGATTGCCGACGTAGCCAGCCTTCGAGGTGTAAATCTTCTGGATTTCCTTCTTGCCGCTGAGGCGGACTTCGGCGGCGTTCAGAACGACCACGAAATCACCGGTGTCAACGTGCGGGGTGAAGGTAGGCTTGGTCTTGCCGCGCAGGAGGTTTGCGGCTGCGACTGCGACGTCTCCAAGAATTTGGTTCTTGGCGTCGATGACCCACCATGTGGGGTTCTGCTCCTGGGCTTTGGCTGAAAACGTCTTCATTAGTGCTATGTACGAAATATCTTCCGACTGGGAAAGAAGGGGCCGCGATGGTAAGAGGATTGGAGAACGTGTCAAGGTGGAAAC
The DNA here is from genome assembly GCA_017301975.1 of Verrucomicrobiota bacterium. GTDB lineage: Bacteria > Verrucomicrobiota > Verrucomicrobiia > Verrucomicrobiales > Verrucomicrobiaceae > Prosthecobacter. The sequence goes on from JAFLEI010000021.1 coordinate 28,600, forward strand.
CAAGTTATTCACAATGAAAATAGCCTTTGGAACGCATTTTCATCGGATTGCGGGGCTCTAACAAGCCGGCAGTCTCTGTTTTTCACTTCCTCCACAGCCATTTCATCGCCTCCGGGAACAGGCTCGCGCCCTGCTTGCTGTTATGGGCACCATCCCCAAAGGTGAAGGTGTAATCGTACTTCTGGTAGGCCAGCGCTTTGGCCATCTGCTGGTTCGCCAGCGGCCAGTTGCCATAAGGATTGTCCAGATCGCTGCTGCCATCCTGCAAATAAACACGCAGCGGTTTGCGCTCCGTGAGGCGGATGATCGAAGGATAGACATGCCCGCCCGCGAGATCCACGTAGCTGCCGATGGTGGAGAACACCTTGCGAAACTTGTCCGGCCGCTCCCAAGCCACCGTGAAAGCGCAGATCGCTCCGCTGCTCGCTCCCGCGATGGCCCAGCCCTCAGGGTTTTCCGTGATTTTATAATCCTTCTGCACCTGCGGGATGATTTCCTCCAGCAGGAAGCGCGCATACACATCCCCCAGTGTGTTGTACTCTTTACCGCGGTTGTTGTTCTTCCACGCGCTCTGCGGCTTGGTGTCTCCGCCATGTCCCGGATTGATGAAAATCGCGATCGTCGGCTGCATGTCCCCGCTGGCGATGAGATTATCAAATACCACCGGCACCCGCCAGGCTCCTTTGAGGCCCACGTAGTCGTGCCCATCCTGAAACACCATCAGGTTCGCCGGCTGATCTGCTTTGTACTGTGCCGGCACATAGATCCACCAGTCACGCACGGTGCCGGGGTAGATCTTTGAAGCGTGCGCCGGCATCGGGATCACCTTTCCCTTCGGCACATCGGACTTCTCCTGCGAAAGCGGGCCAAGCTGGTAGTCATCCACCCCGAAGGCGGAAAGTGAGAACGAAAGGAGAAACGGGAGGAGAATGCGCGATGTCATAACTGGAAACTCATGATGGGGAATCTCCACGCGGGCGTCAAGACTCCTTCACTCCGGTCGGCCGCGTCGGGTTTATGGATCGAAAAAAGCACTCTTTGTGACCTTCCAGCCTGCCTTTTCGGTAAAAGGTCAAAATCGCTTCCAGCAGTCCCGCTTGCCACGCCTGCGGTCTTGCGCGAAGCCCTCCGCCATGCAGCCTGCTGACCTCGCCCGGAGTTATGACGCCATCGCCGATCAATGGCTGGAGCCCCATTTGGAACAGAACGGCATCCGGCAGCATGAGCAGGCGCTACGGTTCCGCAGTTCATACGGCGGGCGGGCGCTCGATGTCGGCTGCGGCTGCCATGGTCGTTTCTTCCGCCTCCTCGCCCAGCATGGTTATGCCCTGGAGGGACTGGATGTCTCCGCGCGCATGATCTCGCTGGCGCAGCAGCGGGAGCCGCGTGCCACCTTCCATCATGCGGATGTGTGTCAGTGGCAGCCCGCCGGTCTCTACGATTTCATCACCGCGTGGGACAGCATCTGGCACCTCCCGCTGGAGGAAAGCGCCGGGGTGCTCACCAAGCTCTGCACCGCCCTGGCCCCTGGCGGTGTTTTCATCTTCACCTTTGGCGGCCTGGACTCCCCGGCCGAAAAGCAGGATGCCAGCATGGGCGCCCCGCTGCATTACAGCACGCTGGGCGTTTCACAGACGCTGCAAACCATCGCCGCCGCCGGCTGCGTCTGCCGCCACCTGGAGTACGACCAGCACCCCGAGCCCCACGTCTTCGTCATCGCGCAGAGGCTCTGAGACAGGCCGCCGCGTTACTTCTCCTTCATGTTCTCATCGCTCGGCACCACCAGCACCGGGCAGTGGGCGCCCTTCAAAACATCCGAGGTCACGCTGCCCACCAGCAAATGGTAGATCGTGCTGTGGTGGTGGGAGCCGAGAATGATCAGATCCGCGTTCCGCCGCCGGGTTTCCGCGAGCACCGCTGCCACATTGGCGTCGGCGAGCTGCTCAACGCTGGCGCGCACGCCAAATTTGACCAGCGAATCACGCATTTCAAACAACTGCTCCGTCTGCCGGTGCACGTCCTCCGGCGAGGGATCCTGCGCGACGACGGGAGATGCCAGCCCCACATCCACCACCACCGGCACCTTTGTCAGCACGTGCAGGATGATCACTTCGCTGTGAAACGCGGTGGCAAGCATGTGGGCCTGCTTGAGGACTTTGAATGTCAGATCGGAAAGATCGACCAGGGCTACGATGGTTTTCATAATGGTTTAGAGGTTATCAACGGGAAGCTTCACCACAAGGAGAGAGGAGGGCAGGCGCGTGAGCAGGCGCTCCGCCGTGGAGCCCAGCAGCACATACCGCAGATTCGTCCGGCCCTTGCCGCCCACGATGATCAGATCCGCCTGCGCCTCGTGCGCATGCTCGGCGATGCCATTGCCATGGCTGAACGCCTCATGCAGCACCTGCCTGGATTCGAAACCCTGCACGGCATCGCCCACAAACTCCTGAAGCTCCTTGCGCAGCCGCTCGATGAAAAGGTCCCGCTCCTCCGCTGTATACACCATCGTGGGCACGCTCGTTTCCGCAAACGGCGTCGGGTAGGCCATGGCCGCCCAAGGCTCCTGCCACACATGCAGAAAGTCCACCGTGGCTCCATCCATGCGCGCCATATCGCAGGCCTCTTCCACCACCGCCCGCGAGCTTTCGGAAAAATCGATGCATGCGACGATCCTCTGGAACGGCTGCGGGTGGTTTGTGCGCACCAGCAGCACCGGCGTCTGCACCTTCCGCGCCAGCTTGCTCGAAATCGACCCCGCTCCTGCGGACATCTCCCCCGCCCCCGCGATCCCAGCCACCAGCAGGTCCGCCTTCAGTGCACGCGCATGCTCCAGGATCTCATGCAGCGGCGTCCCCAGTGCGATCGTCACCTCATAATTTTCCGGGGTGGGCGACTGCTCCAGCCAGCGGACAAGCGCTTCGTTCGCCCCTTCAACCGCCACTTTCGCATGGTTTTCAAAGGGTTCCTCGCGGCTGTCTGCCAGGGCCGCCACGGCGGCAGAGTCCACCACATGCAGCACATGGATCTTCGAGCCATGGAGGGCCGCGATACGCACCGCCTGTTCATAGGCCGTGCGTGATCCGGTGGAAAAATCCACGGCGACAAGAAGGGTGGTGAGCTTGTTCATGGCCGGCACGGGTTGTTCTTCATCCTCCCGGAGCTAACCGCAGCATTTCGGAAGATGAAATGGGCTCTTCACCCCATCTTCTATCGCATCCTGAGCGAATTTTGGCCTCACCTGCCTGGGAAAAATTGCCGGCGCTGCGCAGGATGGCTCATGCATCCTCCGCAGCCTTCGCCTTGCTCTTGCGCGGCTTCTTCACCACCACGGGCTCTTCCACCACTGGCGCAACGGCCTGCGCAGCCTCTGGCTGCACAATCTCCGGCAGAATAAAAATGCTGCAATAGCCGCAGACCTGCAGCGCCGCATCTTCACGGCGCAGATCCGAAAGCTGACCGCTGGGCAGCGACAGATGGCAGCCGCCGCAGGTGTTGTTCCGCATCCGGGCTGCTCCACGCTTGCCTTTGGAAATCCGCAGATCGTAGTGGTGCAGGATCGCCGTGGGAAGGCGCTCGCGCACGCTCTCAGCCTCCAGCTTCAGCTCCTTGCAGCGCGCGCTGCCGGGCTCCAGGCGACGTTTAGCGGCATCCAGTTCGCTGAGCTGGGAGAGGTCTTCGATGAGTGTGACGGTGGTTTTCATAGAATTGTCGGGGTCGGTTGGGTTGTCAAAAAAAAGGGCATACGTGGGGGCGGTCTCAGCGGCAGGGCGGCGGAACACCTCCAGCCACGCCAGGGCGGAATTCATGCGAAAGCGGGCCCCTCCATCCTGGCCGGCGCGCTTTGATCATTCGCAGAAAATGCCTCCACCCGCGTGTAGTCCGGAGACGGGTGCTTCTTCACCCACAGCTTCAGCTTGTCGGTGAAAGCCGTTTTCACACAGGCGTAGCAGTCCGGGATTTCCAGACCGTCGCTGCAATACGTCACCACACGTGTCGCCATCGGCATCCGCAGCAGCTGCTGCTGCACATGCACGGAGTAATCCGTGTAAAGCTGCGGCTTCAGCTCCACATCATAGTCGATCCGCAGCGCCGGCATGATGTTCTCCTCAAACGGATTGAAGAGATAAAACGCCTCAAAGTCGCGGAAGTTCACCTCCTGGATGTTGCCATGCATGATCTCCACCCGTGGCACATGATGCTTTCTCACCATATCTTGTGCAATGCGCGCCAGCTTCCCGCGCTGCTCCACGCCGGTGAAGTGGCCCTGCGTCGTCGTGGCGCCGATCACGCAGAATTTCCCCGGACCGCAGCCGATGTCCAGCACCCGCGTGCCAGGCTGCATGACCAGCATCTGCGCCGCCGTGCGGCACACATGCACCGGACTCCAGTGGCAGGCGGACAGCCTGCCGATGGCCTCTGGAAAGATCAGGTCGAAGTCCTGGTCCTTCTTCGATTGCAGAAGCTCGCTGTCAGACGGGGCTCGGGATGAGGAGGTGCGTTGGGGGGAGGATTTGAGCATGACATCACCTGAGATTGCATTTCACGGGCCAGGTGGTCCGGCAGACGCTCCAGCCCTTGTACTTCAAGGCCCCCAGCACCACGCCAGTTTGCGGTTGATTTCCACCATCCGCACAGACGTGCAATTATTGCACTTGCACCATCCACTCAGTGCAACGTTGTTCGTTCTCCATGGAACCCGCCAACATCCACATCCTTGTCCTCGATCGTGATGCCACCTCCGCCCGCGTCATCCGGGATGTGCTGGCCAAGGTCGGCTACCGGGTGTCCGTCGCCTCGCATGAGTCCGATGCGCTGAATCTCGCCGCCGGAGAACTCTTCAATGTCGTCGTCAAATCCTTCGACGCGCAGCGCATCGACGCCGTCGCCCTCATGGAAAAAGTGCGCGGCATCACGCCGGACACGCAGTTCATTTTCCTCAGTGACAAAGGCACCATCCACACCGCCGTGGAGGCCATGCGCAAAGGCGCGTTTGATTACCTCTCCAAGCCCGTCAACGCCGCGCAGCTCGCCGAGTCCGTCCGCAAGGCCCTCGATCATCAGTCGCTGGTGGCCGAAGACCAGCAGATCAAGCAGCGCCTCCGCCGCCGCTCAGACCCCGACATCTTCGCCGGCAGCAGCGCCGCCATGAAGGACATCAGCCGCCTCATCCAGCAGATCGCCCCCACGGATGTGACCGTCCTCATCGGCGGAGAGAGCGGCACCGGCAAGGAGGTCGTCGCCCGTGTCATTCATGAAAAGAGCCGTCGCAAATCCCAGCCCTTCATCGCGGTAAACTGCGCCGCACTGCCGGAGAACCTGATCGAAGCCGAGCTCTTCGGCCATGTGCGCGGTGCCTTCACTGGCGCCGTCAGCGACCGCAAAGGCCGCTTTCAACTGGCGCAGGGCGGCACCTTGTTTCTCGATGAAATCGGCGATCTCTCCCGCAAAGGCCAGGGGGATCTCCTCCGCGTGCTCGAAGACGGCACCTACCGGCCCGTGGGCAGTCACAAAGTCGAGCGCGCCAACGCCCGCATCATCGCCGCCACCAACAAAGATCTCGAAGCCGAGGCCGTCACCGGCGGAGCTTTTCGCGAAGACCTTTTTTACCGCCTCAACATCGTCTCCGTCACGATGCCCCCGCTGCGCGAACGTGCGGAGGACATCGCCCCGCTGGTGAAATCCTTCACCGACCACTTCTGCACCAAGCACCGCCGGCGGCCCAAGAAGTTCAAAGCCGAGGTGCTCAGCCTTTTTCAAACCCTGCGCTGGCCCGGCAATGTCCGCCAGCTGCGCAACCTGGTGGAGCGCCTCGTCGTCACCGTACCGCACGCCGCCATCGGCCTGGATGATCTGCCACCCGCCATGCACCAGGGCCGGCGCGAGCCGCAGACCATCGCCATCCAGCCGGGCATGACGCTCGCTCAGGTGGAGGCCGAGCTGATCCGCCAGACGCTGCTCAAAGTCACCTCCAACCGCGAGGAGGCCGCACAGGCCCTCGGCATCAGCCGCCGCGCCCTGCAGTACAAAATCCAGCGCTACCGGCTCACCAAGCTGCCCAAGCAGACAGCCCGCCCGACAGACTGATACCATGAACAATTGAAAACGAGTCAGGAGATCAAACCGCCCTTGGCGAGAAGAGGTGGGTATGATGGCGTAGGACGGTCGTGGCGAAGCCCGCCCGTCTGTGAGCGTCTGGCAACGCACCCCGGCGTAGGAACGTCCTCGCAGTCGGGCGGTTTGGCGCAGGGGACGGTAGTCGATGTGCACGCGCTGGACGCCAAACACGACCGACCTTCGCCCTGAGCCCGCTGCGCCCAGCACACAGACCTGTTTAAATTGCTCGTGATATGAGTCAGCGTAGACCCTACACCTCCACGCTGTACACCTGCACGCGCCCCATGGCCTCCCACTTCCCCGGCTTCACTTTGCCGGGGCCGGTGATCACCGTGGCGATCATGCTCTTCCCATCCGCCGTGAAGCGTGCGCGAGTCATGCGTGATTTGGTGTCCATGGATGAAACCAGGCTGCCATCCGCCGCGCTGAAGAGCGCGGCATTCCACGTCCCCTGCGCCTGACGGCCCGCCATAAGGAAGTGCTTTCCATCCGGGTGAAACGCCAGCGTCTCCATGAGGCCGGAGCCGTGCTGACCGTCCTTGATCTGATCCAGCTTCTTGCCCGCGCGCCAGTCCCAGCGCTGCCAGGTCATCTTGCCATTGCCCGCCATCGGATCTCCCATGGGCCCCATACCACATCCTAGCAGGGCATTGCCATCCGATGAGAAAATGAGGCCGTAGATGCCGCCGGAGTAGTGGTGGGATTTGGTGGTGCCCCAGGAGGTGAAATCAGGAGACGTCCACTGCGACACCGGTTTGCCATCCTTCGCCTGCACATCCCACACGCGCACCTCGCCCATCATGTTTGCCGCAGCGAGGTGTTTGCTATCCGGGCTGAAGGCACAGCTCAGCACCGGTGGCGTGTGGCTGTAGCTGGCCACCAGCGCCCCGCTGGCGGTGTCATACACGCGCACAGACGGCTCGCTCTCCGCCGCAGGCTCATACTTCCAGCCCCCGGCGATGTACTGCCCCGTCACACTGGCCACGCGCGTGCCATCGGGCGAGATCGCGAGCTGCCAGCTCCAAAACGAATGCGCCTTCACCTCGCGGATGCATTTGCGCGTGGCCACGTCATGCCAGAGCAGCATGCCGTCATACCCGGCGGAAATGAGCGTCCTGCCATCCGGCAGCAGCACGCAGCCGCTGGCGTAGGAGCTGTGCTTCTTTTCAAAGACCTCCTTCTTGCCGGTCGCGGTTTCCACCGCATGCACGCTGCCGTCCATGCAGGCCGCATAGGCCAGCGCGCCATCCGGCGTGGTCGCCAGTCCCAGGACGGCAAAGGGCATCTCGTATTGTTTGGTACGGGTCAGTTTCATGGGCGGTCTCAGGCGAGGATGTCGCGGATCGGCTCCGCCTTGTTTTCCACGCGGTGGAAGGTGGGCATGCCGGGCAGGTCATACTCCGCATACGGGTCAATGCCCAGCGCCGTGAAGATGGTGGCGAAGAGATTCTGCTCGCTGTACGGTTTTTCGATCACGTCCACGCCGTCCACGTCCGTCGCCCCCGTGACCACGCCGCGCTTCAGGCCGCAGCCGGTCATCATCATGCTCCAGGCGTTCGGGTAGTGCTCGCGACCGCGCGCCGCATTCATCCACGGACTGCGGCCAAACTCGCCCATCGCAATCACCAGCGTGGAGTCCAGCAACCCGCGCTCTTCGAGGTCGTTCACCAGATTGTAAACCACATGGTCCAGCTCCGGCACAAGCATCTGATGGATCTCGTGGTTGAACACATGATTGTCCCAGTTCATACCATTGGCCACCATCACAAACGGCGCGCCGTTTTCCACGAGGTGCCGCGACATCAGTGCATGCTGCGCAAAACTCCCCGGCCCGTAGCGCTCGCGGTCCTTAGCCGGGAGTTTGTTCACGTCAAAGAGGTCCGCGCTGGCGCTCAGCCCTTTCATGCGTTCAAAGGCCGCATTCTGGCTGCGCGCCACCGCGCTGCTGCGATCCCGCTCATACTTGGAGGTGAGGAATTTGCGCAAGGTCTCGCGCGATTCCTTGTCATGCTGCGGGATGCTCTCACCCTCCTTCTGCAAAAACTGCGTGTAGTCCCCGCCCAGCCGCACCGGTGCGTACTCCGCGCCGAGCCAGCCCGCCCAGTTGCCCGCTTTGAAGCCCTCGAATTCATTGCCGCCGGGCACAGGATCCAAAAAGATGAAGTTCGGCAACTTCGCATCCATCTGCCCCATGGCCTGCGCCAGACTGCTGCCCAGCGTGGGCCGCGTGAAGCCCGCACGCTCCGGACTGCCGCGCTGCAGCAGGTTGATCGCCTGCAGGTGCTCAGGCTGGTTCGTCTTCATGCTGCGCACCAGATTCAGCTTGTCCGCGATCCCCGCGCACTTCGGCATCAGCGAGGAAAAATGAATCCCCGGAATCTTCGTCGGCATGCTGCCAAACGGCCCGTTCCCCGGACTCCCCGGCTTCGGATACCACGTCTCAAACTGGCTCGGCGCCCCGCACAGCCACAGCAGGATGCAATGCTTCTGCGCCTTCTTCGTCTCTTCCGCAAACACCGGATTCTGAAACAGCCCCGTAAAGCTCGCCGTGCTCGCCGTGCTCGCCAGCGCCCCGCCCGTCAGCCCCTTCAAAAACAGCCGCCGGTGCAGCGTATGCTCTTGAGTCGGGCAGCGGGGGTGCGGATCGCGGAGATTCATCAGGAAAAAAGGGCGTTTCAGGGCGCAGCAAAGGTTACACTCTTTGCAGCACCTTTTTAGCAGCGATTTTTCCTTCTGCGCAGCTTCATCCGTCCGGCACGCAGCCCTGATGCACAAAGGCATGCGTTGCGGGCCACGGCGGCTCTTTTTTGCGCAGGCAGGCCCGCCCGGCCGCATTCTGCCAACATTGGCCCCAAACATGCAGCCAGGCTCAATGTGCAGATGAAAGGAATGAACGTACAAGTGGAGGCTCCGGCTGTTTATTGAGGCCGCCGCCTCGCCGGGCAGGGCGCTTGCCGCCCTCCGCACCGTTGCCTTGTTATTCGTTCACAGCAGCCGTAAAGACCACCAGCGATCGCGCCTGTATCCGGTATTTCCCGCCCTTTCTGCGGCGCGCGCCCCCCGCCTTTTCCTGCGTCGTCAGCCGCAGTTTCCAGGGCACGGCACCACCCGTGGGCGGCAGCACAAAATCGAGATCCTCATGGTGCGCGTTCAGCAGCACGCAGACGGAGTCACCATTTCTCGGTGCGCCGGTCTCGTCCGTTTCCGCGCTGTTGCCGCCCGCCAGCACCATGCCAAAGCAGCGGATAAAGCCCGCCTTCCAGTCCTCCTCAGTCATCTCGTTCCCCATCGTGTTCCACCAGGCCACATCCTTGGGCAGCCCCTCGCCCACGGGCTGTCCGGTGAGAAATTTTTTCTTCGAAAGCACGGGATGTTCAGCCCTGAGGGCAATCAGCTTGGTCACAAAGTCACGCAGGCGCCGCACCTCGTCATCCTCCGCACCCCAGTTCAGCCAGGAGATTTCATTGTCCTGGCAGTAGGCGTTGTTCGTGCCTTTTTGCGTATGCCATCTTTCATCTCCCGCCAGCAGCATCGGCGCCCCCTGGCTGAGAAAGAGAGTGGCCAGAAAATTGCGCGCCTGGCGGAACCTCAGCGCCTTGATCCCCTCGTCATCCGTCTCGCCTTCAGCGCCGCAGTTCCAGCTCGCATTGTTGTTGTCACCATCGCGGTTGTCCTCACCGTTGGCCTCGTTGTGTTTGCCGTCATAGCTCACCAGATCACGCAGGCAGAATCCGTCATGGCACGTCACAAAATTCACGCTGGCATGCGGACTGCGCCCGCTGTGGTCGTACAGATCCGCGCTGCCCGTCAGTCGTGCGGCCAGTTCGCCTGCCGTTCCCATCCCTTTCCAAAACATGCGCACCTCATCGCGGTAGCGCCCGTTCCATTCCGCCCATCCGGTCGGGAAATTGCCCACTTGATAGCCGCCCATGCCGACATCCCACGGCTCCGCGATGAGCTTGACCGTGGACAGCACCGGGTCCTGCCCGATGGCGTCAAAGAAAGAGCCCAGCTTGTCCCAGCCTTGCAGCTCCCGCGCCAGCGCGCTTGCCAGATCAAAGCGGAAGCCGTCCACATGCATTTCCGTCACCCAATATCTCAGGCTGTCCATCAGCAGCCGCAGGCCCGCAGGGTGCTGCATGCTCAGCGTGTTGCCGCAGCCGCTGAAGTCTTCATAGTAGCGTGCCGACTCCGGTGACAGGCGGTAGTATGAGGCATTGTCGATCCCCCGAAAGGACAGCGTCGGTCCCAGTTGATTGCCCTCCGCCGTGTGGTTGTACACCACGTCCAGGATCACCTCGATGCCGGCACCATGCAGCCGTTTCACCATCCCCTTGAACTCGCGCATCGCCTCATGCGGATCAGCCGTGGAAGCATAGCCCGGTTCAAAGGCGAAGAACGACAGCGTGTTGTACCCCCAGTAGTTGGAGAGCCCCTTCTCCAAAAGATAGGAGTCGTCCAGATGATGATGCACAGGCAGCAGTTCGATGGCCGTCACGCCAAGGCTTTTGATGTAATCCATCACCTCATCTGAAGAAAGCCCCGCATAAGTACCACGAAGGTGCTCCGGGATCGTCTCATTGAGCTTGGTAAACCCCTTCACATGCAGTTCATACACGGAGGTCCGGTACCACGGCGTTCGCGGTGCCTTGTCTTCCCCCCAGTCAAACGCCGGATCAATCACCATGCCCAGCGGCGCATAGGGAGCCGAGTCACGGGAGTCAAAGGTGAGATCCTTCTCCTCAGCATCGAGCTCATAGCCAAACAGTTCCGCCTTCCACTCCCGCAAGGGCCTCCCGATCGCACGTGCGTAGGGATCCAGCAGCAGCTTGTTGGCATTGAAGCGGTGGCCGTTCTGCGGCTCATAAGGACCGTGCACGCGGTAGCCATAGAGCTGCCCGGCCTTGAGCTCCGGAACAAAACCATGCCACACCTGGTTCGTCCGCTCCGGCAGCGTGATCCGCCTTTCCGCATGGCCATCCTCCGGGTCAAAAAGGCAAAGCTCCACCCGCGTCGCATTAGCGGAAAACAGGGCAAAATTAACACCCTCCTCCATGACCGTGGCCCCCAGCGGAGTAGGACTCCCGGGGAGAACAGGGTTTGAGGCGACATTGACCGGCGTTACATCAGTGGAGAAAGAATCTTGGGGCACATGCGTCCATCGACCCACACTCTTCTTCTGGATGTCTGAGATTCAAAAACACACCCTCCGCCCCTCCGGACCAATTCATACAACCGGACCGCCACCCCTTGGCGATACCAGTGCAAAGACGCTACCCGCGACTTCTTCTCCCACACTTTCCCCCTCCATTTCAATGCCTGACAACTCCAGCAATCCGCACCCTTCAAACAAACCCTTGGTGGATGTGTTGCTGGACAAGGCCGGCATATTAAAGCCCGGAGACTCCGTGCAGACCGCAGGTGAAAAAATGCGGGCAACGGGCCAGGACAGCATGCCCGTGGCAGAAAACCGCCGCCTCGTTGGCATGGTCAATGACCCCAACCCCGACCAGCACGCCACCCGCTTCGGGCATGATCCCTCCCGCACGTTGGTGTCGGAGAGCATGGATAAAAAAATCTTGTACTGCTTTGAAGACGAAGACTGCGCCACCGCCCTCCGCCGAATGGATGAAAATCATATCAACATCCTGCCAGTCATGGATCGCGAGATGAAAATGGTCGGCATCGTCAACCGGGACGACATCGCAGGCGGTTCCGCCACCCAGCAAAGCTAGAGCGGGAACTCAGAGGCGCCTGCCCTGTCGCAAAATCTCAACGCCTTCGCCCTTCAGGAGGCGAATGACGATGGCATTTCCGCGCACTACTGCGAACCGACGGCGAATGCCATTCCTCCGCCGTGGACTTCTGACGAAAAAACTTGCCTCGCAAACCGTGGCCCTCTTACTCTTTAGAATATTTTATGAGGATCAACGAACTCGTGTGCGGATCGCTTCTCGCAATGGCCAGCCTTGCGGCCTTTGCTCAGGAGGAACCGGCGGCAGCCCCCATCGCCGCCCGGACTTTCGTCAATCCCGCGGCACAGACCGCGCAAAGCAACTACCAGGCAGGTCTGAAGGCAGCACGTTTGAAGTACGCAGCGGACCTCAATCAGGCTATGAAAGTAGTGCTCACAGCCGCCAATCTGGAAGAGGCAAACGCGATCAACGCCACACTTCAGAAACTCGGAGCAGAGGACCTCCCCTTGTCCACAGCCCCGTTTAAAACCGCCCAGGTTAATGAGGCCCGCCTGCGCTACGAAGCCTCGGTCACCAATGCACAGCGCCAGTATGGGCGCGATCTGCAGCAGGCACTCAAAGGAGCCATGGCAGCCGCCAACCTGGAGGAATCCAATGAGATCAACGCCGAAATCAAGGCCCTCATCAATCTCCTTGCCCCAGCCAGTTCTTCCACCCCGCAGCCACCCATCGGCCAGCCCCCCAAAAAGGCGCCGGGACTGGAACTTGTGCGCTACCCCCAGCATCCCTCACAGGCCGTCGGACAGAACTACAACGGCAATGTGTCCGCCGCAGACATGGGCAAGCCCTTGGGCGCGCCGCAAACGGTCAGGTCACTCTCCATCTGGACCAAGGCCGTGAATGAAAATGCCGTCCTCAGCGGCTTCATCAAAATCGAGAAGGCGGGCACCTATGAGTTCCGCACAAACAGCGACTTTGACCGCAACGAACTGATGATCGACGGCCGGATCGTCTGCAAATTTCGCGATGGCCCCAATGAACCCCAGAGCGTTCGCCTGAAAGCAGGCCTGCTCCCCATCGCCAGCACCGCCTATGCAATCAGGACGACCGAAACTCGCATTCAATGGAAACCACCCGGACAGGAATGGAGCGACATCCCGGATGATCTGCTTTTTCATTGAGTTGAAGGCAGGATCATAAATCGGGAAGGCCTCAAATCTAAATCTGACCCCAGCTGAGGCTTCGGTAAATCAGTGGATTCCGCAGTCCACTCCAGAGCGGTTTCTACGTGGAGCATCAGCCACCGCCCCCCTCACGGCATCGCCAGAAACTCCGCGCTCGTCAGCAGCGCCCAGAGCAGATCCCGCGTCGCCTCCGCTGGGTGGTCCGCATTCGCGTTCATAAACGCCGCCGCCTGCGCAGCCTCCTCAGCATCCGGCGCGCGACCATACACCGATTGGAACGCCTCGCGGACGCGGCTGCCAGCATCGGGTAACGCGGCGAGGCGGGTGATGCTTCCCGGCTGCGCCGCCTGCAGCAGCGCCGTCATCGTCGGCGAACCCGACAAAAACTGCGCCTGCTGAAACGTCGCGTTGTAATCCTCCGGCAGCACATCCGGCATCGCCGTGATCACCTGGCGGCGGAACTCATCATCGTTCGGAGGCAGCCCCATCGCCACGCGCCACGAGCGCGCCAGTTGCTCCGCCGTCAGCGGTCGTTCCTTCATTCCCGCAAACAGCTCCGGCGCCGCATCGGAAGCACCCAGCGCATACACCCGGCTGCGCACGATCTCCCGAACCACCCGCCGCGTGTCATACTTATGCGCCGCGAAATCCTGCGCCAGCCATTCCAGCAGTTCCGGGTGGCTCGGTGTATTGCGCTCATTGATCTCATCCGGCGGGTTCACGATGCCCCGCCCCGTCAGCGCCGCCCACATGCGGTTCACAAACGCCCGCGCCAGCAATGGATTGTCCTGCGTCGCCGCCTCCGCAAACGCCTCACGTCGCGAATACTTCGGCACACGCACCGCCGCCTTCGGGTCCTCATACATCTCCGGCCCGTCCTTCTCCTTCGTCTCCCCGCCCGGCCACACTTCCGGCAGCGTGCGCCCTGTCAGCAGCGTCACCACCGCCGGCTGCGATTCCTTCTTCAAATTGGTAAAGTTCATGTACCCGCCCACCGCACTCTCCGCCACTGCGGTGCTCGCATCCACATTCTTGCCCCGGTTAAACGCCGCCACCAGCCCCCAGTAATGCGCCTGCTTGATCTCACGCGCCAGCGGGTGGTCATGGCACTGAGCGCAGTCGATCTTCGTCCCATACACCACCGGTGCCACCGCCTCGGCGATCTTCTGGAAGTCGTTCTTACGCTCAAACAAAAACCACGCCGCGCCCTTGCGGTCAGGGGCCTTGTCAGGCCGCGCGCACAGCACATCATACACCACCTCGTTCCACGGTCGGTTGTCCTTGAAGGCCTTTTCCAGAAACACCCACCAGCCCGAGCCCTTGCGCCGTCCATCCGGATTCCCACGCGGCAGGCGGCCCATCAAAAACGTGTCCCACAGCTCCCGCATCCGCACCGCATATTCCGGCGCCGCCAGCAGCTTGTCGATGAGTCCATCCCGCTGCGGCGCGGCCACAAACGCCGCCAACTCCGCCTGCGTGGGAATCCTTCCCGCCAGATCCAGATACACACGCCGGCACCACACCGCATAGGAAACGGCCGCCGCAGGCTTCACCCCCACACGCGCCCAGCCTTCGGAGATCAGCGTGTCGATCGCCTCCTCACCCGAGCCAAACTTCCGCGCATCCTTCGGCTTCACCGGTTCCGCCGCGATCGGCGTCTCCGGCAGCACCGCGATCCACTCCTTCACCGCCGCACGCTCAGCATCGCCGAGCTGCTTCTTCGGCGGCATGTGCGGATCCGCGCCCTTCTCCAGGCTGGTAAACAGAACACTCTCCTCCGGCTTCCCCGCCGTCACCACCGCTCCATCGTCACCGCCCTTGAGCACCATCTCCGGCGTGTCCAGCTCCAGCCCGCCCTTCTGCTCCAGCACCCCGTGGCACTTCACACAGTTCTCATCCAAAATCCGCCGCACCTTGCCCGACCAAAGCGCCGCCGCATCCGCCCCCGAAGCAGCCCTTGAAGAGGCCAGTGAAAGCAGGAGTAATGAGCCAATAAAAGCGCGACGCAGCATGCAGAGAAAATACAAAAATGGGGTGCAAAAACTACACCACCCAGCCCCATTTCTTGCGTCGATTTTCGCACAAACCAGCCTGCGCGGGGAAACGGCCCCATAGGTTACTTAACCCCTGCAAGACCTCTTCCCAGCGCAGCCATCCATCCATATTCACCCTCGTCATTCGTCATTCGTCATTTCCCCTCCCTACCGCGTTTCCCGCAGCCCACGCGCCTTGTCGATCAGCTGTAGAAACTCGCCGCGATAGCCCAGCTTGTCCGCGCCTTTGCCATCCAGCGCCAGGCGGCGCACGGTTTCCCAACTGAGGCTGCCCTTGTAGCTGGAGTCGCGCAGCAGCAGGCCAAAGCCCGCCACGGCGGCGCTGAATTTGAATTCCTCAGTGCTCGCCGTCAGCGTCTTGCCCTCGTCCTTCGTCGGCACTTCGATCAGCTTGCTCAGATCGCTCTCCGGCTCCTTGTAGCGCAGCTTCACCGTCATCATCTCACCGCTCTTCGCCGCCTCTGCCAGTTGCGCAGGCGGGATCGCCGGAGCTTGATACTTCAAGCTGTCCACCGCAGGGCGACCCTCCGCGCCAGCGGGCAGATTCGCAGGCACCACCTCATACAAAGCCACCACGCTGTGGCCTGCGCCGATCTCCCCGGCGTCCTTGGTGTCGTCGTTAAAATCCTCCTTCGCCAGCAGCCGGTTTTCATAGCCGATCAGCCGGTAGCCGCGCACCGCCGCCGGATTAAACTCCACCTGGATTTTCACATCCTTGGCGATGGTCTCCAGCGTGCTGCCCATCTGCTCCACCAGCACCTTGCGCGCCTCGCTGAGACTGTCAATGTAGGCGTAGTTGCCGTTGCCTTTATCGGCGAGGGTTTCCATGGTGCGGTCCTTCAGGTTGCCGCTGCCAAAGCCCAGCACGCTGAGGAAGACACCGGTCTTCGCCTTGTGCTTGATGAGTTTTTCCAGCTCCTCCGGCGAGCTCACGCCCACATTGAAGTCACCGTCCGTGCACAGGATCACGCGGTTCACCCCGCCTTTGATGAATCCGGCCACCGCCTGCTCATACGCCTGCTGGATGCCCGCGCTGCCATGGGTGCTGCCGCCCGCGCTCAGCCGGTTGATCGCCGCCAGGATCTCCTCCTTCTTCTCCCCGCTGGTCGGCGGCAAAACGACGCCGCTGCTGCCCGCATACACCACCATTGTCACGTGGTCCCCTTCCCCAAGCTGCTCCGTCAGCATGCGCAATGACTGCTGCACCAGCGGCAGCTTCGCAGGCTCAGTCATCGAGCCCGACACATCCACCAGAAACACCAGATTGCTCGCCTTGCGGTTCTTGTCCATCTCACGGCCTTTGATGGCGATGCGTGCCAGCCTGTGCACCGGCTGCCATGGGCATGGTGCCAGCTCCACGCGCACGCCGAAAGGTTCCTTCGCCTCATGCGCCGGGCCTTCCTCCGCCGTCGGGAAATAGTTGATGAGTTCCTCAATCCGCACCGCGTCCGGCGGCGGGATCATGTTCTGGTTCAGGAAGCGCCGCACGTTCGCATAGGAGGCCGTGTCCACATCGATGGAGAGCGTGGACAGCGGCTCACGCGCCACCTCCTTCATCTCGTTTTCGATGATGCGCGTGTAGCTTTCCCCCGCGATCGGCTGGCTGGGGCTCTTGGAAATCTCTTCCACGGGAGTCGCCTTACCAACGAGATAGAAATCATCCGTCTTCTCACCGGTGAACTTTAAGGCACTGCCCGCCTGCGTCACCGGCAGGTCCTCCCACGACTCAGTCACCTGGGCCAGCATCTTGGACCTCTGGTTGTCATAGGCTGTCTTGAAGTAGGCTTGCTTCTTCTGTTCGGCGGCCTCCATGCCACGACGAGCCGCCTGGTTGTAAGGATCCGTGCGCAGCACATTCTGGTATTGCGCGATGGCGGCAGCGTAGTTTCCAGTTTCAGCCGCTTTATTGCCCATCAACAGCCCGGTTTGAACCTTGCCTGCGGCACCCTCCTGCGGGGTGGCTGTGGGAAAGCTCACAATGGCATCCACAGCCCCTGGCTGTGGATTCTGCACCGGCGGTGCGATTGTCCCGAGGCTCCCGATGTTCTTGCCATCCTTCACCGCCAATCCAGGGCTGCCGGCCACCAACACCGAGGCTGGCGCTGCAGGAGGCAACGCGTTTGCAAAAGTGCCGCCGCTCGTGTTCAGCGACACACCAGCACTGCGATTCAGCGATGAGGGCGCATCAATGACAACCATGCCATTCGCGTCTGCCAACGGAGCAGCTCCGTTCAGGTTTAAATTGGAACGCCCTCCCCCAAGATTGGCACTGTTCCCCAAGGTCAGTTGCTGGATGTCATTCATGCCATAGCTCGCGGAGCCGGGAAGTTGATTGAGGCCACCACCATTGGCCAGGGAGCCGCTGTTGTGGATGGAGTCGTAGCCAGAGCCTGCAACGGCAGAAGCGGAATCACCCGAAATAGTGGGACTCAATGGACGGCTCTGGAAAGGGTTGCCCTTGCTGGGGAGGCTGTCTGAGAAAGCATTCGCGCGCTGCGCCGCGCCCATCTCCGCATCCTTGGTCACACTCAGCGTTCCGCCGTTGATCGTGGTATATCCCGTGTAGGAGTTCGCACCCGCCAGCGTCAGCGTTCCCGCGCCGGTCTTGGTGAGAGCTTCGCCGTCCTTGCTGATCCCCGCCAGATCTTTCGGGGCATCTGCTAAGACATTGGCAAAGGCGGGCTTCGAAGGCGCAGCAGGCTGCGCACTCACAGAGCCGCTGATGCTGATGACTCCGCCGCTGCACACACTCGTTCCCGAGATGGGAGAGCCGTAATTGGCGAAGCCATCGAACTCAATCACTTGAGGAGAAAGTTCAAGAGCCACCGGAGCTCCAAAGACAGCAGTGCTGGCGCCCGTAGTCGATGAAGCATTTGCTCCCCTGCCCGCCACCGCCAGTGAATTCGCCCCTCCGACAGCATCGTTCGAAGCCGCCACCGTCGTATCACCAATCACAAATCTATTGGCTCCCATGTATTCCCGTATTGATCTCCGTGTTACCGAAATGTCACCCAATGCCATCGTAGGTTCAGCCCGGTTTGAAACCGTAGTGCCACCATTGATCGTGGTGGTGCCGCTGTAGGTATTGGCACCTGCCAGGACCAGCGAGCCGACGTTACTACTCGAGGTCCCCGCCATGATGCTCGTGGGCCCACTGATCGCATTGCCGACAGGATCTGCAGGCACCGCCGTACTGCCGGAGGCGATCATCGTCCCCGCTCCGGGGAGCATGCCGGGCTGAGTGGCGCTGGCATCAGGCGTGGCATGCACATATCTCATGGATGAGGTGGATTCCTTTTCGAATTTGAAGGAGGACGCGCGCGGAGTGAACTCTCCCGCATCCATGAATTCCACGGGATAAACAAACTCGCGGCTCACCACCATCGTGGCCCGCGTCCCGGACTTGGTGATGACCCTCGGTGCACCCATCAGATCGACACCCTCCTTCTGTTCGTACGCTTTGAAAACCGCTGCCTTCAATTTACTCACACCCGGGGCATCTGCGAGCGCCGCAGAGATGTCACCGACGCTGGGCCGGTCCATGAGGTGCGAATGGGTTGCCGTGGCGAAAGAAAGCACCCCCGATGAATTCGCATTCACACCCTGTTGCAAAGGTATCCCTTGGAACATGAGGCTGCCGTTTCCAATACCTTTGAATGACTTTTCTCCAAGAGCGTGAGTGGAGGACACCGCATGAAAACGCCAGAAGTTCTGCGGCAAGTAGGCAAGGAACGTGAGAGGAGCGCCAGACTGAACCATGATGCTGCCAGTGCTTGCGTTCGCAGCTCTCAATACCAGCAACGCACTGCCACGGTTGTACAACCCGATGCCTCCAAAGGCCACGCCAGGCTGGTAGTCCGCCAGCGAACCTGCGCTATCGAGATCCCCGGATGAGGCCAGCACACTTGGATTTGCTGGGAACATCAGTGGCCAGCCATTCGCACTCGCCACCGCATTAGGTGACAGCAAACACATGGCAAACCCTGTCTTTTGGGGGGACACGCGGGCCCAGCATTGTGCCGAAGGCCTGGAATGATTGTCGAATGTGAGCAGCGGCTTCGGGAAGTACAAATTGATAAACCCATCAATCTCCATGACGTCGGAAGCCAGACTTGCCACAGCCATCTGGGGAGGATAAAACCCCGCTTTCAAACTCAGGCTTGCGGCAGGCCGCTCATGAGTCTGCCGAAGCAGAGCGGCTGCGGCAGGAGTCATTGACAGGCTTCTGGGTGAAGAGACGGAAAAGGCGGCCGTTGCTGCCACAGGGCCACTGCCATTGAAGGTCACCATGCCCGCCTCTCCCTGCACCATCGAGTTGTCGGCCCCCTTCAGCACGTCGCCGTTCGTGAGCACCAGCGAAGCCCCCGCAGCAGACGGTTCCATTTTCTGCGTCGTCACACCCGTCCCTGCCTGGACAAGGCTGCCCGCACCCGACCCAGCCAAACCTTGCGGAGGCATCGTCTGCGCCGCTGGGGGGGAGATTCCAGCCAATGGTTTTCCGCCAAAGCTCAGCGCATATGCGTTCTCATCCTGAACCCGCTTCAGCCGCTCCACATCAGCAGGACTCATGGCACGCTGGTCCTTGTTCAAGTCGAGCGCACTCACAGCTGCCGCCAGAACATCGGGAGCCGCGGCAGGCCGTGACAACGGCTTGGCCGCAGGCTGCTCCGCCACGATCACAGGCTTCACCGGCGTGGCCGCCAGCAGTCGTGCCTCCGGCCCCTGCCCTGCTTTCTTCTTCGCCTCCGGCTTTGGCGCCAGCTGCACCTTGATGCCCGGCTTCTCCGCCACTGTCGCGACGGCAGGCGCTTCACTCTGCCTGGAGGAATAAGTCTGCCACGTCCAAAACCCTCCCAGCACCGCGCATGCGGCCAGGGAGAGTCTCACGATGACGCCGATGTTCCACCGCGTGGTCTTGCCCGGCTTCCCGCTTGCCGCAGGAGTTTGTGCGGGCGTCGCGCTTGCAGGCGTGCCGCTTGCAGCGGGCAATCGGGACGATTGCGCCACGAGGCGTTCGCGCTGCTTGTCCGTCAGCGCCAGCGAATCGTCACGCAGTTCGCTCAGCAGAAAGTCGCAGAAGGCTTTGGTTTCATCCGCCTTAGCTTTGCCCTGCGGATTTTCCAGCAGCGCCGCCTCCAGCTGCTGGCGTTCTTCGGCGCTGGCTTCATCCAGCGCCCAGGCGGTGATTTGTTCCGGTTTCATGTCAAAAAAATAAGTGAGAGGTTGTTAAGCAACGGCGTGTTTCAGTTTCACCGCCGGCGGCGCGTCATGCGCCTGCCACTTCGTCTTCAGCGCCGCCACCCCGTGGTGGATCAGGTAGCCCACGTTGCCGATGCTCGTCTGCATGGCCGCGCTGATCTGCTGGTAGTCCAGCCCCGCGATGAACTTCAGCCGCACCGCCTCGCGCTGCCGCACGGGGAGGGTTTCGATGAGTTCACGCAGCGCCGTGGCGGTCTCGCGCTGCTCCATCGCGTCATTCGGCGCGGGATCAGCAGAGGTTTCCAGATCAAGTGTTTCTGTTTCCATAACAACGAGGCGTTGATGTTTGCGGTGATGGTCCAGGGCACGGTTTCGGCACACGGTGAAAAGCCAGGGTGCCAGCCTTTCGTGATCGAGCGTGGCGAGGTGCTGGCTCAGCTTCACAAACACATCCTGCACAATGTCCCGCGCGTCCTCCAGATCCCCCGTATAACCATGCGCATAGCGGATGAGGGGCCGCTCGTAGCGCTGCAGAGTTTCAAGAAAGAGGTCGTGCGATTCGCTCATGGGGGTGTGTTCGGCGGGCATCACGTCAGACATTCCCATATCTTGGGAGAAATTTTCACGAATGGCGAGATCGAACCTCAAAGCCCCCTGCCCGCTCCCAGCCTAAAAAAGAATCCGAACCCTGAACACACCGAATCAACGAATTCCGAAGCCTGCCTTTGAGCTTCCGCACATCCCGTCTCCACCTTTCCAATTGCCCTCCATTCCACGCCCAAAACACCCACGGCAAACCCCACACCTTGCGTCTCACAGACAAGGTGCGGGAAGCAGCAGGCCGGACACGCCATGCATCCGTGTTCGCGCAGGCACGGATCAACCAACCCCTCTGGAGTTGGCTTCTAAAAGTGGTATCTGCCTCTCAGCAGAGATCAGTAGGTCGCGCGACCGCCTGAGAGATCGAAGACAGCACCCGTGGTGAACGAGCAGTCTTCAGAGGAAAGCCAGGCCACCATCGCCGCAGCCTCTTCCTTCTTCCCAAAGCGGTTCATGGGGATCTTGGACAGCATGTAGTCGATGTGCTGCTGCGTGAGCTGCTTTAGGATGTCCGTCTCGATCACCGCTGGAGTGACGGCATTGACGATGACGTTGCTGGTCGCGAGCTCCTTGCCAAGAGATTTCGTCAGCGCGACGACCCCCGCCTTGGAGGCGCTGTAGTGGGCGGCATTGGGATTGCCCTCCTTGCCTGCGATGGAGGCGATGTTCACGATGCGCCCATAACCGTTTTTGAGCATGTGTGGCACCACGGCGTGGCAGCAATGGAAGGGGCCGTTCAAGTTGATGGCCATCACCCGCTGCCATTCGGCGGGGTCGGTTTCCCAGGTCTTGGCGTTTGTCCCGGCGATGCCCGCGTTGTTCACGAGGATGTCGATCTTGCCGAAAGCCCCAATCGTGGATGCGGCAGCGCTTTCCACGGAGGTGATGCTGGTGAGATCCACGGTGGCGGTGTGCACTTGGCCCAGCGCGGAGAGCTCGGTCTTGGCCGTATCTAGGGCTGCGGCATCAATATCCCAGAGACAGACGCTCGCACCTGAGCGCAGGAGGCGCTCTGCGATGGCGTGGCCGATTCCGCGTGCGCCACCGGTGACGATGGCAACTCTGTCCTTAAGGTCGATTTGATTCATGGGCAGAGCAATCGCACTCAGTCTTCCCAGACTTTCAGGAGTTCCACTTCAAAAATGAGGGTTTCATTGGCGCCGATGTCGATTCCCGCGCCGCGTTTGCCATAGGCGAGCTCCGAAGGAATGAAAAAGCGGTACTTGGCACCTTCCTGCATGAGCTGCAGGCCCTCAGTCCAGCCCTTGATGACACGCTTCAGCGGAAACTCCGCAGGTTCGCGTCCAGCAAGGTAGGAGCTGTCAAACTCCACGCCATTGAGCAGGGTGCCTCGGTAGTTCACCACCACGGTGTCCTTGGCCCTGGGGCTCTTGCCCGTGCCTGGGGTGAGCACTTCATACTGCAGGCCGCTTGCGGTGGTGGTGATGCCATTTTTTTTGGCGTTTTCGGCGAGAAAGGCTCTGCCGGTTTCGAGGGCGGATTGGGACATGGAAAAATGAGGTGAAAAAGGGCGGGCTCCATCACCGCAAGCCAGGGCGCATGCAACCGCAAATCAGGCGCAATGCGCCGTTGGTTTCGGCGAAATCCCTGCCACTTTGCCAGCGTATCTTAGATACCCCCAATTCTCTTTTTTCATGCTTCGCCGCCTCATCCTTGCGTCCCTTGCCCTTCCCTCCCTGCTGACCGCTGCCGAGCGTGGCCAGGATGCCTACAATCAGCGCATCCTGCCCCTGCTGCAAAAGTACTGCTACGACTGCCATGGCGATGGCTCGGACAAGGGCGACTTTGCCCTGGATGAGTACCCGGAATATTCGAAGCTCATCGGCGACAAGGTGCTCTGGGACCACACACGGCAGCAGCTTGTCACGCACGTGATGCCTCCGGAGAAAAAGGAGAAACCGCCGCTCAATGAGCGCGATGAGATCGTGGCCTGGATCGACAACACCGTCTTCTGGTTTGACCCGCAGAAGATTGATCCCGGCCACATCACCTACCGCCGCCTGAACCGCACGGAATATAACAACACCATCCGGGATCTCGTGCTGGTGGACATGAAGCCCGCAAACGAATTCCCACCGGACGACACCGGTTACGGCTTCGACAACATCGGCGATGTGCTCAGCATCTCGCCCATGCTGATGGAAAAGTACATTCGCGCCGCCAATGCCGTGGCGGCCAAGGCGCTGGACACCTCCCACGTGGAGCGGCTGGACATGGAACTGGGTGCGAAGAAGTTCTGGAATCAGAAAGGTGAAACGAAGGAGTGGGATGGCATCCGCTGGTTTCACAGCAACGCAGATGCGGCCACGAAATTCACCGCGCCCGCCAGCGGCAACTACCAGCTTAAATTTCACCTCTCCGCGACTCAGGCCGGCCCGGACGCAGCCAAGGTGATGCTGCGCGTGGATGACAAGGAACTCGGAACCTTTGACGTCACGGCCCCCTATCACGGCGACAAAGGCCCCTGGCAGAAGATCCAGCAGCTCGTCCAGCTCAAGGCCGGAGAGCACAAGATCGTGGTTCGTTTTTTGAATGATTTCGCGGACCCGCAGAATCCGGACCCGGACAAGCGAGACCGCAATCTGGCGCTGGAAAAGATCGAGATCGAAGGACCGGACGGCCTGCTGCCGCCACGTGGCACGCGGCTGGTGCAGTGGCTGCTGGATGGCAAGCCTGCGGGCCTGCCTGCGATCAATCTCAGCGGTGAGGATTTTGAAAACGGCCAGGGCAATGCGTCTCGTGACACGGGCACCATCGAACTGCCCTCGAACGGCTATGTGAAGCATCACCTGGATCTGGCCAATGCAGGCAAGTATCGCCTCATCATCAAGGCAGGCGCCCAGCAGGCGGGTGGGGAGCCGGCCAAATTTGATGTGCGCATCGGCGGCAAAAATGCAGGCTCGTTTTCCATCACGGCGAAGGATCAGACGCCGCAGACCTTCAAGACGGAAGTCGATCTCCCCGCAGGCAAGCACGAGATCCAGGTGTGGTTTCTGAATGACTTCTACGATGAAAAGACACACGAGGACCGCAACTTCTGGCTGCATCAGCTTACCGTGGAAGGGCCCACGGGTCAGCCCGCAGGCATTGCGGCAACGGACGTGCCAGGACTGGTGGACAAGCTGGGCCAGCGCCTTTTCCGCCGGCCAATGCGCGATGCTGAAAAGGCGAAGTGGCATGGCATCGCCGACCTGGGACTGAAAGAAAACCTGCCGCCACTGGAGGCCATGGGCTACGTGCTGCGCGGCATGCTGATGTCGCCGGGCTTTCTTTATCGCGGCTCGCCCACACCCGTTGGCGTGACCAGCAACGGCGTGGCCCTGATCGATGAGTACAGCCTGGCGTCACGCCTTTCCTATTTTCTCTGGTCCGCACCGCCGGATGACAAGCTGCTGCAACTGGCGGCCAAGGGGGAGCTGCGCAAGAATTTGGCTGCCGAGGTGAAACGCATGATCGCGGACTACCGTGCGTGGAGTCTTACGGAGGATTTTGCGGGCCAGTGGCTGCAACTCCGTGACATGGACATCGTGGATGTGGACGAGAGACGCTTCCCGGACTGGAAGGGTGGAATGGGCTACGCGATGAAGAAGGAATCCCAGATGTTCTTCGACAACATCCTGCGCAACAACCTCAACGTCATCGAGTTCCTCAACGCCGACTACACCTTCCTCAATGAGAAGATGGCCCGCTTCTACGGCATCCAGGGGGTGAAGGGGGACAAATACCAGAAGGTGTCTCTCCAAGGCACGCCACGCGGTGGCATCCTCACACAAGGCAGCATTCTCACGCTGACCTCAACGCCTACCCGCACCTCTCCGGTGAAGCGTGGCAAGTACCTGCTGGAAAACATTCTAGGCACGCCGCCGCCTCCTGCGCCGGGTGGCGTCCCGCCGCTGGATGAGCGGAAACAGCAGTTTGGCAAAATGACGCTGAGACAGCAGTTTTCCGAGCACCGCAGCAATGCGTCCTGCGCGGGTTGCCACGCCTTTCTGGACCCCATGGGATTTGCGTTTGAAAACTATGACGCCATTGGCCGCTGGCGCGATGACGAGAAAAAGCAGCCCATTGATGCCTCCGGCGCGCTGGTGCGCGGGCAGACCTTTGCGAACCTCGCTGAGCTGCGCACGATCCTGGTGCGGGACATGAGCGACCAGTTTGTCAAAAACCTCGCTGACAATCTTCTCATCTACGCGCTGGGACGCGGCCTGGAGTACTCGGACAAGCCCACCACTGAGGATATCCTGCGAAAAGCCAAGGCATCCGGCAACAAGATGCAGGACATCATCCTGGCGGTGTGCGAGAGCGTGCCGTTCCAGAAGATGCGCGTGACGCAGTAAAGAGGGTTTCATTTGTGCCAGCCTGAAGCAAAACCGGACACCACCTGAAGTCACTTCATGCCAACCACCACCGATGCTCAAGAAACTCCCGGCGATGGCTGGCGTGAAGATCCCATTCAGCCCAAGCAGAAGGCGGTGCTGGGGTTTCTCAAGATGCCAGTGCCCCCCACCCGGGGCGGCGCGAGCAACCTGATCAAGGCGGTCTTCGAAGGCCCTGCGGGCTATGCCCACCAGAACCTCTGGGAAGCCGCCAAGTATGAACTTCACCCGGACCTGTACCCGCCCAAACCAAAGAAGGCCATTCCCGCCCCCAAGCCTCCCACCTTGTTTGGTTATGTGGTGAAAGCCATTCTCGCACTCGCCGTGATCTTTTATGCGATGGACAAGTATCAAGAATATTCCCTCAGGCAGGAAAAGGCCGTGAGCACACCCACCGCGAATGAGCCCGCTATAACGGCGCCCTACCTTCCTGGAAAAACTGATACGCCCCCGCAGATGCCGGACAGCAAGCCGGTGAGTGAACTCGTTTCACTCCAGAGTACGGATGGACGGAACGTGCAGGCCAGGATTCTCGCCCTCACTAAGACAACGGTGCTGATCCGGCGGGAGGACGGCCAGACTTTTGATCTGCCGCTGGATCGCCTGACACCCGACTCGAAACAGCGCATCGAAGAATACCGCGCGGCAAAGCGGCAGGGCTTGGTGAAATGAAACAAGGCCCGCTGGTTCAGTGACAGGACCAGATCATTTTTCTTTGAGCCCGCCATGCCCGGCGTTTAATCCGCTGCAATGCATTCCATTCTCATCATCGGCTGCGGCAGCATTGGCGAGCGCCATCTGCGCTGCTTTCAAAAGACCGGCCGCTGCGAAGTCAGCGTGTGTGATGCCAATGCGAAGCTGCTGGGCGAGGTGAGCGAACGCTACGGCGTGCCGGCGTACCGCAGCCTCGCGGAAGCGGTTCAGGCTCGGCGCTTTGACGCCTGGGTGATCTGCACACCGGCGCACACGCATCTGGCGATAGCGCGTGAAGGGTCGGTCCAGGGTGCGGCACTGCTCATCGAGAAGCCGCTGTCTGTCACGCTGGATGGCCTGGAGGAAACGCGGGAGGCCATTGCCCAAAGCGGACGGTTTGTGGCGGTGGCGTATGTGTACCACTGCTTCCCGTGGGTTGCGGCAGCGCGTGAGTTTTTGCAAAGTGGCGCACTGGGCAGGCCGCTGCATGCCAGCGTGGTGGCCGGGCAGCATTTCCCCACCTTCCGCCCGGCATATCGCGACATCTACTACGCACGCCACGAGACCGGCGGCGGCGCGATCCAGGATGCGCTGACGCACATCGTGAACGCCATGGAGTGGATGATCGGGCCGATGACACGCGTTTTTTGTGATGCCTCACATCAGCACCTGGAAGGCGTGAGCGTCGAGGACACCGTGAATGTGACGGCGCGTCATGGCGATGTGCTGGCCAGCTACGCGATGACACAGTTTCAGGCGGCGAATGAGGCGGTGTTTGAAATCCACTGCGAACACGGCAGCCTCAAAATCGAATCTCACGCACAGCGCTGGGGCATCATGAAGCGCGGAGAGACAGCATGGACATGGAACACCACTGCACCGCTGGAACGTGATGATCTGTTCATTGCGCAGGCGAATGCCTTTCTCAATGGCATGGAGGGCCAGCCCTGCGCCCTGAGCACCTTTGAAGAAGCAGTACAGACACTGCGCTTCAACCGGGCCGCGCTTGATTCCGCCGCCACCGGCCTGCCCATCACGATTTCATGAACGACGGACGCAAAGAACTCCGCCTGGCGATGCTGGGCATGATCGAAGGTAACGGGCACCCGTATTCGTGGAGCGCCATCGTGAATGGATTTGATCCTGCGGCGATGGCACAGTGCCCCTACCCCGCCATTCTGAATTATCTGGGCAAGCAACGCGTGGAAGATGTGCGCATTCCAGGAGCGCGAGTGACCCATCTCTGGACGGATGATCCCGCCGATGCGCCGAAAGTCGCTGCGGCCAGCCTGATACCCAACATTGTCTCGAAGCCGGAAGACGTGATCGGCCAGGTGGACGCGGTGATCATTTCAACCGATGACGGGGATGACCACATCCGCCGCGTAAAGCCCTTCATCGAGGCAGGACTGCCGGTGTTTGTGGACAAGCCGATGGCCACGAACATCGCCGACCTCCGGCAGTTTGTGCAATGGCATCAGGCCGGTTCAATCATCCTCTCCACAAGCGGCATGCGCTACGCACCGGAGATGCGGTTGAGCGATGAGCAGCGTGCGCAACTGGGCGATCTCCGCTGGATCACCAGCTTCACCTGCAAGACGTGGGAGCGCTATGGCATCCATGCGCTGGAGGCGGTGGAGCCGCTGCTCGGCCCGGGCTTCCTGACGGTGCAGGCCCTGAGCGATGCCGGAGGTGATGTGATGCACCTGACTCACCGAACCGGCGTGCGTGTGACGATTGGCGCGCTGCATGATGCCTATGGCAGCTTCGGCGCTGTACATCTCTACGGGACCCAAGGGCAGCTTCCGCTGCGACTCACGGATACTTACAGTGCTTTCCGTGGACAGCTTGTAGCCTTCATCGACATGCTTCAAAACGGTGCGCGTCCCCTGCCCTTCAACGAAACCGTGGAACTGATGGCCGTCATCATCGCCGGTCGCCGCAGCCGCGAACAAAACGGTGCGCTCATCCAAATCCCAGACATTCTTGCCGAATCCGACACATGAAACTCCGCCCCTCCCGCATCCTCCGCGAAATTCGCGCCGGTCAAAACAGCACGGTCATCAAGCTGAACATGGGGGATCCCCGCATCGTTGAACTGGCAGGACTTGCCGGAGCGAGCGCCGTGTGGCTCTGCAACGAGCATGTGCCAAACAGCTGGCTCAATCTGGAGCATCAGGTGCGTGCGGCGAAACTGCATGACCTGGACACCATCGTGCGCGTGAACAAGGGCGGCTACAGCGAATACGTAAAGCCCTTCGAGTGCGACGCCACTGGCATCATGGTCCCCCACGTCACCAGCGCGGACGAAGCGCGCAACGTGGTGGACATGGTCCGCTGCCGGCCCCTGGGCAGCAAGGCACTCGATGCCGGCAACATGGATGGCCTGTTCTGCCAGGCGCCTCTCGCGGATTACGCACATCACTGCAACACGGAGAAATTCGTCATTCTTCAAATCGAAAGCCCCGAGGCGCTGGAGGTGGTGGAAGAAATCGCGGCGGTGCCGGGCTTTGACATGCTGCTCTTTGGCGCGGGAGATTTCAGTCACCGCATCGGCAAACTCGGGCAAGCCACCCATCCAGAAGTGGTCGCTGCGCGCAAACGAGTCGCCGCTGCAGCGCTGAAGCATGGCAAATACCCCGCCGTGGCATCGCTCTACGGACAGAAGGAGGAAGTGATCGCGGAAGGAACGCGCGTCTTCACGCTCGGCGCGGATGTGCTGGAACTGGGCAACGCCTTCAAGAAGCTAGTGGGCGACTTCGGCGGAGCGGGCTCCACGACCGGCAGCGATTCGATTTACCAATCCAAGTAAGAGCCATGTCCTCCTCCCTCTTCTCCCTCTCCGGCAAAACCATCCTCCTCACCGGCGGCGCTGGTCTGTATGGCCGAGGTCTGGCCGCCATGCTCGCGGAGACGGGTGCCACGTTGATCCTGGCCTCGCGTGATGTTTCCAAGCTGCAGATCGTGGCCGAGGAAGAAACAGCGAAGGGAAATCACGTCTTTGCTGAAGCACTGGATCAGGGAGATGAAGCCTCCGTGGTCGCACTGCATGAGCGCATCACCGCGCAGCATGGTGCACTGCATGGCCTTGTAAACAACGCGGTGCTGCGCCCGATGAAAGGCGCAAATGGCGCAGCGGAGCAGTTTGCGGAATCCATGCGTGTGAACGCCACGGGCGTGATGCTCATGCACCGCCACTTTGGCAAGACGATGGCCGAAGCGGGACGCGGCAGCATCGTGAATATCGGCAGCATCCAGGGGATGATCGGCCCCAGCTACGAGCTCTACACCGGCACAAACATGGGCGACATGCCGCCAGATTATTTCTTCCACAAGGGAGGCATGGAAAACCTCACGCGCTTCTACGCCGCGCTCTACGGTCCGCATAGCGTGCGCGTCAACAACCTGGCTCCGGGCGGCTTTTTCAACAACCAGCCCGAACCGTTTTTGCAACGCTACTGCGAGCACACCATGCTCGGTCGCATGGCCGATGAAACCGATCTCGGCGGCGCGGTGATCTTTCTGCTGAGCGACGCCTCACGCTACATCACGGGGATCAACCTGCCAGTGGATGGCGGATATACGGCGAAGTAGTTACTTCAGGAGTTCAGCCACAGGAATGCGGAAGAACTTGTCGGTGCGTGACTGCTTCTTGTCCTCGCCGCCAAGACAATAAACATAGCCGTCGAGCTTCACCAGCCCGATCATGGCGGCGTAGGGCAGTGGCTTGGCTTTGGAGTAGCTGTCGGACTTGACGTCATAGATCACGGCGTCCGCAGTGAAGTCGCTCGTATAGCCTCCCGCGAGGTAGATGTGCTGCCCATCGAGTTTCACGGCAGTCATCCCTCGAACCGCCACAGCGAGAGGCTTCAGTTTGCGCCAGGTATTTTTCTCCGGGGCGAAAGCATAGGCCTCCGTAGAATTCACCGGAGCGCTTGCGGCCGAGTCATAGTTCATGCCGCCGAAGATGAACAGCTCCGAGCCCACCACCGCCGATGCGGCGACCGCGAAGGGTTTACCGGGAAAGTCAGCCATCGTTTTCACCTGCCACGCACCTTTGATCCATTCCACCGCATGAACGGAGCGCTGCAGCCCTGCAAGGTTGGCGGCATCATCGGTGCCACCGGCAACGACATAGCGCCCAGCCACATCGCCTCCGGCAGACAGGACGACTGAAGAAGGCAGCGATGATATTTGCACGTGGGTTTTGTCTCCCGCAATGCAGGCAAGCACTCTCAGCGACTGACTGCCATCAGTGCCCCCGAGAAAAGCGAAGGCAGCGCCATTTTGGAGGGCTGTGCCATACGCCACCGGATGATCTAAATCTCGCAGCTTAGCCCACCGGCCCGTCGCGGGATCAAACGCATGGATGGCAGTCAGCCAGTGTTTTTTTCCACCCTCCCAGTTGGTGCCGCCAACGATTGCGATCTTTTCGTTCTGCACCCCGAGGATAAAGCCCCCGTTCGGCTCCGGCAGCGGCGGCAGCGGCTCCCAGCCTTCGGCAAGCACGACACATGGGAGAGCTGCAAGCAGCATGGCTCCGGAATGAAGAGCTTGTTTTATCATCGGAATCAATCGCGCGTTCATCATGGCTCGTACAGGTCGCAGCTTAGAAGGGCAAACTTTCCGCTTTCCTGCTCAATCGCTTGGTCTAATAAACAAACCAGCAAGCACTCCCGCCATGGCGCGTTGGTATGCCCCACTCGCTCATGACGCACTTCTCCTGGCTTGATTACTCCCTCTTCGGCGGCTACCTCGCGGCAACGGTCGGAGTCGGCCTGTTCTCGGCTCGAGGGTCCAAATCCCTCGGAGACTACTTCCTGGCCGGTCGTGGCATGAACAGCATTCTGGTGGCCATGTCGATTCTGGCGGCGCTATTTTCAGGCATCAGTTATCTCGCTGGACCGGCGGATGTGTACAAAAACGGCTTTGGCTTTGCCTATATCATTCTGGCTTTCTTCATCGCCACACCGTTCACGGCGCTGTACATGCTGCCCAAGTTTTATCAGTCGCGTTTTTTCACGGCCTATCAGTTTCTTGAGGAGCGATTTGCACTCCCCGTGCGCCTGCTTGCCTCAGGTCTGTTCATCTTCCGCGTGGCGCTGTGGCTGGCGGCCGCCACGTATGCGCCGGCGCTCGCGCTGGAAAAGGTCACCGGCATGCCGCTGTGGATCACCATCCTGGCCACGGGCACGCTGACCACACTGTACACCGCGCTGGGCGGCATGCGTGCGGTGATCTGGACGGATGTGATCCAGTTGATCGTGCTCTTTGGCGGCCAGTTGATCATCGTCTTTGTGGCAGTGGGCAAGATTCCGGGCGGGCTCGGCGGTGTCTGGGACACCGCGCTGGCGGATGGTCGCATGGACCTCAGCCTCTCCTTCAGCCTGTCAGAGCGGGTCAATCTCGGGGCGGTGCTGGTGGCCGGGGCGTTTCTGCACTTGGTGCAGATGGCCACGGACCAAGTCTCCGTGCAGCGCTATCTCACCGCAGGAAGTTTGCAGGAGGCGAAGCGCTCGCTGTGGATCAAGCTCTGGCTCATTCTGCCGGTGCTCATCCTTTTCTATGGCACCGGTCTGGTGCTCTACGCCTTCTACAAAATTCATGGCGACCCCATGGCCGCGGGCTTGATCGCCAAGGAGGATCAAATCCTGCCCTACTTCGTCGTCACGCAGCTTCCGGCCGGGCTGCCCGGTCTGCTCATTGCCGCGATCTATGCGGCCAGCATGTCCACGATTTCCGCCGGACTCAATTCGCTGGCCTCGGCCACCGTGGTCGATTTCAAACAGCGCCTCTCCACTGCGCCCGAGCGCAGCAATGCGCAGCAGGTCGGCAGCGCACGGTGGATCACGGTGCTCTACGGCATCATAGTCATGGCGCTGGCCTTTGCGGTGTCATTCATGCCCGGAAATCTGGTCGAGTCGGTCAATACCGTGATCGGGCTGATTGGCGGCCCCTTGCTGGGGCTGTTTTTCCTGGGCATGTTCACGCAGCGCGCCACCACGCGCGGGGCGCTGCTGGGCTCCCTGGCAGGATTCGTCACCCTGCTCGGAATCTTCATGTATCAAAACGGCGTCTTCACAGCCGAGAAGCCGCCGATGCTCGTCTCCTTCGTCTGGTTCAGCCTCCTTGGCACGGTCATCACCATGACCGTGGGCCTGCTCACCTCCGGCCGATCTGACCCGTCGTCAGTCCGCCATCAATGATGATGGTTTCACCAGTGATATAGCTGGCCGCATTGGAGCAGAGAAAGACAGCGGCACCCGCCACATCTTCCGCTGTGCCTAGGCGCTGCAGGAGGATCTTCTTCTCGTAGTGCGCCACCATGCCACCATCGCTGGAATGATGCAGGCCCGCCGTGAGCGGCGTCTTGATCAATCCGGGGGCCACGCCGTTCACCCGAATGCCATGATCCGCGAGAGACACGGCCAGCGATTTCGTCAGCATCACCAGCGCTCCTTTGCTGGCATCATACGCGGCGGAATCCAGCTCGGCCTGAAAACCATTGGTGGAAGAAGTGATCACAATGCAGCCTCCCCGCTTCTCCGCCACCAGGCGCCGGGCAAACGCCTGCGCGGCAAAAAACGCCG
Source organism: Verrucomicrobiota bacterium (assembly GCA_017301975.1). Classification (GTDB taxonomy): domain Bacteria; phylum Verrucomicrobiota; class Verrucomicrobiia; order Verrucomicrobiales; family Verrucomicrobiaceae; genus Prosthecobacter. The sequence goes on from JAFLEI010000021.1 coordinate 61,127, forward strand.
ACGCCATGTTGAGATTCACGGTTTTGTCCCAGCGCTCGCGCGTCATCTCCAGGAAGGGCACATCGAAAAAGCTGCCCGCATTGCAGATGAGGGTGTCCAGGCCGGGCTCTTTGGAAAAGGCGATCTCGACCAGCGCTGCGGGCGCATCGGATTCACACAGATCGCACGAGATGTATCCCGCCCATTCAGGCATTTCCTCAGGTCGTGCGTTCAGCCCGTGGCACACCACGCGTGCACCGGCCTCATGGAGACCATGCGCCATCGCAAATCCAATACCCTGGGATGATCCTGTCACCAATGCGGCCCGACCTTCAAGAGAGAATGCTTTCATCATGCAGCCTCAAATAATCGCGGATGTTCGTGTGCGCAATACGCTCCACCATTTCTGTTCCGCCCGCTGTCAGGGCCTCCACCTCAGCCTTGTAGGTGCTGATGAGGCGCACCACCTGCCCGTTGATCTCCGCTGCGTAGCTGTAAAAGGGGGAATCGCTGCCCCACATGAACTTTTTCGGGTAGGCCGCCGCGAGATCGGCAATGACCCGCGCCGGATTGGTGTAATCGGAGTCAAAACGCCGGGCCTTGGGCGCAATGTACGGCAGATCCTGCACCGCGCCCACGCAGTGGATGCAGTGGGCGGAGTTGTCGAACCAGGTGTTGGGCAGCGCCTGCACGCGGTCGAGGCACTCTTTGTCATAGCGGCAGGAGTGGGCGAGGCAGAAGCGCACGCCGGGGTTTTCCTCCGCGATGTCGAGGATGTCATGCGCCTGCGCCCAGAGGTCGCTCTCGGCCACGCTGGAGTGGATCAAGAACGGCACATCCCATTCTGCGGCGAGATCCACGAAGACCTTGCCACGATCCCGCAGGTGCTTGATGTCCGACTGTAGAATCGTGGTCTGCATCTTGATGCCGTAGAAGCGGTACTCGCCACGCAGCTTGCGCAGTTCCACGGCTTGAGCGGCGGTGTTGCGCATGGGATCGGCCATGACGAAGGGCAGCATGCGTTTTCCCTCATCAGGAAAGAGCTCGTAGCATTCCTTCATGAGCCGCCGGTTTTCGAAGGCGTAGGGAATGTCCTGCAGGCGGCCTTTTTCGTCCTTGATCTCATTCTGCATGAAGACGGTGACGTCCAGCGCGAGATGGCTGACGAAGGGAAACACGATCCAGCGATCCACGCCTAGGGCGCGGCCTTCATCGTGCATGGCCACGAGGTGCTGGGCATAGGGGAAATCGCCGTGGAGGTAGAAGAGCAGGTCTGAGCCGACGTGGTTGTGGCAGTCAATGATCATGGATTTGGGATTCAAACGAGTCGTGCAAAGCCTTGTTGCGGGCCTTGTGCGGCCTCCAGGGGAGTTTTAGAAACAATGGCGAGGGATTCATCCAGTGCGGCGAGCATGTCTGCAACCATGGTCTCGGTGTGGGGCCATGTGACATAGAGCTGGCTGGACATCAAGAAGCCGCGCTGGAGCATGTGGCGGATCATATGCTGTTTGGCGGCGGGATTGGCAAAACCTAGAGACGGCGCGCAGGGCATGCCGCCGATTTTGAGCTGAAGGTCCGGATGCCGCGCGGCGACTTCCCGCAGACCAGACTGCAGGCGCCCGCCCATCTGCCACACTTTTTCCTGAACGCCCTCGCGCTGCATTTTACCAATGCATGCCAGCGAAGCCGCGGTGCCCACGCCATCCGTCCAGTAGCTGCTGGAAATGAAGCTGCTGTTCGCTGCATCCATGACGGCGCTCTTGCCAATGATGGCCCCGGCAGGAAAGCCGTTGCTCATGGCCTTGGCATAAACGGCGATGTCCGGCTCAATGCCGAGCCCGGGGGCGGCACCGGGAAAGCCAAAGCGCCAGCCACTGGTCACTTCATCCAGCAAATACACGGCACCGGCGGCATGGCAGGCATCGATCACCTGCTGCATGAAACCATCTCGCGGCAGTTCGGAGCGCATGGGCTCCATCACCACGGCGGCCAGTTTGCCCTCCAGTTTTTGCAGGGCGGCCTTGAAGGAGGCGATGTCGTTGTAGCGGAAGGGCACGGCGGTGCCTGCGAGTTCTCTTGGGACTCCTAGCGGCTGAAGACCGGGCAGAAGGTGGCCATCGAGCGCGGCGTCATCACCGAGATTTGCAGCGAGATACCAGTCGCTCCAGCCATGGTAGCCACAGAAGGCGATGCCGCTTTTGCCGGTGGCCGCACGTGCAATGCGCACCGCAAGCCCGAGGGCCTCGCCGCCGCCGCGTGCGTAACGCACCTTGCCTGCCCAGGGATGCAGATCCAGCAGCACGTCTGCCAGCTTCACTTCGTCAGGTGAAGCCAGCGTAGCGTAGCTGCCGAGATTCACACGGCGCTTCACCGCAGCATTCACTTCGTCATCGGCATGGCCGAGCAGGATGGCCCCGACGCCGCCGGTGAAGTCGGTGTAGCGGTTGTCATCGAGATCCCAAATGTTTGCACCCTTGGCACGCGAAAAATAGGAGGGCCAGGATTGGGGATCGAACAGATGCGCGCGCTTGGAAAGCAGGCCAGTGCCGCAGGAGATTTTGGTCTTCGCCTCTTCCCAGAGCTGCTGGCCGGAGTGATTTTCCCGGGCGGGCTTGAGCAGTCGCAACGCATTCTCGCGGAAGATGTCCTCCAGATCTGCCTGCGTCATGCCGGTGTCTTCGCAGGCTTCGCGCAGGCAAAGAAGCGACTCAATGCCCACGGTGGTATAATGACCAAAGATGGTCAGCTTGTCCCCGGTGATCTCAGGATGAATCCAGGTAAATCCATCGCCCTGCGTGATGCAGGAACCGCGCAGCTCGCTGACCATGTAGTCGCTCCCCCAGAGCACCCGACGCGGCCCCAGAATCTCAATTGCCGCGCGGAACGCGCCCGCCTGCGTCACCGCCGAGGTGTCCACCACGACGTTGTCTAGATCCACCAAATGATGCAATCCCTCACGGGCATGCCTGTAGTTGAACGAGCGCGCCACGTGTGCCAGGACGAGCTTGCAGCGCGGGTAGCGGCGGCAGAGACGACGGATCGCCTCCACATTGCGCGGATCGGTGATGCCATCTGCGAGCATGATGTGCAGCATCATGATGCCGCCATGCTCGTGGCAGAGCTCCCACATCCACTCCGGGGCGAAGGATTCGATCTCAGCTTCCTTCGTATCAGGCACGTTTGCGTAGAGGCGGTAGGGCTTGATGCCGACAAACGTGCCGGTGAGCAGGAGACGCCGGACCTCGGCGGGGTCATCTGTGGGTGCGGCGAGGACGAGGGCGCGGGAATTGCCCGTGGCATTCACCTGGGACTGCAGCCAGGCATTCTCCCCTGCCCTGTCATTGCCGGCGCTGGGGTAGCCGAAGAACAGGCCCTCCACCTGACGGTCCGGTAGCCACAGGCGCATGGCAGCCTGGAAGTCCTGCATGCCGTAGCCGCGATTCTCTTCCAGAAAAACCGGGCGGTTCCCCTGCGCGAAATGGCGCGAGTGGAAGAGATGGGTGTGAACATCGAAGACCTTGGCTGGCACGAAGCCGTCAATGGCGCGGTGAAGCAGCTTGCGATCTGTGTCGTTGAGTTCGGTGACGAGTTTGAGCGACATGGCGGTCAGTCGTTGAGGTAGATGGCATAGACCTTGGCGGCGCTGCCGGATGGGAAGTTCACGCGCAGTGCGAGTTTTTTGCCGGAGGGCAAGGGCTTCGACCATGAGATGGTTTCATTCACGCCATTGGTCCTTACTTTGGATTCATAGCCTTCAAGCGGATGATCCAGGTGGTCAAGGAGTTGAACCGTCAGCGGCGTCTCGGGTGTGTTGCCATCTACATTCAAGGCAACCTCCTTTGCGGTGAAGGGGCTGGTGATGAAGTGGCCCTCCTCCTCCGCGACCTTGCGGGAGAGGGAGCCGAAGCCATCGCGGCGGAGGGTGGCGAGGCCGATGTCCATGTGCTCCAGCTCACCACCGGTGTTCCAGTGGGAATACCAGATCATGGTCTTGTCTCCTTCATTCACGAAGGCATGGCCTTGAAGGATCGCGATGTCGTCCCATTCGCCTTCTTTGCCCCTTGGGATGATTTGGAAACCGGGCACTGGCTCGCGATAATGCACGCCGTCGTTGCTGATCATGAGGCCAAGATCCACGCGCACGCCGTAGTTCCAGCTTTTGCCTTTGGGTGGTGGCTGCTCTGCATCCTGCCACATGCCGTGCAGGCCGACCATGACATTGCCGCGATTCCACAAGCCCGCGCCCATGTGCATCTGCTGGCCTTTGACGGGCGGATTGGAGAGCTGGCCGGGGCGCGCGTAGGAGAAGGCTTTGGCTTTGGACCAGGTGACGAAATCCGGTGAGCGATAGGCGAGCATGTCGCGGCCGATGTCTCTGCCATCCGCACGCCATGACCAAGGGCTGAGAAGCTGGCCGGTGGCGTAGTAGAAGTCTCCGAAACGATAGAGACCGCTGACTTCAAAGCGTTCGCCGCCTGCATTCGCGGGGCGGTCGCCGACGCATTTCCATGACAGGCCGTCTGCGCTGGTGGCGGTGACAAACGAGCCCCAGCGTTTTTCGTTGGGGCCGATCTTGCTGCGGCCGCCTTTGACTTCGTCGATGGGCATGTGGGCGATGTAGGCGCACTTGTAGCGTTTCGTGGCGTCCGGCTCATCGGGCTCGTAGAGCACGGTGAGGAAATCATTCACGCGGGTCATGGAGTGCGGCTCGCCCTCGATGAGGCAGATGTTGTTCTTCTTGCTGCCATTGAACTCGACGAGGCCGAGATCGGGCTTGGTCCAGATGATGCCGTCCTTGCTTTCTGCGTAGCACATGGGCCGCCACCAGCCGGGGGCCTGGCCTTTCTCGATCTTTGGCTCGTGCATGCCGAGGTACCACATGCGGAAGGTGTCGCCTTGTTTGATGACAGTGCCGTAGAGCACGGCGTGGCCGTGATCGGGCGAGCCCGGGGGGCCGCTGCGGAGCACGGGATTTTGCGGATGTTTTTGCGCGGTCTCCAGGGTGAGTTTGAGATTGTGCTGCCAGGCGATGTTGTGATCGTCGAAGGCGAAGTAGACTTGTTCAGCGGCCTGAAGATGGAGCGTCAGAGCGGCGAGGATGCAAAGGGTGAGCTTCATGGGGGGAATTGTGATGCCGGGGGAGGGTCTTGCGAGTTTAAAACGTTGGTCCGGTGGACGGACCAGGGAGGAGAATGCACTGTTGAGCTTTGACTTGTTCCGGACAGACTCCGCAGCAGCCAGAATCCAGAACGAGCTAAAGCTCGTGAGTACTTTGGCAGGCTTCTTGGAGTGCTTGCGGAGAGCGTGGGCGTGATGGCGCTTGCGCGGGCTGGCGTGTGTGATGTGGTTGGAGAACCTTTTTCACCCTGCGAAAGCGGTAGCTGCGATGCAGGCTTGCGCCTTGCATCTGCGCGACGGCACTCCAAAACGGTGGCGCTAATCGGTGCTGAGATCGGAGAAGAGGACGCACCAGTTCCAGAGGGGGTAGGGCTGGCCGGTGCGGGTGCCGTAGGCGGGGTCGGCGAAGGTGTGGGTGGAGGGCGCGGGATCGGAGTCGCGCAGGTTGCCGTAGCTGAAGGAGCGCTGGGTGACGATTTCTTGTCCGGCTGTGAAGGAGATGTTGTCCCGGAGTTCGCGGGGATCGTAGCGCAGGACGGTGACGCCGTTTTCCTCACTTGTGCCCCGGATGGCGACGCGGGTGGTCAGGCCTGAAAGGCTGGTGACGAAGAAGGCACCTTCTGCGAGCAGGGGCTTGAGTTGAGCGGTGAAGCTGCTCTTGAGCAGCAGTTCTGCGGTATGATCCGGGCCGCTGCGCAATGAGGCTATTGGGCCGAGCGCCTGTGCAAATGGATGACCGTAGCTGACGCTGCAGGTCTGGCCTGCGGGCAGTGGACGGGCGAAGCGGAGGCGCACCTGAGCGGGGGCGGAAACTTCCACTGTCGTGAGGGTGAGTAATGCTCCTGTGGTGTCGCGCACGCGAAAACCGCAGAGGGAGGTGAAGCCATCCTTGGTGGCGATTTCCTGACGTGCGAGGAAGGTGGTATCGAGCACGAGAGGTGGATGTGGCACGGTGAAGTCGAGGAGGATGCTGGAGCGATCGGTGGCGAGTTTTGCAGAGCGCGGGCGCAGGGGCTGCCAGTCTTCGCCGCGATCGAGCACACGGTGCATGACTTTGCCGACTTGTTCGCCCCACCAGCGCTCGCCATCGGCGGAGAGATGGATGGGGTCGCCATGGCGGTCTGGCTTTGTGCGGCTGTTGATAGCGCTGGGCACGGCGTAATGGGGACCGACGAGCCAGATGTTTTGATCGGCATCTGCCGCCATGAGCTGTGCTTCGCCCGCTGGGCCGAGGGTCTGATAGGTGAACATGGGCAGCTCGCCGCCCTGCTCTGTGATGGCGCACAGATCTGCCGACCATTGTTTGCGATAGGCGATGAGTTGATCGCGATACCAGGCGAGTCCTGCGGGGCGTGTCAGTTCGGCATCCCAGCGTGTGGGCACGAGGCTGCCGGTGGGGCCACCATTGCCTTCTCCCTGCATCCAGTAGAGGGCGGCGATGCGGAAATTTGCACCCATCGTTTTGGCCTGTGCCATGGCACGGCGTGCATCGTCAAGACTGGTGCGGTAGTAGCCGCCGCCGTGACGGCGTGACTCGGGTGTGCGTGGATCGGTGGAGAGATCGGCGATGGAGAGCTCTTGAATTTGACGACCGCCCTGCCCTGCATAGGCGACGAGAAAGCGTGGGGCAGACTGTGTTATGCGCGCCTTGTCATTTCCGAAGCGCGCGGATTGCCAGTGGTCGGCCATGCCATTCGCAACAGTCTCCCCGAGGCCGCCGTTTGTCTGCGCGCGAAGGGGCACGAGCTTGAACAACTCTGCGGGACGCAGCTCGGGTGTGGCTGAATTGTCCTTGGGAAGCCAGGTGCGCACGCCGCGCTGGAAGGCGAGATTTCTCCAGCCGGTGTCTTCATTGGTGACGATGGGGAGGGACTCCGAGCCATCGCACAAGGACTGGCCCATCATCCAGATGCCGGAGATTTTTGGCGCTGTATCCGCAGCACCAGCCAGCCCCACGAGCGCGAGGAGCATGAAGTGATGTTTCATGGCATGAACTGGAATGAGAAGATGTCGGCGTCCTTCATGGAGAAGCGCAGACGCAATGTCTTCCCGGCGAGCGTGCTGACATCGGAACCGGATTTCCAGGTGACTTTGCGGTCCAGCTCATTGCCGATCTGCATCACGCATTCCTCCAGGCCGAAGCCGGGGACGGGTTTGCCATCGGCATCTTCAAAGCCGACTTTCACGCCACCGGCGGCGGAGGTGGAGAAATTCAGCGAGAGCTCGCGCCCGGTAAAGATGAGTGGTTTGGTGATGGCGTGACCGCCAGCGTAGCCGCAATGCAGCGAGGCAAAGCCGTCCGTGCGCAGGGAGTAGCGGCGCATGTGCGCGGTGGGCTGCGCGTAGTCCTGATTCACAAAGACGGACATCTCATGCGGCCCGGTGGGCACCACATTGAGGGCGGGATAGTTGGTGCGGGAGACCCAGTTCTGTGCGCCGATGCCACCACGGATGAAGCCTTCGAGAAAGGTGCGGTCGTACATGCCAACATGCGCAGCGCCCTCCGCGGGGCGCGTGGTCATGAAGATGGCGTCTGAGGTGTCCTTGAAATAGCCGGGGTTTACATGGATGGCGGCGGCCTGCTCATCCGTGAGCACGCGACGACCTGGCATGAAGCGCGCGGCGATGGCCACATACAGGTGTGGTGCACGGAAGTAGGGATGCGTTTGATTGGTGTACAAATGCTCGACAGGGGCCTGCATGGAGGAATTGCGATACTCCATGAGCACGGGGGCGGACCAGGTGCGGAAGTCTTTGCTTTCGCTGCGGACGATGCGCCGGATGCCTCCCTCAAACACGCGGTAGTAGGCCACGTATTTGTCTTCTGCTGCAGACCAGAAGGGCACGTTTTGTGAATCGAACATGTATTTGTAGGGCACCATGGCCTTGGTGATGACGGGCTCGGGGGTGATCTTTTCCCAGCGCAGGCCATCGGGGGATTTCCAGGCGGTGAGGCCGCCGCCTTCCATGGTGCCGCCGAAGGCTTTGAAGCGCTCGTCCTCGGGAACGCCGGGGCGTGTATCGCGGAAGGGGCTGAAGTTGTGCGTGGCGGTGTGTGCTTTCATGAGCACGACGTTGTTTTTGCGGGTGCCCATCACTTCATAGAGGCCGAGCTCGGGCTTGGTCCAGTGGCGACCGTCGGTGGATTCTGCGACGCAGGTCACTTCCTCCTCGCTGCCGTCTTTGTTGGCCACGGCCTTGCCACGGTAGTAGGCGCGCAGGCGGCCGTCTGCGAGTGTGACGAGGGTGGCATAGCCGCTGAAGAGGCCCTCCCATGGCTGGTCAAACTTGAAGGCCACGCCTTCATCACGCGGGGTCTGCTGTTGCAGGTGCGTGCCGCTGAAGCTTTCGAGCAGAAAGGAATCCGCAAACAGTTCGCGGCGGCTGCCGATGTTGGTTGGTGCATCGGCTGCGGCCAGGGGGCTGGCAAGCAGCAAGAGGGAGAGGAGCTGTGATTTCATGGTTGAGCTGGTTTCAGATGTTGCAGCAGGAGATCCTGCAAGGTGGTGGCGGGTTTGCCATCGTTCGGATGATGCACGGAGCAGGGCACGCCGAGCGGCTGCAGTGTTTCTTGCAACATGATGGCATGCAGGACGCTGTGGCTGGGATCGGTTTGCGGCTGGCCTTTGACGGGGGGCTTGTCGTCCTTGGTGTAGATGATGAAGGCGGGTGGATCATCGGCGCTGGCGTGGGCGATGGGTGACCAGAGGGGGATGTCTGCGAGGTGCTTTGCGCGGTTTGCGAGGAAGAGCGGGAAGGTTTCTTTGCGCGACTTATTGAGCGGGTAGCCGAAGGCGTGGGCGCCGTATTCGCTGTTGGGGATCCATTCGATGAGCTGCTGCGGATCAAACGAAGCCTGCGGGGCTTTGGTGGCGGTGAAGAGGAGGCGGGTGGATTCGCGGGAGATGGGATCGGTGCTTTGCGGATTGGCCATGTCAGCGTGCATGGCGAGCCAGAGGGATGAGCAGCCACCGGCGCTGACACCGCTGGCGGCGATGCGTGTTTTATCGAGGTGCCAGTCGGTGGCTTTCGAGCGGAGGAATTGCAAAGCGCGTGCGGCATCTTGCAGGGGCCATTGCAGCGGCGGCGTGACCTTGGCGGCATTGGCATCCGTGAGAAAGCGGTAGTTGATGGATGCGACGGAGATGCCGGCTGCGAGGAATGCGGGGACGTCTAGATGCTGATGGATGTCCGTCTTGTCCTGCGCGGCCCAGCCACCGCCGTGGATGTAAAACACGACGGGCGTAGGCTTCGCTGATTTCGCGAGCCACAGGTCCATCGTCTGGCGGAAGTGGGTGCCGTAGGGCACATCGGTGAAGGTCGCGGGCGTGGCGTCGAGCTTTGCGGTGGCGAATTTTTTCTGTACTTCCGCAGGTGGCATCCAGCCGGTGGGGCGCTGCACATCGGGCGTGTAACCGCAGGTGATGAAGTAGAGGCCGTGGGCGGGGAGTTTTTGCGGGGGCACGTTTACCTGCACCTGCGTGAAGCCGTCGGCGAACCAGCTTTCGTAGCCGTCGGTGGGATCTGTGTTTAACACTGCACCGTTGAGGCGCACTTCGAGTTGTTTCGGTGATGGATAAGGCAGGCGCAGGCGGAAGCCGATGCCGTGGGTGAATTTGGCGTCGGTCTTGGCGGCGAGGAGTTGCTCTGGAGTTTGCTCCATGGCGACTTTAAGCTCGGGGCCGGTTTTGATGAACCGCTCCACTTCGGTGGCGGAGTCGCCGAGGAGGGAGCGGAAGTCGTTGCTGGCGATGGCGTGCTTGGCTGCTGCGGTGGTGGCTACTACGAGGGTCTCGCGGCCCACGGTTTGCGGATAGAGAAAGCCGAGGGCGAAGTCGCTCTGCTGATTCCACAGCTCCACGCGGCTGGTGCGGCGTGCGGAGGCTGTGGCGCCATACGCGGTGACGTAGTGGCCGACGAAGTGGCGCATGCGGTTGACGGGATAGCCGGGTGTTTTTTCATCCAACCACGCGCCATTGCCGATGCGCATGAGGCCCTGCATGCGGGCGACGAGGCTCTGCTCCCAGGCGACTTCCTGCGTGAGCAGCATGGTGTGGTATTTGGCATAGCCATAATGTGCGGAATAGAACATGGGCATGCCGTGCCAGAGCTTGCGCCCCAGGGGTGCGAGCTCCGGGCCCCAGAAGGTGCGCTGGGCATCGGCCTCGAAACGATCCGAAGGGAAACCGGCGGCGCGTCCGGCATCGATCATGGCCTCCGTGACACGCCAGTCCCAGGGGCGCAGGGCGTAGTTTGAATACGCACCGCCGGTGACCTCCGTCATGATCTGGCCGTGATACATGCGGCGTGTGCCGAGCTGAGTGGGAGCGTATTCTTGAAGGCCTGTACCATGCAGGTCGGCGTGAACTTCGGGCTGGTAGTCGTCGATCACGGAGAGCACGGCGGTGAGTTCGGGGGCGTCCTCGGGCTTGGTGAGGGTGAGGGTCTTTACATCCCAAAGTTTGCCGATGCGACCGCTGCCGGTGTAGGGATCGACGCCGTGCTCATTGCGAAAGCGGTCGGTGTAAAACATGGCCAGCGGATTCACGCAGGGCATCACGAGGATGATCTGTTTTTTTCGCGTTTCCACCGCGAGGGGATCATCGCTGAGGCACCATTCCGCGAAGGCGAGCGCGCCCGTGGCGCCGGTGCGCTCCGGGCCGCTGTGCAGGGTGGTGATGAGGCAGATTTGCTTGTCGGTGGCGGGCACCGTGGAGTCGGTAATCTTCAGCAGATACACCGGCATATTCTGGCCGCTCATGCCGCGTGATTCGAGCCTCAAGGTCTTGGGGAACTTTTGCCGCCAGTGCGTCAGTGTGCCGAGGTATTCCTCCCAGGTGAGGCGGTGCATGGACGGATAGGCCTCCTGCGCGCGGAGCGATGTCAGCACCGAGAGGAGAATGCAGATGAGCAGGGCGGTCTTCATGGTTTAAAATCTTTCGGCAAGAGCTTCATCAGTTCATGGAGGTCTGCGCCCACTGAGCCGCCGCCCTCGGGAAAGGATTTGCCGTTGATGAGGCAGTTTTCCCAGGTGGCGGCACCGGTGACTTTGATCTCCATGTTTTCAAAGGTGCAGTGCTTTGCCTCCAGCACGGCACGCAGGGCGACGCTGCCGATGCGGGGCTCTGCAAGACGACGAATGAAGACGTTCTTCATCTGCATCCGGCAGTCGCCGGCTGTGCGGCCTGTGATGGAGAGCGGGTTTTGTGCCGTGGAGATCACGAGTGCATTCGTGAGGGTGTAGCGGCCTTCGTCGAGGAAGTAGAGATCGAAGCCGATGTTTTTTGCCAGGAAGACATTGGTGTAGCTGGTCTGCGCGGTGCCGGTGTCGGTGATGCCGGTGCTGTTGCCGATGCTGACAAAGCCATCGACGCGATACTGCGCGGACTCGTGCGCGCTGATGCCATCGTCCCCGCACTCGATGGCGGCGATGTTTTCAAAGACGACTTCGCGGCAGTCGCCATGGATGTTGAAGCCGTCGTTGTAGGGATGGGTGGCGGTGAGGTTCCTGATGACGAGATGGGCATTGTCTCCGCTGAACTGCACGCCGGCACTGCGCAGGGGGGCAAAGATTTGGGCGTCGGCGAGTTTCTGCCCTGCTGGTAGTTTGAGGTAGAAGCTGCCATAGATCTGCCTCGATGGCGGCTTCTCGCGGGAGGGGTCTTTGACGAAGGTCCATTCACCGGGCTGGAGTTCCTCCGGTTTTTTGAGCGGTGCGCTGCGGCCTTTGGAGGTGCGGCCCATGTGCTGCATCTGCCCGTTCCACAGAAAGAACCAGCGGCCGATGATGGCGTCGTCATTGCGGGCGATGAGATGGTCGTTGGCGAAGAGTCCGGGCGACACTTCAGTCCACTGCGCGGGATCGAGAGGATCGCTGCCTTCCAAGGTCGCGCCATGACCATCGAGCGTGATGGGTTTGCCGGGCTCGCCTTTCTTGTTGTAGAACACGGCATAGTCGCGGTACACCTTGGGTTCGAGATGGATGATGTCTCCCGGCAGCGCCGCTTTGATGGCATGCGCGATGGTGGGCGCGTCTTTGTCTTTGCCGACGTGAATGTCACGCGCAGCGGCAGATGCGGTGATCAGGAGCAGGAAGAGGAGACTGGTTTTCATGCGGGTGGTGTCAGGGCGGCGGCGGCAGAATAGGCGGCTTTCAACGTGGGATCGGTCTGCGTGTGGCTGCCGCGATAGACGAGCAGCAGGCCAAGACGGGATTTGTCCGTGATGTTGGGCGCGGAGTGGTGGATCGTTTCGCACTGATGGATGGTGGCATCTCCGGGAGCGAGCAGGCCGCAGAATTGTTCGCTCAACGGCACAGAAGATGGCTCTGCCATGCCGATGCTGTTGCCGCGCACGCCGCTGGGCGTGGTGGGCTGCATGCCGTCTTTGTGCGAGCCTTTGACGAAGAAGACGGGGCCGTTTGCCTCGGTGACGGCATCGATGGCGATCCAGACGGTGAGCATGTCTGGCGGGGTCTGGCAGAAGTAGGCGTTGTCCTGGTGATAGGGCACGCCGGAGCCGATGCGGGCGGGCTTGCTGAAGGTCTCGACGCCGACGAGCACGGGCTCGCCATGGACCAGCGGAGCGACGAGCGCGCGGATGTCCGAGCGTTCGCCGAGGTGGCGGAACCACTCGTTGTATTTTTCGAGACGCCAGAGATTGCGCACAGTCTTCTCATCCTTTTCAAAGGTGCGGGCATCTGCAGGCTGCGCGGCGAGGTCATTGCGCAGGTAGCGCTCCAGTTCGGCGCGCACGGCGGCGACTTCATCAGCGGTGAGGAACTGGCGGACAAGCACGACGCCGTCGCGCTCATAGTCTTCGAGAATCTGGATGGGGTCTGTGTTCATGCGGTGAGTTCGGCAAAGAGTGCGGGGTCATCGAGGTCGAGCGCGGCAAAGGCCTGGTCGAGATGCGCGGGTGTGCGACCGCCGACGAGCACGGAGGCGATGCCCGGCTGATGCAGCGCCCAGGCGAGGGCCAGATGCGCCTGCGCGTGACCGGTGCGTGCGGAGACGGCTTCAAGGGTGGCGAGCCGGTGATACGAGCCGCTGTGAAAATAGACATCCTGATGCCCCGGGACGAGATCGAAACGCGATCCGCTTTGCACCCCCTGCTGGTGCTTGCCCGTGAGAAACCCGGCACCCAGCGGGCTGTAGGTGACGAGGGCGATGCCGTTCTCAGCGTAGTGTGCACGCAAGGCATCGCTCACATCACTGACAGCGAGGTTGTGATTGTTTTGCACGACGCTGAAGCGCGGCCCTGCGGCGCGCAGTTGATCCAGAGTGACATTGCTGAGACCGAGCGCCTTCACTTGGCCGGAGCGCAGGAGTTTATCGAGAGCAGGGCCTGCGGCGGGCACGCTGTCATGCCACTGATGCAAATACAGCAGATCGATTTGATCGACACCGAGCCGCTGCATACTGGCGCTGATGTCGATGCGGTCATAAGGCGGGAGAATCTTGGTGGCGATGGTGATGCCACGCGGGCAACGGGAGGCCAGCCAGCGTCCGAGGATGCTTTCCGAAGCGCCCTGGCCGTAGGCTACTGCGGTGTCGAAGAGACGAACGCCACACGCGAGTGCGTGATCGAGCAGCGCCCAGGAGGCCGCCTCGTCGATCTCGCGCCCCAGCGTCACGCAGCCGAGACCGATCTGGCTGACCGGCAATGCAGCAGGCGTGATGGCGGCGAGTTTCATGGAAGCTGGATGCCTGCACTGGCAAAAATGCCTGCGCCGATGAAGCGGGCGCGTGAGCCGAGCAGGCGCTGGATGCGGAGGACTTCGTTCCACTTCGCCATGCGCTCGCTGCGGCTGAAGGAGCCGACTTTGAGCTGACCGGCATTGGTGGCCACCGCAAGATGCGCGATGAAGGAGTCCTCGGTTTCGCCGGAGCGCGCGGAGACGACGGGCAGCCAGCCGGCAGCCTGCGTGCGGTGAATGGCGGCGATGGTTTCGGTGACGGTGCCAATTTGATTGAGCTTGATGAGGACGGCGTTGGCGGTGCTGGCGGCGATGCCGCGCTCGATGCGCTCAATGTTCGTGGTGAAATGATCGTCCCCTATGAGCTGGCAGCGCTGGCCGATGGCCTCGCGCACGATCTTCCAGCCCGCCCAATCATCTTCCGCCATGGGATCTTCGATGGAGACGATGGGGTATTTGTCCACCCACTCGATCATGAGCTCGGCAAACTGCTCGGTCGTGAAGCGGCGCTGTTCCAGGCCCAGCGTGTAATGCCCGTCACGAAACAGATCCGTGGCGGCGATGTCAAGCGAGATCCCAACCTCATGCCCCGGCGTATAGCCTGCGCGTTCGATGGAGGCCATGAGCGCGTCGAAGACGTCTTCATTGCGGTCAAACAGGGGCCAGTAACCGCCTTCATCCGCCACACCTGCGAGGAGTCCCCTCTCGCGCATCACATCGGCAGCGGCGTGGAAGACATTGGCGGTGACTTCGAGCGTCTCTTCATACGTCTGAGCGGTGAGCGCCATGATCATGAAGTCCTGGATGTCGATGCGGCCCTGCGCGTGCTTGCCTCCGCCGAAGATCTGGATCTCGGGCAGCGGCAGCAGCGTCCCCTGCCCGCCTCCGAGCGATTCAAACAATGGAATACCCTTCGCATTCGCGGCCGCCTGCGCCACGGCCATGCTGGTGCCGAGAATCGCATTGGCGCCCAGGCGTGATTTGTCCGGCGTGTCATCGAGCGAGATCAGAGCAGCATCCAACCCCGCTTGATCAAAGACGTCACGCCCGAGGCTGGCGCTGGCGATTTCACCTTTCACGTGAGACACGGCCTTGAATACCGATTTGCCACGAAAGCGGCTCTTGTCGCCATCGCGCAGTTCCAGCGCTTCATGATGTCCGGTGGAGGCCCCCGAAGGCACCAGTCCATGGCCGGTGGTGCCGTCTTCCAAAGTGGCGATGACTTCCACGGTCGGATTGCCGCGGCTGTCGAAGATTTGCAGAGCGTCGAGAGAGGTGATTTTCATGAGTGCGCAGCCCAGGCTTCCGTGAGCGCGGCAAGCGGGGGCGGTTGGGGCAGATGGGTGAGAACGAAACGCGTGACCACGTCACGTTGTTCAGCGGAAAGATACTCGGCGGGCGATTTTCCATGCACTCGCGCGAGAAGCAGGCAGAGCAGCAGTTTCACCGTGTTCTTTTCCAAATCGTGACCGCAGGCTGATGAATAAGCGGACCAAAAAACGGGAGCAAGTTGAAGAGCCTGCGGATGCAGCAGCGCCTTGAGGTGCAGGTGTGCCAGCATAAAGGCGGCATCGAAAGCGGGGTCTCCAAACCACGCGCACTCGGCATCCAGCACGATGAGGTGCCCGGGACCGAAGAGCAGGTTCTTCGGACTGTAGTCTCCATGGACCAGGGCCAGCTTGGTCGCGGCCAGCCGTGCGGCCTCGGCACGCAGCGCCGCAGCCGCTTCTGGCACCCGCTCAGCCGTGGTGAGCAGGTAGGGATCAATGCGCAGCGCTTGGAAGTTTTGCAGCGTGTCAAAACGTTCGCGTGCCACCGGTTCATCCCACGACGCGGCATGCATGCGGCCCAGGACTTCGCCTGCGAGCCTTGCGGTCTCGGCTTCAAAGTGACCCGCCAGCAGAAGAGACTTCCAGTTCTGCAGTTCGTCACCGAGATACTCCATCGCGAACCAGCCATCGCCACCACCGAGGATGTGAGGCACTGCGTCGGGCATGAGGGGCGAGATATATTCAAAGAAGGACTGTTCCACGCGATTGCGCGAGACATCGACAAACCAGTCGTCTTTCACCTTCAGCTTCTCCAGCGCCGCCTTGACCACGAGTCGATTTGTGGAGGATTCCACCAGCACGATGTCACTGGAGACACCGCCGGTCAGCGGCGTCACACGGATGTCGGCGCCACTGATCAGCCCTGCGGATTGCAGGCGTGGCAGGAGTTCCTCGGAGGTCATGCAGCTGTGTCATTCCTCCCTCACAGCTTTTTGCCCAGCAACTGCTGCATCGCTGCAGTCAGCACCTGCTCCACCTCCGGCGCGACGTTCGAAGAGGTGGGGCCGGTTTCGTAGCCGCCTTCGGGATAGGCTGCGGCGGTGCCGATGTAGCCGGGGCCGTAGTTGCCGTAGGCGGCCATCATGACGTGAAGATCGGGACGCATGGCTTTGGCCGCGAGCTGGTATTCCACGAAGAGTTCGCCCGGCAGGTGCAGCATGCGTGAGTCGCCCACCTGGAGGCACGTGATGTCAATCGCCTGCCCGGCCTTGCTGCGGCGAACAAAGGCGAGCTGATCGGCAAAAGAGATGTAGCCCTTGGCTTCGGTGGCCTTGAGTTTCGCGACCAGATCATCTTCGTTCAGCCGGGGTGAGAGCGGCAGCTTCACCGGAACATTGCCCCAGCCGATATCGGCGCTGGTGAGCGGCAGCTTCGTGGTCTTGTCATAGGCCTCACGCATTCCGGCGGCAAGACGGGTGGCGAGTATGACGCGGTTGCTTTGCGTGCCGTCGTTGTACTTGCCTGCGGCCACGTTGCCACCGGCACCGTTGAAATGGACATGCAGGGCGGCGTTCACATCCTGCCCGCGAATGAAGCGCGCAATGCCGGGGAAATCCGGACTGGGAATGCCAAGGCGGTAGTAGCTCTGCGGATGGCAGGCGTAGGCGCTGAGCACGGCGATAGGCTTGTCGCCGTTCCAAAAGCTGAGAAGAGAGACGACGGGATCGATGAGCCCCTCCGGCAAGGAGATGAGGCCTTCGATTTTACAGGCACTGCCGCGCATGCGGCCGATCCTGCCTTCAGGAGTGCGCTCCACACGACGATTGGAAGCCACTTCCTTCACGACGGCCTCACCGTAACCGTAATGAGTGGCGGGTTGTGCCATGGGCAGAGCGGCGCGGATGGCCTCGGCCGCGCGTTGGATGACCTGACGATGAAACGTGCCCTCAAAGCGGCTGTAGCCTTTGAGCCCGAGCTCCTTGATGATCTTCTCCGCCGTGAAGTCGCAGCCAGGGGCATCATGCTGGTGCAGGGTGTGCACAGCCACTCGGCCCGGCACCGTGCCAGCCGCCTCTGCAAGCGCGGCACGAAAGGCATCATGGCCTTCATTGGCGATGCCGATCCAGTCCACCGCGCACAGCACGATGGGCTGTCCGCTGCCAAGGATTACGATACCCCGGCAGCGCAGCGTCAGATCATCCACGCGCTTCACCGGATCATAGGCCATCGCAGCTCCGAGCGGTGGCGTGGCATCCACATCAAAGGTGGCGATGCTCACGGCCTCGGCTGCATGCGCCGCATTCCACAGACCAAGGGGTGAAAGAAGAAATGCGAGAACGAGAAGGGCTTTCATGAGGTGGGAATAGACAGAACGCTCCTCATCAATAGGTCTTGCCCGCAGGAATGGCGGCCTGGCCGGAGAGCTCACTGAGCACGCTGTCAAAGTCGGCCGAGCAGGCGCTGAGATGCGCATGCAGCGCGCCGAATTCACTTCCCAGGACGACGAACTGCGCGCCGAGCTCGATGATGGTTTTCGCGTCTGCGGCGGAGCCCACGGGACGTCCCCATGCCTTGCCATGCTTGCGGCAGGCGGCGGCGATCTGCTTCTGCACATCGAGCATCACGGGATCATTCACCGCAGGTGTGCAGCCGAGGCGCAGGGACATGTCTCCCGGGCCGAGAAAGAGGACATCGACACCGGGCACGGCAGCGATCTCTTCAACATTGGCGAGAGCGGCAGGAGTTTCGATCTGCACGGTGAGGAAGGTCTCGCGGTTCGCCTGATCGATGTAGTCGTCGGGCTTGCCGATCCAGTAGTCTGCATCCCGGCCACCACCGCAGAAGCCGCGATCGCCGAGCGGTGGGAATTTCATGGCATTGACCAAGGCGCGCGCTTCATCCGCACTTCCGACATGGGGAATCATCAATCCGGCGGCCCCGTCTTCCAGGAGACGATACAGGCTGTTTTTCTCCTTGGTCTGCGCACGCCAGACGCAGTCGATGTCTGCCGCGTGATGGCGGCCCAGCATGGTTTCGGCTTCGCGAGGTTCCCACACGCGGTGCTCGGCGTCCAGCCAGATGCCGTCGTATTTGAAATGGGCTGCGATGGCCGGGAAAAACGCGATGGGCGAACCGGTGCAGCAGATGCGGGCGACTTGGCCGGCACGGATTTTGGCGAGTACTTTGGAACGTCTCATAAAAGGGAATCAGGGTTGTTGTTGGGCGAGCCAGGTGGAAAGAACTTCGAGCGGCGGCGTGGTGTCGCCGCTGCGGCGCGTGATCATGGAAAGGTCTTGAGCCTGGATCAGGCGCTGTGCGAAGGATTCATGACGGCTCTCTTCTTTGCTGAGCGCGGGTTTCGCCACCGAGGGCAAGGCCACCGCCACATCCCACTGCTGCACGCCGAAGCTGAGCGACCAGTTCATGATCCATGAATAGTCATGATGAAACTGCTGCTGATCCTGCAGCGGGAGTTCAGCGGGCACGGCGATGAGGACCAGATCCGGCTTCATGCTGCGCACCTTGCGCGCGAAGACTTCAAGCTGTGCAAGTGTCTGGCCTGCCACGGGCCAGGGGGTGACCTTGACGACGGCGGCGGGATACAGGCGCTGCAATGCGGGAGCAATGAGTGCATCATACGGCGGCATGGCGAGCACCTGGATGGGCTGGCCAGCTTTCAGCTTGGCAAAAGTGTGCGGCAGCGCAGGCGTGGGCGGGCCGACCTCCCGAAGCGAAACGGTCCGTCCGGTAATGGCCTGCGCGATAGTTTCGGCAAAGAGCTTATGACCCGCCATGTTGGGATGAATGGTGTCGCTGAGGAGAAGATTCCATTCGGCCGCATCGGCGGCATGCACGGCCTCGAACGCGGCAAAGCAATCGGCCACGACGAGCGTTTGCTCTTTGGCCACGTCACGGATGGCCTGCGTGAATTCGGCGAGCCGGGCGGAGGGCCGCTGCGGGGTTTCGACGATGGAATTCTGCGTGCACAGCACCACCTCCGCGCCGCCTTTCTGGCAGCGCGTGATCATTTCGCGGAGGTTCTTTTTGAAAACGTCCACCGGCGTGCCCACGAGATCGTTCATGCCAAACATGATCGTCACCAGATGCGGCTTGTGGGCGAGCACATCGCGTTCCAGGCGCTTGAGTCCGCCGGTGGTGGTGTCGCCACTGATGCCGGCATTGTGCACGCTGAGCTTTGTCTGCGGGTAAAGCTGCTGAAGCGCGAGCTGGAGCATTTCAGAATAGGCCCGGCGACCACCGCTGTGATAATAGACGCCTGTGATGCTGTCGCCAATGCAGACGATGCGCACGGGCTCTTTGCCTGCGGCGAGCAAGGCTGCGGTTTTCAGCGGTGCCGCCGCCAGCAGGTGTGAGCAGAAGACGAGAAGTAGAAGGAGCGTGCGCATGGGCGTGTCAGGGTTGCTTCAGCCAGTCGAGGGTGATGCGGCGGATGCGCAGGCGGTTGAGCGCGCCCACTTTGCTGTCGCCAGCGCAGTAACCGATGAGCATGGCATCGCCCACGAAGTGGATGGCGGTGTAGTGGTAGAGTCCGTCGGGATCATTCTCGATGAGCTTGCGCTTGGGCCAGGTCTTGCCGCCGTCTGTGGAGATGGCTGCGACGAAGGGATTGCGCTTTTTGGGCGGGAACGGGAACATGCCGGAGTGGTCGTTGTAGATGGCCAGCAGGTCGCTGCTGCCGGGCAGGCGTTTGATGCTGGCGGGGCCGTTGGGAGATTTCATTTCCGTGGGCATGGGTGGCGAGAATGTTTTGCCTGCGTCGGTGGAGAAGAAGCCGTACTGCGCACCTTGATCCGTGCGGCACCAGGAGAAGAGCGAGGCGTCTGAGAGCTCCACCACGCCGGGCTCCTGCAGGCCGCTGCCGCTGCGCACGGGCATGGCCCACCAGCTTGAGCTTTCAGTCCAGGTGGTGCCTTCGTCATCGGAGTAGATCCACATGGCGATGGCGCGTGAGTCCCAGGACTTGCTGCTCTCCGGGTCCGAGCCGCGGGATCGATGAAAGGCCAGCGGGATGATGATGCGCCCCTTGCTGGTCTGAATGACGCGGTCGTTGTTCATCACGAAGTAACCGGGGGCCTGCTGCACAAGCTTGGGCTCGGTCCAGGTCTCGCCTTCATCGGTGGAGATGCGCATGTGCGGGCGGCAGTCGATCCAGCTGTTTTTGATGCAGTAAAACATGGCGAGCTTGCCGCTGGCGAGGCGCATCAGGGAGACGCTCATCACATTGTCGCCACCGGTGTTTTCCACCACGGTGACGGGCTGGCTCCATGTGCGCCCCTGATCATCCGAATGAATGCGCACGATGCGGGCCGGGCTTTCATCCCCTGCACCGCCGTAGAACTGCGAGTAGCAGAAGATGATGCGGCCTGAGGCGAGCGTGGCGAAGGAGCCTTCAGAGTTGCGCGGGTTCTCCTTGGTGGGATCAAGATTGAACGTGATGACGCTTTCGGCATGCGCCAGGTAGGCGAAGGCGAGAAGACACAGGGCGATGAGTTTCATGGGGTCTGGCTGGGGTTACCACTCGCCCTGGCGGGAGAACTGGCTTTTCACGTTGGCACTGAATTGGGTGATGCTGGCTTCGAGATTGGCGACAAGTTCGTTCGTGCTCAGGCCGGCCCCATTGCGTGCCGCGGGGATGACGGTGGCGCATTCATTGGCATCCATGAAGCGTGCGGCTTCGAGCAGCTTGGGCTGGTCTTCCGGTGGGATGACCATGAAGCCGTGCTTGTCGGCGTGGATCAGATCGTCCGGCTTCACGGTGCAGCCAAAGACCTCGACCTCGCAGCCCCAGCGCACGGGGTGAACGAAAGCGTGACCGACGCAAAGACGACGGGCCAGCGCCTTGAATCCCGCGTTGGTCATTTCATCCAGATCGCGGATGGCACCGTCGGTAATCGTGCCCACGCAGCCAAGTGCGCGAAACATGTTGGCGCTGACCTCCCCCCAGGCGGAGCCGAGCACGCGGGGCTTGTCCAGATCTTGCACGACGATGATTTTGGGTCCGGGAACGCTGGCGATGTAACGGCGAAACTCCGCCCCGGCATTCGGATTCGTCTGGCGGTGCGCGGCGTTGGAGGGCTCAATCACCAGCGTGACGGCGTAGCCAACCATCGGCCCCATCTGCGGCATGAAGTCGCGTGTTTCCTCGATGTTGAAGGCGTCGGCACCTGCATTGTGCCGGGTGATCTGCTCCCAGCCGTTGTAGATCGTCGGGGTGTTCCAGCGTTTGAGCTGAAGCAGGTCGCTGTGTGAGAGATGGCGCGCTCGTTGGGTCATGGCGGAGAAACAGGCTGCTGAAACGATTTGTCACAACGCCTTGATTCTGGTCTGTTGTCCAAACCAGATGAAGCCCGCGCCCTCCTCCAGCCCCAGACTCCCCCAGCGCATCTCCCTCGTCAGCCTCACGGCGCAGAGTCTGCGCGAATCCATGCAGGCCGGCCACTGGCACGGCCACCTTCCGGGCGAGCGCGAGCTATGCGCACGCCTGCAGGTGAGCCGCCACACGCTTCGCGGCGCGCTGCATGAACTGGAGCGCGATGGTTTTCTCGAAGTATCTGACAGGCAGCGCCGCCGCATCAAGACCGCCGTAAAGCCGAAGGAGGCAGCTCACTCACGTGTCATCGCGCTCATCTCACCGCGCCCGCTGCTGGACATGTCCCCTTCCACAGTAGTAATGGTGGATGATCTGCGCGACCAGCTTTCCCGAGTAGGCTTCAGCTTCGAAATTCATGTGAGCACCGCCTGCTTCACCGCCAAACCGGCCCGCGCGCTGGAGGCGCTGACGACGAGATCACCCGCGGCGGCGTGGCTCGTCTTTGGCTCACTGGAGCCGGTGCAGAGCTGGTTCATGCGGCGCCAGCTCCCCTGCCTGGTGGTGGGCTCATGCGCACCGGAGATCAGCCTGCCATCCATCGACACCGACTACCGCGCACTCTGCCGCCATGCGGGTGGCATGCTGTGCGGCAAAGGCCATAGGCAAATCGCCTTCGTGCGCCCCCTCGGAGACTACGGCGGCGATGTGCAGAGCGAGCAAGGACTGCGCGAGGCGCTCGGCGGCAGCCATGCCCCGACGCTCCAGGTGATCTCGCACGACGGCACCGCAGCCAATCTCTGCGCGCTGCTGGACAAGTCCCTGCGCTCCACCCGCCCCCCAACGGCTTACGTCGTCGCACGGGCCATGCATGTGCTCACAGTGATGATGCTTCTCATGCAGCGCGGCAAACGTGTGCCGCAGGACATCGCGGTGATCTCACGCGATGACGAAACATTCCTCCAGCACACGGTGCCGCCCATCACACGCTATGCGGCGAACACCGGCCAGTTTGCCCGCAGCGTGTGCAAGGCCGCACGGCAGCTCGCGGAGTCCGGCCCCCTTCCCCCAAAAGCGATCCGCCTCATGCCCAAGCTGATCCGTGGGGAAACGCTATGATCAGCTCACCACGCCGTCCAGCCGCCATCCACCGCCAGGTTTTGGCCGGTGATGAATGAGGAGGCATCGCAGAGCAGAAAGGTCACCGCACCCGCAATCTCAGCCGCCTGCCCCACACGCCCCAGCGGCACTTTTTGCGCGAGACGCTCGACGAACTCCGGCTGCTGAAACTGGATCGTCGGATTGGGAAACGGCCCGGGCGAGATGCTGTTGCAGCGCACCCCCTCCCTGCCCCAGTGCACAGCCAGATACCGCGCCATCTGCTGGATGCCCGCCTTCCCCACACCATACTCGATGGGGTTCGGATTCACGGGCGCTTCATACACCGAAGGATCCGGCGAGACACTGCCATACATGCTCGAAAAAAGAACCATGCTGCCCCTGCCCTGCTCCGCCATGTGCTGGCCCACAGCACGAGCGAGGGCAAAGGTGGCGGTGAGGTTGCCGTGGTTTGCCATGTCAAAATCCTCCGCCGTGAGATCCTCAAAGCGCTTGGCCGTTGATGCATACGTCATCACCACAAGGCCATGCGGCACGCCGTGCATCGCCATCTGCTCTTGAACAAAGGCTTCCACAGCCGCGGTGTCGGCGGCATTGAGTGATGCCGCGCTCACATGCGCCTGGAGACCGGTTGTGCTGACCATCTCCGCAGCACGCTCCGCCAGATCCACACACAGCACGCGGGCTTGCATCTCTGCGAGCTGTGAGACCACGGCAGCGCCTAGATAACCAGCACCGCCAAAGACCCAGATGCTGCGTTCCTTGAGATCAAACGGATGAGGAGAGGACATGGGTGACAACAAGGACCGCACAAGCCACTGGGCTCAAGGCTGTGCCGCTGGTCTGTTGTCCGAGCCAGATCGCAGCCTATTTCGCCACTTCCTTCTTCTTCACCGGATATGAGGTGGGAGACTTGGCAAACTTCTGCATGCACTCCGTACAACAAAAAGCGACAAAGCCCTCCTCGGTCTTCACACGATAGATCGGACGCGCCGCCTTGTGATCCACAGGGCATTCATCATTGATAGGCCAGGCGGCGAACACGGTGGCGGTCATGGCCAGACTGAGCAACAGTGGAGCAAGAAGCGTTTTCATGGATGGGAGTCAAGTTGGAGTTGGTGCGCGTTACCCCATCAACGCACCAATCCCCCATCCTCATAGGTCATCGCAAATCCTGCTCACGGATGCACAAGGCAAGCACAGTGCGGAGTTATTTCTCCTCGATGTCCCAATAACCCAACTTCGCGATTTGCTCGGGGGTCAGGGTGTCGATCCAGCTTTTGCCGTCGGGGCCGAGGTTGTTTGGGGAGTACCAGTCAAGGGTGCCGTCGGGGAGAAGTTTTTCGAGCGTCACTGTTCCATCCATGCGGCCGACAATAATCACGTGTTCCTTCCATGCGCGGCCTCGCTTCGTGCCAGCCTGAGGCGAAACATCCCAGCGCGGAGGCCATGTGGTGTTCAAGCTGTTCTCAATGACCAGCGGTGTACTTCCATGGGCATTCTCAGACTGGTGTTTTAAAAGCATCCAGTGGCACTCTCCAGGCATGAGCGCCTTTTCAAATTTCGGTGACGAGCCTATATCGTTGTCCGTTGCGAAGACACTGTTGGGACAATCGAAGATGCGTTCGTCAAAAATGATGTCCTGCTTGAAGAGTTCACGAAATACTTGATTGGCGGATAGCAGATCTGACCGTTGGTTGTCCGGGTAAAAGCCATCGGCATCCTTGGCATATTGCTTCAAACACAGGATGATCTGTTTGCAGTTGTTTGTTGCCTTGGGTTTTTCACCCACCACGGCAAGCCTTGTCTTCGGGGTCAGGAGCCAGACCCCCAGTTGAAAAACACCCAGCACAAAAATGATGACACCAATTCCAATCACGCCCTCCGAAAACCCCCAGCGCTGATTCGACGGCTCACTCATGGGCATATTTCAGCAAAATCGCCGCTCCGAGGCAATGGCAATCGGCGGACGCAGCCGTTCGAGCCTCCATGATGCATTCCACACGCAGTGATCGAGGACGAGCAAAAGGACGATTTCGGCTGGCGGAGGGGCTTGACCTTTGGGCTCGCTTTGCCGCCCATTCCGCATTCCTCATTCGACATTCCTCATTTCCCCCATTCTTTCTCGCTTGAACCCGCCTTTCCGGAGCGTTTAACACTCTCCTACTCAACCACATGATTTTTCTCGCCGATCTGCCCGCACCCAGCCGCATGGGGGACATCCTCATGGCCTTCCTGAGCATTGTCTTCGAAGGCGCCCCCTACATCCTCATCGGCACGGTCTTTTCCGGTATCATAGACGCCTTCCTGCCGGCCAAGCTGCTGGACCGGGTGCTGCCCAAGAGCAAGGTGCTGGCGACACTGATCGCGGGCTTCCTCGGCCTGGTGTTTCCAGTGTGCGAGTGCGCGGTGGTGCCGGTGATTCGACGGCTGGTGCAGAAGGGCCTGCCTCTCTCCTGCGCGGTGACCTACATGCTCTCCGCCCCGATCATGAACCCCATCGTGGCGATCAGCACGCTGACAGCGTTCAAGGAATTCCAGGGCCTGAGCTGGGCCACAGCGGGGAATGCGACGATGACGATCGCGCGTCTGTCGCTAGGTTATCTCGTGGCAGTGATCGTGGGCCTTGTGGTGCTGCGCTTCAAGCCGGGCCAGGTGCTGCGAGCCAGCATCGCCAACAAGATCGCCCAGGCGGATGCTGCGGATGACGGCCACGTGCATGCTCCGGCGGCGAATTTCAACGGCAAGCTGGTGCATGCCATGCGCAGCTCCATGCGCGACTTCCTGGATACCGCGATGTATTTCGCCATCGGCGTGGTGATCACCTCCGTCTTTAACACCCAGATCAATCAGGGGCTGCTGAACACCGTGGCCGGCAATGACTGGCTGGCCGTCCCCTCCCTCATGGGCTTGGCCATCGTCCTGTCTCTGTGCAGCACCTCGGACGCCTTCATTGCCGCACCGATGACCGCCTTCTCCATGGCTGCCAAGCTGGCCTTTCTGGTCTTCGGCCCCATGATGGACATCAAGCTGCTGTTCATGTACTCCAGCGTCTTCCAGCGCAAGGTCGTCGTATCTCTTCTGATCGGTCTTTTCATCCTCATTGGTCTGCTTTCCGGGCCTTGGATGAACCTGGTTCAACATCTTTACATCAAACCCTAAACTGCCATGAGTGGAACCCGCACCCTCGTTCACCTCCTCAGCGTCGCCATGCTCTTTCTGTGGGGCGGCGTGCTGCTTTACTTCTACATCAGCGGTCGTCTGACGAACTACCTGCCACCGGATGGCATCTTCCGCCCGATGGTGCTGGTGTCCGGCATCGGTCTGGCCGTGCTGGGCCTCTTCAATCTGCTCACCATGGGCGCTGAGGATGCGGGCTGCGAAGGCCATGATCACGGCCACTCGCATGACGACCACGATCACAAGGATTGCGGTCACGACCATGCACACAAGCACGGCGAAGGCTGCGGCCATGATCACAGCCACGACCACAAGCATGGTGCATGCGGCCATGACCATGGTCACGACCACGCCCATGAGCATGGCACCTGCGGGCATGATCATGATCACAAAGACTGTGGACACGACCACTCGCACGACCATGCGAAGAAATCCGGCTGCTGCGGGCATGATCACGGGCATGCGCACAGCCACGAAGGCCATGCGCACGGCATTCTCGATGAGAGCTCCTGGCCGGGCCGGATCGCGGTGTTGATCATTCTTGCCGCGCCGTTGTCGTGGGCTGCGCTTTCCACGCCGGACCGTTACAGCTCCAATGCCATCGTGAACAAGGGGCTCTACGACCCCAATTACACGGACACCTCGCGTGCGGAGCAGTTCTCACTCCAAAACAAATCCAAAAACGCCCCGAAACCAGTCGCCTCCGCCACAACGGAGAAAATCACCACGGGCAAGGCCGCCGATCAGCCTCCCTCCATGGTCAGTCCCCAGACCCTCGGAACCGCAGGAGAAGCCGCAAAGCCCGCCGCCACACCTCCGCCCGGAGTCGCCGCAGCTTCTGCCGCCGCTGCAGAAACCAACACTCCACCCAAAAACATCCCTCCGCCCGCCCAAGCCTCCAAGAGCTACGGTACCTTCACCCTTGAGGACCTCAAAAAGCAGGTGCCGCAGAGCAAGGAAGGCAATTTCATCCTCGAAGTTCCCGAACTCTACTACACCGGTGGCGATGTCGAGGTGCAGAAGGTGCTGACCGGCCAGATGGTCGAGACCGTGGCGCAGATCCTGCCCGAAAAAGTGAACAATGCCGATGGCCACCGCCTGCGCATCTTCCGCATGCTCGTCCAGTGCTGCGCCGCCGATGCCCGTCCCTACTCCGTGCCGGTCGATTTCGGCAAGAAGGCCCCCGATTTCAAAGACATGACCTGGGTCAAAGTCGTCGGCAAGATGGGCTACAAAAAGGAAGGCACCCAGACCGTCCCAGTCATCGAAGTCAGCAAGGTCGAAGAGACCACCGCGCCGGACAATGCCATGATTTACTGAGGGCTGGCGGGATTCTTCTCCCCATCAAAAGCTGAGAACAAGTCTTGATGCAGCCTTATCCCATCAATCGTCGAAGCGAAATCCGCACAGCCCCTCAAAGCGGCCCCTCCGAACGGGTGGCACCGGTTAGCCCGCATTTCTCACACTGCTGGGAATCTGCGAACAGCGTGTTGCACGCTTGGATGTAGCTCGGTATTCCGATACCGAGTCGGCACCTTCGCGGAATCGGAATTCCGCGCTACATCGCCGCATGTCAACGTTGGGAGTGTGAGAAGTGCAGGTTAGCACAGGATGACAAAATCCCAAGGATTCTCCGCCGGGAAATCCTGCATCCTCCTGCTCCCTTGTGAATCCCTGTCTCCTTGCCCCGCAGTGAACTCGCATCCCCTTCCCACCGCGCCCCACGGCTGGTAGGGATGCGTTGAGCGCGTCCCTAATTTAGGGTCTGTGCCACCCGCAGGCAATCCAAAAAGGTCCGCCGTCCCTGCAACCTTCTGCATCACGATGCCCTTCAGATGGCCCAAAGGCCCCGCACCGGTCCTCCGGCGCTCTCGCTCCCCCCATCGCTCGTGAAAATCCAGAGGCCAGGAGCACACCAAAACGCTCACGCGTCCAAGGATGCGCTCCCAGTCCCCCGCAGGCCTCACGGCACCTCATACGTGCCCAGCGCGGCCACATCAAAACGCTTAGAGCCCACTTCGTCAGCGATCTCGTTCAGCGCTTCGACTTCCGCCGTGCTGAAAAGCAGCCCGCCGGCTTTGGCCGTATGTGCCGCATTCTGCGCTTCGGGCTGGCCGGGCAGCATGCAGTTCTCGTTGCCGTGGCCGAGGATGTCACCGATCACCGCTTTCACGTTCTCATTGAACGAACGGCCGTTCGAGAAAAGCCCGGTGCTGATCGCATCCGGATGAATGACCTGGAAGTAGAAGCTGCTCGTGCGCTTCTCCCCCGCCGGCAAAGGCTTGCTCTTGATGTCCGGATGCGCACCACCGCCGCGCAGGGTCGGCAGGCCGCCGCCGATCATGCCGCCCATCACCTCGATGAGCAGTGACAGGCCATAGCCTTTGTGCGCGCCGAAGGGCAGCAGCCACGCGGCTTCATTGGCGTCAGTGGTGGGCTTGCCTTCCTTGTCCACGGCCGCGCCGGGAGGCAGCGCCTTGCCTTCACGCTTCAGTTGCTGCACGCGGCCCATCGCCACGGTGGAAGTGGCCCAGTCGATCACGATCGGGAATCCACAGGCATCCTGCGTCGGCAGGCCCCAGGAGTGCGGGTTCGTGCCCAGCACGGGAAACTTGCCGCCGAAGGGCACAACCTCGCCAAGCGTGGAGGTGCAGTTCGTGTAGGCGATGTAGCCTTTCTTGGCCGCATCCATCACATAACCGCCGCCCCAGAGGTAGTGGAAGGCATTGTCCACGCTGACCTGGCCGATGCCGTATTTGTCCGCCATTTCCATGCAGCGCTCCATGGCGGCAAACGCCACGCTCTGGCCCAGCTTGAGCTTGCCATCCCAGGCTTCGCTCGCGGCAAAGGGCTTCTTGATCACCTCGATCTCCGCACCCGGCTTGCAGCCTCCTGTGGCGCTGCCAAAAAGGTGGTCCAGGTGCAGCGCCTTGATGGCGTTGTGCGTGCGGATGCCGTGCGCCGTCGCCATCTCGCAAAACCGTGCGCCGTCCTCGGCCTCCGCCTGGGTGTAGCCACGATGCTGGTAGGCGGCGCGGACAAGTGCGTTGTGGGCTTCAGTGGGAACGATGTGGTATGGGGTGGGCATGGTTCGCGGATATTGGAGCATCTGCCTCGACACGCAAGAAGCAGAAATAAAGAAGGCTCCGCTCTTCCGAGCGGAGCCCTGCAACTGACGGCACGCCGTGCCGCCACCCTGTCCTTATTTGGCAGGCTTAAAGACGTCGTGGCAGGCCTTGCAGTTGTTGGCCTTTTTGAATTCGCTGATGCCGCTGGCGTCCTTGGCCTTCACCTTCTGCAGCGCTGCAACCATGGTCTTGCACTTTTCCACCCAGGCGGCCTTGTCGCCCTTCGGCGGCGTGGCCGCGCAGATGGCCTGCACGCACTTGATCAGGGTGTCCAGTTCAGCATCGGTGGCTTCACCTTTGCCGACTTTCTTGGCGATGGCGTCCTCGGGCTTGAAATTCTTCTTCATGGCTCCTTTGATGACATCGTCCGCGGAGGCGGTGCTGAGGCTGATGGCGAGGCAAAGGAGGGAGAGAGCAGTCTTCTTCATGGGGTGTCTGACGTGTTTGATGATGTGGTGTGTTTGAGGGGAGGAAGCCGCAGCGCGCACGGCATTGGAAAAACGCAGTTCAAGCAGTTCTTTTACCAACCACCGCCTGCATTATTTCCAATCCAATGTTTTTAATTCCCCCACGCCGTTCACGTCAATTCTAGAATTTACCGTTGCAGATTCTTCTGAAAACTCGCCGCGAGATTGGGCTTTCGACCGCGTTTACCCGCGCTTCAGCCATGAAACTTCTCCTCCTCCCTCTCATCCTGCTTGGCAGCCTCGCCTCTGCCGCAGACTCCGAGCTGCTGATCCAGCTAGGTCTCAATGACAAGGAGTCCACCGTTTGGGACGGCTCCATCACCGTGACACCCGGAGAGGTGCAGGAGGTCAGCGGCTATCGCTTTGAGCAGAAGGACACCCTGAAAGGCAAGGATGCATGGCAGGCCAGCAGCCGCACGCCTGTGGGCGCGAATGCCAAGGCACGCGGGAACAACCCAAAAAAGATCGGGGCCATGGCCAGGCAGCTCGGCCCCATTTTTGAAAACGGCGTGTTCGTGAAGCTGAAGGACGTCACCCCGGAAAGCCTGGTGGAGGTCACCACCGCCCAGGGCAAGGTCTCTTTCAAACTGGCCGATGTGAAACCCGGCGCTGCGCTGGATCTGCTGGATGGCCGCGTCGCCGTGCACCACACGGCCTTCAACCTCCGCCGCATGTCGCCAGATCGCACGGACGATGACTTCCCTGCTCTGGCCATCGGCCCCAATGGCCACGGCTTCCTCATTTACCAAAGTTTCACGCCGGGACTAGACCGCGATGAACGCGCCAAGCGCTGGGACAAGGAGCCGGAGGATTTCACCTTCCTCGGCCAGCCCGTGGGTGGCGACCAGCTCTGGCTGCACCTGCGCAAAACCAACAAGTGGGAGGACGAGCGCATCGCCGTCACCGAAACCGGACGCGACATCTATAAATCCGCCGTCACCTTGGATGGCAAAGGCGGCGCATGGATCATCTGGAGCGAGCGCGCGGACGGCCACTTTGACATCTGGGCCCGCCACTTCACCGGCGGCCAGCTCGGCAAGGCCGAAAACCTTTCCGCCTCACCCGGCAATGATCTCGCCCCCGTGGCAGCGCTTTCCACCCAGGGCACGGTGATGGTGGCCTGGATGGCCGCGCAGGACGGCAAGTTTGAGATCCGCACCCGCACGCATCAGGACGGCACTTGGGCCGCAGCCCAGACCGTCTCAAGCAGCACCGGTAACTGCTGGAACCCATCCCTTAGCGCCGATCCGCGTGCAGACGGCGACGGCCAGTTTGCGCTTGCCTGGGACACCTATGAAAAGGGCGATTACGATGTCTGGCTTTGCCTGCTCAGCGCCTCTGGCAAAGGCCCCTTCAAACCGATGCCGGTGGCCAACACCGCGCAGTATGAAGCACGCGCGTCCGTGGCCTGCGATCACCAGGGCAATGTCTGGGTGGCCTATGAAAAAAGCGGCGAAACCTGGGGCAAGGACTGGGGTGCCTACGACAGCAATGACGGCATCGGCCTTTACCGCAATCGTGAAATCGGCATCGCCGTGTGGGATGGCAAGTCCTGGCAGGAGCCGCAGGGCAGCGTCGCCGAGGCACTGCCCGGTGCCGTGGCGGCGCGTGGCAAAGGCGGTAAAGGCAAGGGCAAAGGACGTGGTGCGGACGTGACCGCTCCTGCTCCCGCCATCAGCCCGGAAGCCCCGGATGGCCTCGCCTTCCAGCGCCCCGCCGAACGCCGTGGAGCTCCAGGTTCCCATGCCGAGGCCACCGGCCCGCAGACCTACAACAATCTGGGTCGCATCGTTTGCGATGCCGAAGGGCGCATCTGGCTCGTCGCCCGCACACGCTTGAACAGCTTTCGCGGCCCGCTGGGCAGCACCTGGGGCAGCGTGGCGGCATATCTCGATGGCACCGAGTGGGTGGGCCCCATCACCATTCCCCACAGCGACAATTTGATGTACAATCTCCCTGCCCTCGCCGCCGGGCCGAAGAACCTCTTCGTGGCGCACAGCAGCGACCACCGCATGGACCGCATGAACGAGTTCAACAAAGCCAGGAACCCGGGCGGCAAAGGCGGCAACGCAGCACTGGATGCGAGCAAAGACCCTTTTGACAACGACGTCTATTTCAGCCGCCTGCACAGCGCGGCTCCGGTGAAGGCCGCTGCGCTCAAGCCCCACACGGAAGCCCCGCAGGACAATCCATCCCCCAGCAAACGCACCGAGGCCGAACGCGCCGAACTCAGCGTCATCCGCAGCTTCCGCTCCACCATCCGCGGCACGGAGCGCCGGATCCTGCGCGGTGAATTCCACCGCCACACCGAGATCAGCGGAGACGGCGCGAATGACGGCCCGCTGGAGGACATGTGGCGCTACGCCATCGACGCCGCGTCCATGGACTGGATCGGCAATGGCGACCACGACAACGGCAACGGTCGCGAGTACACCTGGTGGCTCACTCAGAAGACCACCGATGCCTTCTTCCTGCCCAAAGCCTTCAACCCTATGTTCAGCTATGAGCGCAGCGTGGTCTATCCCGAAGGCCACCGAAATGTGGTCTTCGCCCAGCGCGGTGTGCGCACCCTGCCCCGCCTGCCGCTGAGCGATGCCCGCGTACATGAGCCCGCGCCGGACACGAACATGCTCTACAAGTATCTCAAAAAATTCGACGGCGTCTGCGCCAGCCACACCAGCGTCGGCAGCATGGGCACCGACTGGCGCAACTGGGGCGGCGAATTTGAACCCATGGTCGAAATCTACCAGGGAGCCCGCCAGAACTACGAATACCCCGGCTGCCCGCGCTGCCCCACGGAGAACGACGCCATTGGCGGCTGGGAGCCCGGCGGCTGGGTGAGCGACGCCTTTGCCAAAGGTTACAAGTTCAGCTTCCAAAGCAGCAGCGACCACGGCAGCACGCACATCAGCTACGCCATGATCCTGGCCGAGGACTACAGCCGCGAAGGCATCCTCAAGGCGATGAAGCAGCGCCACACCTACGGCGCCACGGACAACATCATCGCCGACAGCCGCTGCACCGCCGCCGATGGCAAGGAGCGCATGATGGGAGACGAATTCACCGTCAAAGGCGCGCCCACCCTCACCCTGAAACTCATCGGCACCATGCCCTTTGAGAAAGTGACCCTCATCAAGGACAACGTCGAAATCCCCATGACCATCTCCAAGGAGAAAACCATCGACCTCACCTGGACCGATCCGAAGCCGGAGAAAGGCAAAACCAGCTACTACTACTTCCGTGGCGAACAGACCAACGGAGAGCTCGTCTGGGTGTCGCCCATGTGGATCACTTTGGAATGATTAATTCCACTTTGGCAACTTCAAGACGTTCACGAAAAGCATCGGCAGACTTGCCCTCAGCCTCCGGCATCTGTGCAATCCGTGGTCAAACACTATGGATAACCAACGTTAGCAGCCGCAATTGGAACTTACCAAAGTAGAATTAAGGCCTGAGAAATGAGGCTTGCAGGCTCGCCTTCGACCTCCTAGGGCGTTAGGCTGCGCGACCCCCCCCTTAGAAACAGCATGAACGTCTGCCCCGAACACGATTGGGAATCCTATTCATACAGCACCGACAACGGCCCTGTGGTTGTTGGATTCCACACGGGATCGAACAAGGTGGAACAGAGTCAGTATCCTTTGTGTGCTCGTGTCTTGATCACCATCAAGGCACCCAACCACAACGGAGGCCCATCCGGTGACGAGACTCAAGTGCTGTGGGACATGGAGGATCGCTTGGTGGAACGGCTGAATGCCGGGAATGTATCCTGCCAGCTGCTGGGGCGTTTGACCCACAGCGGCACCAGAGAGTTGGTATTCCAAGTTGCCGATTATACGCCCTTCCGCCCGCCCGTCGGACTTTGGATGCGAGAACATGAAGACTATGAGACGGATGTTTCCGAGCACGACGGCTGGGGCTTTTTCTTTGAGTCCGTGTGGCCGTCCGAGACTTCATGGGTGCTCATTTTTGACCGTCGTGTGGTGGACCATCTTGTGGAGGCAGGGAGTGACCCGTCGAAGCCTCATTCGCTGGAGTTTGTCTTTCGAGGTGAACCATCTGGTTTGCAGCAGATGCAGGTTGCTCTGACTGCCAAAGGCTACTCCTTGCTGGAGTTGTCAGGGGAGGAAAACCGATTGGTAATGGCACGCAGCATGTCCTTGGATGTTGGGGAGATTTTCAGAGAAAGCCTTTCGCATCGCAGGGAGTGCCAGCGTTTGAACATTGAGTATGACGGGTGGGGAGCGTCTGTGCAGTCATGACGACACAGAGCACAAGCCATGACCTTAAAAATCGTCAAAGACCAAGACATGCAATGGCGCTGGCATTCGTCATTCTCTCATTCGGCATTCGCCTTTCCGCCCACGCCCACCCCGCCGACCAGAGCGAGATGCGCGTCCGGCCCCAGCCGCACCAGCTCGAAATCCGGCTGACCTTCAACATCCTCACGCTCACGCGCTTCACCGGCATCGACACGGATGGCGACATGAAAATTAGCATGGCGGAGCTCACCGCCGCGCAACCGCGCATCGCCACCTACTTGAACCAGCACATTCATGTGGAGATCAACCGGCAAAAGGCCCTGCTCGGCTCCGGCGTACGCTTTGCGCCGGTGTGGCCGGAGCCCGAAAAAACGCCCCCCATGTCAGAGGTGGAATACGCCGCCCGCAATGTGGATGTGAGCTTCGTACAAACCATCGAAGGCAAGGTGCTGGAGGACTTCTGGCTGGGCTTCGAGATCTTCGAACAAACCGGCCCGATGCAAACGATTCGCGGCGTCTTTGAGCAGGATGGGCGCATCGAAGAAGTGCCCTTCAGCGTGCAGGAACCGGAATATCTCTACGACACCGGATTTGCAGACGACCCCTTTGTGCAGGAGGCCGAGAAAAAGCAGAAGGCCGGCCTCTCCTCCGCCCCTCCCGGAGAAGAACCTCCCCTGCGCCCCGCGGCGATGCTCGCCTCCCCCTCCCCCGATGCAGCTCCCGCTGCCACCATGTCCTCCGGGCCCGCCGTTAAACTCGCCACCCCCATCGACCCCACATCCACGCCCACAGCCCCAAACACCAAACGCTGGTGGATGATCCGTGCCGGCGTGATCGCGATCCTCCTCGTCATCGGCCGCAAACTCCAGCTCAGCGCCCGCGCCAAGCTCATCAGTTCTCGCCGGCGTCCGCGGCCCAATTAGGCCGGCAGACAATTCAAATCAGCTCATCCTTATCCCCCCTCAGCCACTGACGTCCATCGTCATGGCTGAAGGCGACTGCACTTCGCCGCGAAGTTCTGCAATCTGCCCTTTCAGGGTGGCAATTTTCTCCAAGAGACTCGTTTCTTCGATCGCTGCGCGCTTGATCCGCTCCTCCCAATGAGATCCGCCTTCCGAGGCACCCCCGCTCTGACCTTCCTGCACCCAGGGCAGATGCGCACGCGTGCGGGCACGAAGTTCGAGGGAGCGTGAGTTCTGACGCAGAAAATGCAGCCGGGTTTCCTCCCGCTGGAGGTCTTCGCGCAGGCGGCTGATCCGGCTGTTTGGCCTGAGGTCACTGATCAAGCTCCCCGTCTTGGACTCAGTAGCAGCCATCTCATCCGAAGCACCGACGGCCCTGGAGGTTACGGAGCTTTCAGCCGCGACCTGCCGCGCTGCTGCGGCGGCGCTCTCCATCTTGCCGGACTGCAGACGCTCCATGATCTGACGCAGCGCGCCCAGTGCCATTTGGATTTCATCGTTCGCGTTGCGCGCTTCCGTCGAGTCCGCCTCGGCCTGCTGCAGCCGGTTCAGACATTGGTCCATGCGCTCCTTCCAGTCCAGCAGCGCAGAGATCTGCGTTTCCCAGCCGCTGAGCTGCTGCCGCGCATCTCGGATCTGCGCCGTGAGCGCCTCGCTTTCCTGGTCATGCAACTGGCGGGCGTCTTTCGTCAGGGAGCGCAGTTCGTCATACATCACCCGCTCCTGCTGGGCTGAGGTGGTCAGCGTCACAATCTCCTGGCGCAGGTCTTTTTCCTGCGTCGTCATCTGTTCCAGACGCTGCCGTGTTTCGGTTTCCTGCTGATTGACGGCGTCACAGCTTGCAGTGGCCGTGGCAAGCTGCTGGGTGATGTCCTTGAGAGCGGCATCCAGCTGTGTACGTCGCTGAGAAGCCTCTTCCACCTGACGGCCAAGAACTCCGAGATGCTGCTCTGCGGCTGCCACGTTGGCCTGCCGGGATGTCAGCGCCTCCAGGGTCGCCTTAAGGTCATGCGCCAGCTGGAGTTCCTGCGTCGCGGCATCGAGCGCGCCTTGGGTTTCCACCAGCTTTTGCTCCTGTCCGGCCAGACTGGCGCTGGTGGTCGTCAGGTTCTGCTCCGTCGCCTGCACGGCGGACTGAAGTTCTGACAGCTTGGCCGTCGCCGTCGTGATCCCCGTCTGCTGTTCAGCCAGTTCCCTGCGGGCTGCCATCACCGCTGCGGCAGCGGTCTCATGTTCATGCTGCGCGTGACGGGCACTGGCTGTGGAAGCCTCCCGTTCCTGCTCACGCCGGGCGATCTGGGCCTCGATTTCACGCAGGACCATCTCTTGATTTTGCTGCCGCATGACGAGGTTTTCCACTTCATGGTGCAGCGCCATCCGCCGCTCTTCGGCCTGCTGGCACTCATGGGTCGCCTGCTGCATTCTCACCGCCGCTGCGTCGATCTCCGCATGCCGCGTTTCCAGTCGGATGCCGGCCTCTTCATGCTGCTGGCTGACACGCTGCATCGCGATCTCCGCTCCAATGCGCTCCTGCCGCAGGGCTTCCAGCTTCGCCGTCTGCTCCTGTGTCTTGGTCTCCAACTGGTGGGACTGCTGCTCCAGCACGTGAATGTGATCGCCCAGAATGGCTTCCTGCTCCTGACGTTCCTGCAATGTCTGGTTGAGCGAGGACAGGCGCTTTTCGGCGGCTTGGCAGTCGTCCTGGATGATCTTGAGCCGCTCTTCGCTGGTCGCAAGTTCAGCACGGCAGGCTTGCAGCGCGTCCGCAGTGGACTGACGCGTGTTGACCAGCACGACAATCTCCGCTCCCAGCGCCCGGTGCTGCTCACTCAGCGCTGCCAGCGAGGCCTCCGTGTCGGCGATCTGCTCCTTCACCTCCTGGCGTTTGCCCCCAAGTTCTTCAATCTCCTGGGCAAACTGCCGGATCTGCTGCGCGGACGCCGTCTCCTGCGCCTCAAGCTGGTTCACCGTCCGGCCGAGATGGGCCAGTTGCGTCGTCGCTTCCGTACACTCGTTCAGGGTGATCCCCAGCTTTTCCTCCATCCGGGCGAGTTCGCTGCGGCGGGCCAGCAGCGCTTGCGCGATGGTCTGTTCGCAGGCCCGCAGTTCATCCATTTCAGCCTGGCTGTCCGCCCGCTGCTGGCGGAGCATGATCAAAGTTTGATCGTGCTGAACCATTTCAGCCTTGAGTTCGCCAAGCGCAGCCGCGGCCGCCTTGCGCTGGGCAGCCAGATCATTGGCCTCGTTTTGCAGATCCGCATGGTGCTGGCTCGTCTCCTGCACCGCCTGCCGCGCCTCCTGCAGCCGCGCCCGTTCATCAGCAATCGCGCTGCGCGTGATGTTGAGTGAGGTCTCACTTTCCCGGCACTGGGCGGTGAGCTGCGCAAAATTCTGCTCGAGGGCTTGGTAGCGCGCCGTCAGATCCACCACATGGCCGGTGGCCCGGCTCCCTGCTTCTTCCAAATAGTTGAGGCGGTCTTGTTTGAGCTTGAGATTGGCCTCCGCCTGCTGCGAATTCACCTCGAGTCGTGCGATGTTGATCGTCAGCTCCTGCTGCCGCGTCTCATGCCTCACCACCAGCCCGCGTGCCTCCACGATGCGCTCCTGCTGCCGCGTCACCTCATCAATCGCCTTCTGCAGCAGATCGGAAAGCTCGGAGCTACGCTCTTCAAGCAGCGCCGACTCCGCTTTCAGCCCCGCGAGCTGACGTGACGCCGCAGCCACCTGCGCTTCCACCGTCTGTTTGTGGCCCTCCCATTCGCTCAGTTGCTGCTGCGTCTGCTCCAGCCTGCCTTGGTCCTGGAGGTGACGGGCATTGATTTCCTGCATCCGGCTTTGCAGCAGCTCCCGGTGTCCGTTCAGTTTCCCCAGTTGATCATTCAGGCTCGCCTCAAGACTGAGGAGACGGTTCACCTCGGAAGTCTTTTGCTCATGCAGCCGCGAAATCTGCCGCACTTCATGCGTCAGCGCCCTGTGCTGCTCCTGCACGGACTGCAGCTCAGAGTGCCAGCGTTCGCAGGTTGCCTGGGCTTCAGCGGCGGCGGCATTCAGCTCCACCAATCGCCCCACCGGCAGACCCGACACCTTCGAGGCTTTGGTTTCCCGACCACCATCTAGATCAAAAGCGAGGTTGCTCATAAGTGATTTCGTTGCAGCAATTCGTCAACTTATATCAATATTACGGGTTGGTTAAGCTGTTTTTTAAAAATTCTCATACCGCACGATGCGGTTTGTAAAACGGCTGCGGGCACGCCCCCAAGCGGATCGCACTGCTTTTTCCAACAATTTAAAAAACGCAGCCCAAAGCTGCACATTTCATTTTCGCCCTCTTTAGCGCCCCTTCTCGCAGTACAAGCGCACGCCATCGGCACACATGGAGGTGACATTGGCACCTTCTCCTTTGCGCCAGAGATCCTCATCAACGCCCGCCTGCATGGCGATTGCATGCTCAGCCGCCGCATAGTTGCGCCGGTTTTCCTCCACTCCCACACCCGCCCGGAAATCAGCGGCCACGCGCTCGTAAACTTCCATCACCCGCTGCCGATACGTGCTCAGATGCCATTCCACATCCGTCACCTCACCAAAGTGCGTCAGATACAGCGTCTTAAAGTTGGCAGCCAGCAGACGGTCAAGCGACTGCCCATAGGCGACAGGATCAAACTGCGGCGGCGCTGCCGTCACGGAAAGATAGCGGCTATGCTCCAGCCGCATGCCCGCCACATCTCCAGCAAAA
This sequence comes from Verrucomicrobiota bacterium, assembly GCA_017301975.1. Classification (GTDB taxonomy): domain Bacteria; phylum Verrucomicrobiota; class Verrucomicrobiia; order Verrucomicrobiales; family Verrucomicrobiaceae; genus Prosthecobacter. The sequence goes on from JAFLEI010000021.1 coordinate 99,372, forward strand.
CAAATATCCCCGATGATAAACGCATGATGATGCCGCGCATGCCCCGGCGTGTCCCAGGCCGTGATTTCGATCTCGCCAAGCCTCACACTCTGCTTGTCCTGCAAGGCGACCACCCTCTCCGCAGGCGCGGGCAGCATGTCACCCCACAGCGCGTCCATTTGCGCCCCATACACCATTCGGGCGCTCTCAATGAGCTTGGAAGGATCGATCAAATGCCGCGCCGCATTGGGGTGGCAGTACACCGCAGCCCCCTGCTGCGCAAACCACCCTGCGGCACCGGCATGATCCAGATGAATGTGCGTCACGAAGACCTTCTTGATCGCCGACTCCTCCACTCCCACCGCACGGATCGCCGCCCGCAGCGTCTCCAGCGTGGAACCCGGCCCCGTCTCGATCAGTGCATACTCACCCCCGCTCTCCACCAGAAAGGAGGCAATGACACCGGGAATGCCGATGAAGCGAAGATCAAGGGTGTGGATGCGCATGGGAGGACAGACGTCAAGAAGGTCAAGATGGTGGAGCCGTCAAGAGTTCAAGGTGTCGGTGGCATTGTAACGAATGCATATGGAAACAGCATCCCCCTCACGATTAATGCGGCCCCGCATCATCGTGGGCAAAACGGATTTTTTGAACGACGTCACGCATGCCGTTCAAATCAAGCCTGGCGGGCTTGCTCTCTGGCACTTTGCCTTCTTCAACTTTTATCAGCATGTCTTGAACGACACAAGTCTCCAACGGCTCAAGGCTTCCCTTGGCTGAATCATAAGCCATGAACAGCATGAAAACTGGATTGGCAAACAATAGATAACGATGCCTTAAAAACTCCTGAACGACGCTGCAGGGGCCTCCGTGCCGGGTTTCGAGAACCTTGACACCGACGAACCGCTTGCCCACGGTGGCTCCTTTCATGAGTCCGCTGCCAATGAGAAAGTAAGCAGTCGAAAGGGCGATCATGATCAGCGATAAGACAAAACTCTTCCCCACCATGGCACAGGCAAAGAGAACCAATGCCAGATCAATAATCTGAGCCACAATGCGGCGTGACCAAGCGGCTTTGCTGTATTGCTGCCCGGCGATAGTAATAACATCCGTACTCATAACCGATGCTAGGTTTGACGTTTGCGAAAGACAATGGAGAAGGATCCTGACCAGCGTACAGGCAGGAGCACCCGCATCACTTCCCCTACAGCAAAAAGCCCCGCCTGTCATGGCGGGGCTTCAAATCTTGACCACGCCTTGACGGCGTAGCACTGCGCTACCTCATCGTCTCAAACCGCTTCTTCAACACGTCCTTCTGTGACACGCCGCCAAGCTTCGACTGCGTGTCATCAATCCACTTCTGCTCCAGCGCATTCTTGGTGGGACGGTTGACCTGATAGTAGACGCCGAATTTTCCGGGGGCGAGGTTTTCGGCCAGCTTGAAGGCGGCGGTTTCGTCGGTGACGTTGTGCTGCGTTTCGTCGATGGTGTCAAAGGTGCCGCCTTTACGGGGCGTGCTGTCGTCAAACGCACCGGCGTAGAACATGACGCACTCGCTCAGGCACTCCACCACGCTGAAGCCATCATGCAGGATGGCGCGCTCAAACATGGCCTCCATGTGCTTTACCTGCGCGGCATGCGTGCGGGCGATGAACGTGGCGCCGCTGGCGAGGAGCTGGCGCATCGGATTGATCGGGCGGTCGATGCTGCCGGTGGGGTCGGTCTTGCTCTTGAAGCCGATGGGGCTCGTCGGGCTGGTCTGCTTCTTGGTCAGGCCATAGACGAAGTTGTCCATGATGACGTAGGTGAGCTTGATGTTTTTGCGCGCGGCGTGGTTCAGGTGGTTGCCGCCGATGGAGAAGCCGTCGCCGTCACCGCCGAACACGAAGACATGCACGTCCGGGCGGCTCAGCGAGATGCCGGTGGCAAGAGGCAGCGCACGACCATGAATGAAGTGGATGCCGTGCGTGTTCATGAAATACGGAAAGCGGCTGGAGCAGCCGATGCCGGCCACGCAGACGATGTTTTCATGCGGATACTGGAGCTTCTCCAGCACGCGGTAAAAGATGTTCAGCACAGCGAAGTCGCCGCAGCCGGGGCACCACGTAGGATGATCGGCGGTGAGGGCTTTTTTGGTGAGCTTGTCAGCAGCAGGTGCTGCAGGTGTGACGAGGGCGGTGGACATGATGATTTAAAGAAGAAGAAAGGTTGGGTGGCTGCGAGGGTGCGGGTCCGAACTAGGCGCTCATGATTTTTTCGACGCCAGTGACGATCTCGCGGATGCGGAAGGCCAGGCCGTCCGTTTTGCACACGGACTGGATGCGCGGATCTGCCAGGCTGGCGCGCAGCAGCGTCGCCAGTTGTCCGTAGCCGTAGAGGCCGGAGTCGTTCATCTCCACGCAGACGACGTGCTTGAACTTCTTGAAGAGTCCGTCCAGACCGTCCGGCATCGGGTGCAGGTGGCGCAGGTGCAGGGCGCCCACTTTGTGGCCTTCGCTGCGCATGCGGTCCACGCTCTCCTTGATCGGGCCGTAGGTGCTGCCCCAGCCGATGACGAGGACGTCGCCGGTCTGGTCTCCGTGAATCACGGGCAGCGGGAGTTCCTTGGAAAGCTGCACCAGCTTGTTGCGGCGCTTGTTCGTCATCAAGGTGTGCATCTTGGGGCTGCCGCTCGGGTGGCCCATTTCGTCATGCTCCAGACCGGTGGAGACAGGGTACTTGCCGCCAGCCATCTTCGATCCGGGAGGTGCGTGCTGCGTGATGGCATCGAGCGGATAAGGCTTAAAGCCTTCGGGACGGGTGGAAATGTCCAAGGTGGGTTCCACCCAGTGCTTGTCGAGGTCGGGCTCTTCAAAGGCCTCGATGCGGCTGCTCAGGGCCTGATCGCTCAGGATGATGACGGGGCAGGAATATTTCTTCGCCAGCTTGCCGGCTTCGAGGGCGATGTAGAAGCAGTCTTCCACATCCTTCGGCGCCAGCACGATGCGCGGGCTGTCGCCATGGCTGCCGTAGATGGCCTGCATCAGGTCAGACTGCTCCACGCTGGTGGGCAGACCGGTGGAAGGGCCGCCGCGCTGCACGTTCACCACGATGAGAGGGATTTCCGCCATGCTGGCGTAGCCCAGCGCTTCCATCTTGAGGCTGAGACCCGGGCCGGAACTGCCAGTGATGGCAAGGTGTCCGGCAAAGGCGGCACCAATGGTCATCGCCACGGCGGCGAGTTCGTCCTCCGCCTGCACATACAGACCGCCATACTTCGGCAGCTCGACGCGCAGCGTTTCCATGATGGAAGACCATGGCGTGATGGGATAAGCGGAACCGTAGCGCACGCCGGCGGCGATCAGACCCATCGTGAGCATCTGGTTGCCGTCCGCGCTGATGCGGTGGCCGCTGGTGGCCTCTCCGGGCACAAAGGCAAACTTCTCCACGTCGCCCACCTGATAGGCAAAACCCGCGTCAAAGGCCAGCAGCGCATTGCGCAGCACGCTCTCGTCCTTGCGGCCAAACTGGCGGCTGACGATGCCCACGAGCTTTTCTTTGTCGAGATTGAAGACGGCGCAGACCATGCCCAGCACGAACATGTTCTTGCCACGGTCACGGGTGGAGCCGCCAACGGCCTCCACGGTGGCGGAGGTGAAAGGCACGCCGATGTGGATGATGCCGCGCTCGTGCTTCACATCCTCAGGCCCCATGTCTGCCGTGTCATAGAAGCAGATGCCGCCATCGCGCAGCGCGGCGATGTGGTTTTCGTAACTGTGCTTGTAAAAGGCCACCAGCACGTCGGCCTCGTCCCCTTCATGCAGCACCTCGCCGGAGCCCAGATGCACCTGGAAAATGGAAGGCCCGCCCGAGATCGTGGACGGGATGGTCATGTAGGTCATCACTTCCTGCGCCGTGCGTCCGGCCAGACGTGCCAGGAAACCGCCGATGGACTGAATGCCGTCCTGAGAATTGCCCGCGAGGCGAATGACGGCGTTGCGCAGGGACGTGGGTGAAGACGACGAAGGAGCTGAAGCTGTGGACATGATGGTTGTACGGGCAGGCTCGCCCGCAGATGGGTTGGCTGAGGAAAACGCGATTCTAAGAGGACTTTTGCTGCCGTCCATGGTGGAGAATGGCTTTTTTCTGCGGTGGCGGGGCCCAGAACGGGAGGAGGGCATCCCACCGACCAGCGCTTCTGATCGCCAATGTGCGGGCTCCGTGGTCCACTCCCGAAAGCTTTTCGAGCTTTGGTTTGGGGTTGATTGTACCACCCCTGCCACTCGACAAATCCTGGGGATGACGATAGAATCAAACCATGACTGCCGCCGTCGAACACATCAAAAAGGCCATCGACAGCCTCGCCCCGGACGAGGCGAGAGAGCTTTTTCAGGAGCTTCAGCGTGATTTTCAGCTCACTGAGAACGATCAGGCAGACGAACAAGCGTCGATTGAGGCCGAGTGGGACGCCGAACTTGATACCCGGGTGCAGGAGATTGAAAATGGCACCGTCCAGTTGCTCACCGCGGAAGAGTCCGAGCGTCGCTCGGATGCCGTGTTTGCCAAATTGGGAATCGAGCGTCCGGTTTACAGGCCATGACGGAATGGAACATTCATCCGTCTGCCCAGCAGGAACACGATGAATTGCTGGAGTACTTTGGCGGCATTGATGAGGAACTGGTGATTGCGTTTGAGTCGCACTATCTCCAGCATCGCCATGCCATTTGTGAAAACCCGCTGCTCTACAACATCCGACGCAAATCCATTCGCAGGGCGAATCTGAATCCGCGCTTTGGCGAATACTACATCGCCTACATCCTCTGGCGGCAGAAGGTGGTGATCGTCGCCGTCGCACACGCCAAGCGTCGTCCTTACTACTGGCTTGGGCGCATCGGTGAAGCCCGTGAGCTTTTCTGATTCCCCGGCGGCGCCCACCCCCGCTCCCCGGCTCCCAAAGATCAAACACCTTGCTATATCCTACGCTTGTGACAGTATGACACCCCTCAAATTCTGAGGGTTCGTTTCGTTTCTGTTTTATGAGTACACACACCTTCCCTGAACTGGGAATCGCCCCCGAGCTTCTTGAAGCCGTTAAATCTCTTGGCTTTGAGCAGCCCTCACCCATCCAGGCGGAAGCCATTCCTGTGGCTCTCACCGGACGTGACGTCGTGGGCCAGAGCCAGACCGGCTCCGGCAAAACGATGGCCTTTGGCATTCCCGTCGTGCAAGGCGTCGATGGCACCAAGCGCCAGGTCCAGGCCCTGATCCTCTGCCCCACCCGTGAGCTGGCCATGCAGGTCTGCGCGGAAATCCACAAGCTGGCCTCCTTCAAGGAAGGCGTGCGCGCCACCCCCGTTTACGGCGGCGCTTCCTATGACCGCCAGATCCGCGCCCTTCAGAGCGGCTCCCAGATCGTTGTCGGCACCCCCGGTCGTATCCTCGACTTCATGGAGCGCGGCCTGATCAAGTTCGATGCCTTGAAGACCCTCGTCTTTGATGAAGCGGATGAAATGCTCGACATGGGCTTCAGCGACGACATCGACCGCCTCATGGCCGCCGTGCCCAAGGAGCGCCAGACCATTTTCTTCTCCGCCACCTTTGAGCCGCGCATCCGCCGCCTCGTTGAAAACTACACGAGCAACGCCGCGACGATCACCATTCAGCAAAAGGCGCTGACGGTGTCCACCATCGAGCAGCGCTACTATGAAGTGCAGGGCCGCTCCAAGCTGGAAGTGCTCTGCCGCGTCATCGACATTGAGGCCCCCCGCCTTACCATCGTTTTCGCCAACACCAAGCGTGCCGTGGATGATGCCACCGACGCCCTCGTGGCCCGTGGCTATGCCGCCGACCGCCTGCATGGCGACATCAACCAGACCATGCGCGAGCGCGTGATGCGCAACTTCCGCAGCGGCAACGTCGAAGTCCTTGTCGCCACCGACGTCGCCGCTCGTGGCCTGGACGTGAACGACATTGATTTGATCGTGAACCTTGAACTGCCGTATGACGCGGAAGACTACGTTCACCGCATCGGGCGCACCGGCCGTGCAGGGCGCAGCGGCAAGGCCTTCAGCCTTGTGGCCGGTCGTGAAATTTACCTGATGCAGCGCATCCAGCGCTTCATCAACATCCGCGTGGAGCGCGCCAAGGTGCCCTCCCAGGAAGAACTGGAAGCCACCCGCGTGGACAAGACCTTTGAAAAGGTCAAAGCCGTGCTGGAAGGTGCCGCCTACGCCAACCACGAGCACAGCATCCAGCGCCTGCTGGACATCGGCTTCTCCCCCACGGAGATCGCCAGCGCACTCATGGACCTGCTCATGAAAGACCAGGTTCGCGAGACGGAGCAGATCGTGGAAGACCGCACCGGCCGCAAGAACGACGCCCCGCAGCGCGACTTCAAGCCCCGCCCGCAGGCCGCAGCGCCCGCGCCGAGACCCGCACCGGCTCCAGCTCCGCAGGCATCCCCTGCCCCAGCCGCTGCTGTGACCGAAGGCTCTGCCGAAGCCCCGGCGCCAGCCGCTGAAGGCACGGAAGCTCCGGCTGAAGCCTCTGCCGAATCCCCCGCTGCCGCTCCGGTCGCAGCCAGCGCCCCTGCCCCAGCGGCAACCGCGGAAGAATCCGGTGCCGAGGAAGACTCCGGCCCCACAAATCATCAGGCAGCCGCCCCGGCAGTCCGCCCGGCCAAATTTGACAACGAATTCGACAGCAACCACGAGGAAGAACGCGTGCCGCGCAAGCAGAGCAGCTACGTGCAGAAAGGCCCTCGCTCCGGCATGGTCCGCCTCTTCATCAACGTCGGCGGCATGGATCAGGTGCGTCCCCAGGACATCGCCGGCATGCTGTATAACACCATTCAAGACCTCACCCCCGGCAGCATCGGTGCCATCGACGTGCTGGAGAAATGCAGCTTCGTCGAAATCCCCGGTGACTCCGTGGAAGCCGTGCTCGAAGGCGTCAAAGGCGCGCAGCTTCGCGGTCGTGACGTGCGCATGGACCATGCGGACCGTCCGGACGACATCAGCGGCGTTCGCCCCAAGCGCTTCGGCGGTGGCGGCGGCTTCGTCAAGAAACCCGGCTTCGGCGGTGGCTTTAACAAAGGCGGCTACGGTGGAGGTGGTGGCGGTGGTGGCGGCGGCTTCAACAAAGGCGGCGGCCCAGGCACTGGCTTCAAAGGCTACGGCGGTGGCGGCGGCGGCGGATACCAAGGCGGCGGGGGTGGCGGCTTCAAAAAGCCCGGCTTCGGCGGCGGTGGTGGCGGTTACCAAGGCGGCGGCTTCAAGAAGCCCGGCTTTGGCAGCAAACCCTGGCAGCAGCGTGAAGGCGAAGGACCTAGCCCCGGCTACGGTGGCGGCGGCGATGACGGCCCACGTCGTGAAGATGCAGGCGGCGGTGACGGCGGCGGCTTTGGCGGCCCACCCAGACGCCCCTATGGCGGTGGTGGCGGCGGCTTCAAGAAGAAGTGGTAGTCGCTAAAACGTCCCCAGACTCTTTCGAGGACCCATACGACCTGTCAAAACGACAGTGCGTCTGGGTCCTTCTCTTTTTCACTACGCTTGCATCCGCCTCTGCTGCTCAATCCATTCCCGTGATACGGTGGGTTTGAAGTCAAACTCCGGCAGGTGGCGGTCAACGACCGCGAACAACGAACTCGCCAGCGCGATCACCACTTCGGTGCTCCCTTGGGCCTGAAAATAGCCCACCGACACGTTGTAGGCGTTGATTTTCTCCTTCAGCATTTTGAGCGCCGCCTCATACCGTCGGGTCGCCTTCCCACGGAGGTCCGTCGCCTCCTTGCGATACATCGCCGCCAGCCGAGGGTTGGGCCCGGTCAGCGGGCTGCCCACGGTCTCAGTGCGTTCGGCCAGTTGCTCCTGGCTCTGGGCCTTCCGCTCCGCCTTGGCCATCGCATTCTCAGCCGCAATGAGCTCCTGCTCCTTCAGGAAAAGGTCTTTGAAAATGAACACCAGCGCATCGACCGCGCGCTTGGACATGCCTTCCTGCGTCTGGGAAAACGAGTTGAGCCGTTTCACGCTTTCCACCGCATCCGAGAGTCCCGGCTGCTCTGCCAGCCGTAAAGGTCTAAGACAGAGAACCATGGTGGGTGATCGCAAAGGATCACTCGCGCGATCTTCTGCCGCGCCTGGCAGGCTCATTCCCAGCGCCAGTAAAAACAAGAAACTCATTTTCATCGTCATCAAGGCAGTAACCCCAACGAAAGTGAATCGTCACAGGCAAACTTCCAGTTCGTTCGCCCTGGCTCGACAGCCAGCCCGCAGGCCCTGAGTTGTCTCAAGAAATCATTGGCGGCATCCTTCGTGCGCTCTTAAATCTCAGCAGGATCACCCTGGCGGTGGTCTATCATTAAACCCATGCCAAACTCCACCGCACTCCGCGACGCCCTGACCCAGTCACCGAACAATCTTTCGTTGTTGCTGCTTTACGGTCGTGCGTGTCTGGAGGAACTCCATCTGGACGAGGCCCGTGAGGTCTTCTCCCGCGCCTTGGAACAGGACCCGGACCAGACCGACGCCATGCTGGGCATTGCCAGAGTCTTGTTCATGGAGGGAGACACCTCCGGGGCCGCCGTCCGTGCCGAACGCGTCATTTTTCTGGAACCCACCAACGCCCAGGCCCATCTGCTGCTGAGCCGTGTGTACCTGAGCGAAGGAGACCGCCCGAAAGCCATCGAGCATTTCGACCGTGCCGCGCAGATCGACGGCACCATGAGCGATCCCGCTCTGGAACGTGAGCTGGGCCGCACCGTGCGTGATGCCCGCAAAACTGCCCCCGCCCCAGCACCCGAACCTCCCAGCCAGGAACCGCAAATGGCTGGTGGTCCCGATCAGGATGAATTCTTCGAAGATCCCTTCGATGACCCGCCCTATGACTGGCGCCCCGAGACCTTCTACGCCCCCGGCGACCCCGAGCGCGGCAATGTCACCTTTGCCGATGTGGGCGGTATGGAAGAGCTGAAGGAGGAGATTCGCCTCAAGATCACCTACCCGCTGCAGTTCCCCGATCTCTACAAAGCCTACGGTCGCAAAACCGGCGGCGGCATCCTCATTTACGGCCCACCCGGCTGTGGCAAGACCCTCATCCTTCGCGCCGTCGCCGGCGAGGTGCCCTGCAATTACCTGTCCGTCGGCCTGCACGAGATCTTTGATCCCTACTTCGGCAGCACCGAGCGCAACCTGCATCAGATCTTCGAGACCGCCCGCGCCAACGCGCCCTGCGTTCTCGTCTTTGACGACATCGACTCCCTCGCCATGGATCGCCGCCAGATCCGCGAAAGCCAGATGCGCAATCTGGTGAACCAGTTCCTGCATGAGATGGACGGCATCCGCAGCGAAAATCAGCGCATCCTCGTCATCGGTGCCACCAATCAACCTTGGGCGCTGGATCCCGCCTTCCGCCGCCCGGGTCGTTTCGATCAGGCCATTTTCGTCGCCCCGCCGGATGCACCAGCGCGCGCGCAGATCATCGAACTGCTCGCCAAGGACAAGCCCATTGCCGAATTCGACACAACGGAATTGATCGAAGCCACCAACGGTTTCTCCGGAGCCGACCTGAAATGGGTCTTTGATCGCGCCGCCGAACTCGCCCTTTCCGCCGCCATCCACACCGGCCAGCCCGTGCCGATCACGCTTGAGCTTCTGCTCGCCGTGGCCAAAGCCCACTCGCCCAGCACCCAGGAATGGTTCGAAGGCGTCCGCACCCACGCGCAGTCGCAGGAAGGCCCCAACAGCATCTTCAACGACATGCGCAAGTTCCTGAATGCGCCTTCGAATACGAAGAAGGAGCGGTAAAGCAGGAGAAGCGGTTAAGGAATCAAGAGGTAGTTAAGGCGTGCTGCCGAGGCGGTTTTTTGCGCGTTCGCGATTTTAGCATATGGCTTCAGCCGCCGTTTTTTGGTTTTCCGCTTCGCAAGATGCAGCGGCATGCAAAATCATAGGCTTAAAACCCATCAATCACCCATGAAAATCCTCCTTGCCAGAAGGAAGAAAATCTAGCTTATGGAGTGAATGATCACTCGCGACCTCGTGCTCGTCCTCGTCTCCCTGGGGTTTTCAGCTGTCCATCCCCTTGCGGCAACGCTCGACGAAACGCGCGTCCAAGCTGAAAAGGGTAACGCAGCGGCTCAATTGGAACTGGGCACTCTTTACAAGGACGGCACGCGCCTGCCGCAGGATCTGACGGCAGCTGTCTCCTGGTGGCGCAAGGCGGCGGAGCAGGGCAATGCTGAAGCACAGAGTGTACTCGGCCTTGCTTATTTTCAGGGCTCAGGAGTGGCCAAGGATGACGTCGAGGCCGCGAGGTGGTACCGTAAAGCTGCGAGTCAGGGGCATGCCCGGGCGCAGTTCAATTTAGGAGTGTGCTATCGTGATGGCTTGGGAATGCCCAAGAATGCTGCCGAATCCATGAAGCTGTTTCGCCAAGCGGCGGATCAAGGCTTTGCCGAGGCACAGTTCAATGTGGGGATGCTTTATCACAATGGCACCGGCGTGACTCGAAACAGCGTCGAGGCCGAGAAATGGTTCCGCAGAGCAGCGAGCCAAGGAATAGCCGAAGCTCAGTTCAGCCTGGCAGTGTGCTATACCCTAGGCACCGGCGTTCCCAAGAATGCTGGCGAGGCCGTTCATTGGCTTCGCAAAGCAGCCGAGCAAGACTTGGCCAAAGCACAGGCCCATTTGGGCTTCTGTTACTCTTTGGGGACCGGCGTGGCCAAGGATGAAACCGAGGCCGTGAAGTGGACCCTCAAGGCGGCCAATCGGGGTGTGGCCTCTGCTCAGTGCAAAATAGGCGAATGTTACTCTCAAGGAGCTGGCGAAACCAAGGATGCCGTCGAGGCGGTGAAATGGTTCTACAAAGCGGCGGATCAGGGACACGAAATGGCGCAGTTTCATCTGGCAGAGTGTTACGCCGAAGGCAAAGGCGTGACGAAGGATGACGCACAGGAAGTGAAGTGGCTTCGTTTAGCTGCGGAGCAGGGACTTGCCCGGGCGCAGAGCAATCTGGGAGATTGCTACCGCGACGGCAAAGGCGTGACTCAGGATGTGACCCAGGCTTTGAGTCTGTACCGCCACGCGGCAAATCAGGGAGATGCCTATGGACAGATGGACCTGGCATTCTGCTACCACAAAGGCACCGGTGTTCCGCAGGATGACTCCCAGGCTTTGAACTGGTGGCGCAAAGCCGCAGCTCAGAAAAACGCCACGGCACAGTTCAATCTGGGACTGTGCTACTCCAATGGTGATGGCGTGGCCATCGATGACGCCGAGGCTGTGAACTGGTACCGCAAAGCGGCGGAGCAAGGACATGCTCAGGCGCAGTTCAATTTAGGCAGGCGCTACCGCGATGGTGAGACCTTGCCCCAAAATGCCGCCGAGGCCGTGAAGTGGTACCGCAAAGCGGCGGAGCAAGGGCATGCTGAGGCGCAGTTTTCCCTGAGCTTTCAGTACGAAAAAGGCGAGGGTGTGGAAAAAGATCTCGTTCAAGCATGGATGTGGATCCACCTCGCGGCCATTCAGGGCAATGAAGTGGCCGACAAGCATCAGGCCACCCTTGAACTCGGCATGACTCCCGCGCAGATCAAGAAGGCTGAAGCACTGGAAAAAGCTTGGAAGCAGAAACCCTGATCGTGACTGCAACAGCATGCGCAAGCCTGCATCGCCAACACCGATTTCGTGGGGTGTCGTGTGCTCTTCGTTCTCAGCCTGCCGTCCGGCTTGCGAAAGCGGCGTCGCGCCTAGGCTTGCCGCACGCATTGATTCGCTACGCTCCCCCTTCGGGCAGCCTGCGGCTGTTTATCTTCGCTCCGCTACGGTTCCCAGACGCTTCGCGCATGCGAGAGCGCTGGCACACTCTGCCTAGTACGCATTGAGCCCGCTCCGGCACACCAGAGCGGGCTCAAGTTCAAAGCCGTACTTACCGCGTCATCACGCCGTCAACGATGCGCATGGCGCCGCGTGGATTGGCATCTTGAAGCAGCTCGGGGAGGGCTTCTTCCGGGAAGCCTTGGTAGCAGACGGGACGGACGAAGCGGTAGATGCTGCCGGTGCCGATGCTGGTGAAGAAGCTGTGACTGGCAGCGGGATAGGGGCCGCCGTGGTGCATGGAGGGGCAGACCTCGATGCCGGTGGGGAAACCGTTGAAGATGATGCGGCCCACCTTGCGCTCCAGCACACGGATGAGCGGGGCAAAGTCGCGCAGATCCTGCTCGGTGCCCTGCAAGGTGGCGGTGAGCTGACCTTCGAGGCTGTTCGCATAACGCAGCATGTCTTCGAGCGTGGCGCATTGCGTGATGATGGAGCACGGACCAAAAACTTCGCGGCGCAGCTCTTCGTTGGCTTCCAGCACGTCGATCGTCGTGGTGAAGATGCGGCACGCGGCCTGGGAGGCTGTTTCGCTGGACGGAGTTTCGGATTCACCCACCAGCTTCAGCCCCTTCACGGTCTGCCACACTGCGGTGCCAGCGTCATAGGCTTCGCAGATGCCGCTATGGAGCATTGTCTGCGGGGCCACCTTGCCCGCGAGGGCAGCGGCGTTGCTGATGAACTGGTTCAAATCCTCGCTCTTCAGGCCGAGAACGACGGCGGGATTCGTGCAGAACTGGCCCACGCCCATCGTCACGGAACCGACATAGCCTTCAGCGATTTTCGAGGCACGCTCCTTGAGCGCACCCGGCAGGACAAACACAGGATTCACCGAACCCATTTCGGCATAGACTGGAATCGGATGCGGACGGGCGGCGGCCACGTCCATCAGCGCACGACCACCGCGCAGGGATCCGGTAAACGCCACCGCCTGGGTGAGAGGATGCTTCGTCAGCGCGGTGCCGATGTCATTGCACTTTCCATGCAGCAGGGAGAAGCAGCCTGCAGGCAGGCCCACCTTGTGCAGGGCGCTCAGGACCGCACGGGCGAGCATCTCGCAGGTTCCCGGGTGTGCTGGGTGGCCTTTGACAACGACCGGACAGCCAGAGGCCAGTGCGCAGACGGAATCCGTGCCAATGACGCCGATGGCAAAAGGGAAATTGGAAGCGCCAAAGACCACGACAGGGCCGATGGGCAGCATCACGCGGCGCACGTCCGGCTTCGGCAGCGGCTGGCGGTCTGGCTGAGCATGGTCCACGCATGGATTGGCCCAGGAGCCTTCGCGGATCAACGCGGCGAAGAGCTTGAGCTGGCCGATCGCACGACCACGCTCGCCGGTGAGGCGTGCCAGGGGCAGTGCGCATTCGGCGTGGGCGCGTTCGATCAGTGCATCGCCCAAGGCGGTGATTTCATCGGCGATGGTGTCGAGCAGGGTCGCACGGGTTTCTGGTGTGGCGAAACGAAGTGCGTCAAAGGCCCCGTCAGCCGCCTGCATGGCTTCATCAGCTTCGGCATGGGTGGCATCTCCAAACGCAGGCTCAAGCTGGGCGCTGGTGGTGGGATTGAAGGCGTGGAAAAGATGGCCGTGCGGAGCCGCCTCGCGGCCGGCGATGTAGTGATGTCCGGTGAGTGTCATGGTTGCGGGTGTTTCTAAAGAGAAATGCAGCCTCGTCCAGTGTTCGTGCGTGGGCATGCAGGCTCTGTGCATTGAACATCGGCAGCGGGCGCAGCTATCCCTGAGCCCCCCCATGCTTCACTTCGGCAGTCTGGCCATTGCGGCATCTGTCATCTTTTGCATGAGCTTTGACTCTTCGGGCGGCAGAGGCCTGGCCGGAGGCTCGGGAAAGCCGGACCAGGATGTGGTGGACCTCACTCTCGCCCGGGTGAATTTTGTGTCCGCACGCCACACGGTTCTGCCAGAGGCGGTGTCCAGCAGCGAGTACGAGGCACCCAGTCTGCGCCCGGCAGCTTCATAACTGGAGTAGGTGTTCGATGTGCTGCCCGGAATGGAGTACCGCTTCCCGTTGCGCGTTGAATAAGTGGACGCCGTCCGGCTCGTTGACACCCGCTGACTGCTGGAATTCTTCACGATGTTCTCCAGCAGATCGATCCACAACAGGTAATCCACGCCTTGCGCATGAGTCCTGCGCAGGAAGTCGGGAGTGAGCTTGTGACCCATGGTGATGGGCACGCCACGGCTGATCTTGAGCGGAGGCGAGCCAGCTGCAGCCCAAGCGACCTCCGCCGTGAGCACCCGTGAGTGTTTCAGCCGCTTCTGCAGCGCCGTCCCGGCATCTCTCACGATGGTTTCCTCCGCCGTCTGTCCTGGGTAATCCATGATGTTCTGAGCCGTGAAGCCGCCCACCGCCAGGGTCTTGCCTTTCAAGTCATGCCGGCGAAGGCTGGTGCTGACAGAAACACTCGGAGGCGACAAACAACCGGCTGCCTGGATGAGCACAATCCCAAGAATGATATTCAGCGACTTCATGCGGGATGGTTTGTGGATTGAGCGCGATCTGAGACGCCCCCCTTCAAAAGCTTGTTCAAGCTGCAAGGCAAGAACGACTCCTGCAAGCGTTTACCGCGTGCATCGTTTGCACTGCAGCCTGTCCAGCTTCCCCCAATGATGTATAACGACGCACCATCATGCGCAGGCTGCTTGCATTCGCACTTGATGAAGCCTCAGGGTCCACCAGCCCCCTCACGCCATGGGATTCACCAGGGTGCCGATGCCGTCGATGGTGATGCTGATGATGTCGCCGCTTTGCAGGGTGAATTCATCTCCGGGGACGATGCCGGTGCCGGTCATGAGGAAGGTGCCTGTGGGAAAGGTGTTGTCGCGGAAGAGGAAGCCTGCGAGTTCGGCAGGGGTGCGCTTGAGCTGGGAGACTGTCGTTTCCCCTTCGAAGACGGCGGCTCCCGCACGGTCGATCTGCAAGTGAATGCGGGTGGTAGGCGCGGGCGGTTCGTTTTGGATCAGGATGGCGGGGCCGAGGGCGGCGCAGAGCTTAAAACACTTGGCCTGCGGCAGGTAGAGGGGGTTTTCGCCTTCGATGTCGCGGCAGGAAAGGTCATTGCCCACGGTGTAGCCGATGATGTCGCCACGGCTGTTGATGCACAGTGTGAGCTCAGGCTCGGGCACCATCCATTTGGAGTCGCTGCGCAGATGCATCGCCTGCCTTGGGTGGGCCACACGCTGAGGGGTGGCCTTGAAGAAAATCTCCGGGCGCTCGGCCGCATAGACACGATCATAGAAGCTGCCACCGCCTGCGTCTTTGCTTTCCTCCATGCGTGCGGTGCGGCTGCGGAAGTAGGTGACTCCTGCGGCCCAGACTTCCTGGGAAACAATCGGAGCCAGAATGGTTTCCGGCGAGGGAGCTTCCACCACTGGTGTGGTCACGGCAATCTGTGCGAGATAGGCGGGAAGGCCCACGACTTCCAGCAGCGCATCCCAGTTCTTTTCAGGCACGGCGTGCCAGGCACTTGGAGTTTGGATGAAATTGCCGGTGGAGGTGCGGTAGAGAAGCATGGTAAAATCAGACTAGAGAAAGACGGTCAGCGCGCAACCTGAGGCGCTGGTAATTTCACTGTAACCTTCGGTCGCGCTGTCCGGAATGAGCTAAAGCTCATGAGCACCCTTCTTATGCCTGATTCTTGCAGA
Organism: Verrucomicrobiota bacterium; assembly: GCA_017301975.1. Classification (GTDB taxonomy): domain Bacteria; phylum Verrucomicrobiota; class Verrucomicrobiia; order Verrucomicrobiales; family Verrucomicrobiaceae; genus Prosthecobacter. Next base: position 114,861 of record JAFLEI010000021.1, read on the forward strand.
GGGCCTCGTCCAGGCCGTGCAGGCAGCTCACCCACTGTACAGCGATGTCAGGGAGCACCGTGCGGTAGCTGGCAGCAGCGCGGCCACCTACGATGAGGCGCATGGGGGATGGCAGCAGCTCGCGCATGCGGCGCAGTTTTTCCACGATAATGGGGCAGCCCTCAGGATATACCACGCTGAGCGCCACCGCCGTGGCATGCCGGGCGATGGCGCATGCGGCGATTTCTTCCACGGGCAGATTCGGCCCGAGATACGTCACAAGCCAGCCCAGATCTCGTGCCGAGGCGGCCACGATCAATGCTCCCAGCTCGTGAACCTCTCCCGCTGGGGTGGCCACCACCAGCTCCGGCGCATTCCGAGGCGTCTGACTGCCGGGCACGGGGGTGAGCAGAAGCTCGCGGATGATGGCAGTGGTGATGTGTTCCTGGCTCGGGCGAAGCTCTCCCTGCTGCCAGCTGCTGCCCACCTGGATGACCAGCGGACAGATGACCTGATGCAGCATGCCGCGCTGACCGAGCTGCATGCGTGCCTGCAAAAGCACCTGGCGCAGTCCTTCGCAATCGTAGCGCTTTGAGGCGGCGATGGCGCTGTCAACATACTGTTGCGGCTCCATCACCGGGCGCTGCGGTGGAGGCTCTTCTGCGGCTACGGGGGAGGTGGGATCTGCGGGGAGGACGGAGACGGGCAGTGCCACGGGGACGGTGCCACGGGCAAGTTCCTCCAGTTCCGCCGTGCTCAGGCGTGCCACCCCGCCGATGCGGTGGCCGTTTTCTGTGAGGACCTTCAGCAGCTTCAGGCGCTTGACGGCCTCGTCACAGTACATGCGGCGGTTGGTGCAGGTGCGGCTGGGGCTGAGCGCGCTGTAACGCCTCTCCCAGATGCGGATCACATGCTGGCTGAGGCCGCTGAGCTTGCTGGCGAGCTGAATAGGACAAGGCATGAACAAATGTATGGGAGTTGCCACTTGAGGCTGGCGCAGAAACGTTTACGCATTGCCGCCGCATCTGGCTACTACCTTGTCACACTTTCCACTACGACATGCTGAACTACATCTGGTCCTTTCTCCTGCTCTCCGGCCTGTGCGCCGCCGCGCTGCTCGGCAATGTCTCGGGGGAGACCGGCATCGTGGCCGCCATTTTGTCTAAATCCAAGGCTGCGGTGATGGACATCGCCCTGCCTCTGGCCGGTCTGATGATCTTCTGGCTTGGCGTGATGCGGGTGATGGAAAAGGCCGGGCTGCTGGAGCTGGCCGCACGGCTGCTCTCCCCCATCATGCGCCGCCTTTTTCCCGAAGTGCCTGCCGATCACCCGGCCATGAGCGCCATGATCATGAATCTCGCGGCCAACATGCTCGGCCTGGGCAACAGCGCCACGCCGCTGGGGCTCAAGGCCATGACGCACCTGCAGGAGCTCAACCCGCACAAGAACACCGCGAGCAACGCCATGGTGACTTTTCTGGCGATGAACACGGCGGCCTTCACCCTGGTGCCGATGACGGCCATCAACTACCTCAACGCCGCCGGCATCAAAGGGGCGCACCAAATCATCATGCCCACCATTCTGGCGACCGCCTGCACCGTCGTCACCGCCGTGGTCGCGGCCCGGCTATATGGCAGGCTGCCGTGCTTTGCGCTGCAGGCGGACGATCTGGTGACTTCCCTGCCCACGGCGGACGGCGCGCCCGCCGCCGCAACAATCACCCCACGCCGCAAATTCTGGCTCGTCGCCCTTTTCGTAGTCTTCGGTGCTTGTGCGACGCTGGAACTTCTGCCCGCCACCGTCCGCGCGGACGTCTTGCGCAGCACCGGCCTGAGTGAAGTGGTCGAGAAGGCCAGGCAGAAAGCCCCGCCTCCCGCGCCCGCAGCTCCTGCCGCCAGCGCTGAGCCTCAGATTGAACCCACCTGGAAGCGACTCATGAATGGCGGCTCCGGCCTCGCCATTCCCATCGTGCTCGTCGTCACGATCGGAGTCGGCCTGGCCAGGGGCGTGAAGGTGTATGAGGAGTTTGTGGAAGGAGCCAAGGAGGGCTTTGCCGTCGCCACGCGCATCATGCCCTTTCTTGTGGCCATGCTGGCCGCGCTGGCCGTGTTCAACAGCTCCGGCATGCTGCGGCTGCTCGAATATGTGCTGCGTCCCTTGCTCAGCTTCATCGGCTTTCCTGTGGAACTGCTGCCCATGGCGCTGATGCGGCCGCTCACAGGGTCCGGCTCGCTCGGCGTGCTCAATGACATCCTGCTGCGCCCCGAGATCAGCGAACAGCTCAAGTTCACCGCAGCCATCATGTATGGCTCCACGGAGACGACTTTTTACGTGCTGGCCGTGTATTTCGGCAGTGTCGGCATTCGGCGCATCCGCCATGCGCTTGCGGCGGGTCTCACGGCAGACATTGTGGGCATGGGCATGGCCGTCATTCTGGGCAGGCTGCTCTTTGCCTGAAGCAAGCCGCGTTTTGCCAGCGCGGGGCGGAGGGCGTGGGCGGAGCGTGAGGGACCAGGATGGTCCCACTCCTGCCAATCCACCCAGAGCCTCGGGCAGGAGAGGGATCATCCTGATCCCTTCCCGCTCCGCGTTCGTTCCGCGCTCTTCCAAGCCACGGATCAAGATGGACGCCACCTCCAAACTGCCGACTGCGAGGGTGCGCATTACTCCTGCAGCCTGCCCCGCGCTGGCAGACGGACTAGCAATCGTAACATCCGTCCTGCATCCGAACGGGCCGCGCGTGGCTTTGCGTTGAGTTGGCACCATTGCTGCCTACATTCCTCCCCTCTCCCGCCTGCCCTGCCCATGAAAACACTCACCGCACTGCTCCTGCTGGCCGTCGCAGCCCATGCTGCAGATCTTATCGAGCATGCCAGGGCCAATGCAGATGGAAAGGCGGCCTTCAGCTTTGATTCCAACGCCTGGAGCGATGCTGAAGCCACGCGACACCTGCCCATCGGCGTGTTCGATTCCGGGATTGGTGGTCTCACGGTGCTGGAGGCGCTGCTGACACTGGACGCCTTTCATAACGACACGCTGCAACCCGGCGCTGATGGAGAGCCCGATTTCGCCCAAGAGCGCTTCATCTACTTCGGCGACCAGGCAAACATGCCCTACGGCAACTATTCCGCCGTGAACCGCACTGACTACCTGCGCGAACTCATTGTGAAGGACGCCGTCTTCCTGCTGGGGCGCCGCGCCTACCCTGCCGCGAGCACCACACCGCAGTATGACAAGCCACCGGTCAAGGCCATCGTCATCGCCTGCAACACGGCCACAGCTTACGGTCTCGAAGACATTCGCAAGGCGGTGGCGGCATGGAAAATCCCCGTCATCGTCGTCGGAGTCGTGGAGGCCGGGGCACGCGGTGTTTTGGAATCCAAGACCCAAGGCGGCATCGGTGTACTGGCCACTGTCGGCACCTGCGCCAGCAAGGTTTATCCGCGCACCATCGCCAGCACCCTCGGGCGTGCAGGGCAGAGCGTTCCGCTCATCGCCCAGCAGGGCAGCGCCACACTGGCGGGAGCGATTGAAGGTGATGCCGCCTTTCCTGATTCAGTCGCCGTCTATGCGCTGAAAGAAGCGCGTTCATTGGCGGAGGCCTACCGCGCGGAGAAACCCAGCGTGCCGCTGCAGACCATCGTGCTCGGTTGCACGCACTACCCGCTCGCCCAAGAGGAAATCAACACCGCCTTTGCTGCGCTGCGTCAGGAGCCTGCTTTCCGCGACATCATCGCCGAACAGCGCACCTTTGTGAACCCCGCCGAAGCCACGGCGCGGGAGCTGTTTCGCGAACTCGCCAAGTCGAGGCTGCGCTTGAAGCCCGGCGAGACCTGCGTCATTGATCAAGGCCTGTTCTACCTTTCCGTTCCGCGTGTGGAGGAAGTCGGCATCCAGCTCTCCGGAGACGGCAGCCTGGACAAGGACTACAAGTACTCCCGCAGCCCCGGCCATTTTGACTTTGAAGATACGAAGAACGTGCCGCTGACGCCCGAGTTGATTCCTGCGAACAGCGCGAAACTGGTGAAGGAGCGGCTGCCGGCCGTGTGGAAGAGTTTGGGGAGGTGAAGGCAAAGCGCCACGCGCCTGGCAGGAGTGGGATCATCCTGATCCCTCACGCTTCGCTTTGCTCAGTGTTTCCAAACAGGGGACCAAGATGGTCCCCCTCCTGCCGGAACTTCCGCCTGCCCAGCGCCCCCCCCCTTCGCCTCTTCCACCGTTCCCAAACGGGGATCAAGATGAGCCCCCTCCGCCGCCCGCGCTGATTCCAACGAACAGCGCGAAGCTGGTGACGGTAAGCGATCATTACAAACATGCGCCGCACGAGTGGCAGTAGTTGAGAGGATAACCTCGCGTTCTCGGGGTATGGCTCCTCACAAAACCGCACTTTGAACAAGATACTCCAGGCGATTTCGCACCGCAGTTTGTGCAGTACTGATGAGGCCCTGAATTCACGATGCTCTTTCCACAGGACGAACATTTGAGACTTCCCACCCATGCTGATACTGTAAGTGTTAAAAGTATTCCGGCAATACCACAGCAAATGAGATTGGCTTGGATGTTTTCTTGGGGTTCAAATAGAAAGCCTGCGAGAATGCAGACTGCAGCAATGATTCCCGGAATTAAGGCCAACGTTTCCAAGGACTTAGGTTTGAGATTCATGCACAAAGATGCCATTCATTGGGTCGTCTGCATGTCGAACAAGGCGGTATTTATTATAAATGAGGATCGGCACCATGCAGCACATCGAACTCCGCATGTATGACGACGCGCAGGATAAGTTCAAGATCCCTGAGTACGCCGCTGGTACGTATTGATCCCTACCTCCGCCCAGCCTTGCTCCTTGATCAAAGCTTCCAGTGCTGACCGGAAGCGCTTCCTCCTTCCGGCCACCGTCTGTTTGAAGTCATCCCCATGCGGAAAGAGCGCGCTGATCAGGACCTTCACCCGGCCGTCCGGATACCGCTTCAGCATCTCGTGCTCATGATCGTTCAAGATGGCCTCCGCAATGAGCGCCGCAGGGGCCTTGGCGTTCACCCGCTTCGCCATGGCGTGGAGCTGACGTTTGCGGGTGGACACGATCTCCGCCGTATGCGCCGCCACATCCACACACCAGCGCTGCATTTCCGCGCGGGTCGAGCCATTCACCGTGCCGCCATGGCGCTCGATCTCGAAGCTCAGCAGTGGCGGGTTCCAGCTTAAATCCTCCGTCCGCCCCCGGATCTTGTGCGCCTGCATGCCGCCGGCCCGCGAACCTCGCAGGGATGGCCAGGCCTCCGCCAGCAGGATCTCAACTTGTTCCCGGTCAAGTTCGGAGCCAGGAGGCTGGCTCATGAGGAAGGCTTTGAGCGAAGTGTTCATGAAGGAAGTTATTGATGCCACGTTTGCATGCCACTTGGTTTTTGCATGGGCCAACTTCAAAGGTGGCGTTCCATCATCACAACGCCCTTTGCCGGAACCACCTAGGATCCCGAAAGCGAAGACGCGGGCGACGAGACTCCCCAAGGCGAACGGCAGCGCAAAGAGGCGCACCTCCCAGCCCGGACCTCCGTCACACGGGGCATTGGTGTTGCCCTCTCACCTCCGCCGCCGCCAGATCATCATCACACACCCGCACAGCAGCAGCACACCCCGCGCAGGCTCCGGGACAGCGATGACGGTGAGAGTAAGTGCGCCAGAATCAAACAGGCTGCTGATCTCCCAGAGGCCGGTGCCGGTGATGTCGGGCAGGTCGAGGTTGCCTTCATTGCCGTCACCGTTGGCCCCGGTGCGCAGATTGGTGCCGGTGCTGAAGCCGTTGGTGGTCAGCACGCCGCTCCAGTCGAGGAGGGTGAAGGTATCGCCAACAGCGGCGGTGTAGCCGGTGCCATCGACGAGGATGTTGCTGAGGTTGCTGAGCGTGAGATCTCCGGAGATGTGGATCTGGTCGGAGGCCAGAGTGGAGCCTGCGGCGGAGCCCATGATCTGGACCTCCGCGACTGTCGATGTGGCGACTGGCACAAAGGACAGGTCATGCGTGTTCAGCGTACCGGTGGTTGCTCCGGCGCTGTCACCGGGTCTGATCATGCCTTGGATGACAGTGGTGCTTCCGCTGATGCTGCCCGTGCCGGCGAGCACGGCGCTGGCTCCGTTCACCGTCACGGCACCGGCTCCGGTGCTGCCGCTGCCAGACAGCCCCACCTGCAGCGTGCCTTCGTTGACGGTGGTTGTGCCGGAATGGGTGTTGGCTCCTGTCAGGGTGGTCGCCCCTGCGCCGACTTTGGTCAGAGCACCGCTGCCGGACACCACGGCATTGATCGTGAGATTTCCGCTGCCTCCCACGCTGGAGTCGGTGGCAAGGACGACGCTGGTGACATTGGCCGTCGCCGAGGCCGCGCCGCCGCTGATGCTGACGCCGGGTGCGGCAGTGTAGCCGCTGCCGCTGGCATCGAGGCTGACGCCGGTGAGCACAAAGCTGCCATCGCTGCCCTCCGCAGTCGCCGCTATGCCGGTGCTGCCGCTGATGGTCACTGCAGGTGCGGAGGTGAAGTCGGTGCCGGGATTCACAATCGTGAGCCCCACCACGGTGTAGTTGGAATTGTTGCCCGTGACCTTGGGGTCAGTCCCTGCCACCAGGACCGTGCCGCCGGAGAAGGTGGCAGTGGGGGTGCCGATGAAATTGCTGCCCGAACTGGTGACCGTGATGCTGACCACCTTGCCATTGACATCCAGATTGGCCACGCCGGTGGCTCCATTGGAAAGCGTCACTGTTGGCGCCACGCTGTACGTGGTGGTGTTGGAGGTGACGGTGTAGGAAGCGCTGGTGACGCCCACTGAGGCGATGACCACAGCGCCCGTCCCTCCGCTGACCGTGACCACCGGGGCCAGGCCATATCCGGAGCCGCCGCTGGTGAGCGTGATGCTCCCGTCTCCGAGCCCCAGATGAGCCGTGGCCGCGGCAGAGGTGCCTCCCGAGGAGGGATCCACCGAGACGATGGCTCCCGCCGACCAGCCAGTGGTGGAGACTCCTGCAAGGCTCAAGGAAGCCACCCCGCTGCCAATGCTGGCGACGGTGCTGCTGTTATTGACCAAGGCCCCGATGCCACCCGCTCCGCTGCCGTTGAGGATGATGATTTCCTGCACATCTGCCTGACCATTGAGATCCAGCGTTGCCCCGGCATTGACCACCGTGCCAGCGCTGCCGGAGGCGAGGGATGTGCCGGTGCCGCCCAAGGCTCGGGCGTTTCCGATCATGAGAGTCCCTTCATTCACCGTGGTCGCTCCGGTGTAGGTACTGGCGCCTGCGAGCACAAAAGTTCCGGCGCCGTCCTTGATGAAGCCGAGGTTGTTGTAGTCAGCAGAATAGCTTGTGATTCCCACCCCGCCCAAACTGCCCGCGTAGGTCTGCGTGCCGGAGTCCACCGTCACAGCCAGCAGGCTGGTGGAGGTGGCACTGCCGCCGATGACGGCATTCGCCGTGCCCGTGCCAGCGGTGGTCAGACCTGCGATGCTTTGGGAAAAACCATTGAGCTGGAGAACGCCGGAGGTAGTGCCTGTGCCCAGTGTCACCGTGGTCCCGGTGGGCAGACGGTCATTGCCCAGATCGAGGCGCAGCACTCCATTCTCCACAAGGGTGCTGCCGCCGTAGGCGTTGTCACGCGAGGTCAGGGTCAGCACGCCTGTGCCGGTTTTATCCAGTCCCCCTGGCCCTGTTACCGTGCCCGTGATGATGAGCTGGGCGAGGCTGCCAAAGGCCGTGCCATTGTCCACCTGAATGCGCGAGGTGGTTTGCAGCACCACTTCATTGACGATGGTCGTCTTCGGATCTGCAAAAGCTGTACCCGTCGTCTGATCGGTGACACGGATGGCCCCGTTGCTGCCAAAGCCGTTGCCGTTGATCAAGATGCGCCCGTTGGTGGAGTTCGCGCCGAAGGTGGCCGTGGCGTCATCATTCACCTCATAAGTGCCGCCGTTGTTCACCGTGATGCTGGGCACGCTGGTGAACTGCTGGCTGTTCATTCGCAGCACACCGTTGTTGATCACGATGTCCCCGCTGAACGAACTGATGCTGGTGCCCACCGCGATGCCGCCCGTTCCGGACAGCGTCAGCGTTCCGGTGCCGGTGAGCCCCGAGCCCTGGATGGCCTGCACGACGGAAAAATTGAAGGTGGCCCCTGCGGAGCCGATGGTGATGACATGCCCTGGAGCCTTGCTGTCGTTGCCGATGGTACCGATCGAGCCGCTGGCAATGATGAGGGTGGCCCCATTCAGCGTCAGACCGGTGGTGCCGCTGCCGAGGTTGGCAGATGCGGTGACGGACAGTGAGCCGCCATTGATGACGGTGTTGCCCGTGTAGGTGTTCGTCCCGGTGAGCACCAGCAAGCCGTCGCCGGATTTGGTGATGCCAAGGCTGCCGCCGAAGGTGGAATTGATCGTCAGGGTGGAGGCACTCTGCTGGTGCACGATCAGCTCTCCCGTGGAGGTGGCGATGACGCCACGCTTGCTGGTGGTCCCGATGCTGGTGGTCCCGGCGGTGGTGGCCACAAGAATACCACCGCTTTCGAGCGTCAGCGTGTCTGTGGCCGCGCTGAAGGTGACAGCCGAAGCGCCTGTCAGCCGCAGCGTATTGGTTACTACACCACCGGCAGCCAGACCAAACGACGCGCTCAGGCTGGTGTGCTGCCCCGTGCCGAATGAACTGGTGTAGCTCCCCGCGTCCAGGGCGACGATGTTGCCTGAGCCATCATTGACCGCCCAGTCATTGAGCTTGTAGGTCGCGTAGGCGCCCAGGATGTTCATGGCATGATTGCCCGTGGCGACGCTGGAGTTGTTCGCCGTGGTGGTGGTGATGCTGGCGATGCCGGACCCAGTGCCGACTGGATCAAAATTCACCGTGGCCCCGGCATTGCGTGTGATGGCATTGACCACCAGGCTGGCGTTTTGATCCGTGCCGCTGGTCACCGTGATGCGCGCGCCGCCACCGAGCGGCGCTGAGCTGTTGCCCAGTGTGAGGCTGGCCACCGTCTGCGATGAACTGGCGCTTGAGTTTCCAGCGAGACTGATCGAGCCGCCGTTCAGGGTCAGCGCCGCCGTGGCGCTCAGCTTGCTGCTGTTGTCCGTCGTATCATCCAGCAGCAGTGTGCCGCCGCTCACCGTGGTCGCGCCGCTGAAGGTATTGGCGGCGCGAAACGCCACCGTGCCGCTGCCGGTCAAGGTCACCGTATCCGTCACTCCCGTGGCCCCGGCGGCCCGCAGCAGACCACCCGTAAACTCAACGATGCCACCACTGACCGAAGCCAGCGTGACGCCCTTTCCCACACCGTTGTCGGTGCCAAGGATGACGTTGCCGCTGTAGGTCACCGTCCCGGAGGCATTGAGTCCGCCCACGGTGATTGCCGCCGTGTTGCCGGACTGCAGGCGGACATTGCGCCCGATGCTGACCCCGGCGGTGTCAATCAGGAGTCTGGCACCATTGGCACCGCTGGTATTTCCCACCAGCAGGTCTGAAGTGGCGCTGCCCAGCGCACCCGCGCTGCCGCTCGGCGCATTGGCAGACACGATCAAACGGCCCGCCGTGACGACGGTGGCCCCGGCATAGTCACTGGTGGTCCCGGACAGCACCAGCGTCTGAGAGCCGCCCGCCAGTGTCACCCCGGCGTTGATGTCGCTGCCTGAAAGCTTGCCTGAAAAGACATAGTAACCCGCCGCCGACATGGAAATGCCCGCAGTGGTGCTGCTTGTGCCTGTCAGCAGCACGGTGCCAGCGCCCGACAAAGCGCCGAAGGTTTCGGCATTGCTGTTGAAGTCAAACGTGGCTCCGCTCTGGACATTGAGCACCGTGGTGTTGCCAAACAAATCCCCGGCGCTGCCGCTGAAACGCACCGTGCCTGTGCCGCCGATGTTGATCGTTGTGTTGGAAAGCCCGCCCAGGTCGCCGATGTTGAGGAATTTCCCGGTCGTCGAGTTGTTGATCAGGTTCAGCACCAGGCCGGTGTTGGAGCCGGTGTTCGAATAGGTGATGCCGTCCCCCAGAGTGAGAGTGCCGGTACCGCTATTGATGAACGTCTGCTTCGTGCCATTGGTGAATGTTTGCGCCCCGGTGCTGAACTGGAGAGTGCCGGAGCCCGAATTGGTCACCGTCGTCTCACCATCCCAGATGATCGGCGCGGTGATCGTGGCGCTGCCAGCGCCGCTCAGCGTGATGGCGGAGAGCATTGCGTGATCCACATTCGCATTGGCAATGTCCAGCGCATTGGTCGTGGGCGATCCAGCCAGGGTGATCGTACCGGCCGTGTTATTAAAGAGCAGTTGGTTGAGCGTGAAGCTGCCGATGTCGTTCGTGCTTGTGTAACTCGAACTGCCTCCAAAGATCAGAGCGGCCGAACTGTCGCTCACGGGAACGCTGGCGGAAAGCCAGCTCGCGGCGGCATTCCAGTTTCCAGAATTTGGGTTCCAGACAGACTGGGCCTCCGCCTGGGGGGACCAAAGCAAGGCCAGGCTGCAAAGGGCAGCACAGGGGGACAGCAAGAAAGACGCACATTGACGGGCGGACGCCGTCAGGCGGCGTGCGACGGCCGCGTGGAAACAAAGGTAGGGCATGGGGGTCCGTGCTCTTATCGCGCCCGCCAGAACCCATCCACATCTACGCCGTGACCTTATCGTTGCATAAATTGATCATTGCCAATCGCCCTGCGTACATCAACGAAATCGTAACAAAAATCCCGCCTTTCATGACACGGGCTCAGCCATGAATCAGGCAGTCGCCGTTTCGCGCTCACGTGGCCTGCAATGCCAGGATGCCTCCCTCCTTTCCGCCCCCTGCCCTGCCCCCAATCTTTCAAAAGCGGCAAAACCAGCACAGCGAATTGGTTGCCTATGGTTCAGAGGCTGCTACTCTCGCGACCCCCCTTCCCTCAAAACTGCCCATGACCCCTGATAAAATTCGCAACATCGCCATCATCGCCCACGTCGATCACGGCAAAACAACGCTCGTTGACGGCCTCCTGCGCTCCAGTGGCAATTTCCGCGAAAACCAGGCCATCGCCGAACGCGCCATGGACTCCATGGACCTTGAAAAGGAAAAGGGCATCACCATCAAGGCCAAGAACACTTCCGTTCACTGGAACGACCACATCATCAACATCGTCGACACTCCCGGCCATGCGGACTTCGGCGGCGAAGTGGAGCGCGTGATGAAGATGGTGGACGGCGTGATGCTCGTGGTGGACGCCTATGACGGCCCGCAGGCGCAGACTCGTTTCGTGCTGAAGAAGGCGCTGGAACAGGGCATCAAGCCCATCGTGCTCATCAACAAGATGGACCGCCCGAACATCGAGCCGAAGAAAGTTCATGACAAGGTTCTCGAATTGTTCCTTGAGCTGGACGCCACCGAAGAGCAGTTCAATGCGGCCTTCCTCTACGGCAGCGCACGCGCCGGCTGGGTGACGGATTCCCCAACGGGCGAGCAGCATGACATGACCTTCCTGCTGGGCAAGATCGTGGAGCACATCCCGGCGCCGAAAGCGGAAGTCGAAGGCAGCTTTGAAATGCTCGTCTCGAACATCGACTGGGACAATTTCGTGGGTCGTGTGGCCATCGGCAAAGTGACCCGCGGCAGCGTGAAGCTGGGCGATCGCGTTTACCTCCTCGGCAAGACGCCGGAAGAAAAGGCCAAGCTGGTCAAGGTGACCAAGGTCTTCCAATACACCACGCTGACCACCAGTGACTCTGTGGAAGGCACCGCTGGCGACATCGTGGGCATCTCTGGCTTTGAAGACGTGGACATCGGCCAGACCGTGGCTGGATCCCCTGACGCCCCCGCCCTGCCCTTCGTGGCCATCGATCCTCCGACCATCGTCATGCAGTTCGCGGTGAATGACGGCCCGCTGGCCGGACGCGAAGGCGAACACGTGACCTCCCGCAAGATCCGCGACCGCCTGGACCGCGAGCAGAAGATGAACGTGACCATCAGCGTCAAGGACACCGACACCGCCGGCATCTTTGATGTCAGCGCCCGTGGGGCCATGCAGATCGCCGTTCTCGTGGAGCAGATGCGCCGTGAAGGCTTCGAAGTGCTCGTCTCACGCCCGATGGTGATCATGAAGCGCATCAACGATGTGCTGTGCGAGCCTTTTGAAACCCTCTTCCTTGACGTGCCGGATGAGTACCTCGGCCCGATCATGAAATGCATCAACGAGCGCAAAGGCAAGCTGGAGGACATGAGCGCCCACGCCGGACGCACCACCCTGCAGGCCGTGGTGCCGACTCGTGGCCTCATCGGCTTTGAGTTTGAATTGATGAACCTTTCCAGCGGTCACGGCATTCACAGCCATCTCTTCAAGGAGTACTCCCCGCATGCCGGACCGATGCAGACCCGCTCCACCGGCACCCTCGTCAGCACCGAAGGCGGCGAAGCCACCAGCTACGCCCTGGATACCATCCAGATTCGCGGCAAGCTCTTCATCGGCCCCGGCGAGCTCGTGTATGACGGCATGCTCATCGGTGAAAACCCACGTGCAGACGATCTGCCGGTGAACCCGACGCGCAGCAAGAACCTGACGAACTTCCGTGAAGCCGGCGGCACCAAGGCCATCGCGCTTTCCCCACCGGTCCGCTTCAGCCTGGAGCGCGCCATCGAGTACATCGCCCCCGATGAACTCGCCGAGTGCACCCCCAAGAGCATCCGCCTGCGCAAGCGCATCCTCGACAGCAGCGTGCGCCAGCGCGAAAAGAAGAAGAGCGAAGCCCAGCTCGAAAGCGCGGCGTAAAATTCGCAGCGGTCAAACAGTCAAGAATCATCGAAAAGGCCAAGGCATCACGCCTTGGCCTTTTTGTTGTTTGGGCGGCTTGGCGCCAGCTCGGATTTGGAGTGAGGTCACGGAGCGAAGTATGAGCGCAGCTACCGCTTTCGCAGGCCGGACGGTTTGCACATGGACGAGTCGCCTCCAGGCACAATGGCCCTTGCCGGACGCTCTCAAGCCATGGCTGTTAAGTCAGCCAGGAGACACTCGAAAGCGGTGGCTCCGATGCAAGCTTGCGCCTTGCATCTGCGCAACCGCACTCCAAAAGGCCCGGGCAAGCGCTCAGTCGCTGGTCAGCATATTCCGCGTTCCCCGGCGCGACCTACAGCTCGCAAGTACTTTGTTCAATGCGTCAGCGCATAGAAGATAATGTTGATCCCCAACGGATACGCATACTTCTCGGAGAACTCTTTGAAATACCATGGGTCACTGCCTTCCTGCTCCCAGCCCTCTCCCGTGTCGGTGTTCCAGCAGATGACCATCATGAGGCGGCGTTTGTCATCGAAGTAGCCGCGATAATGGACGTGTTCGGAGCCGGGCTTGTCGAACTCATAGGTGATGCCCTGGTTGATCACGTATTCGGCAAAGCGGATGTGCGGGATCTGCGGCTTCACCTTGATGGGGAAGACCATGTGGAAGATTTCGTGATCCAACGGAATCTCCTCCATCTTGCGGTTCGGGAAGATTTGCTTGAGGGCGACTTCGAAGTTGTCCCACTCGCGCGTGCCCCAGAAATCGTCCACCATGATGAACCCGCCGTTGAGCATGTACTCGCGCATGGTCTTGGCTTCGTCATCGGTGATGTCGATGTCGCCGACCTCGATCATGTAAAGAAAGGGAAAATGGCGGAACTGCTCGGGATCGATGTCGACGATGGCCCCGTTCGGATTGACCTGCAGCGAGGTGAGCTGCTGGAGACGGTAGGACATGTTCATGTCGGAATCGGGATAGTCCGTGGACCATTTGCGATTTCCCCTGCCCCAGCCGCGCCCGCCATGGCTCATGGAATTGTAGCGGATGCGTGCGAAGGTGAAGGTGTCGTTGGGCAGTTCTTTGCTCACTGGCCAGGTGGGGTAGCCCTCCTCCTGTCCCCGGCGAGTGTCACGCGGGTCCTCAGGCACGCTGCCATCCTTGACGCCGAACTGGGTCGGACGCCCACCCTCCTCGCCCCGGTCCACCGCCCAGACGACACACCCGAGCAACAGCAGGGCGAGAGCGATGACGGTAAATGGAGCAGCTTTGGTTTTGCGCATGAATTTGATAAACGCAGCTTGTTCCGTGCCTCCTGCACACTTCTTTGATGCTACCGGCGTCGGACTCGAACCGACACATCCTCGCGGATACAACATTTTGAGTCAAGTATCACCCCGTTCAGGGTTATCTCGTGGTCATGAGTCCCATCTTGACGACTTCGAGGTCCTTGCCCTTCACCTGGCGAATGGGCAGGAGTTCCTCATGGTTCCACCGGTCATCCGGTGCACCGCTGATGAACCAGTCGCCCCCGTTGTCAGCCAGGATCATGCCGTGCGTTTTGAGTCCTTCGAGGATCACTTTGGCTGCGCCTGAAAATTTGGAGGTGTCAAAGCTGGCCTTCAAACGCACACGCATGCCCATCGGCGGCAGGTTTTCATCCTTGTGCGGACTGGCGAAGTGTGTGGCGGGAGGCACATAAGCACGGCGTGATTTTTTGACCGTGAAGCGCAGCGCATGGGCGAGCTTCTTCGTGCCGCAAATCTCATCGTAACGGGCCAGACCGGGCATGATGGGCAGGCCGGCTGCATCGGCACTGGTCCATCCGGCGGGGCGCGGCTTGGGCGCTTTCAGATCAAAGACGCTGCCGCTGTAGGCCTGCCACTCTTTGCCACCGGAGAGCGGAAATGCGCGGTAGATCTCATAGAGCTTCCAGTTGTCCTTATCGAGCACGAGAACATGGCGGTCGCCATCGCTTCCGCTTCCGCCTTCGATCCAGGCATCCGGCGGGATGGGATAGGGGCCGGGATCGCTTTCATCTTTGGCTTCGTGAAACGTGACCGGCACCTTTGGCTGATCACCGCTGACAACGTAATAGGGAATGCCGCCGGGCTGCCCCTGCCACACGAGGCCAAAATCCTCATGCAGTCCCTTCTCCCCGCCGATGGAGGCAATGATGGCGTCGCTGAGCGGATCGACCTCGTCTTTGGACACATCTCGGTTCCATTCGTCCCCAGCGGGCATGAGCAAAGCACCGCCGAGATCGGCATTCGGTCCCGTTTTGAGGTCAGGATGCTGAGCAAGGACGCAGGCAGTGCAGGCGAAGAGGAGCAGCGTGGCGGTTTTCATGGAGGAACTACTTGGACTCGCCATCCGGCGGGAAGGTCGTTTCGCGAGGACCATAGACAGGCGCGTTCATTCCGGCCTCATGGGCACCGAGATCAGGCGCCGTGCCGCTGAATGTGTCGTTTACATTGGGAAAGGCTCTCGCAATGCCTTCGGCCGCAGATTTGAGCTTGAGGCGCAGATCGGGTGGCTCATAGAATTGGGCGGGATCTTCAGGAAAGACAGGCTGCGCCAGCACAGCCAGAGTGACCTGCACTCCGTGGGACTCGAACTCGGTGCCGGGCAGCCTTTTGAAGGTCCAAGAACGCAGCTTTCCTTCAAAGGCAAGGTCGTGCGTGGCGTAGGCATTGAAGTCGATGACACAGTGCTCGCCAAAATTCTGCACGTCTGCAGCGCGACCGCGCCCGGGGCTGTAGCCACCGTATTGCACACCCTCTGGCGGTTTGCCGCCGATGAAGAGGTTGTTTTGAATCAAAGCGTGATCAAAGGCCTCGCCTGTGTAATTGCCGAAGCCATCGCCCGCTTTGACAACGGTGTTGTGCAAGATGACATCGCCGACGCTGAAGCGGTGGAGTTTGAAGGCGCCGTAGGTGATGTTGAACAGGACATTTCGGATGAAGTAGTTTGGGCCGCCGAGGCCGGGCTGGCTGCTGATGCCGACAAAGCAGTTGGTCAGGCGATTGCGCATGACGCGGCAGTTGTGATGGGCAAAATCGGCCTCGATGCCGTCGTCGAGTCCGGCGCTGATGTCGTTGTTGAGGATGTCATTGCACGCCTGCGAAACCGCGCCGCCATCCTCCATGTGGGAGATGCAGTCGCGGAAGCCGCTGACGCGGTTGTGGCGGATCACATTGCCGCTGCCGGTGAATTCGATGCCCTCGCCTTCATTGTCACCACCCGCCCCCATGATGGAGGGGTCCCACTTTCGGATGCCAGTGATCACGTTGTCCTCGATGCAGGCGTTTCTCATGCCGGGCTTGTACGCCTTGATGCCATACTGAGATGTGATCATGCAGCGCCTCACCACACAGTGCTCGGTATTGTTCAGGCGCACCGGGCCATTCACCGTGACGCCTTCCAGATACACCCACTTCCGGTCGGTAAGCCCCGCTTCTCTGAAAATGGCCTTCCCGCTCGTGCTGCGATAAACGACAGGCTTGCCCGGCTCGCCATCGCGATTGAAACGCACCTCGCCATAGTCGCCATCGGCCAGCAAAAGCACCTCGCCGGGCTTCACGCTGTTTAGATCGGCTCTCGTGCCGTTTCTGATCACCGCATCCTTGGCGGCGATGGGTTCGGGGCGCGTGCTTGCTTTGACAATGCGGGTGGCATCACCACCATCAGGGTCATGCAGCGTCAGTGCGATCTCATACTCCGTTCCTGCCCTCAAATCGAAGACGCTGCCGCTCAAACGATTCGTCCAGGAGATGATCGGATCGGTCTTCCGGCTTGATCCCGCCGGGACGCGCCTTAGCGGCATGCCACTGCGCCATTCGGCAGCCCCAGCCGGGCGAAACTTGATTTCACAGACCGCATCGAGATCGTCATCGCCCTCGATCTGCCATTCGACAGCGAGATTCGTAATGGTGGGAAACGGTGAGGTGACTTCACCGGGCGTGGTGGAGTCACCCGCATGCAAGCTAGCCAGCAGAAAGAACGGGAGCAGTCTAGTCATGAGTTTTTTTGGTATGTGCCGTCTCGCCAAACAAGTGACAAATGAAGCTGCAGGGCGGGGCACCATAATCGGATTTGCCTCTACAAGATTCCCGACAAGGGGCCGGAGGCTCTTACGCGTCACGGACAAAATTGGCGGCAATAATCGTTCAATCGAGTGTGAAGCAGCTCGGCTTATTGAACTAAGCTCCCTCAAAGGCACCGAACACCGTCGGCTACCTGTCTATTTTGCCCTCATGCGCCCCTCTGCTGCAGCTTCTTTGATGGTACCGGCGGTCGGACTCGAACCGACACATCCTCACGGATACAAGATTTTGAGTCTAG
>JAFLEI010000022.1 GCA_017301975.1 Verrucomicrobiota bacterium
CATGCGGACCGTGACAGGCTGCGTCACGACGCGGAGCTAGCGGCTTCGTTTGCCACCCGGTTCACGCCGGAGCGTTATCGGGCCATGGTGGGGGATTTGTTCAAAGAGTTGTTGAGGGGATGAAAGTTCTGCAAATTGTTCCGCGCGTGCCTCCCGCGGTCTGTGGCATCGGAGACTATTCATGGCTCCTAGCACGAGCATTGCGTGACGGCCATGACATCCACAGCAGTTTTTTATCCGCTGGAACGAACAGGACGCAGCCTGAGGGAGAGACGGAGTTTCCGGTGTTCCGGCTGCCGCAGCTCACGACCTCAGCGTTGGCCGATTTCATGGCCACCAAGGTTGGCGAATATGACGCCGTCATTCTCCACATGTCGCCCTATGGCTATCAAAAGCGTGGCGTGCCGCTCTGGCTTGCCGCTGCCTGGCAGGAGTTGTCACGCATGAGGGATGCTCCGCGCCTCGTCACCATGTTCCACGAACTGCATGCGTCAGGTCCGGTGAACAGCTCCGCCTTCTGGCTGCAACCGTTGCAAAAGCATGTTCTGGGTATCATTGCACGTGCTTCGGACGGCCTGCGCACCAATCGCGAGGCCTATGCCGGGTGGTTGCGCGGTGTCTCCGCTCTGAAGTCCCCGCAAGTCAGGGTGCTTCCGGTGTTCTCTAACCTAGGCGAACCCTCGGTATTGCCGGATTGGGAAACTCGCGATGATGCGATGGCATTGTTCGCCTGGGGTATCCACAGCGGCGAGAGCCTGGATGATGTGGTGCGCAAGGCCGCCTCCTGGGGGCGGCGGTTTGGGATGCAGCGACTGCATTTGATCGGTGGGAAGCAGTTCCAAGTGCCGAAGGATTTGGAATTGGATGTCAAGCTACATGGGTTCATGGAAGTGGCAGAGGTCTCTGCGCTCCTCGGTTCCTGCCGCATGGCCTACACGGCCTATAGCCCCCAGCATTTTGGGAAGTCCGGATTGATGGCTGCCTTTGCGGCGCATGGGCTGGCGGTGATTACTCAGGGGCGGCTTCCATTGCTGCCGGATGGCTTGATCGATGGACTGAATATCCTCAATGAGCATTCTCTGCCGGACACTTTCCGTTGTGGCAGCAAAAGCCTGGCAATGATCGGAATGAAACTGCGATCATGGTACGACAATCACTCTTTGGCCGCAAACACCAAAAGTTACGCCGGGCAGATCCATGCGCTGGAGTTGGACGAAAGGAAGGGTAAGATTCCGTTATGTTGACTTTGTTCGGCCATCTCTGGAAAAATCGCGACAGAGCGCCTCTGGGCGGCGACTGCTTCAAAAGCTGGGGCAAACGTCTGCAGCAGTTGCCCAATCTGCTCAAACAGGGGTGGTTTCATGCCAGGCTGAGCCGCCGAGGCGCCACGGTTCATCCGATGGTGTTTTTATCGGATGCCCGGCAGATTTCAGGACAGTTGCACAAGCTGACCATTGGCGAGCACTGTTTTGTAGGCCGCGCCGAACTGGCCGTGCATGCACCACTGACCTTGGGGGCCTGCGTCTGTATCAATGATGGGGTGAAGATCCTGACGGCCAGTCATGACGTGACTGATTCTGAGTGGCGGACCGTGGCAAAACCCATCGTCATCGAGGACCATGTATGGATCGCCACCAATGCGCTTATTCTGCCAGGTGTGACCTTGGGGCGTGGGGCAGTGGTGGCCGCCGGAGCTGTGGTCGTCAATGATGTGCCACCGCTGGGGATTGTTGCTGGCAATCCGGCACGTTTGCTGGATAAGTGCCGGGTGAGTCATCTGGACTACCAGCCCACGCATTCTCTGGCTTTGTTTCGCGCCTGGCTTTCGCGCTAGTTTTACTTTGACTACATTTCTGACATGACAGGTATCGTTCTCGCAGCCAAACTGCCCCTCACCACGCTGCTTATGCTTGGTGGGTTTGTCGCCCTACTGATCATTGGCTGGAGCTACGCTAATTGGCGTGCCGCAGTGAAAGTCGCTTTTGTGGCGGTGCTGCTGGAGGGTGCGATCCGCAAATGGCTGCTTCCAAGTGGCGAGGAATTGGTTTACTTCCTCAAAGATATCTTTTTGGTGGGGGCTTATCTGAGATTTTATCTGTCGCCTGATCCTGAACTGCGGACCTTGCGGCTGCGGGTTCCTGGGACGCTGATCTTTCTGCTCTGCTCCGCAGTCTCTTTCAGCGCTTTGAATCCAAACATTGGTTCTCCACTGCTGGCCGCTTACGGCGTAAAGATTTACTTCATGTATTTGCCGCTGACTTTCATGATGCCCTACTTGTTTAGAACTCAGCAGGAACTGCTGCGGCAGCTCACTTGGTACGTTCTGCTGGCTGTGCCCATTTGCCTTCTTGGAGTGCTTCAATTCAAATCGGACCGATTCAGCATGATCAACACGTTTGCATCAGGCATGGGGGAGACTGGGGCTGTGGGATTTGGTGTGGGGGATCGAGCGCGAGTCACTGGCACCTTTTCATACATCAGCGGGCACACCACTTTTGTCGTTGTTTTCTACATCCTTTCTGTGGTGCTATTGACTCTAAAGGAGACTCCCAGAAAATGGTTGATCATCTTTGTCGTAGTGCCACTCCTAGCAGGCAACGCCCTCATGGGTGGTTCGCGCGCTTCGATGGTGAGCATTGCCTTTGTGACTTTTGGTTTCGCGTTGGCAGCCATGGGCGGGCGCCTGGGGACCGCTCGCAATTTTGTCATAACTTTGGTGGTCGGTGGAGTGCTGGCGTTGGCTGGGGGAGTTTATTTCTTTGCTGATGCTTTGGTACACTTTGAAGCGCGCGCAAAAGGGGCTGAGACAGTGAAAGGCCGTGTCATGGACCACCCGTTGGCGGCTTTGGAACTTGCAGTGAAGGAAGGGGGGCTCTTTGGGTATGGCATTGGCACAGCTCATTCGGCAACCGCGGCCATTCGTAAAAAACTGGGTATTTTGCCCCTGAAGAAAGCAGTGCCAGGCATGGATAATGAGCTGGGTCAAATCTTTGCCGAACTGGGGCTGTTCGGTTTCCTGGGCTGGTATGGCCTGCGAATCCTCCTGCTTTGGCTCAACTGGCGTGCGTTCTTGACTTCTCCGCCCGGTGTCATTCGAGCGATATGCCTGGCGGCGGTACTCATTCAGTTTCCACACATTGTCATGTCTGTGGTTTACAACCATACCGCGAACTTTTTCATTTTTGCTCTCTCGGGGGTTGGCTTGATTCCCTTGCTGGAAATGAGATTGCAGCGGCGGTTTGTTCCGCTCGGAAGAGGTGCTGGCACCGATCCGTCTCAAAGGAGTGCTGCCGTGAGTACGAAAAACACCCTCCGCCAGAGGCATTAACGACGGTGTTTCAAAGATGATGACCGGATTTCATGAGTGATTCCGATAAATGTCCGGTCACGGCCATCGTGCCTGCGTGTCGGCGGCCGGAAAAACTTTTGGAAACACTCCGGCGAATCCAAGCCTGTCGTCCTGCACCGGCTGAAATCTTGGTGGGTGTGGATGGCGGTGCTCCTGTGATCGTGGACGCCGTACGGGCGTTCGACCCAGGCATTCGGATTCTCACCAGTAACAAACTGCTGGGCCCTGGCGGGTCGCGCAACGAATTGCTGGCAGCCGCTGCGAGCGAACTGGTGGCCAACTTTGATGATGATTCATTCCCCGCACACCCTGACTACTTTGGCCGGGTGATGGGGCTTGCCGAGCATTTTCCCACTGCCGCGATGTTCAGTGCCGCCAGTCACGCCCAGGAATGGCAAAGTCTGGATTTTCAACGGATCGCAGTCCCTTCCGGCTGCGGATGCGTGTTTCGCCGAAGCTGGTTTCAGCGCACCCGAGGTTTTGTGCCGTTGCCGATCGCCTACAACATGGAGGAGGTGGACATCGGGCTGCAACTGCATGCGTTGGGCGGAATGATCGTTCACGATCCGCTGCTGCGGGTGTTGCATGATAATGTCCCCAAGAAAGAGGTGGATGCTAACATCAATGCTCACGTGCTGGCGAATACAGCTTTGTTTTCCTATCTGTGTTTTCCTGCCTGGCTCTGGCCGGTGGGAGCTTTGAGCGTGTTGAACCGTCTCGTCCTGCTTTTTCGCTGGGGGTGGACTGCAGGCATTCTGGAAGGACTGCGCATGCTGCCTGACTATCTGCAAAAGCACAAACAAGACCGCCGCGAGATCAACGGTTCGAGCGTTTTTTCCTGGCTGTTGTTGAAACGCCGGCCGGAAAATCTAGGCGATGCGCGAACGTTGTCTGGCGGTGCTCCATCTTTATTAAAATGATCTTCTTTCAACCATGAAACTGTCCCACGTGCTGGCTCGAATGTTTTACCCATATGGGAAAAGTCGCACTGTGGTGCGCGGTCCCCTGAAAGGATTCAAGTTCGTAGTTACACCTGGAATGGGCGTTACCTATGCTTTCGGCAGTGACAGCATCAATTGGAGATTTCTCGCCAGTTGTGTGAACCCAGGCGATGTGGTTTACGATGTCGGAGGGAATTGCGGGCAGATGGCACTTTATTTTTCTGCGTGGTCGGGTCTCGCAGGCGCTGTCTATACCTTCGAACCTGCTTTCCATAATCTGGAAATTCTGCGTAAGAACGTTCAATTGAACCAAATGCACAATGTTGAGATCGTTGCTGCAGCCGTGGCGGCTGACTCACAATCACACATCTTCTGCTTCGACCCGGTGTGTCATACGATGGGAACCCTTCGTGACGCGATGGTCAGATCCGAAGCGGGGACAACCACCTTTGAAGTCCCTTGTGTGACATTGGATGAGTTCCTCGCTAGTGGTAAACGTCCACCCGAAGTGATCAAAATTGATGTGGAAGGCTCTGGACTTGGAGTCATTGAAGGAGCATGCAAGTTGATCGAGACACATTTGCCGAAGATTTATTTTGAGCTGCATGCAGCGGATGAAAATGCTCGGGAACTTCAGGCTGTACGAATGTTGCGGGACCGCTGGGGCTATCGATTGTTTGATTTGAAAGGCATCGAGCAGAAGAATCCCGCCCCCATGTGGGGCGATGCTTTGTGGTGTGTGCCTCGCAACGAAGTCAAGACGAGGACTGTCACATAAATAAATGACTCGAAGCACAATCATGCATTGGATGCAGAGTATCTTATGGGCCGTTGCTCGAATGGTGATGAGTTGCCGCACCAAAACTAGGGATGTCCGAAGATGTCTGAAAACAGGAGTCATTAATAGGAGGTGATTTCCGCATTCATCCATGCCCTCAATGAAGGGCGGCAGGCCGCGCAGCAGGCTGCAGATGACACGTCAGCAAGGCGACTGCGGGCTGATTTTTTCTGGAGCCGACTGCTGCGTCTGGTGCTTCTGCCGGGCTACAATCAAGTCCGGCGGGTGAGCCTCTGTGGCATGAAAATGAGCTATAGATTCAATCGAGGTGATTTGCAGAGCTTACGAGAGGTGTTTCTAGAAGAGGTGTACGCCTGCGATCTCCCCTTTGCCCCGCGAACCATTCTCGATTTGGGGGCCAATATCGGCCTTGCATCGATCTGGTTCTCCGGGCGTTTCGGTCTCTGTCCTCCCCCTGAGCTCTCTCTACTGGCAGTGGAGCCCGTTCCAGAGAATGCGGCGGTGGTGGAGATGAACTTCCGTGACAATCACATTTTCGGAGAAGTGGTTCGGGCTGCGGCGGGTCAATCATCCGGAGAGGCATGGTTTGAAGCGCCGGCTGAATCCAACCTTGGACGGCTCTCCAGCAAAGCCGCCCCGGACCCAGGTCTTCGTGTGCCGGTCGTGGGCATTCGCGAACTGCTGCATCGCTTCCCCGGTGGTTTGGTCGATCTGGTGAAGATGGACATCGAAGGTGGCGAAGAGGACCTGCTTGGACATGACACGGACTGGCTCGACGGTGTGAAGGCACTCATCGTCGAATGGCATGATGACAAGGCAGATTCACGTCCGCTCATACGAAATGTCGAGTCAGCCGGATTTCACCATCAGCGAATCAATACTGCGCACCAAGATAATCTGAGCCTTTTTGTCCGGCAGAGTCATCTTTCGTTATGAATTGCTGCCTGAAACGCGCACCGGCCAGATGTGAGACCGAATGAATTTGGAGATGTCAGACAGTCCGCCGCTGCCGGCAGTCTTCGTGTCGAAAATACCTTCCCCTTATATGGTGGAGTTATTCGACGAGTTGGCGCGCCAGGGCAGATGTGTACCTTTTGTAATTTATCTAAGCGGAGCCATCCCTGACCGCCCTTGGGATCGCCTGCCGATCCATCATGAGCATCTTATTCTTGATGCTACGCATGGTGGTTGGGGGGAGGGCATGCGAAGGGTTTTGGCGGCACCTTTGGTGGTGTTTTCCTATTACACACATCCATTTGCTCTCATTGCCTTGCATCGCCGCGCTCTGACAGGGGGGGGCATGGTTTATTGGGGTGAACGGCCGGGATTCATGCGCCTCGGTCGTCTGGGGCGGTTTATGCGGCGTTTTTTGCTGTACCCGCTCCGCAGGCCTCAGGTTCCGATTTGGGGGGTGGGTGAGTTTGGGCTGGAAGGATATAGGCGCGAGTTTGGTGTTGCGCGAACGTATCTCAATCTGCCTTATGCTTCAGACCTGCAGCCCCATCTTGCAGTCACTCGTCAGAAGAAAAATGCCGGAGAGGAGCTGAGATTCGTGTTTTCAGGCGCCTTTGTGCCACGTAAGGGAGTCATCCGCCTCGCCCACGCTTTTGTCACGCTGGCGCAGGAAAATGCTCGCGTCAGGTTGGTGCTGCTGGGAGACGGTCCGCTGAGAGAGAGGCTGGCGCATATTCTGGAGCCGGTTGCAGGCCAAGTCACCTGGAAGGGCTTTGTCAAATGGCACGATCTGCCTGAGGCCTACGCCGCAGGGGATATTCTCTGTCTGCCTTCGCGGTACGATGGCTGGGGTATGGTTGTGGTAGAGGCCTTGGCCGCTGGGATGCCGGTGATCGCGACCACTCAAGTCGGTGCCGCGCGTGAACTCGTCAGGCCGGGTGAAACCGGCTGGTTGGTGCCGCCCAATGATGAGGCGGCGTTGCTGGGCGCATTGCGGGCGGCTGCTTCTGTCGATGTCGCGCTTTTGTCGAAAATGGGCGCGCTATGCAGGGGCTCCGCCGCCGGGCATGACGTGAAGCCGAGGGCGGAAAAGCTGGCAGAGGCGGCTGAGGATGTCTTCCGGCAGAATGGGATTGTCCATAAGCGACTACAGACTCGCCGTGTACTGCCTCGACGTGTGGTGCTTCTTGCCAACTACCTTCCTGACAAGCAGTTCAGCATGCAGCGTTACGCGGCCTTGCTTGAACGTGGGCTGGTCTCCGAAGGGCTGGATGTGACCACGATCAGGCCTCCTGTTCTTGCTGGGCGCCTGCTGTCGGCGTTCCGCGTTTTCCACAAGCCGCTCGGGTTCATAGACAAGTTCATCTTCTTTCCCTTCGCACTGCGTGTGTTATCTATGAAGCGTTCAGTCCGTGATAGCGAGTTGGTACATCTTCTGGATCAGGGAAATGGCGTGTATCTTCAGGCTCTCGCTGGTGTCCGCCATCTTGTCACCTGTCACGATTTGATTGCCGCGAAGGCTGGTTCTGGCAGGTCCGCATCTCTCCTTTCTGCGGGGCTGGTCGGCAAGGAGTCGGCCTATCAGAAAATGAATTTGGACGCGCTTTCGAAAGCCGCTTGGTACGCATGCATCTCTGAAGCCACGCGCGAAGACTGTGTCCAGGTGCTCAGGGTGCCCCGCGAGCGCTGTGAGGTCATCTACAATCCTCTGGATCCTTTTTTTCTCCAGCCAGCAGGAGGACTGCCGGATGATTTTCCTCCGCGCTATTTCATTCATGTGGGCAACTCCAGCTGGTACAAAAACCGCCCAGGACTTTTTCGAATTTATGCGGAGCTGCGCAAACTGGGTTGTGAAATGCCACTTGTGTTGATGGGAGATGCCGTCACGGCTGAGGAAAAAAAATGGATGCGCCGTCTCGAAATCGAGCCGCATGTGATCATTGTCGTCCAGCCAAGTGATGCTGCGATTCGTGCCGCCTATGCGCATGCTGCTGCTTTGATTTTTCCCTCGCTCGAAGAAGGGTTTGGCTGGCCGGTGCTGGAGGCCATGGCACAGGGGTGTCCGGTATTTACCACCCATTTTCGGCCCATGACAGAGGCGGGTGGAGGCGCCGCCTTTTACATCGATCCGAGTGCTCCCTCCGCTGCGGCGGCTGAGATCATACTTCAGCTCGGCAAGGGCGGACGTGACGCTGCTTCAGTGGCAGCGCGTAAAGAGCACGCAGCGGGCTTTACGATGGAGCGTTTCATCAAAGGCTACCTGGATCTTTACGAGAAGATCATGGCCTCAAAGATCGCAGAGTAATGTCCACGAAACCTCTCATGAGAGTGCTGCACACCATTCATTCTCTAAATCCATTACATGGTGGAACATCCTATGGATTGAGAGGAATGGTCGAGGGATTGTTGAAAAAGGGGGTGGAGACAGAGATCCTGGTTTTGGACCACGAAACCAGCCCATGGCTTGCCGCATGGCCTTGCAAGGTTCATGCGGCTGGCCGTGGCATCGGACGCTTTGGCTACAATAAAAAATTCGACGCCATGCTGGCGCGGATCGTGAACAATTTTGACGTGGCAGTTGTACATGGTCTCTGGCAGTATCATGGCCTGGCCACGCGACGAGCGTGTCTAAAAGCAGGGGTTCCCTACGCGGTGTTTCCACATGGTATGCTCGATGAATGGTTCTCCAAGGCTTACGCCCGAAAGCATCTGCTGAAGCAGATTTACTGGAGGTGTGTGGAAAACAGGGTTTTGCGAGACGCCGCCGTTGTCTTTTTTACCACGGATGAAGAGTTTGAATCGGGGCGGGATACCTTTTCTCCTTTTGCTGTTCGTCCAGCCATCGCTCCATTCGGCATTCAATTGCCAGCGCATACGTCCCAAGAGTTTAGTGCTGCGTTCCATCGACGCGTTCCAGGTTTCTTGGGGAAGCGCACCCTGCTTTTTCTCAGCCGGATTCATCCCAAAAAAGGTTGTGATCTGCTGATCGAGGGGTTTGCCCGCTGGCACGCCACCTTGCCTTCGGAAAGCCAGAATGACTGGCATTTGCGAATCGTCGGTCCGTCAGACTCTGACGGCTTTCTGGAACATTTGAGATCCATGGCTGCCGCGCATCGATTGGTGGAGCGTGGAATGATCACCTTTGTCGGGAATGTAAGTGGCGAGGATAAATGGCAGGAGATCAGCCAAGCAGATGCACTGATTCTGCCTTCTCACCAGGAAAATTTTGGCGTCGTTATTGCAGAAGCTCTCGCTTGTGGTGTGCCGGTGCTTATTTCAAACAAGGTCAATGGATGGCATGCCATTCAGGAGTCTGGTGCAGGTTTGGTGGAGCAGGACACGGTGGAGGGGGTGGTTAAACTGATCCAGCGCTGGGAAAGACTGAGTGCAGATGAGGTCGCTTGCATGCACCGTGCCGCCAGTAAGTATTTTGCTGGACGAATGTCATCAGACATTGGCGCACAGGCATTCTGCAGCATCGTTCAAGATCTAGGGACGGAGAAGCATCTGCAAAGATTTAGCACGGAAGTTGAGGCCCGGAATCGTCCGCGCCCTGAAGGGGCCTGACGGTCCCGCATGTATGAGCCTAGAGAAAATTCAATTGAGAGCTGAAGTCGTTTCTTTGTCTGCCATGCAACTTTCCCCGATCACCCCATTGATCCTCACCTGGAACGAGGAGCGGAACCTGCGCCGCTGCCTGGAGCGCCTGCGCTGGGCACGCGAGGTGGTGATCGTGGACAGCGGCAGCGGGGACGCGACAGAGGCGATCGCGGCAGAGTTTCCGAATGTCCGTTTCGTCACCCGCGCCTTCGATGATCATACGACGCAGTGGAATTACGGCGTGAATGCGGTGCAGACGACCTGGGTGCTCTCTCTCGACGCGGACTATGTCCTCGGTGAGGCTTTTGAGCAGGAACTGGCTGCGCTGCCGCAGGAGCCGGACTGCGATGCCTTCTTTGCCGGATTTCGCTATCTGATTTACGGCAGGCCGCTGCGGGCGTGCCTGTATCCGCCGCGGGCGGTGTTGTTCCGCAAAGACCGCTGCAGCTACCGGCCGGACGGGCATACGCAGTTGCTGCATGTTCCGGGAAGGAGCGGCATGCTGAACACGCGCATCGACCATGATGACCGCAAGCCTCTCTCCCGCTGGTTTTCCTCCCAGGACAAGTACGCCAGGCTCGAGGCGGAGAAGCTGCTGGCGCTGCCTGCTGCGGAGATGCACCTGCAGGACCGCATCCGCCGCACCATGATCCTGGGACCGTTCGTGGTATTCGCCTACACGCTTCTCGTTCGTGGTGCCCTGCTGGACGGCTGGCACGGGTGGTTCTATGCCTTGCAACGCACGCTTGCGGAGCTGATCCTTTCCCTCCGGCTATTGGAGAAACGCCTGACGCAAAACTCCAACGACTGAACATCTCGAAAACATGAAAAAAGCACTCATCACCGGCATTACAGGCCAAGACGGTTCGTATCTGGCGGAGCTGCTGCTGGGGAAGGGGTATGAGGTGCACGGCGTCATTCGCCGCTCCTCCAGTTTCAACACGGGGCGGATTGATCACATCTACCAGGATCCGCATGTGGACGGGGCGCGGTTGATTCTGCATTATGGCGATCTGGCTGACGCCGTGCAGATGGTAAAGCTGCTGTATGAACTGCAGCCGGATGAAATCTACAACCTGGGGGCGCAGTCGCATGTGAAGGTGTCGTTCGACATCCCGGAGTACACCGGGGATGTGGACGGGCTGGGCACGTTGCGCATTCTGGAGGCCATCCGTGAATCGGGACTGATGAAAAAGACACGTTTTTACCAGGCCTCATCGTCGGAGATGTTCGGCAAGGTTCAGGAGGTTCCGCAGACGGAGAAGACGCCGTTCTGGCCGCGCTCGCCATATGGTTGCGCGAAGGTCTTCGCTCACTGGCTGACGGTGAACTACCGGGAGAGCTACGGGCTGCATGCTTCCAGCGGCATCCTGTTCAATCATGAATCGCCGCGCCGCGGGGAGACGTTTGTCACACGCAAGATCACCCGGGCGGCAACGCGCATTAAAATGGGCCTGCAGGACAAGCTGCACCTTGGAAATCTCGATGCGAAGCGCGACTGGGGCTTTGCCGGCGAGTATGTGGAGATGATGTGGCTCATGCTCCAGCAGGAGAAGCCGGATGACTACGTCATTGCGACGAATGAAACCCACAGCGTTCGCGAGTTTTGCCAGGAGGCATTCTCTCTGCTCGGGCTCGACTGGGAGCAATACGTGATGCATGACGCCCGCTACGAGCGTCCGGCCGAGGTGGATCTGCTCATCGGCGATCCGGCGAAAGCACGCAAACAGCTTGGCTGGGAGCCGAAAGTGAGGTTCAAAGAGCTGGTGAAAAAAATGGTGGACGCCGATCTCAAGCTGGCTGAACACGAAGCGAAAGTGAAACTCCTCTGAAGCATGATGAAGCTGTTTATTTCCGGTCACACAGGCATGGTGGGAAGCGCGCTGGTTCGGCGTTTCCAGAAGGAGGCTGGTGTCACCATCGTCACGCGCACCCGGAAGGAACTCAATCTGTCTGATCAGGCGGCGGTCGCGGCATTTTATCAGACTGAAAAGCCTGATTCTGCGATCATCGCGGCTGGTAAAGTGGGAGGCATTCACGCCAACAGCACCTATCCCGCCGAGTTCATCTATGAAAATCTGGCCATTGCGACGAACTGCATCCACGGCGCCTACAAGGCCGGGGTGAAGCGCCTCCTGTTCTTGGGCAGTTCCTGCATTTACCCCAAGCTGGCACCCCAGCCAATGCCTGAAGAGTGCCTGCTGACCTCGGCGTTGGAGCCGACCAACGAAGCCTATGCCATCGCCAAAATCGCGGGGCTGAAAATGGCTGAATATTATCGCAAGCAGTATGGCGTGGTCTATCACTCGGCCATGCCGACGAATCTGTACGGCCCTAATGATAACTACCATCTGCAGAATTCCCATGTGATGCCGGCGCTGATCAGGCGCTTTCATGAGGCGAAAATGACGGCGCTGCCCGAAGTGGTCGCCTGGGGCACCGGCAGGCCTCAACGCGAGTTCCTGCATGCGGACGACCTGGCGGACGCCTGCGCTTTTTTGCTTCAACTGGAAGACCCGCCGGATTTGGTCAATGTGGGCTGCGGAACGGATGTGACGATTCGTGAACTCGTGGAAATGGTCGCCGAAGTGGTGGGTTACAAAGGTCAGATTGTCTGGGACAAATCCAAGCCCGATGGCACACCGCGCAAGCTGCTGGACACCACGCGCTTGAACCAGCTCGGCTGGCAGCCACGCATTTCCCTCAGGGACGGTCTGGCGCAAACCTATGCGTCGTTCATGGAGGAGATGCAGTCCAACCGGCTGCGCGGTTAGGGGTGCCGTTGCGGGCATCTGCGATCTCGCTTTCGGCAGGCGCTTCTGTGCGCCGCTCTTTATTCTGCGGTAGGAATTGCTGTCTTCCCCAATCATGAAAGTGCTCCTGCTCAACCAGTGCTTTCATCCGGACCATGTGGCCACGGCCCAGCATCTCACGGACCTGGCGCATGAACTGATCCGATGCGGCCATCAGGTCACGGTGGTGGCGGCTTCGCGGGGGTATGACAATCCTGCCATTCGCTATCCCGTGCGTGAGACGTGGCGCGGTATTGATATCCGCCGCATCTGGACGCCGGGACTGGGCAAGCAGGCCAAGTGGCGGCGGTTGGTGGATTTCGCGATCTTCTGGGGCAATGCGAAGCGCATTCTATTTTTCCTACCTCGGCAGGATGTCACGGTCTGCCTGACCTCCCCTCCGCTCATCTCCACGCTGGGCACGGTCGTGGCAAAGCTCAAAGGCGGCGCGGTGGTGCCTTGGGTGATGGATTTGAACCCGGATGAAGCCGTGGCCGCCGGCTGGTTGAAGGCCGGCGGCATCGTTGAGCGCACGCTCACGGCCATCCAAAACTGGAGCTTCATGCGTGCCTCACGCATCATCGCGCTGGATCGCTTCATGGCGCAGCGCCTGATGGCCAAAGGCGTGAGCGCCGAGGTCATCCACACCGATGCGCCTTGGTCACACGATCAGGCGGTGCAATACGATGTCGCGGCGCGTGAGGCCTTTCGTGCGGAGCACGGGCTCGCGGACAAATTCGTGGTCATGTACTCCGGCAATCACAGCCCCTGCCATCCGCTGGATGCGGTGCTGGCGGCGGCGGCTGAGATGCAGGGCGATGAGCGGCTGCACTTCTTGTTTGTCGGCGGTGGCAGCGAGTTCAAAAAGGTGCAGGCCTTTGCCCGGGCGCAGGCTCTCAAAAACATCACCTGCCTGCCCTATCAACCCATGGAGAAGCTCTCGGGTTCGCTCTCAGCTGCTGATCTGCATCTCGTGGTCATGGGAGATCCATTTGTAGGCATCGTGCATCCGTGCAAGATATACAACATCCTCACGCTGGGCATTCCGTTTCTCTTCATCGGTCCGGATCAAAGCCATGGCGCTGATCTGGCGCGAAGGCTCAACAATCCGGCCCAGGGGCGTGTGGCGCACAACGGGGACGTGCCTGCCATCGTGCAGCAGATCCGTGACGCGATGGCTCTGGGGCCGCAGCCGGTGAACGCCGCCGCCCAGGCTCTCGGCGCGGAGTTTTCCCACTCCGTGCTGTGCCCCCGGCTGGTGCGCGTCATTGAGCAGGCTGCAGCACGGTCGTAGGATGGGTGCGGCGACAGCCCACCCGTCCATGAGCGTGCTGCAAACACGCGGGCCTGCGGTCGTCCTCGCAGTCGGGCGGTTTGGCGGAGGGGGCTGGGGGCGTTGCGATGTCATCGACGCCAAACACGCCCAACCTACGTGAAGAGTTGTCTATGGAGCAGGCTGAAGCACGCGCTTGATCAGTTCGTAGCTGGCGAAGCGCTCGGCGTCTGGGAAGTCGTGCTCTGAGTCGGGGTGGGCGATTTGCAGGTTTGACTCCGCCTTGTGCAGCCTGAACAAGGGCAGAGCTGCGTCCGCGATGCGATCCACGCTCTGCCAGCCGAAGTTCGCATCCCGCAGCGGTGCATTCACAAACACATGGCGCGGGGCGAGGCAGGCGATGAGCTCGTAGTGGTCCCACGGGCAGTCCTGCGGATGGCCAAGATAGTCCGCCATGCGCAGCATGTAGCGCTCCTGAATGTAGCCCTGGATGTTGCCGCCTTTGTAGTCGAGCAGGGAATCAAAGCCGCAGCTTGAGACGATGACCTGGATGCGCTCATCGAAGACAGCGGTGAAGATGGCATTATGCCCGCCCAAGGAGTGACCGATGGCGGCGTAGCCGTGCGAGTGATCGACGTACGGGAGGGAGTCCAGGTAGTCGAGCCCGCGCAAGTTGTCCCAAATGGCCTTCATCGTGCCGCTGGGCATGTGCAGCGCTTTCAAGTCGGGCTGATAATCGGCCAGGAGAGGGTAGCTCGGAGACAGCGTGACGAAGCCACGCTCCGCCGGCTCCTGCGCGTACTGCCGGTGGGGCTTGCCGCCGAGACCCACGACGACTTTGAAGCCGATCTTATTCTCCGTGGGGTGCAGGCAGAGCACGGCGGGGGCTTTTGTTCCTGCGAGGGCCGCTTTGGGAATGCAAAGATAGGCTGTGACCTTGCCGCCGGGCTGGGAGGTGTAGGTGATGAGCCTCCGCACATAGCTGCCGCAGTCGGATTCCTCCAGCGTCTGCGGGTCCAGCGCGCAGCGCATTGCAGAGCCGGGCAGGAGACCTGCCACCTGCTGAAAGCCGGCCAGCGCGTCCTCACGGCGGGAGGTCCATTCAGCGGTGCTGGTGGCGATCTTTCTCGTGCCATCCTTCGCGTGGTATTCGAGGAGGTTCGTGCGGCTCAGACCGCGTAGCGGTGGAATGTCCTCCGCGTGGGCGAGGCAGGGCAGGGCGAGGGCAAACAAAACGCGGCGCATGTCAATCATACGCCGCGTCAGAGGGTTTTGTTAGCGGTCCAGTTCAATCATCCCGGCGACCGCCGCCGAGCAGGAGCATGGCATAGTAGAGGAAGGTGCCCAGGGCGCTGATGAAGGCGGCCACATAGGTCAGTGCGGCGGCGTCCAGCACCTTGCTCATGGCGGCGGTTTCCTCGCCGGGAGCCACGGCTCCGGTGCTGGCCAGCACGCGCTTGGCACGGGCCGTGGCGTCAAACTCCACCGGCAGCGTGACGAGCTGAAACAGCATCACCACGCCAAAGCACAGGGCTAGGATCGGCAGGGCGATCTTGGGCGCAAAGTAGAGCAGGCCAAAGCCGACGAAGGGAATGATCTGCCCGGCGATGGTGGTGATGCCCACCGCCGCCATGCGCCACTGCAGCGGCGCGTAGAGCTGCTGGTGCTGAATGGCGTGGCCGCACTCATGCGCCGCCACCCCCAGCGCGGCAACATTGGTGCCGTAGTAGTTCTCCTCGCTGAGCATAAGCTGCTTGTTCGCGGGATCGTAATGGTCGCTGAGCTGCCCGCGGATCGGGCTGATGCTGACATCTCGGATGCCGTTGATGTCCAGAATCCGCTGCGCGATCTCCGCGCCGGAGAGTCCTGAGCGCGCCGGTACCTGGGAGTAGCGGGCATAGGCGCTCTTCACACGCCATGAGGCGAAGACAGACAGAGTCATGGTGCCAAAAAACAGCAGGAGGTAGAGGGGATCAAAGTACATGAGTTTGAACGGGGTTTGCCATTAAATACGCACCCCGCGCCGTTTTGGAAAGCACACGGGCATTGCAAAACTGCGCGTAGTTTGTCACACAAAATCCCATGTTGCTTCCCCACGCGCCTGCGATTGAGTCCGTCATTCATGGAAACCGACCTCAAATCTCCCGCCTCGGCCTCGGAGCCGATCGTCTGCCGCGTCACACCCTGGTACTACCGCCGCATGGGCATGCTGGCCGGGCTCTTCCTGGTTTTCGGCCTCGTGTTTCTTTATGATGGGATCTGGGGCTATCCCGCAAAGGTCGTCATCGCACAGGAGAAGGAAAAGTTCATGAAGGAGTTTCTGCCCTCGTTTGAGGCTGCGAAGAAAGAGGGGCGCCTGACGCAGTGGATGGAGGATGCCAAAGCCAGGGGCATGCCCACAGGCGTGGACGGCGACTCCCCCCGCTGGAAAACTTACGCAGCGAAGAAGGGCTGGGAGGAAGAGCCCAAGCTCTACAGCCAGCGCGAGATCACCGAGCAGTTTTACTGGGCTTACGGCTGCTTTGCCGGCGCGTTGATCGTTTGCATTCTCATTCTGCTCAATCGTGGCAAGACACTGCGTGCGGAGGCCGACCACTGGGTGTCTCCTGAAGGGGTGAAGATTCGTTATGCCGATGTCTTTCGCGTGGACAAGCGCAAGTGGGAGCACAAGGGTCTGGCATATGCCTGGTATCGCTTCCAAGGCGGCGCAGAAAAACGTGCGGTGTTTGATGATCTGAAATACGGCGGCGCAGACAAAGTTTTGGAGCGCCTGCTGGCCTGCTTCAGTGGTGAATTGATCGAAAAAGTTGGCGAATCTGAGACCGCCGAATCCACATCTGCAGAGGTGGAAAAATAATGGCACCACATTCAGTTTGAAAAAGGCGGGAATTTCCCCTTGCCAAAGCAAATGCAGCCGCTAAAGCTCCGCCCCATCCCAACACCCCCAATCTATGGCTGAAAACATCACAGAAAAAGTTAGAGACATCATCGTTGAACAGCTTGGCGTGAATCCCGAGCAGGTCACCCAGGAAGCCAAGTTCATCGAAGATCTCGGTGCCGACTCCCTCGACACCGTTGAACTGGTGATGGCCTTCGAAGAAGAATTCGGCATCGACGTCCCTGACGAAGAAGCCGAGAAGCTTCAGTCCGTGGGCGACGTCGTCC
The DNA here is from genome assembly GCA_017301975.1 of Verrucomicrobiota bacterium. GTDB lineage: Bacteria > Verrucomicrobiota > Verrucomicrobiia > Verrucomicrobiales > Verrucomicrobiaceae > Prosthecobacter. The sequence goes on from JAFLEI010000022.1 coordinate 16,874, forward strand.
GCTACGTCGAAGAAAACGCCGAGTAATACCGGTCTTTTTTAGAACATTCGAAACAGCCAGGCGGTTCATTCCGCTTGGCTTTTTTGTTGTTGGGTTGTGCGATGCGATAATAGGCCGGATTCTGCCAAGCGCATGTGGAGCGGGAGCATCCTGCTCGATCAGGTGCTCTACAGCCCCAGCAAGCGCCCCTTCACTTGGGCGGGACAAAGGCCGGCCGATCACGGGGCTGTTTGGCTTATCAGGGACTTGGCGCAGGCTGGAAAGTCCGGCAGGAGGCGGTGGCGTGCAGCTTCCCGCGGGGGGGGGGGCGTCCTGGTCCCCGTTTGGGAAAAGTGCTGGGTGAACGCGGAGCACCGGGTGCGGCGGAGGACGTGGCGCTGGGTAACGTGGAACGGAGTGCGTGCGCGGAGCGTGAGGGGCCAGGATGGTCCTACTAGTGCCCAACCACCCAGCGCCTCTGGCAGGAGAGGGATCATCCTGATCCCTCAACGCTCCGCGTTCACCCAGCACTCTTCTCGAGACGGGACCGAGGGTCCAATGCAGTCGCGTGCGCGAAGAAGAATGCCGCGTCTCGTCAGCGCGGGACGGAGCGCGTGCGCGGAGCGTGAGGGACCAGGATGGTCCCACTCCTTCCAAACCAATCCGCGCCTCCCGCAGGAGCGGGAGCATCCTGCTCCCACAACGCTCCGCGATCACTCAGCACTCCGCTCCTCCCCGCGTTTTTGCTTTCATCGTGCGCGACGCTCCTCCTTTACACGACGCTCTGCCACCCCAACTGGCACCAAGTTGATCCCACTCCTTCCAAGCGATCGAGCGCCTCACCACTCCACAATCCCACCTCAGCGGCACGGCATGACCCTCTTGACCCTTCCCCCACCACCGCCTCGCGGTGCGATGCTCAGAACCTCAGCACAAACTCGCCTTCCTTCTGCAGGTGCAGGCGGTCACGGGCGGCCATTTCGAGGTAGGCGTTGTCGTTTTTGATCCACTCCATGCGGCGCAGGAGCTTGTCACGGTCGGATTGCAGCACATCGCGCTGCCCCTTGAGCTGCTCAAGTTTCACGCGCATCGCGTTCTGCGTGTCGATGGGGTTGTCACACAGGACATACACCACGGGCACAATGAGCAGCAGCAGAACGAAACGGGCCACCTTGAGGAATGCGCGCACCCAGCCTTCCCAGCGGGACTGGGGTTCGGATGCGCGCACTTCTCGGTAGTTCATCGGGTCTTGAATTAGACTTTCATGCGGCCGCCAAAGACGGCGTTTTCACCCAGTTCTTGCTCGATGCGCAGAAGCTGGTTGTACTTCGCGATACGATCGCTGCGGCTCATGGAGCCGGTCTTGATCTGACCGCAGTTCGTCGCGACGGCGAGGTCGGCGATGGTGTAGTCTTCGGTTTCACCGGAGCGATGGCTCATGACGGCGGTGTAACCATGACGGTGGGCGAGTTCGACGGCGTCGAGGGTCTCGGTGAGGGAGCCGATCTGGTTCACCTTCACGAGGATGGAGTTCGCCACTTTCTGGTCGATGCCCTTCTGGAGGAATTCGACGTTGGTCACGAAAAGGTCATCGCCCACGAGCTGGGTGTTGTGGCCCATTTCCTTGGTGATCGTGCTCCAGCCAGCCCAGTCGTTCTCGGCGCAGCCGTCTTCGATGGAGATGATCGGGAACTTCTTCTGAAGCTCAGCGTAGTAGGCCACGAGTTCTGCGGCGCTGCGCTCGGACTTGTCGGACTTCTTGAAGACGTACTTGTTCTTCGCCTTGTCGAAGAACTCGGAGGAGGCGACGTCGAGGGCGATGAAGATGTCTTCACCGAGCTTGTAGCCGGCCTTGTCCACGGCCTGGGCGATCACTTCGAGGGCGTGGTCCGCGCTCTTCAGTGTGGGGGCAAAGCCACCTTCGTCACCGACGGCGGTGCTCAGGCCCAGATCGTGCAGGATCTTCTTGAGAGCGTGGAAGACTTCGGAGCCGTAACGCAGAGACTCGGAGAAAGTCGGTGCGCCTTTGGGCATGATCATGAATTCTTGGAAATCGATCGGGGCATCGGAATGCGCGCCGCCGTTGATGATGTTCATCATCGGCACCGGGAGCACCTTGGCGTTCGGGCCGCCGATGTACTTGTAGAGGGGCTGGCCCAGGGTGGCGGCAGCGGCCTTGGCCACGGCGAGAGAGACGCCGAGGATGGCGTTCGCACCGCACTTGGCCTTGGTCTTGGTGCCGTCAACTTCGCGCATCGCATTGTCGATGCCGACCTGGTCGAGGGCGTCTGCGCCGATGAGAGCGTCTGCGAGTTCATTGTTCACGGCATCGACGGCCTTGAGCACGCCCTTGCCGGAGAAACGCTTCTTGTCGCCGTCGCGCAGTTCGAGCGCTTCGTGTTCGCCGGTGCTGGCTCCGGAGGGGACTGCCGCACGGCCCATGGCTCCGCCTTCGATGTAAACATCCACTTCAACAGTGGGATTGCCGCGTGAGTCGATGATTTCGCGTCCGATGATGCGAGAAATGGTGAGTTCGTCCATGAGGATAGATTATTTAAGTTTTGCTAATAATTAGGATTTTTCAAGAAGGTTTCGAGAAATCTCCGGGGGACAGGCTTCATACACGGGCGGAGCGGGGGTGCAAATGGTAGGTTTCGACGGAGGTGCAAGAGAGGGCCGTGAGCGGCGGGGGGGAAGGGGCGTCGCCCCTGCAGCCGCTGCTCAATGTTTCCGCCATTTCAAAAGCCGCAAAGATCAGCGCTCCGATGAATCGCCGCAGGTGATCGGGGCGGCTGGTCATGCGCCTCCCAACTCAGGGCAGCGTGAACGGATAGATGACAGCAAGGCCGGGAAAACGGCGATGTTCCGCGTGACGACGGTCTGACACTGGGCGAGAGCCGTGGCCGCGATCAGACTGTCCATCACAGTCAGTGCTTACGCCTTGGTAGAACACCTCGCGCAGTTAGCCATCAATTACGTCTGGCCCATCATCGTCGTGCTGCACGAGAACCCCTCCGGCTTTGAAACCGGCAAGACCCGCGGCCACCTCGGCAGCCAGCTCGCGCGATGACGCCCTGCGCTTCGCCTGGTCCGTCCCTGACGGCATGCACATGACCGTGGAGCCGGAGACCAAGGAAATCAAAGCCGAGGTCGCACGCACAGCGGAGTAGCCCGAGTGCCGGGCGGTGTTTGCGGGGCATGTGGGGGAGATTTCGTACTGCGACCAGAGACGGCTGATTGTCACCCGGGCAGACGTATCAGCATCAAGCGCGAAACGCCGCATCAAGCACTGGCTGGCCATCGGGTTGATCAAGCAAGGATCCACGGGAAACTATCTTCGCACGTGATGAGAAAATGGGTTCAAGGTTCACGTGGGTTCAAACCGGGTTCAAAGTGTCATTTGAACCCGCCGGAGGAGTGGGTTCATGGGTTCATACCCTATATATATATAGGGTATGAACCCATGAACCCAGACCCGAACCCAATGGGTGATACCGAATGATACCAGAACCCACCGCTGATGCCCCCGCAGAAGCAAGCCCCACCGGAAGAGGAAGGACAGGCCACCCGTTGAAAAGGTCCCAGGCCCCCATGGCCTGCAGGCGTTCTTGAAGCCGGGTGGATGGCAAGGAGCGGGATCATCCTGGCCGGGTCGCGGAGCGCGAGGCTCGCTTGGCAAGGAGGTCAGGCCTCCGGCCTGACTGTGGACAGAGGCTTCCAGCCTTTCAGGGTTTGGGCGATGGCGTTAGCGCTGGGTGGGAAGCCAAAGGCGGGACGCCTCGATCCGCTGACAGGCGGGGACGCCTGTCCTCCGGGGGGGGATGCGGGCGCTGGGTGGTTTGGAAGGAGTGGGACCATCTTGGTCCCTCACGCTCCGCTCGCGTCCTCCGTCCCGCGCTGGCAAGGCGCGGCTTGCTTCTTCGCGCACGCATCTGCCTTCGCCGGTTCATGGACGATCGCGCCCTGGGGTCGGAAGAGCGCTGGGTGAACGCGGAGCGCTGTGGGACCAGGATGGTCCCACTCCTGCTTGGAGGCGCTGGCACGTTTATCATGCCGGAGGCGCTGCGTGGTCCCACTCCTGCCGGGCTTTCCGAACCGTTACACTTCTCAGCCAAACAGCTCCGTGATTGGCCTGCCCTTGTCAGCAACCGTAAACGGGCGCTTGCTCGGGCTGTACAGCACCTGATCCAGCGGAATGCCGAGGCCGTAGGCGATGGTGGCGTTGAAATCGGGGATCGTCACCGGATTGACGGCGGCTTCCAGACCCGTGTCATCCGTGGCACCATAGACCTGGCCGCCGCGAATGCCGCCGCCCGCCATCAGGCAGGAGAAGCCGCGTGCGTGGTGGTCGCGGCCATCATTGGCGTTGATCTCCGGAGTGCGGCCAAATTCGGTTGCCAGTACGACCATGGTATCTTGTAGCAGGCCGTGGGATTCCAGATCCTGCAGCAGGGTGCTGAGGGCGGAGTCCAGTTCATCGCACAATTCGGGGACGCGGGTGAAGTTGGCATTGTGGGTGTCCCAGCTGCCGAAGGAGACTTCCACAAAGCGCACGCCGTGTTCCACCAAGCGGCGTGCCAGCAGGCAGCCCTGGCCGAAGCGGTCGGGGCCGTACTTGTTGCGCAGGGCCTCGGGCTCCGCGCTGAGGTCAAAGGCGGCGAGCTCCTCGCTCTTCATCATCTTGAGGGCGTCGTCGTACATGTCGGCGTAGGCGCGCACGTTTTTGACGTTGTAGGTCTCGGCAAACTGGCGGTCGAGCTGCTTGGCGACGCTGAGGCGGCTGTTGAAGCGCTCCTCGGTGAACCACTGGTTGGTTTTCACGTTGTTGATGCCGCTTTCGGGGTCGTTGATCATCAGCGGCGCGAAGCGGCTCTCAAAGAACCCGGCGCCGGGATGGCGGCTGTCGTTGCCGATCATGACGCTGCCCGGGAGCGTGGGATTGCCCCGGTCCTGAAACTTCTGCAGCCACGCGCCCATGGAGGGATGGCGGATGCTGCTGCGCATGGTGTAGCTGGTGTGCTGGTAGTAGTTGCCCTGCTCATGTGCGCCCTGCGTCGTCATCATGCTGCGGATCACCGCCAGCTTGTCCATCTGCCGGGCGATCAGGGGGATGTTGTTGGACACGCGGATGCCATCCACATTGGTGTTCATGACCTTGGTCAGGCCCATCACGTCCGGCTTTTCGGGCTTCGGGTCAAAGGTGTCCAGGTGGCTCATCCCCCCGTTCATGTAGAGATAGATCACATTGCGCGCAGTCGCGGCCTGTTTCAGTGGCGAGGCTCCCTGCCCAGGAGCGGCGAGAATGCGGGAGCCGAAGTGCGCGGCGGTGCTGACACCGAGGAATGTCTTGGCGGCACCGGAGACAAATGCACGGCGGCTGAGATCGTGGCGGAGAGGGTTCATAAGAGGGCGCGATATGGGGGTATGCGCCCTTTAACGCGGGCAGGCGGCGGTCTTATCACGGGATTCACATTCTTTGTTCCACGCACGCGGTGTCGCCCAGGGCAGCGGCCTGCTCTCACTTGCCTTCAGCTTTTTCCGCCGGGGCGCTTTCGTAAACCAGCACGGGAATCCGATCATAGGTGATGAAGGCGGCCTGCAGGATGTCCGCGGATTCAAATTCTGGCTTGCCCGTGGGCCTCCACACGCCCAGCAGACGTGCCGACCCATCAGGGAGCACGAGGCGGGCGGTGGTTTTTGCTGGGTGGTAATCGGTGAGCGGCAGTTCCAGCCTGCGGCCCTGCGTATCTACCAAGGCGGCACGGTTTTCCTTGGGCTCAGCGGTGTGAAATTCGGCCGCTGCCGTGAGATCCACGGTGGAGCCATCGGACATCACCTGGGGCTGCACCTCCATGAGAAATCCGGTTTTGCGCATGTCCTGGCCGTGGTCGAGATTCGGGCCGAGGCTGCTGAGGGCCGTGTGCTCCACCACGGCCTCCGAAGTGGCGCTGAAGCCAGAGCGTGTTTCGATGTGGGAAGTGCCGAGATGCTTCACCTCGACGGCGGCGAGCAGCCGCTCCATCTCTGGGCGGTGGTCGCTGTGCGTGGAGACCTCCGCCATCAGGCGGCGGATCAGGGCTCCCGGCGCCTGCACGACATGCGTGGTGAAAACGAGCGCGAGCGGGGGGGAGGAATCGCAGCCGACCCCGATGAAGGCCTCGGCCATTTCCACCTGATTGCGTTGATGGCGCATGATGAGCAGGTTTCCCCTGGGATTGAAGTGGGCACTGGCCCCGGTGGGAAAAGCGATTCCCACCTCCTCCAGAATTTGCTGCGCGGTTTTGGCACCGCCGGCCATGTCTGGCGGCACCCTCAGGGCGCGGGTGATCCACTCTTTTTCATCCGGCAGCGGCACGGTTCCGCTGAAGTGCACGGGCGGGTCCTTGCGCGGCTGGGTTTGTGCCACCACATCGCCATGCAGAAAGGTGGCCCAGAGCACCTCTTCTCCTGCGGCCTGCCCGGTGGGCTTCCAGAGCGTAAGCAGCCGGGTGCCGCCATCGGCCAGGGTGAATCCCGTTTGCACATGCGCGGCATGGAAATCCGTGCGCGGAAACTCAACCTTGTTCTCGGACGCAGGCGCATGAAACTCCTGCAGCCTCTGTTCGGGCGGTGCGGTGCCCAGCTCATAGTCCACCGCCACCGTGATGCTGTGCGCGTCTGCGCTGATCAAGGGCTCCAGGGAAAGCCGCGAGCCTGAGGAGTGCCTTTCAAATTCCACCGCTGGCCGGCCCTTGCCATCGCTGTCAAAAGTGGTGGGGCAGGCGCATTCGCGCACGGCGCTGATCTCCGCCTTGTGGCCGGACTGCGCCTCAAGGCTGTGGCTGTCGATGAACGAGACCTCGCCGCGTGCCGCCGCAGTTTCCACCTCACGCCACAGGGCCGCGTGGTCGCTGGCGGTGGTGCCTTTAGCGGCCAGCGCACGAAGAAAGGGTGCCGGAGCCTGCACGGTGTGCAGCGTGAAGAAGGCGGTGCGCGGGGGCGGACTCTGTATATCGGCCTCCCGCGCTTCCTCCGCAGGTGTGCGGGCCTCCGTGGCTTGTTCCGGCGGGGCGGCAGGCGGGGCGATTTTCACCATGGCCACAGGCTGCGCACGCACGGTGATGAAGGCAATCCACAGCAGATCAGCGTTCTCCGCGCTGAGGCCGACGTCGGGCTTCGCGATGCCGAGGATCTTGGTGTCTCCATTGAAAAGAGACATTCCAGAGCTGAAGGCAACGCTGCGCACCTCCGCTGTGGGTGGCTGCCATGGCGTACCGCCCAGCGGGTCACCCACACTGCGCGGTCGCATGGGCGGTGGGGCAGGGTGAAGATTCAGCTTTGTGCTGAGGGTGATCTCCGGTCGGCTCCAGGCCCCAAAGGCGGCCTCCATCTCCAGCCGCAGTCCGGTCGGGTGCCAGTCCACGGTCAGCGCAGGGCGGCCCGCATCATCCAGACTCATCCCGGCCTTCGCCTGCTTGCGCACGGTCTCCGTGCTGCCGTAAGTGCCGGAGCCCGATTCCAGCCAGGCATCGGCGACCACGCGTACGCCCGCCTCTGGCCGCTGCGACTGCGCCAGCAGGGACTCCAGCTCGCTGATCGCACTCATTTTACGGGAGGCTGCGGCATTGATCTTACGGATCAGCTTGCCCGGGCCTTCGAAGACCGTGGCATGCGTCACGAGGGTACGCGGTCCCATCTGAATCTGCTCCTCCACCAGCTGGGCGACGAGAGCCAGATTTTCCGGTGTGTTCACCACCACCAGGCGGTTGCTCGATTCATGAAACCTGGACCACGCGCCTGCGGGAAAGGGAATGCCCCAGTCTTCCAGCATCTCCTGGCTGGTGCGGCGCTGCAGCGGTGTCTGTGGATCGGTGCGGTGGCCCGCGAAGCTGAGGAAATTGAGCGGCGTTTCGTAGAGGCGCCGTTGCATCGTCGGCACAGGCGGGCTGCTCTCGGCCGCCGGCGCATAGCCTCCCATCAGCATCCAGCCAGCCAGCAGCAGGCACCGCACATGTGCATCTTTCATTTACGCAAAATACCGGAGGAGGGCGGCGATTGTCGAGAATGATCTCTTCCTCACGGCGGTCTTTTCATGCCGGTCAGCCCGGCGCCCTTCTCCCAAACTTCCGCTCCAGCTCCGCCGTGGAAATCTGCACCAGAGTGGGCCGGCCGTGGGGGCAGCAGTAGGGCATCTCGCAGGCGAAGAGGTCTTTCAGCAGGGCCTGCATCTCAGGGATGGAGAGCACGTCGTTGCTTTTCACCGAGGCGCGGCAGGCGATGGTGGCGATGGCGTCTTCGCTCAGGCGCAGGCTGGAGGATTTGGTGCTCAGGCTGCTGAGTTCTTCGATCACTTGATCCAGCCATGCGGCGGGATCATCCGTCTTCAAAAAGGAGGGCAGGGTTTCCACTTTGAAAATGTTTGGACCGAAGGGCTCGATCTCGATGCCCAGCCGGTTGAGCGAGGCGAGATTCTGCTTGAGCAAGTCGGCGTCACGGGGCGTGGTCTGCAGCGTGACGGGCAGCAGCAGGCGCTGGCAGGGCACACCGCCGGACTCGATGGCGCGACGGAATTTCTCGAAGTTTACCCGCTCATGCGCGGCGTGCTGATCCATGAGCACGAGGCCCTCTTTGCCTTCCATCAGCACATACAGCTTTTGCAGCACGCCGATGATGCGGTACTCCGGTGGCGCGGCGGGTTCGGCGGGGGCAGGGGCATTGGCCTCTTGTTGCTCTTCTTGTTCCTGCGGTGCTTCGTTGTCGGCCTGCACTTCGTCCGTGGATGTCTCCGCTCTTGCCACCTGCGGCAAAACTGCGGCTGAATTGCGTCCCGCGGCGATGCGCTCCAGCACGTCCGCCACGCGATGGGAGACGGCGGGCTGCGGGACCTCGGGCGCTGGGGTGGCGGCACGCGCGGTGGAGGGCGCTGGCGGGAGGGTGCGCAGCGGCGCGGTGGAGGGCGCCACGGGCATGGCAAACTGCTCCTGGCGGCTGTCTGGTACCAGCGGAATACGCGTCGCCGCCGGGCCGGTCGGCACGGTGCGCGCTGCTGCATGACCTGTGGGCAGCTTGGCCGCGTTCTCCAGCGTGTGGCTCACGCAGCGGGAGATGGCGTCGCGCACGCTGTGGCCGTCATGAAAGCGCACCTCCTTTTTGGCCGGATGCACGTTCACATCAAACGCATGCGGATCCATCTGAATGAACAGGAAGGTCACCGGATGCTGCCCCTTCATAAGCGCGGTGTGATAGCCCTCCCGCAAGCCGTAGGAGATGCTGGCGCTCTCGATGGGGCGGCCGTTCAGATACGTGGTCTGCATCTGCCTGTTGGAACGGCTCATGCCCGGTCCGCCGATGTAGCCGGAGACTGTGATGCCATGCCAGGTGGCTTCCTCCACCTTGAGCAGGCGGGAGGCCAGTTCGTCCCCCACCAGTCCGCGAATGCGCTCCAGCATGTCGCGCGTGGCCGGCAGGTGCAGCACCAGTTCGCCATTGTGCGTGAGGGTGAAGGCCGTCTGTGGATTGGCGATGGCATGCAGCCGCAGCTGCTGCTCCACATGGGCAAACTCTGTGTTCTCCGTGCGCAAGAATTTACGTCGCGCGGGCACATTGAAAAACAACGAGCGCGCCTCGATTACCGTGCCTGGGGCGCCGCCGTGGTCGCGCACCGCCACCATCTTGCCGCCGTTCACCTCGATCTCCGTGCCCACCAGCGCGGATTTTTCACGGGTGGCAAGCCGGAAGCGCGACACGCTGGCGATGCTGGGCAGTGCCTCTCCGCGAAATCCGAAAGTGTGGATCGCGCCGAGGTCCTCCTTGGTCCGTATCTTGCTGGTGGCATGGCGCTCCAGACACAGCATGGCGTCCTCCCTGTCCATCCCGCTTCCATCATCGACAATGCGAATCATCGCGATGCCGCCGCGCTGGGCATGCACCTCGATGTGGTGGGCTCCGGCGTCCAAGCTGTTCTCCACCAGTTCGCGGACCAAAGCGGCCGGCCGCTCCACGACCTCGCCTGCCGCCACCTGGCTGGCGAGTGCGTCTGGAAGAATGCGTATTTTAGCCATGAATTTCGATAAAGTGCGGGATGGGAGGCGTAGCTTGTACCACAACCCGGAAATGTTATCTTGGATGCCTGATGGGGATTTGCAATCTCCGTGCTTCTCGGCCATCAGACACAAGCCCTCCATTGTCTCCTTTCACATGATTTCTCTCACCTCCAGCGCCGTCGAACATCTCAAATCCCTCATCGCGGAAAAGAACGCCGATGAGGGCACCGGGCTGCGCCTGCGGGTGGAGAAGGGCGGCTGCGCCGGCATGCAGTATGTCATGGGCCTGGACCAAGCCAAATCCGATGACGAAGTGCAGTCGCAGGGCGGTGTCTCGATTATTATCGATCATGAGAGTCTGGGCTACCTCCGCGGCTGCCAGATTGACTACGTCGATTCGCTGGCGGATGCCGGATTCAAGCTGACCAATCCCAATGCCGCCCGCAGTTGCGGCTGCGGCACCTCCTTTGAACCTCAGACTACCTGAATCTAAGCCTCACATTCATTGACTCCCTTGGCCAATATTGAAGCAATCTTGCTGCCAACTTATTCACAAAATTTCCTTTTCAAATTCCCTCCATATTGTAGAATTTGAACATTCCTATCTTATAAATACTAAAATTTTCGCAAAACTGTCATGCAAATCCGATTTTTGAGCGACGGCAATGAGTACCGTTCTTACGGTGGCGGGAGCTTTTCCAAGAAGAAAGACTCCGGTGGCATTTTCTGGTGGACCATTCTCATCACTTTGCTGATGGGCTTTGCCACCTTTTGCTGGTTCTTCAGCATCATGGTGTTCGCTCACCCTGAAAAACCATTCAATTACCGCGTGCTCGCACGTTTCGACAAGCTCGATCCCCTTCGCAAGTTTACCAACTACACCGTGCCGCAGGGCAAGTTCCTTCCTGCGCGTGATCTGCTGGCCGAGTTCTATGCATTCAATCACGAACAGCTCGCGGTGAAAAATGATCTTCTCAAGCGCTCCTACATCCGCAACTACAAGCAGGAGCAGCCTCTCTATGTGAAGGGCGCTTTTCAGGTGATCAATGCCCGTCCGCTCACCGCGAACGATGTCATCACTGAAGGCTGGGTGGTGCGCGCACGTTCCGCAGACATCGAAGACGTGGACATCGAAATCGTGCTTCCTGGCAACAAGGACAAGGCTGATCCCTATCAAGTGGGTGATTCCTTGGTTCTTGATCAAAAGAGCACCTTCGCAGCAGCGCTGCATGTTCAGAAGTTTGATCAGGAGCGTGTCTGTGTCACTCTCATGCCTCTCGCTTATCAGGGCTTTGCAACCAAGGCCGGGGCGCAGTTCAAAATGACCCCGCCCGCCAAGCTCAACATGGATGCCTACTGGCCCCTCACACGTGATCCAGGCGCCGCCGTTCTTGAAAGCAGCGCCCCCAAGGTCGTGTCCAAGCAAGGCTGAGCATCGATTCATTCATCTCTGAAAAGCGGAAGGCGCCCCCTTCCGCTTTTTTGTTCCTGGAGCTGAATGCTCTCCAATGACATGGAAAGCTATATCAGGGTCGATATAAGTAGAATGTGGTATGCTGGCGCGCTCGCAGCTCTGATATGGAGTGCGGTCGCGCAGTGAGGGACGAACGCAGCTGCCGCTTTCGACGTGAAGGATGGTGCACGCATACTCAGGGAGCTTCAAACGCGGGAGCCTGTGAACTTCCACCCGCCCATCACCCCAAGCCCACCACGAGACGCACGAATGCGGCAGCTTTACCCTTCCGAGGTTGCGCAGCGGCACTCCAAATTCCCGCTGGGCGCTTCTGGGCTTGAACTTGAAACTCCGCCCTGAGATCAAGCAAAGAAAAAGCACAGAAAACGGAACGAGAATTTGACTGCCCCGCCGCCACTTGCCCACCATTCGCTCCCTTTAAATTTCAAACCTCTCCCACCTTGCATCCGCCACGGTTCACGCCATTAGCAAAGCATGCCTGATGACTACACACCCGCCACCATCGCCGACGTCCGGCGTTTGCGTGACACCCTGGATCAGCAGGGAAAAAAACTGGTCTTCACCAATGGCTGCTTCGATCTCCTGCACGCAGGCCATGTGCGCTACCTTGAGCAGGCGCGTGCCCTCGGAGATGCCATGGTGGTCGCCTTGAATTCAGATGAGTCCGTGCGCCAGCTCAAAGGCCCGGATCGTCCGCTCAATCCCGAGCACGATCGTGCGGAGGTGATGTCCGCGCTGCGTGCTGTGGATGCCGTCGTCGTGTTCGATGATGAACGCGCCACCTCCCTCATCGAAGCCATCCGCCCTCATGTGTATGCGAAAGGCGGTGACTACACCGTCGAGTCCCTCAATCGTGAAGAACGCACCGCCCTGGAGGAGGCTGGCGCGCAGATCTGCATCCTGCCACTCGTCCCCGGGCGCTCCACCACGAAGACCATTAACAAGATGCAGGCGGGTGATTCCGGCGCACCAGGAAGCGGCCTGCTGCGTCTCGCCGTGCTGGGCTCCGGTGCTGGGTCCAACCTGCGCGCCATCATCGCCGCCATCCAAGCGAACACCCTGCGGGCTGAAATCGCCATCACGCTCAGCGATCAGGCTGACTCAGGCTTTCGTGAAATCGCCCGCTCGGCGGGGCTGCCGGCGCTGTATGTGAACGGGGGTGACAATCCTCGCCGCCTCAGCGAAGCGGCGCAGAAAGAAATCTTCGAACACCTGGAGCGTGCACGCGTGGATGTCGTCGTGCTCGCTGGATTCATGCGCATTCTCAAAGAGCCTGTGATCAGCGCGTATGCAGGTCGCATTGTGAACGTGCACCCGTCGCTGCTGCCGAAATTCAAAGGGGCCAATGCGCCCCAGCTTGCCATCGATGAAGGCGAGCTGGAAACCGGCTGCACCGTGCACCTCGTCACTGCGGAGATTGATGGCGGGCGCATTCTCGGCCAGGCCACGGTGCCCGTAAACATCGGCGACACAGCGGAGACGCTGCATGCGCGGATCAAGGTCGAGGAGCACAAGCTGCTGCCGCATGTGCTGAATGAATGGCGTGAACGTGGTCTGCCCGTGCGAGGTGCGGGGGCGTCATGAGCGGCTTCACCGGAACACTCAACCCGCAGCAGCGCGAGGCCGCCACGACCATCAATGGTCCGCTGCTCATTCTCGCAGGTGCGGGCACCGGGAAGACACGCGTGCTCACCGCGCGCATCAGCTACATGGTGAACGAGGGCATCAACCCCAAGAACATCCTCTCCGTCACCTTCACCAACAAGGCGGCCAATGAAATGCGCGAGCGTATCAAAGGCATGGTCCGCGACGGCCTGGGCAAAAAGGTCGTGGTGGGCACCTTCCATGCGTTTTGTGTTCGCCTGCTGCGCGAGTTTGCCGAGCACGTGGGCTACAAAAACAACTTCGCCATCTACAGTCAGGGCGAGCAGGAGACGCTGATCAAGCGCGTGCTGCAGACCCTGCTGGTGAAGGACGAGACGCTGGACCCCAGCATGGCGCTCTCACGCATCAGCAAAGCGAAGAACGCCGGCGAAGGGCTGGGAGATCCCAAGGAAAGTCTCGATGCCGCTGTCATGGAAAAGTACATGGACGAGATGCGCGGGCTGAACGTGATGGACTTCGATGACCTCATCATCCTCGGCGTTCGTCTGCTGGAAGAAAACGCCCAGGTGCGTGCCACGGTGCAGAGCCGCCACCACTATGTGATGGTGGACGAATTCCAGGACACCAACTCACTGCAGATGCGACTGCTGCGTGCCTTGGTGCCCGCGCCGTACAACGTCTGCGTGGTGGGAGATGACGACCAGTCCATCTACGGCTGGCGCGGTGCGGAGATCACCAACATCACCGAGTTCGAAAACTTCTTCCCCAACCCGCATGTGGTGAAGCTGGAGGAAAACTACCGCAGCACCACGCCCATCCTGCACACGGCGAACAGCCTCATCAAAAACAACGTGGGCCGCCGCCCCAAGTCCCTGTGGAGCCGCAACAACGGCAGCGATCTGGTGCGCCTCATTGCCAACGAAGATGACAAGGAGGAGGCGGACATGATTGCCAAGGAAGTGGAGACTGCTCACTTCGCGAACAAGCAGCCGCTGGAGGAATTCGCCGTGCTCTTCCGCACCAACGATCAGTCGCGCGTGCTGGAGCAGGCCTTCCGCCAGCGCAAGATCGCCTACCGTGTGGTCGGTGCGCGCAGCTTCTTTGACCGGCGTGAGGTGAAGGACATTGTGAGTTATCTCTCGGTACTGCACAATCCGCACGATGACATGGCGCTGCTGCGCATTTTAAACACCCCCACACGCGGCATCGGCAGCGCCACCGCCGAGCTCGCGCGTGAGCGCAGCATGGAGAAGCACCACAGCATCTGGGTGGCGCTGTGCGACGAGGAATTCCTGCGCCAGATCCCCGAGAAGGGGCGCAATGCCATTCGCCTTTTCACCGCGCTCATCGTCAAATACTCCGGCCCGGCCAGCACCCCTGGCACCAATCTCGTGGACATGACGCAGGCCCTGATTCTTGAGACCGGCTACATGGAGCATCTCAAAAAAGCCGCCAAGGAGCCGGAAGATTTTGCCGGCTGGGAAAACGGCATCAATGAACTGTTCAAGAGCATGACCAATCATGCCGAGCGCGACCGCGCCAGCGGCCTCGCGGGTTTCCTGGATGAAGTCAGCCTCAATGACGAGCGTGAAGAAAAGGACGACATCGAAAAGAAAAAAGGCGTGTGCCTGATCACCATGCACGCTTCCAAGGGACTCGAATTTCCCGTCGTCTTTCTTCCCGGCATGGAGCAGGGCATCCTGCCGCACAAGCGCAGCTTTGACGAAGGTCGTGTGGATGAAGAGCGCCGCCTCTTTTATGTGGGCATCACCCGTGCCAAGCAGAAGCTCACCCTCAGCCACACGCGCACACGCATGAAGTGGGGCAAAAAGCAGAGCAACATGCCCAGCACTTTCCTCAAGGAGCTTGACCGCAAATACGTGGAGGAGCTCGACTACACCAAGCACATGAACGAAACCACGACGCAGGAGGAAAACACCAACTTCTTCTCCGGCCTGCGCGCCATGCTGGCGGACAAGTAACCGCGTGCCGCTGCGTTCCATGTCGCCCTCCCGTCTCAATTTCCAGCTCGATGCCCAGACCAGCGACTCCCGTGCCCGCGCCACCACGTTTCACACGCTGCATGGCACCATCCAGTCGCCGCTCTTCATGCCCGTGGGCACACAGGCCACGGTGAAGGCGCAAACGCAGGAGTCCCTCCACACCTCCGGCTCACAGATCCTTCTCGCCAACACCTACCACCTCCTGCTGCGTCCCGGCCCCGATGTCTTCACCAAGCTCGGAGGCATTCACCGCTTCATGAACTGGCCCGGCTCCGTGCTCACGGACTCCGGCGGTTATCAGATCTTCTCGCTGCCGCACTCGCGCTCCATGACAGAGAAGGGGGCCGTTTTTCAAAGCTACGTCGATGGCCAGCGCATCCTCCTCAGCCCGGAACTCAGCATTCAAACGCAGCGCGCCATCGGCAGCGACATCATGATGGTGCTCGACCAGTGCATCCCATCCACCGCCGATGAAAAAACAACTCGCGCCGCCCTGCAGATTACCCAGCGCTGGGCCGTTCGCAGTCTCGCAGCGCGTGAAGACTCACCTCAGTCCATGTTTGGCATCGTGCAGGGCGCGCTCTATCCGCATCTCCGTCGCGAGAGCGCCGAGGGCCTGATGCAGATCGACTTTGACGGCTTCGCCATCGGCGGTCTCGCCGTGGGGGAAGAGAAAAACGAGCGCGAAGACGTGTGCGAACTCACCGCCGCCCTGTTTCCATCTGATCGCCCACGCTACCTCATGGGCGTCGGCACGCCGGTGGATGTGCTGGAGGCCGTGCACCGTGGCGTGGACATGTTCGACTGCATCATCCCCACGCAAGTCGCCAAACGCGGCACCGCCTTCACTTCCCGCGGCATCGTGGAGCTGCGCCGCTCCGTGTACAAATTCAGCGAGGACCGCCTCGATCCCACCTGCACCTGCCCGGTGTGCGCCACACACAGCCGCGCTTATCTGCACCACCTTACCAAGACGCAGGAGCCGCTGGGCTGGACTCTCGTCGGCCAGCACAACATCCACTTCTACCACCAGCTCATGCGCGAGATCCGCCAGAGCATCCTCGAAGACCGCTTCCTCCCGCTCTACCGCGAACGCCGCGAGATCCTACAGATCGAAGACGTGGACCATCCCGTCACGCATCCGAAACGCACCTCCACCAAAGTGCACCACGAAGGCGACTACGAACTCCACGGCCAGCCCCCCGCCATCCTGCACACGACTTCGCTTCGTATCATCCCCACCACCCCGCAGCTCGATCCCGCCATCGAGTCCCAGGTCGTCCAACTCCTCCGTCAGCCCGCAGATTCACCGCCGCTCGTCGTCTGGGACACTCATCTCGATGCCGCCGCCACCGCCATCGCTCTCATTCTCCTCTACGAAGCCGCCAAAGGCCCTCTCCGTCCCCTCCATCTCGTCAGCTTCAGCGCCGATCTCTCCCCGCTGCGCCTCGCCCTCCATCACAAGCGCCACTTCCCCTACCTCCGCCACGGCGCCGCCGACACCCTTATCCGCCGCGACGCCTGGGAATCCCGCTACTGCCCCGGCCTCAAGTGGACCCTCATCCACGGCTCACACGCCGACATGCAGGCGCAGGCACCCGCAGCGGATGTTGTCGTGGAAAGTACTCACGAGCTCCCGGCAGGAGAGGGATCATCCTGATCCCTCAACGCGCCGCGTTCATCCAGCCCCCCGCGCTACCCAACGCCGAACGTCCCGCCTTACCCAGCGCTTCCAAACTGGGACCAAGATGGTCCCCCTCCTGCCAAGCCATCCAGCGCCTCGTGCGCTGCCTCACTTCGTGACATCAATGTCATGCGTCTTCGGCTCAGCCTTCCCATCCGTCCCCTTGCGCCGCAAAAAATGCCCGATGTCCACGCCGAAGTAGGCCAGGCAGATAATCAAGAGCGCCGTCGCCGCCGCTTCATCCAGATTGCCAAAAATGGGGATGTTGTCCGGAATGAATTCCGCCACACCGAATCCGATGTTCAGCAGGTAAAGCGCCGACACAATGCCCGAGCAGAGCACCAGAATATCGCGGATCAGTTTCATAGAGAAGGGAAGGGGGGCGGAGGCTGGTTTATTGTGTCCGCAGTTCGCTCCTCATGCTAAAACATCCTTGAGCAAATTTTGGAATCGCAGGGCCGAGCCGAGGTGGTCCTCGGGTTGACGGCTGATTCACCCACCCCACGTTGCCTCATGAACCTCGAACAAATCGACCATCTTGCCCTGCGCTGCGCTTCTTTGGAAACGACGAAGGACTGGTACATCCACACCCTGGGATTCGAGCACGTCTATCCCGGCCACGGCGGCGGCGTCCCCATCTTCCTGCGCCTCGGCACCACCTTCCTCACGCTGTTTCCGCAGAAGGAAAACGACCCACCCTCCAAGAATGGCCAGGCCTGGCATCTCGCCCTCCGCGCCGCTACGCATGCGGACTTTCTAGCCGCACAAACCGAACTCGAATCCAAGGGCATCTCCTTCCAGTTCCGCGATCACGAAATCTCCCACTCGATTTACTTCTCGGATCCCGATGGTTATTTGCTGGAGATCACGACTTATGATCTGCCGAAAGCGCCCAATCATCCGTGATGGGGGACTCCTGCTCGCAACAACTATTCCTGACCTTCACTACAATGGAATCCAACCCGTTACCGACAATCGGTCGCATTCAATTCTCCGTGGCGCGGGCGGTCATTCTCTTGCTCGCGGCATATTCAGCCACCCTCTGGCTCCTCATGGAAAGAGCCACGGATTGGGGTGCTCTTCTGGAGAGTTACCGGCATGAGTATGCTGGTGGTGGCAGCATGGCATTCCGCACTTTCGATGGCAGGTGCTTCGTCTCTCTGGCCATTCCCTGGGGCCTGTTTGTCTATCCTTCAGCTCTGATTGCCGCACTGTCATTCCTTGCTGCAGCTTCTCACTCCAGTTCGACCCGGCAACGAATCTGCAGACTCTCTCTGTGCGCCGCCATGTTCGCAATTCTCATGCGATTTTTCTTCCTCGGCGTTGCAAGCTGCTCGCTTGGCAGCCTCTGAAGTGTTGCAGGCACGCACGCCTGCAACAGAAGGTTCCATGGTATGACATCAAGAAAGCAGACCCATTGAGTCCGCAATTGGCCTGCAAACTCTCACGCTATGGCACGCTCCTACTTCTTCACCCACCCATCCTTCAGCGTCACAGTCCGATTAAACACCGGCGCACCGGGTTTTGAGTCGACGGGGTCAGCGTAGAAATAGGCAACGCGTTCAAACTGCCAGTGGCTGCCAGGAGCGGCTTCCTTCAGGCTCGGCTCCAGCTTCGCATTCGTGACCACTTCGCATGAGGCGGAATTCAGGAACTTCGTGAAATCTCCGTCTTCGCCCGCATCCGCATCTGGCGTCTCCACCGTGAAAAGCCGGTCATACAGCCGCACGGTGGCGTCGATCGCATGCCGCGCGCTGACCCAGTGAATGATGCCCTTCGGCTTCGTGCGGCCTTCCGGCTTCTTGCCATGGCGAGTGGCGTCGTCATACGTGCAGCGCAGTTCAACGATGTTCCCCGCGTCATCCTTGATGACCTCCTGGCAGATGATGCAAAACGCAAACTTCAGCCGCACCTCGCCGCCGGGCTTCAGGCGATGGAAGCCTTCGGAAGGGAACTCCATGAAGTCGTCGGACTCGATGTAAAGCTCCCGGCAAAGCGGCACCTGCCGTGTTCCCGCAGCCGGATCTTCCGGATGATTCGGCGCTTCGAAGTACTCCACCTGATCCTCCGGGTAGTTCGTGATCACCACCTTGATCGGCCTCAGCACGCCATAGGCGCGGTGGGAGACCTTGTTCAGATCCTCGCGAATCGAATGCTCCAGCAGCGCGATCTCCGTGAGCGAGTTGAACTTCGTCAGGCCAATCGTTTTGCAAAAACTACGAATGGCGGCAGCCGTGATGCCTCGCCGGCGCATCCCGGAAATCGTCGGCATGCGTGGATCATCCCAGCCATTCACCAGATCTTCCTTCACCAGACGCAGCAGCTTGCGCTTGCTCATCACC
Source organism: Verrucomicrobiota bacterium (assembly GCA_017301975.1). GTDB lineage: Bacteria > Verrucomicrobiota > Verrucomicrobiia > Verrucomicrobiales > Verrucomicrobiaceae > Prosthecobacter. The sequence goes on from JAFLEI010000022.1 coordinate 35,983, forward strand.
GTGTAGCTCAGGTTCAGGCGGGCAAACTCACGCTGATACGGCGCGCCGGGCAGGCCATCGACATTCGCGATGAGCCATTCATACAGCGGGCGGTGGATCTCAAACTCCAGCGTGCAGAGGCTGTGCGTGATGCCCTCCAGCGCATCGCTGAGCGGATGTGCGTAGTCATACATTGGGTAGATGCACCAGGCATCGCCGGTGCGGTGATGGTGCGCGCGCAGGATGCGGTAGAGCGCCGGATCGCGCATGTGCATGTTCACCGAGGCCATGTCGATCTTGGCGCGTAGGACTTTCTCTCCTTCTTTGAACTCGCCCTGCCGCATGCGGCGGAAGAGATCCAGATTTTCCTCCACACTGCGGTCCGCATAGGGACTGCGGGTGCCGGGGGAGGTGAGCGTGCCGCGATTGGCCCGCATCTCCTCCTGCGTCTGGTCATCCACATACGCGAGCCCCTTGGTGATGAGCTGCTCGGCAAAGCCGTAGAGCTTTTCGAAGTAGTCGCTGGCGTAGAAGAGATTGTCGCCCCAGTCAAAGCCCAGCCACTTCACATCCGCCATGATGCTGTCCACATACTCCACTTCCTCCTTGGTCGGATTCGTGTCGTCAAAACGCAGGTGGCAGCGCGAGTTCGGCGCATGCTCCTGGGCGATGCCAAAGTTCAAGCAGATGCTCTTGGCGTGTCCGATATGCAGGTAGCCATTCGGCTCCGGCGGGAAACGGGTGACGACCTGACCGCCATTGCGACCTGCGGCGAGATCGGCAGCGATCATTTCACGGATGAAATCAAGGGAGGCGGGAGGTGTGGCGGCGGCTTCGGACATGGAGGGCGGAGTTTGGGCCGAAAGTTTAAAGTTCAAAGAACAAAGTTCACCTGAACCTGAACTCTGTTCGCAGTTGCACAGGCACGGAATCCGTTGTTTTTCCCCGGAACCATGTCCCATCCCGCCCCAGCGCCCACGCATCTTGACATCTCAAAGCTCGGCGAGCCCATTTACCGTGGCTCCGTTCAGAATCTCTACGCCGTGCCGGACCATCCTGGCTACGTCGTTTGCGAGACCACTCCCGCAGGCTCCGTCTTCGATGTCGGCTCCATCTTCAACATCGAAGGCAACGACCTGAACCGCGCCATCTTCCGCCACGCCATGTACTCCCGCCTCGCCAGCCCTGAGACCTGGCAGCGCGTGAAAACCGCCATCGAAAACACCCCGATGGACGCCTCCTGGCGCAAGGAACTCCTCACCGGCCCCATGGAAACCATGCTGGAGCACGGCGCAGCCACCCACCACATCGGCATGGTGGATGCCGTGACGGGTGAGATCGTCCGCACTGGACTTCCTGAACATCCGAGCTGCTACAATGTCGTGCGCCGCTTCCCGGTGATGCACCCCCCTCAGCGCCATCTGCTGGGCACCCACGTCTTTGACTACGCCCAGTTCCATCAGAGCGCCACCTACGTCGTGCCCCTGGAGTACATCGTGCGCTTCGGCGTCACCAGCGGCTCGTCCATTTTAAAGAAATACCAAGGCCTCAGCGAATCGGCCAAGCGCAGCTACGAGCAGGAGCTCGGCCTCTCCAAGCCCATGGGCGTGTGGGAAATGCTGGAGCGCCCCATCTATGACCTCACCAGCAAATACGAGCCTGAAGACCGAGCCGTGAGCAAGCAGGAGGCCCTCATGATGTCCGGCCTCAGCAGCGATGACTTCCTTCACACCGTCAAGCTGGCCATCCTCGGCGGCTGGGCCGTGCGCGAACTGCTGGAAAGCGCAGGTCTCCTCCTCTGGGACCTCAAATGGGAATTCGCCGTGGATCGCGAGGAACTGCTCTTTGTCGATACCATCGACGCCGATTCCTTCCGTGGAACCACCTTCCTCGATGTGGAAGGTCGCAAGCTGGTCATTCACTACAACAAGCAGGCCATGCGCGACTACTACCGCCTTGTGCATCCAGATTGGTACGCCGGCATCAATGAAGCCAAGACCCAGGCGCAGAAGATCGGCAAGCCCTTCAAACAGGTGCTCAAAGCCGGGCAGGCCGACGGCAAATGGCCGCAGACCCCTGTGGTGGACATGGAGTTCCTCGATTTGCAGGCCCGCAAAACCGCTCTCATCCGTCAGCACGTCGCCTCAGAGCGTGATGCCGCAGAGATCCGCGCTGATCTGGAAGCCGCCGGCGTGGCTGAAGTGGAGTTCTACCGCCAGCGCGGTTTGCTGGGTGATTTGCTCTCGGCAAATGCGGTGAGTTAAAAACTCTTCAAAATCAGTGCCAAAAACACTTGCGTGATGGATGGGAACGTTTATCCATCTCGCCCCCTTCTTCGGGAGCGGGAAAAAGTGATTCCTGAGTAGCTCAGCGGTAGAGCGGGTGGCTGTTAACCACTAGGTCGTAGGTTCGAACCCTACCTCAGGAGCCATCGTCAATGGCAGAGTAGCTCAGGGGTAGAGCAGAGGACTCATAAGCCTTTGGTCGGGAGTTCAAATCTCCCCTCTGCCACCACGATAACCCCCACACGTGGTTGGCATCATCGCAGTGAAAAACTCCATTGCCTATCTTTTCGCCATTCTTGGCTTGGCACTTTCCGTCACGAACGCGTCTGCCGTCGTCAATGTTCTTTGGAACGGGATCGCCTCCTCCCGGGCACTCATGAGCTCGTCTGAAGGCGATCCATCTCATCTGAGTGCCATTGCAGGAGAAACGATCATCGCCGTCGCAAGTCACGGGCTCCTCGCCATCGTTCCCACGGCATTGCTGTACATGGCGCTCACCGGCTTCCGTCTTCGCCAGCGCTGGTTCTATTCATGCGCCCGTATGGCTGCTGTTTACTTTCTTTTCGTGCCGCCTTTTGCCACGGTTTACGGAATCATTTTGCTCGTCGCTCTACGCCGCCGGAAGTCAGAGTTTGCTTCAAATGCCCACGCAGCACCGCCATCCCAATCCGCGCCCTCCCCGCCGGACTTGAATCCCAAAGCGTAGCGTTTCCCCATTTGCCCTCCGTCAGCTCTCCCGCGTATATTGAGTGGTGATGAACCTTCCGATCCGCCCCCGCCGCAACCGTCAGTCTCCCTCCATTCGTGATCTCGTTCGCGAAACGGAACTCACGCCGGGCCATTTGATCTACCCGCTCTTCCTTCAGGAAGGCAGCGAAAACACGCCCATCGCCTCCATGCCTGGCTGCACGCGCTGGAGCATCGATGGCCTGGTCAAAGAAGCCGGCGAAGCGCACGCACTCGGCGTCCCCGCCGTCGTACTCTTCCCCCGCATCCCTGATGAATTGAAAACCCGTGGAGCTGAAGCTTGCCATGCAGACGACGGCCTCGTCCCGCGTGCCATCCGCGCGCTCAAAAGCGCCCACCCTACGCTGACTGTCATTACCGATGTCGCGCTCGATCCCTACAACAGCGACGGCCACGACGGCCTCGTGACCGATGATGGCCGCATCTTGAACGACGAAACCGTCGCAGTCCTCTGCCAGCAGGCGCTCTGCCACGCACGCGCCGGTGCGGACATCGTCTCTCCCAGCGACATGATGGACGGCCGCGTCGCCGCCCTGCGTTCCGCACTCGATGCCGCCGGCTTTCAGGCCGTCTCCATCATGAGCTACACCGCCAAGTATGCCAGCGCCTACTACGGCCCCTTCCGTGGCGCACTGGACTCCGCCCCCAAAGCCGGAGACAAGAAGACCTACCAGATGGACCCTGCCAATGCTCGCGAAGCCCTTCGTGAAGCCGCGCTCGATGAAGCCGAAGGCGCAGACATTCTCATGGTCAAGCCCGCAGGCCCATACCTCGATATCATCGCCAAGCTCCGCGCCGCCACCACGCTGCCTATCGCCGCGTATCAGGTCAGCGGCGAATATTTGATGATCAAAGCCGGTGCCGCTGGCGGCTGGATCGATGAAACGAAAATCATGCACGAATCCCTCATCGGCATTCGCCGCGCCGGCGCGGACATGATTCTGACCTACTTCGCCAAACAGTGGTCGGCAGCCTGGCGCTGAGGACCTGAGCGCCCAACCGGTTAATCCAAGAATCGAAACTCCGGCGTGGACCACAGCGTCTGGATGAAGCGCGCCCAGAGGTCTCGCACGTCATCCTCGCTGGCATTCCCAGACTGGCTGGATTCGAGGAACTCGTGGACTTGAGTCTGCTCCTTCTCCGTGGGGCTGCGCTGCAAGGAATTCAGGAACGCGGTCTCGATTCGTTTGCCGGTCTCGGGCGATGACTTGAGCACCACATCGGCAGCATTGCGCGCCTGCTCGATGACCTTTGGAGAGTTCATTAGAAAGAGCGCCTGCGTGGCCACGGTGCTGGTGGTGCGCTGGGCGATGGGCTGGTTGATGTCCGCAAAATCGAAGACTTCAAACAGCGGATGGCGCACATTGCGAAAAGCGGCCGTGTACAGGCTGCGACGCGTGTCGAGGAACTGATAGCCGTACTCGATGTTCTGAATCTTCTGATCATTGGCATCCACCGCTTTGACTTCGCTGACACCGGGTCCGCCAAAGGTGCGATCCAAGGTGCCTGCGGCGGTCAGCATGGCATCCCGCAGGCACTCGGCATCCAAGCGTTTGCGGTTCATGTGGCTCAGAAGGCGGTTGTCCGGATCCATCGCATGCTGAGCCGCAGAAGTCGCACTCGTGGAGGCCATGCGATACGTGCGGCTCATCACCATCTGCTTCACCAGATGCTTCAGGCTCCATCCGTCTTCGATGAACTTGAGGGCGAGATAATCGAGCAGTTCAGGATGGCTTGGGACTTCCCCAGTCGAGCCAAAGTTGTCCGTGGTGCGGACGATCCCAGCGCCAAAAAGCCAGTGCCAGACACGATTGACCATGATGCGCGCCGTCAGCGGATTCTCGCGGGAGGTGATCCATTGCGCCAGTTCCAGCCGACCGCTCGCCTCGGCGGGAACGCCAGGCACCTTGCCATGGAGGGCCGCCTGAATGAAGCCCCTCGGCACGCTGGCTCCTAGATTGCGAACGCTGCCGCGAATGTGAATCTTGGCATCTTCGGGCGCGCTGTCATCCGCCACGGACATGGCTTCGGGGCGGTCAGGGATGTCCTTTTGCAGGGCCTTGAGTTCTTTCTCAAGTTCGGCGAGACGCTGCTTGAGCTTGATCGCAGTGGTGGATTCTTTTTTGACCGCCGGTTCCACGAGGGTTTCATCTGCAGGAACAAACTGCACCGCATCAATGGTCACGTAACCCTGCGAGCCCGCATTGGAGATCAGTACAAAGCCCTGCCCATTGGCCTCAAAGCGATAGGTGCCCAGTGTGGCAAACTGCAGCCCCTTGAGCGAGTCCGTGGTCATCTTCACACCTTTCAGCTCCTCGCCGTCCGCATGCAGGATGGTGGCCGTGGCGCTCTCAGCGCGGTTGGGTCCGGCATTAAAAGCCACACGCACCTCGTACCGTCCGGTCTTCGGAATCTTCGGAGTGAAGGTGATGGTCTTCTCGCCCTTGCCTTCATTGTGGTCACTGAGATAGCCTGCGCCGATGTAGGGCGCATAGCTGGTGGACTGCTTCCAAAAGCCGACTTTCTGCGCGGCGCTGTCATCCACCACGATGCCTGGCAGATCGCTCAAGGCGATGTTTTTGCGCTTTCTTAGATCGGCGCTGCCGGCATCCCGCAGGTCGTCTTTGAGCGCGGCAATTTGCTCCTTGAGCGCATTGACCTGCTGTTCGTGCTTCTGCTGCGCGACTTCCGCCTCGCCGTCCAGCGGCAGCGGGGTGTCGATCCAATGCGCGACGTTGTCGGTATAATTTTTGAGCGTCTTGGTGCTGCGCAGAATGCCCGCCAGCGCGTAGTAGTCCCGTGCCGAGATGGGATCAAACTTGTGATCATGGCAGCGTGCGCAGCCGATCGTGAGGCCGAGGAAGGCGCGGCCCATCGTGTCGAGCTGTTCATCCACGATGTCCATGCGCAGCATGCCTTTGTCCTGCTCCTCGTAGTTGGTGGGACCGAGCGCGAGGAATCCCGTGGCCGTGACCTGACGGCGGCGCGCGGCGGAGTCTGTGGCAGGCAGGAGATCCCCCGCCAGATGCTCAGTGATCATGCGATCCACTGCCACATTGTCACGAATCGATTCGATCACGTAATCCCGGAAACGCCACGCATCTTTGAAGGGCAGGGAACGACCGCCGCCGGAGGACTCTGCAAACCGGGTGATGTCCAGCCAGTGTGAGGCAAATCGCTCCGCAAAAGCACTGGAGGCAAGCAGTTCGTCCACGCGCTTCTCATACGCCTGCGGCACCAGCGGCGCAGGCTGGGACAGGTCCGGCGGCAGTCCCGTGAGGTCAAAGGCCAGCCTGCGCTGCAAAATGGAAGTGCTGGCATCTGGTGCTGGCGCGAGCTGGTTGGCCTCCAGTTTCGCAAGGATGAATCGGTCGATGTCATTCGCAGGCCATGCGGTGTTTTTCACTATCGGCACTGGCGTGGCCTTGGGCGGCTGAAAGGACCAAAAACTGGCATCGGCACGGGCGGACTTCGATTTGCCGCCGCTGCTGGCCACGTCGTCGCGCGGGTCTGGCGCGCCAGATTCGATCCAGCTCTTCAGATCGGCGAGTTCGCTGTCCTTGAGCTTGCGCTTGGGCGGCATCCGTAGATCTCGGTCCGCATAGCTCACCGCCTGCCAGAGCTTGCTATCGGCGAGCTTGCCAGGGACCAGCGCCGGGCCTGAATCGCCGCCTGCTTGCCACCCGGCGCGGGAGTCGAGTCGCAGGCCGCCCTTCTGTTTGTCGGGGCCGTGACAGTCGATGCAGTTGGCGATGAGCAGCGGGCGGATGCGCTGCTCAAAATGCGTCATGTCCGCGGCATTGGCGGCTGCGGTCAGTGAAGCAAGAACGAGGGCGCGTCGGATCATCTGGGAGTGCAGAGGCAAACGAGACGCCTGTGAAACCTCTTTCAGGCCGTGAATCGCAGAATGTAATGCTGCCCGTAGCGGCCGATAAGTTGCGGCTCGGACAGCTCCGCTTGTTTTGCCATCTGTGTCAGGTCCTCCAGCGTCTCAGGAAAGTCGTAGGCAGAGACGTGGGAGCACGCCTCTTCCAGATGCTCGGGCAGAACTTCCGTCCATTGCGTGCGCATGAAGTTGAGGTAGCCGTCCAGGTACTGCTCGCGTGTCTGGCCGTCCTCACGCACGACATCCACCAGAATAAACTGCCCCCGGGGAGCAAGGCGCTCGGCGCAGGCGCTGAAGAGGCGCTGCTTTCCTGCGGCATCCAAATGATGCACGGCAAAACCGCTGAAAATGATGTCAAAAGCCGAGTCCGTATCCTCCACCGCCTTCAGCATATCCTTATGGTGCAGCCCTGTGTTGGCGATGCCGTTCAAGTAAGTGCGCGCTTCATCCAGCGCGGAGGCGGAGAGATCCACCCCATCATAGCTGGCCGGCGGGGCGCTTTGCAGGCAGGGGGCCAGGAAGCGTGCGTTGCCGCAGCCAAGATCCAGAATGTGATAGTCCCCCTGCGCATGGCGCTGCTTTAGCACTTCGGAGACGTGGCCGTAGATCTCCTGGTGAAACATGTAGTTCTTCTCGGAGATGGCGTCGTAGAGAGTCCAGGCTTTGCGAAAGAGGGCGGTGTTATCTTCTTGAGTGAGGGGAAGGCTCATGTTTTGTGAAATAGGGCAGTCGTGCGATCATAGCGGCGTTGTCGTTGATAGGCCCCATAAACCGACACGATCGCACACAAGCCTTGTTCATCCGTCCTAGGTTGACCAGCAACCAGAAAAAGGGAAGAGCCTTCACGCCACCCTCCCGGAGGGTGGAGAAATCCGCAGGCCTGCGTTCCCTTGCAACGAGCCTCAATAAGGCCGGGGCACAATGATGTGACCACCGGCATGAGGGCGATACCAAACCCCGCGATGCTGATAGTACCGCACGTGATTATGATAATAAGGTCGTGCACCGACCGGCACAGCCACTGGGCGGACAACCGGACGGACAATCGGACCGCCGACCACTGGTCTGCGGTAGGGAGGGCCAACAACGCAGGCAGACAGGCTGAGCAATACGACGGCAGAGCAGAGCAAAGGGTGGAGTTTCATAGTGTGGAAGTCTTATTGACGCACCTTTGGGCGGTTCCGCTGAAAAAATATTCACGGCGGATTGATCGAAAGGCTGTGATTTCCACTTTCGTTTACTGCCGCCCGTTTCACAGTCCCCGCTCTCATCCCCACGTTCCGTCCATGACTCCAGCCGAAGCCAAAACCCAACTCGACACCCAAGTCCGCGAAATCATCAACTGGCATTTCTCGCCAGAAACCGGCTGCCCCTTCTGGCTCGACTGGTCCAAAAAGAATTTCGATCCCCGTGGCAAGGTGAACAGCTACGAGGACATCGTGGCCAATTTCCCTCACTTTGAGGATGAATGGCTACGCGATCTCCAGCCGGAAGTCTGGGTGCCTGCCGCCTTCAAGGGCAAGCCCTTCAACATCTTCGAAACCGGCGGCACCACCGGCATGCCCAAGCAGCGCATCGGCTGGAACGACTTCCGCGTCGATTACGAAGAATTCAGCCACAAGCTCGACGACAAGCATTTCCCGCCGGGTGAAGCCTGGATCATGGTCGGCCCCACCGGCCCCCGCCGCCTGCGCCTCGCCGTGGAGCATCTCGCCAATTATCGCGGCAGCTCCTGCTACTTCGTGGATCTCGACCCCCGCTTCGTGAAGAAGGCCATCTCCAACAAGCAGTTCGACGTGGCCCGCCAGTACATGGACCATGTGATCGATCAGGCTGTGCTCATCCTGAAGAACCGCAAAATCTCCGCCATCTTCACCACCCCCAAGCTCCTTGAAGCCCTCGCCGAAAAGGTGGATCTCTATTCCGTCGGCATCCGCGGCTGCTTCGTCGGCGGTACGACCATGACGCCTCAGTACGTGCGCTTCATCGTCGAAGAGGTGCTGGAAAACCGCATCGGCTTCTACCCCACCTACGGCAACACCCTCATGGGCCTCGCCGCCAGCGTGCCGCTCACTCCGGAAGACAATTTCTCCATCACTTACTACGCCCCACAGCCCCGCGCCGTGCTCCGCGTCGTCGATCCCAAGAACACCGACCAGACCGTCGAATACGACGCCTGGGGCCGCGTGGAGCTCACCACCCTCACCAAGGAATTCTTCATGCCCCGTTTCCTGGAGCGCGACGAAGCCATGCGCCGCCGCCCTCGCGCGCCGTATGCCTGGGACGGCGTGGCCGACGTCCGCCCCTTTGGAGCGATGGAGAAAACCATCGTGGAAGGCGTGTACTAAGCACTCCCTCACTGTCACCTTTTTCCTCCCGGGGGTGCATCGTCTGCACCCCCGGTTTGTTTTTGTCATCCACGGGCAAAAACTCCCGTTTGCATTCCCCGTATCGCACGCTTTAAGACTTGTCTCCCGATACTCTTGAAGACTCTCACGCAACCGCAGGAATGAAGATCGCACTGGACGTCATGGGGGGCGATTTCGCCCCGCAAAACCCCATCGGCGGAGTCAAACTCGCCCTCGAGTCGCTGCCCGCCATCACCAAGCTGTTTTTGGTGGGCAATCCTGCCGCCATTGAGCAGGAACTCCAGAAGCAGGGCATCTCCAGCTCCAAACTGGAAATCGTCCCCGCCAGCCAGGTCGTGGAAATGTCCGACAGCGGCATCGACGCCGTGCGCAAGAAAAAGGACAGCTCCATCAGCGTGGCCGTGGACATGGTCAAAGACGGCCGGGCGGATGCCGTCGTCAGCGCCGGGCACACCGGAGCCGCCGTCACCGCCTCGCTGATCAAGATGCGTACCCTCACGCACATCGAGCGGCCCGCCATCGCCGCGATCATGCCGTCCCTGACCAAGCACTGGCTGCTCATCGATGCCGGTGCCAATCCCGACAGTGAACCCTCCCATTTGGTCCAAAACGCCATCATGGGCAGCGCCTTTGCCCGCCACGTGCTGGGCCGTGACAACCCGACCGTCGGCCTCATGTCCAACGGCACCGAGGAAGAAAAAGGCAATGCCCTGTGCAAAGAGACCAGCAAACTGCTGCGCCACACCGCTGGCTTGAACTTCATCGGCAACGTCGAAGGCCATGATGTCTGGGAAACTCCGCCAGACGTCGTCGTTTGCGACGGCTTCACCGGCAATGTCATTTTGAAAAACGCCGAAGCGCTGGCCCACACCATCTTTAGCATGGTGAAGAGCGAAATTAAGAGCGGTTTCTGGACGAAAATCGGCGGCCTCCTTGCCAAACCCGCCTTCAAACGCGTCCATTACCGCACCAATCCCGACGAGGTCGGCGGCATGCCGCTGCTCGGCCTTCGCGGCATCACCATCATCTCCCATGGCAGTGCATCTCCGCTTGCCATGAAGAACGCCATCCGTCAGGCTTGCGAATCCATCCAACATCAGGTGGGGCCTCACATCGAAGCCGCCGCCACCGCCCATTCCATTTCCCTCCATGCCCGCTCCTAGTTCCCAGCCCTTTTGCGCCTCCAGCATCATCGGCACAGGCAGTTACATGCCTGAAAAAGTGCTGACCAACGAAGACCTTTCCAAGATTGTCGACACCTCGGACGAGTGGATCACCTCCCGAACCGGCATCAAAGAGCGCCGCATCGCCGCGCCAGAGCAGGCCACCAGTGATCTCGCTTCCGAAGCTGCACGCCGTGCCATGGCCAGCGCCGGAGTGGCCCCGGAGGAAATCCAGCTCATCATCGTCGCCACTGTCACGGCGGACATGTTCTTCCCCTCCACGGCCTGCTTCGTGCAGAAGAAGATTGGAGCCGTGAATGCCGTCTGCTTTGACATCTCGGCCGCCTGTTCCGGCTTTCTTTACGCTCTGCAGGTCGCACGCCATTTCATCAACACCGGCAACCGCACCACCGCGCTCGTCATCGGCGCGGAAAAACTCAGCAGCCTCATCAATTGGAAAGACCGCAACACCTGCGTCCTCTTTGGCGATGGTGCCGGAGCTGTGGTCATTCGCCGGGCCGATGAGTCCGTCGAAGCCCCCGGCCGCGTTCTGTCCACGGTCATGGGCACGGACGGCACCCTCGCGGACGTCCTCAAGGTTCCAGGTGGCGGCTCCGCCTGCCCGATTACCCCCGAAAACGTCGAGTCGCATCCCAACACCATCCACATGGAAGGGCGCGAAACCTTCAAGCATGCCGTCACCCGCATGCTGGAGGCCTCTCAGCAGGCTTTGGAAATCGCCGGCCTGACCGCAGCGGATGTGTCCCTCGTCATTCCTCATCAGGCCAATGCGCGCATCATCAGCGCCATCGCCGAACGCCTGAACCTGCCGCTGGACCGTGTGTTCATGAATCTGGACAAATACGGCAACACCAGCGCCGCCACCATCCCCGTCGCTCTCGACGAAGCCAACAAGGCCGGCCGCCTCCAAAAGGGCGATGTCGTCCTACTCGTCGCCTTCGGCGGCGGCTTCACCTGGGCCAGTTCCGTGGTGCGGTGGTAAGACAAAGTACTCGTGAGCTTTAGCTCACTCAGGAAAACCGTACGTATCCCACAGCCCATTCGTCCGCCTTCAGGCCGAATGATTGAGTGCTTGCCGGTTCGGGACTGCGCTGGGTGCGCGAATGATTCCCAGAGCGAGCTAAAGCTCACGACTACTTTCACTTTCCACCTCCCAGCACCCCGCCATATTCGCCGCCCCTCGTTTCCCCTGACTCATGGCCTCCAAGCGCATCGTTCTTAAATTCGGCTCCGGCATTCTCACGCGCAAAGACGCGCCTGAACCCGATCCGGTGCAACTGCGCAAACTCGTCGAGGCCGTCGCACTGCTGAAGCGTGCCGGTCACTCCGTCGTCGTCGTCAGCAGCGGGGCCGTGGCCTCCGGTTTGAAGCCGCTGGATTTCAGCCAACGTCCCTCCGATGTGACCACCCTTCAGGCGCTAGCCGCTGTGGGTCAGACCCACCTCATGCACGCCTACGAATCGCTCCTGCGGGATCACGGCCTGCACGTCGCCCAGTTGCTCGTCACTCACGAAGACTTCGAAAACGCCGACCGCTCCCCCCGCGTCAAAGCCGTGCTCGAACGCCTCATGGAGTTCTCTCAGGTGGTCCCCGTCATCAATGAAAACGACTCCGTCGCCATCGAAGAACTGCGCTACGGCGACAACGACAAGCTCTCCTCCCGCGTCGCCCGCTTCTGGGGCGCTGACGTGCTCATCCTCCTCACCAGCGCCCCCGGCCTTCTGCGCGACATGAAAAAGCCCGAGGAAGGTCCGATCCCCATCGTCGAAGATGTCGATGCGGTGATCCACCACGCCGAAGAGGAGAAATCCGCCCTCGGCACCGGTGGCATGATCTCCAAGCTGCGCGCCGTGCAAGACGCCGTTCACGGTGGTGTGGAGTGCATCATCGCCTCGGGCCGTCATGCCGAGCAGATCCCGGGACTGATCGATGGACACGGCATTTGTACGCGTTTTCCCGCCTCACGTTCGTAACCTGATTCACCATGGCCTCCTCTGACATCGCGACACTTCTCATCCACTGCCCGGACCGTCCTGGACTCGTGCATGATGTGACCGGTTTTATCTTCTCGCACCAGGGGAACATCATCGATCTTCAGCAGCACATCGACCCGGACCAGAACGCCTTTTTCATGCGCCTCGAATGGAGCCTGGAAAACTTCACGCTCGATAATGAAGAGATCGAATCACGTCTGCAGCCCATGGCACGCCGCCATGAAATGCAGATGCGCCTCAGCTTCGCCAGCCAGCGCAAACGCATCGCCCTCTTCGTCACCAAGGAGAATCACTGCCTCTACGATCTCCTCGCCCGCCATGAATCCGGCGACCTTCCCGTGGACATCCCGCTCATCGTTGCCAATCACGAAACCCTGCGGCCTGCGGCGGAGCGCTTCGGCATCCCGTTTCATCATTTCCCCATCACCAAGGAAAACAAGCTGGCGCAGGAGGCCGCTCAGATTGAGCTGCTTCGCCAGCACCGCATCGACACCGTCGTGCTCGCCCGCTACATGCAGATCATCAGCCCCGCGATGATTGCGGAGTTTCCGCATCGGATTCTCAACATTCATCACAGCTTCCTGCCTGCCTTCGTCGGAGCCAAGCCCTACCATCAGGCCTTCCAGCGCGGCGTGAAGATCATTGGTGCCACCAGCCACTACGTCACTGCGGACCTCGACGAAGGTCCCATCATCCATCAGGACGTCATGCGCGTCAGCCACGAGGACAGCGTCCACGACCTCGTCCGCCTCGGCCGCGATCTGGAGAAAACCGTCCTCGCCAAAGCGCTTTGGTGGCACGTCCGTGATCGAGTGCTGGTGTTCAAAAACAAGACCGTCGTCTTTGATTAAGACGCTCTGGAAAGCCGCCAGTCTGCGCCGGCCTACTTCTTGTTCGTCTTCGTTCCGCCCGCTTTGGAACTCGTCGATTTTGCGGCTGCCTTGGAGTCGCCGGACTTAGAAGGCTCTGCCGTGGGTTCGATTGGGGTGAGAATGATCGGTGCCGTGGCCGGTTGGGGCAGGGGAGGGGCCATGGCCGGCGGTGTTGCTGGTGGTGCGGTAATCGTTCCCGGTGTGCCAGGGGTGACTGCATCGTTGGTGGCGGGTGTGGTGACGGCTGGCGGAGCAGCGGGTGGAGGCTCCGGTTTCTTGAACGGATCTTCCCAGGTGTGCAGCTCAAAGCCCGCACCCACGCCGCCGACTTCACCCAGCAGCGCCAGGCATTTTTCCCGCCATTTGGCTAAATCTGGCGCGCTGCGTTCTTTTTCAGCCGTGCCGGGGAAGATGAGGTAGGTGACCTTGAGATCGCTCTCGGGCCTGATGTAGGGCGTGGCCTTGGGATTGATGGTTTTGGCCATTCGCAGCGAAGCTTCGCCCATTTTGAAGCTGGGGCCATAGTCGCCGCAGATGGCAGGATAGATCTTGCCTTCGTGAATGACGGCGGCGTAGTCGCCGATCTGCGGCGTGAATTTGTTCTGATCGGCATAGCCTCTGAACAGCAGCGAGATCACGATGAAGGGGTCTTTGTCCGCGATGAGGCTGCTGCGCACCTTGAAGTCGGCGACCTCGAGCTTGAGTTGGTCGATCATGACCTTGAGTTCGCGATTGCGTGAAGAACTCAGACCCTTTTTGGCATACTCATCCTGGGCTTTTTGCAGGCGGTCCTCCCATTTGGCGAGCAACGGGTTCGGGTTTTTAGTCGTCTTCGCCCACGCATAGCTGGTGAAGGGCTGGTAGTAGTCGGAAAGGTAGATGTACTCGTCCAGCGTTGGCATCCGGTCGCCGTCAGACCCGTCTGCCACCACATCCATCTCGGACTGAACCAGCAGCGCACGGCGCTGTGTGGTTGGGTGAGTCAGTTCGAGGATCGTCTCAGTGTCGTAAAAATTGTGACGATCCAGGATTCGGCTGAGGCGTGTCAGGTCGTTCTGCACCCGGTTGGTTTTGTTCTCGTACAGCTTGTGGTAGAAGCCGCTCACCTTCGCCGCAGGCAGCATGACCTCGAGCCCGGGCAGGATGCCGGGCAGGTTTTTGTTGATGCGGGAGAGTTCGTCCAGCGTCTGGTTCGCCTTTGGCACACGGATGCTGAGCTGAAACTCCGCCTTGTACGCTTCGGGATCAAGCCGTTCCAGGCTGGCAAAACTGCCTTGTTCAGTGATCAGGTTTGTTTTGACCGTGATGCCGTTGAAAAGCGTGGCCACATCGACGTCCTTGCGAGGGATGAATTTTTCCGGCAGCGGCGGCTGAACTTCACGGATGACCTCCTTGGTCACTTCTCTGACCACGGGAACTTCTTTGATCACATCGCGCAACACGTCACGCGTGACGATGCGCTCCTTGGTGGTCCGTGCAGAAGTAAAAATGTCCTGAATGCCTTTTTTGATCTTCCCGGCGAAAGGGGTGAATGGCAGCACCAGCGCGATGACCAGGGAGAACAGAAACAGCAGGCGGATGAGCGAGCCAAAACAGCCGCGCTTTTGGCGCTGGGTTCCTGGCAGGGGCGGGGTATCCGTGGCGGGCATGGGAGGTTCCGAAGACATACGCGTGCAGAAGTTTAATCTCGTTTCAGCGCCAAGGCGGGTGCATCAACCTTCTTCAAGGCGGCCCTCTTTGAGAAGCAGGCGGCGGTCTCCGCGCTTGGCCAGAGTTTGATCATGCGTGACGACGATGAGTGTTTTTTTGGCCTCATCGACCACTTGCATCAGCATGTCGATCACGCCACTGCCGGTGCTCGCATCGAGGTTCCCGGTGGGTTCGTCGGCGTAGATGATTCCGGGGTTGTTGATGAGCGCGCGGGCGATCGCGACTCGCTGCTGTTCCCCGCCGGAAAGTTCGGTGGGCAGGTGCTGAAGTCGTGCGCTGAGCCCCACCTTGTCCAGCAGTTCACGGGCGCGTGCCTCTCCCTTTTTGCCGCCGATCATGGCTGGCAGCATCACATTTTCCAGCGCGGTGAGTTCCGGCAGCAGGAAGTAATGCTGAAACACAAATCCCATGACTTCATTGCGTGTGCGTGCCCGCTCCGCCGCCGCAGCCTGATACAGCGAGCGGCCATGCACCAGCACATCGCCCGAAGTGGGCTGCTCCAGTCCGCCGAGGACGTAGAGCAGAGTGGTTTTCCCTGCACCCGACTGGCCGCATAGAAACACCTTTTCACCGGCGGCGACTTCAACATTGACGCCCCGCAGCACAGGCAGTTCATGCCCGGCAAGGTGGTAGGTGCGATGCACATCGTGTGCGGCGAGTGGGGCTGCTTGCTGGCTCATGTAGATTGGGGTGTACGCTCCGCAGATGCCACGCGGCGTCAAGGCATGATGCCCGCCTGCGCACGTTGTCTGAACGTTTCATACATCACGATGCCCGCCGCCGTGGCGAGGTTCAGGCTCCGTGTGCCTTGCATGGGGATGCGCAGGCAGTGCTCCGCCTGGATCACCGTGGTCGGGATGCCACGCGTCTCAGGGCCGAAGACGAGGAAAATCTCCGCCGTCGTGAGGTCGGCCTCCCAGTAGGTCTGTTCCCCCTGGCATTCGATGAACCAGCAGGCCGCCTCCGCAGGCATCGCCGCCGCCAGCTCTTCCCAGCTCTCCCAGACACGCACATCCACCTCCGCCCAGTAGTCCAGACCGGCCCGCTTGAGCTGCTTGTCATCAAGGCTGAAGCCGAGCGGCTTGATCAAATGCAGCCGCGCATTCGTGGCCAGGCACAGCCGCCCGATGGCACCCGTGTTGTGCGGAATCTCCGGCTGAAAGAGGACGACGTTCAGCATGGGGCCTCAGCCTTTGAAGACGAAAAGTTTTCGACAGATGAAATTCACCAGGGTGGACGAAACGATCAGCATCAGCTGGGCGGTCAAGGTGCTGATGCCATACCACTTGATGAGATACGGCCCGGAAAGCAGGCCAATGGCGAACCCAGTTGAGCTGACTACCGAAAAGTAAAAGAACTCCAGCACCCGGTGATGCCGCCCAGGGGTGAATACCCACAGAGAATTGGTCACGTAGGCAAAGATGTTGCCAAAGAAAAAGGCGATGATGTTGTTGTAGATGCTGTGCACCGCACGCACCTCATCGGTCACGCCACTGCTGACCAGGGCTGGATACATGCCCCACCTGGACAGGGCATAAAAGATCGTCGTCGTGAGGGTCAGCGAGCCTATGCCACAGATGCCATACTTGATGAACTGGATCAGCGGATGCGTGTCACGCGTGTTCAGACGCACCAGAATTGAACGCCAGTCGTTCTCACGAAAAAATAGAAAAGCCTCACCGATTTTTGACATCATCAGGTGAGGCTCTCCGGGGATCGTTGCTCCGCAAGCAAAGATGCGATGCGTTTAGTAGTAGTGGTAGTTGCCGTTGCGGTCGTAGTAGCCTTGCTGTTGCTGACGTCCACGGTAGCCCTGCTGCTGGCCTTGGTAGTATTGCTGCTGGTTGCGCTGGTCACGGGAATTGCCAATGGCATTGCCACCCAGGGCACCGAGGCCGGCACCGATGGCGGCACCTTCCAATCCACGACCGCTTTGATTGCCGATGATACCACCGACGGCAGCGCCGCCGAGTGCGCCAATCACGGAGCCTGTTTGAGCATTAGGGCCGGATGCGCATGAAACCAGCGAAAGGGCGGTGAGGGTTGCGAGGAGAGTTTTTTTCATATTGAGGTCAATGGATAGGATGGATCAGACGGGAGTTGTTTAATAGTAGTAACCACGGCGACGGTCACGGGCATTGCCAATTGCGTTGCCACCCAGGGCTCCGAGCGCACCGCCAATGGCAGCGCCTTCCAGGCCACGACCGCTTTGAGATCCGATGATCCCACCGACGGCAGCGCCGCCGAGGCCGCCAATAACAGCCCCCTGTTGGGCGCCCGGGCCGGTGGCGCAGGATGAAAACGTGGCAGCAGTGATGATGGAGAGGATGATGTGTTTCATAATAGTGTGATTGTTGTGATCAAGCAGACTGCTTTGTCGTTAAATAGGCTCTAATTGTTCATAAAGAAAAGCGAAATCCTGCAACTAAAGGTCATGTTAGCACCTATAATACGCAGCACGCCATATCTCCGGCCTGCTCCGGCTTTCTTTATTTGACGTACATTCTGCCAGCGGTTACAAACCTGTTCCCCCTCCAACTTTCTCTATGCACGTGCGTTTCTTTCTTCGTTGCCTGTTTGCCGTTTCCCTTCTCAGCCTCACCGCTTTGCCGGTTCAGGCAGAGCAGCTGCCCTTGGATCACCCCTGCGCCGCCTTGGTGAAGAAGTATCTCACTGCGGTCGTCCAGCAGGACTGGAAAACCGCATCCCAGATGCTGGTGCCTTCCTCCTTGGAGCGTCGTCAGCGTGAAACGGTCAACATCATCAAGTCCGCTCCCACCATGTCTGACGAGGAGAACATGCTCTCCGGTTACAATGTGAAAGGCGTTAGCGAACTGGAAAAAATGACCCCCCAGGAATTCTATCAGATCGACCGCGAAGCCTGGCACAAAAAACTCAAGCTCACCCCTGAAGCCACGAAGCGGAAGCAGGAGACCCTCAAGGTCATCGTGCTCGGCCTCGTTCAGGAAAAGGACAAGGGCTACGTCCACGCGACCGTCCGCACTTCCCAGGAAACGCTTACCGACAAGATCGAAGAACTCTTCCTCATCTCCTTCATCACCGATCCTGCCAATCCAAAAAATTGGCTCATTTCTCCTGAGATGAAGGACCGCCCTGTCATCACCCCGCTGGATGGCTCCGCACCGAAGGAAGACAAATAAGTTTCACAGCAGCGTCCGCAGCTCGGCCAGCCTCACTTTGCCCAGTTCGCTGCGGGGGATGGCATCAAGAATGCGCATCTCTTGAATCTGCTCAAAAGGCCTCAACGATTCGTTGAGGCCTTTTTGCATCTTGGCGGCTTCACTGCCAGTCATGCCGCTCACGGCCAGCACCAGGCTGCTTCCCTTGCGGGGATCAGGGACATCGCAAACGGCGGCGTCAGCGGCAGTCAGGCCATGCCTGAGTCGCAGCGTCTCGATGCGGTCCTGGATTGGCCCCAGCGCCACGAGTTCGCCTAGGATCTTCACCATCCCCGTCTCTCTCCCAAGGAAGCGCAGGCGGCGTGTTCCATCCACTTCGCTGATCTCCACCCGGTCGCGTGTGCGCAGGCCCTCCGCCGGCATCGGCTCCCATCGCCAGCGGCCCTCCTCGCAGATCGCATAGCCCTGCGCCAGCGCGGGGCCGCTCACGCTCAGCACACCCTCCGCATCCGTGCGCACCTCCCAGATCGGCAGCACCTCCAGCGCGGCACCCGGGCGTGGCTGCACCGCCACGGTGGAGCCGGTCTCCGTCATCGCATAAGTGCGGTGCACCCTCCAGCCCAGGTCCAATGCCGCAGCCTCTAATTCGGTATTCAATGCGCCGCCGCCCACCAGCACCGCCCGCATGGAGGCTGGTGCCCTCAGTTCTGCCGTCACGAGGTCAAAGATTTGCGTGGGCACCAGCGAGGCGAGCGTTGCGCCCAGATTTTCACACTTCTGCACAAACGCTGATGCATCCCATTTGCCTTCCATCCGTGTGATGGCGCTGCCGCTGAGATGCGCACGCGCCAGGACGCCGAAGCCACCCACATGATGAGTGGGCAGGGCCAGCAGCCAGTGGTCCTTGGCAGTGATGCCAAAGTGCTCATTCACCGCGCGCGCGGAAATCAGCAGCGCCTGTTTCGTGAGGCCCACCCATTTGCGCACGCCCTCCGTGCCGCTCGTTTGAAAGAAGCACCAGTCCTTCACCTCCATCTCTCGCAGCGCCATTTCGGCCAGTCCCGCGCCTTCAGACGTGTGTTCGGAAAGGGGCACGCACACGCTCCCGTCGGTCCACCATTCCGGTTCGATTTTCACAGCCGTCTCCATGGCAGTCCCTCCAGAACTTCGCCAAATCCCAACCCTCCTCCGCTGCGGTCCGCAGACAGATGGCCTCCGTGGGAGGTCACGCGCTCAAAGAACGCGTCCTTCTCAAACAGATGCTCCGTGCACAGTCCGCAGAAGTCCAGCGCCTGTCCCTCGGACAGTGCCACCGCCGCCTCATACGCCGCAAACATCTGCCCCAGCGCATGATCCATCGCCGAAGTAAGCACCAGCGGATGCTCCGGGTGCCGCTGCGCCACGAGTCGCCAGTCACGCCGCGCCGGTTTTACCACCACCGCATCAAAGCCCTGAGTGCCGTCTCTCCATCCTTTGTCCAGCGCGAGCTTCACGCCCCAGCGCCGCCGCATGGCCTCCCACGCGTCCGCATCATACGGAAAGGGGTCTTCCACGAAATCCAGCGCACGATACACGCGCAGCGGCATGAACTCGATGAACTTGCCAAATGTCAGCCGGTCCAGCACGCCGTTGAAATCCACGCGCAGCCGCACGCCCTGCTCTTCAAACCGCTTCGCGCAGCCTTCGAGGAAGCGCGTGGTCTCTCCGTAGTTCGCAAACCCCTTCGCCTTGATCGCCGCCCAGCCTTCCGTCACCACGCGCTCCATCTGCGCCTCCGTGTCCGTCGCAAAGCTCCATGAATAGTGGCTGCGCGGAATCTCCAGCCGCTCAAACAAACTCACGCCCGAACGCCGCGCCGCACCATCGATTTCGGCGCAGCGCAGCGCCATCGCCGTCACAGGCGTCGTGACTCCCTGGCTGAGCAGGCTCAGTTGCTCCTCCACCGGCGCATCGCCAAATTCCGGCCACGGATGCACGCAGCCATAGCCGCCATCCACGCAGATCAGAGCCCCTGCAAACACCCGTCGCATCGACACCGCATTCAGCGCCACCCCGCTGCGCAGGAGGTATTCGTGGACGTAAATGGAAGACATGGGGAGGGCAGGGTGATTCGCTTCGGGGACAGGTCTTGTATGACTATACGACCTGAAGGGCCTGTTCCAGAACAGCCTTTCTCACCTCATCACATCGGCACTCTTCACAATCCCCCAGCACATCAGCCCCGCAAACATCAGCAGCTGCCCCCCGCTCATTGCCAGCAGGCGGTTATGCCCCCGGCTGGGGGGCTCGGCGATCACCCGCCACGCCACAAAGAGCCCGAGAGGCAGCGTGATCAGCGGCAGCGTAAACGCACGCGGCCAGCCCTGCTGAAACCAGTAAATTCCCGCCGCGTGTGCCGCGACAATGAGCAAGACAATCTCCACCCGCGCAAACCCCACGCCCAGTCGCACCGCGAGCGTCTTTTTGCCGCTTTGCCGGTCTTCCACCACATCGCGCAGGTTGTTGATGGCAATCAAGACCGTGCTCAGGCAGCCAATTTGAAACCCCGCCACCACCGCCGCCTCATACCACTCGCCCGTTTGGACAAAGGCCGTACCCGTTACCGCCACAAAGCCGAAGAACAAAATCACAAACAGCTCCCCCAGCCCCCGATACGCCAGTGGCATCGGGCCACCGGTGTAACCAAAACAGAAATACAGCGATGGAATGCCAATGAAAAGAATTGGCAGCCCCCGCGCCTCAAACAACGGCACCGCCAGCAGTGTCGCCACCGCCAGCATCAGCCACGCCGCAAACTTCACCGTTCCCGGTGAAGCCGCACCACTGGCCGTGATGCGCCTCGGCCCGATTCGCGCCTCCGTGTCCGCCCCCTTGATCGAATCCAGCGCATCATTGAAAAAATTCGTCGCGATCTGCAGCGCCCCGCAGCTCCCCAGCGTGCAGAACGCCAGCCACCAGTCAAACGTCCCTGAAATCTTCGCTGCCAGCGCACAACCGACAACGACAGGCGCAATCGCCGCCCCCAGGGTTTTGGGGCGTGCTGCGGCGATCCAGTCGAAGAGATGAGGCATAGGGAAGGGGGATGGAAAAAGTACTCCAGAGCTTTAGCTCGTTCTGGAATCGCGAGCCAATGCGTAACCGAACGACGAATGCAGAACCGAGCAAAGGCAATCAATGACGAATGACCACGCTTCCGCAAATCACTTCATCACTCGGACATCGGAACTGCAACCGCCAGCCCCAAGGTGCCGGGGTCTCCCGACCTCGCGCCGCTCAGGCAGTGGATTTTGCTTCGCGACAGTGCAATCTGACTCACAGCCCTCCAGACAAGGGTGGGAGACCCCACCTCCTTGGCTCACTTGGGCATTTCCACCTGCCCGTTTGACATCAGGTAAGAGATCAGATTTTTCACATTCTCATCTCCCAGCGCGGAGAGCAGCCCTTCGGGCATCAGAGACATGGGCAGTTGCTCCTGTTTCACGATCTGCGTGCGCTCGATGGTCAGTCGCTCGGCAGGTGTCTGCACCGTCAGGGTGCGTTCCGTCTGCTCGGGAATCACGCCGGTGATGGTGCGCCCGTCCTTGAGATTGAGCACGCTCACGCGGAAATCCGCTGGCACCACCGCGCTTGGGTCCAGGATGTTTTCAAGCAGGTACTTCAGGTTGTGGCGATCACTGCCCGTCAGTTCGGGGCCAATGGCTCCGCCCTGCCCATAAAGCTTGTGGCAGGCACTGCACACGGCGGTGAAGATCATGCGGCCTTTCGAGGGATCGGCTTTGGCCAGCGTGTCCTTGGTCAGGTAGCCTTCCCATTTGGCAAATTCGGCCTTCTTGGCCTCCGGCGTGTCGCGAATCTCGCCCCAGGCTTCAGTGAGCAGCTTGTTCAGCGATTCATCACCCAGGCTGCGGATCTGCCGCGCCTGGAAAGGGGAGATGGCCGTCGTCGGCACTTTCTTCGCCTTGATCGCCTCCAGCAGCGCCTTCGCATAGCTAGGGCGGGAGGTCAGCGTGGCCACCGTCGCCGCCTGCTGCTCCTCGCTGCGGCCCGGCCAGGGATTGAGCATCGCCTTCGGAATGTTCGGATCATCATACGCCGCCAGCGCGTTGCGTGCCACGGTGCCCAGCACCTTGTCATTGATCAGCCCACGAATCACCGGCAGCAGCTCCGGCTTCGCCGTGCGCGTGACACTCTTGAACGCATTCAGCCGCGCATTCGCATCACCCTCCGCGTTTTTCACGATCGCGATCAAATCATCCGCAGCACGACCGCTGCCAAAGACCATGGAGAGGTTTTGTATGGTAGTCCCGGCTTTAGCCGGCTCTGGGGCGACACCTCGCACAAATTCATCCCATCCCTTCGGCTTCTTGGCTGTGCTGAAGCCGTCCAGTCCGGCAGCAATGCCCGCCAGCACATCATCACGCACATCCTTCTGCTCCGTCATCAGCGCCACCAGCGCATCCACGGCTTCCGGTTTCGTCTCGATCATCTCCGCGATCCGCCGTGCCACCAGACGGCGGACGGTGGGCAGCTTCGCCTCTTTGATCAACTCCACACCCTTGAGCGGATCTGCCGCCATGGCAGGCTCGATGCCATACCAGATCATGAGCGGCTGCTGCCGGTCGTTGGCGTCTTCTTCGTGTTTCGCCAGCGCCGTGGCGATGGGCCAGCGAGATTCGAGGGGGAAGTTTTGAAGTGCAGAGGAGATGTGAAGGCGGACGAGACCGTCGGTATCATCCTTGGCCAGTTCGGTGAACCGCTTCAGATACCAGGCGATATCCTCGTCTTCTGGACTGACATTTTCCGGAGCGCGGGGGCGCTTGTTCCAAACCAAATTGAATGCCTGAATCACATGCTTGTCCTTGTCCTTGGCTGAGAGGGCCATTCTAAAGAGCGCCTCGGCTCGCAGATCGTCCTCCTGATTTCGCATGGGATCTGCTCCCTCAAACCTGAGTCTGCGGTGCATTCTCGTCCACCAATTGTTCTTGAGGAGTTCGTCGGATGGGATGGTTTCGAGGCTGGCATAAGCCTTGGGCTCAATTTTCTTCTGTTCCCCATACACTATCTTGTAAATGCGTCCGCTCGTCCGGTGCACGCCGTCATTGTCATGGCACTCACCGCTGTCGCTCCAGTCGGACACGACCACATTGCCATCAGGGCAGGTCAGAAGGTCGATTCCACGGAACCATTTGTCCTTCGCCTGCATGAAATCGGGCGCATGCTTGCCCACGTAGCCGCAGCCCTGGCGCTCCAGACGGTCTATGTTGATGCGGTTGCCGTGCAGGTTGCAGGTGAGCATGGCTCCCTCGTATTCCTTCGGCCAGACTCCACCTTGGTAAATGAGCATGCCCACGTGCGCGTGCCCGCCGCCGAGTTCGAGCGTCTTGTTGCTGATGCCCTTGCGGATGTCGCTCCAGCTTTCCGAACCATTGTCCCAGTGAAAATGATCCGCCGTTTGCTCGATCACCTCATACACATGGGGATTCAAATGCGTGCCAAACATCCGGCGGTAGTACGCGCCTGGAATCACATGCCACAGGTGGCCGATCACGGTGTTGATCATGAACAGTTCGCCATCGGCATTCCAGTCATGGCCCCAGGAGTTGGTGCCGCCATGCGCCACGGTTTCCAGAATCTTCAGTGTCGGGTGGTAGCGCCAGATGGCACAGTTCATCTTCACGCGTTTGTCCGCAGGCGTTCCCGGCGCGCCGACGCTTGAAGTGTCGGTGATGCCATGCCGTCCATACAGCCAGCCGTCCGGTCCCCAGCGCAGTCCATTCACGATGTTGTGACCGATGGTCTTCACATTGAATCCATCCAGCAGCACCTCCGGTTCGCCGTCGGGGATGTCATCGCCGTTGTTATCCGCGATGAAGCTCAGCGTGCCGTTGTGCAGCACCCACACGCCGCCGTAGCCGATCTCCACGCTGGTAAGGTACGCGCCGTTTTCCCAAAACACCTTCCGCTCGTCATGCTTGCCGTCGCCGTTCTTGTCTTCCAGAATGATGATGCGGTCCCGCAGCTTCGTGTCCCAGCGCATGGGGTTCTCCGCGTAGGTGTAGTTTTCCGCCACCCACAGACGGCCTTTTTTGTCCCAGCTCATGGCGATCGGCTGCTGCACATCGGGCTCGGCGGCAAACACCACGCATTTAAAGCCCTTCGGCAGCTCCATCGTCCGCGCCACCTCTTCCGCCGGCATCGGGTCACCTTTTTCAGTGTTGAACGGTTTCGGGAACTCATCCGCCAAAGCAGCGAGAGTTGAAAAGGACAAGAATGACAGAAAGGCGGCGTGACGTATGCTCATAAACGAAAGTGGACCTTTCCAAACGCCCGGCTCGTACGCAATCTTCAAATCATCCCATGAAACACACCCTCTTTTCTCTTGTCGTGTTTTCCATGGTTTTTGGGGGACCTCTCACCGCTGCCCCCAAGGGAGCCGCCAGACCCAAAAGCCCCGCCTCCCTCACCGCAGCCGAACTCGCCGCGACCATCCGTCCCTCGCTGGTCAAAATCACCCAGATCGGCCGGGAGGGCACCGACGGCATCGGTTCCGGCTTCGTCGTGAGCGCTGACGGCCTCATCGCCACCAATTTGCATGTCATTGGCGAGGCCCGGCGGCTGCAAATCGAGATGCATGATGGAAAAACCCACGATGTGACCGTCGTCCAGGCCAGCGACAGCCATCACGATCTCGCCTTGCTCAAAATTGACGCCAAAGGACTCAAGCCTCTGCCCCTGGGAGATTCCAGCAAAGTCCGCCAGGGCGAACCCATCGTCGCCATGGGCGCTCCGGAAGGCCTGGGTTTCAGCATTGTACAGGGCGTGCTCTCTGCCACGCGCGAGGTGGATGGCCAGGAAATGCTGCAGGTGGCCGTGCCTATTGAGAAGGGCAACAGCGGCGGCCCGTTGCTCGACATGCAGGGGAACGTGCTGGGTCTGCTGACGCTGAAATCCCTCAAAACGGACAACCTCGGCTTTGCCATGCCGGTCAACGAACTCAAAATGCTCATCGAGAAGCCCAACCCGGTGCCCATGTCCCGCTGGCTGACCATTGGTGCGCTGAACCCGAAGCAGTGGCAGACCTATCTGGGCGCGCAGTGGACGCAGCATGCCGGCGTCATTCGCTCCGAGTTTCCCGGCGCTGGCTTCGGTGGTCGGGCGCTTTGCCTTTCCACCCAAAAAGTGCCCGAGGGCACCTTTGAGATCGCTGTGACGGTGCGGCTCGATGATGAGTCCGGTGCCGCCGGACTCACCTTTTGCTCGGATGGCGCGGACAAGCACTACGGCTTCTATGCCTCGGGGGGCAAAATGCGCCTCACCCGTTTTGACGGCCCGGATGTCTATTCCTGGACCATCCTGGCCGATGTCCCGAGCGATGCCTACAAAGCCGGGGAATGGAACACTCTGCGTGTCCGGGTTGAGCCGGAGCGCATCGTCTGCTTTGTGAACGGGAAGCAGGCCATCGAAAGCGACGATGCCGGCCTGCGTGGTGGCGCAGCCGGTTTATGCAAATTCAGGACGACGGTGGCGCAGTTTCGCAATTTCCGTATCGGCACCGATCTCGCTGAAAAGCCGCTGCAGCCCGAACTCGCCTCCCAGCTCCGCTCCAAGGTGGAGGAATACATCGCCGATTCAGCCACCGCCGACAAAACCCTCGACGGCCTGCTGGAAAACCCCGCCGCCGCCCGTCGCGTACTGGTGGAACAACGACGCAGGCTGGAGGAGGAGGCAGCAAAACTGCGCGAACTCGAGCACGAACTGCACCGCCGCGCGATGACCAAGGAAATCCTCGCCGAGCTCGCCAAGCCTGAGCCGGAGATCAATCTGCTGCGCTGCGCCCTGCTGCTGGCGCGGCATGACAATCCGGAGATCGACATCGCCACCTATCTCAACAGCTTCAAGGCCATGGTCCTGGATCTCAAGGACGATCCTGAAATCAGCAAGGGCACCATTCCGGCCGTCAAACGCCTCAACCGATACCTCTTTGAAGAGAACGGTTTTCACGGCAGCCGTGGCGACTACGGCAGCCGCTCCAACAGCTACCTCAACGAGGTCATTGATGATCGCGAAGGCCTGCCCATCACATTGAGCCTGCTCTATGTCGAGCTTGCTTCCGCGCTCGGCGTGCAGGGGGTGTTTGGCGTTCCGCTCCCGGGCAAATTCATGGTGGGTTATCGCGAGGGGCCTGAAGGCGAACTCCAGCTCGTGGATGTCTTTGAGCACGGCAAGCTCGTCACGGTCGAACAGGCGGCCCTTGATCTTACCGAAGACGGTCATTTTCCGGAAGGCGCACTCGCCCCCACCACCAAGCAGGCCATTCTGCTGCGCAATCTGATGAGCAGCGTGTTTGATGACAGCCGCTCCCTGCGCGAGTCGCTGCCCTATTTGAACCTTGTCCTTGCCATTGATCCCCAGTCCGCTGCCGAACGCCTCACCCGCGCCCAGATGCGCCAGCGTCTGGGAGAAAAAACAGGGGCTCGCGAAGACGTGACCTGGCTGATCAACAACTTCCCCGAAGACGGCCCGCCCGAGCTGATGCAACAGCTCGACCGCTGGCTGCAGTCGCTGCGGGACTAAAAGTTGTCCAGTTGCGCCGCAACTGGAGGAAAAAATGGACCCGACCAGTTGCGGCGCAACTGGACTACTTAAATCCCGCCAGCCGCACTCCAAACAGCCACCGAAACGGCGGCTTCAGCGCCAGGGCCTTCCGCAGACCATGCGGCAGGAGGCTCAGCAGCTTTTCGCAAATCACTGCAGGCCAGGTGGGCAGCAGCATGAATTTGCCATGCCCGCCGAAAATGATGCGTGTTTTGGCAAAGCCAACCTGCCGGAAAAGCGCGGACAAATCCCCCACCGTGTATTCCTTGAGGTGAAACCCCTTCGCCTCCCGATCAATGATGCAACTGATGTCGTGCGGTCCGGTCAGGCGGCTGGGGGTGATGCAAAGATAGACGCCGCCGGGTGCCAGCGCGGTATAAAGGTGGCGCAACTGCTCCACGGCATCGTCTGGATGCAGGTGCTCCATCAACTGGTTGCTGTAGGCCACGTTCACGCTGCCCGGTTCCACAGGAATTGTGCTGCCGTCAGAGAGCACCAGCCGCAGGTTTTCCGGCAGCACGCGTTTGCGGGTGATCTCATCGGACACATCCACCGCCAGCACCTGGGAAACTTGTGCCGCCACCGTTTTGGCCAGCTCACAATCTCCCGGCCCAACTTCAAGGAACACCGTTTTCGGCGTCAAAAAGGGCGTCAGGATCTCCATCTTCTCCGCCACATCGGCCGCCAGCCGTTCGGGGGAGGACTTGTTTGTGTGCTGCGGATGCGCAGGCACACGTTTGAAGAGTTCGTCATAGACTTCCGAATAGAGCGTGCGGCGCTGTTCCTTGGTCGCATTTCGCAGCCGGTCCGCGAGTTCGCGCTCCACTTCATAGTGCTGGCGGAGCTGTTCCGGGGTGCGGGAATCGGTGACGGTGACGGGCATGGGTGGCTAAAAGCTAAGCGCCAGATCCGGTTCAGGCAAGTGGCGTGCATGCACCAAGAGCTGGGGGCTGCCGGTCATCGCCCTCGCGCCGCCCCACTCACTCGCTGACGAAGCGGTAGAACAGCAGCTTTTTGGACAAAGGCAGGAAGACCTTTCTGGCTGCGGCCTGATGAACGGGATGAGCATTGTAGCGCTGGCGGGCGGCTTCGTCTTCAAAGCTGAGGATGAAACAGAGGTCATAACTGGTGTCTGAAAAAGGGCCGCCGATGCCATCGCTGCGCCCCACGCGCACCTGCTTGACCTCGGGGATGGAACAGCCAAAGGAATGCACGGCTTCGATGATTTTCTGCCGTTCCGCCTTGCTGCCTGAGTTCTTTAACCAGACGAGGCCGACTTGATGCAGCTTGCCTGTTTCAGCCTGAGTTTGCGGTGGAGACAGGGTGCAGGTGGAGAAAAGCAAGAGCGCCGAGGCAAGCAGGTGGAGTCGAGTAATAATAGAATATGACATAATATGTAATGGTTTGCAGGTGAGTGAAAAATCTGCTGTCCAAGATGGGAAGGGCTGCAGGTCAGGCCACCGGCACGGTGCCGCCATCGATGGTGTAGTCGGCTCCGTGAATGGCGGCCGCACGCTCTGATGCCAGAAAGGCGACCAGTTCCGCCACCTCCCACGGCCAGGCAGGTCTGCCGATGGGGATGCCGCCCAGGGCTGCGAGGATGCCCTGGCGGGCCGTCTCCTCATCCGTGCCGCCACTTTCTGCCAGCCGCTTTACCAGCGCTTCGGACGCCGTCGTGTAGATCCAGCCGGGGGAGACAGATGTGACGCGTACGCCTTTGGGGCCGAGCTCTTTTGACAAAGCCTTGCTGTAGGTGGTGAGCGCCGCCTTCGCTGCGGCATAGGCAGTGGTGGAATCTGGTAGCGGAAGCCGGTGCTGGATGGAGGAGATGTGGATCACCACCCCACAGCCGCGGCCGACCATGCCCGGCACCAGCCCCCGGTCCAGGCGCACGGCGGCCAGCAGGTTCAGACTCAGCTCATCCAGCCAGAGATCATCCGTCAAGGCGGCAAATCCGCCTCCAGGAGCGTGTGAGCCGCCCAAATTATGAATCAGGATGTCCACGCCACCCAGCTCCTGGGTGATGCGAGTGGAGACGTCTGCAGCGCCCTCCGGCGAAGCCAGGTCCGCCGCGATGAAACGTGCGGGCAGGTCCGCATCCGCCGATGGCGAGCGGGCGGTGGTGACCACCTGCGCCCCCGCTGCTGCGAGTCTGCGCACGATGGCCTCGCCCGCGCCCTTGGTGCCTCCGCTGACCAGGACTCGTTTCCCGGCGAATTCGGAGGGATCGATGGTGAAGGTGGGCGTTTTCATTGGATGGAGAGGTGGGTGATTTTTTCGCCGGCGACGGTGAAGGTGTAGCCGAGCTGCACGGGGCTGCCGGGAAAGGTGCCCGAGACTGTGGCTGTGGCGATGAAGGCGCCTGCATCAGCGGTGGCGGCCACGTGGGTCACTTCGGCCTTGGGCTGGTATTTGTGCGTCGTCTCTTCGATCCATTGGCGGATGGCATCTGTGCCCACATGATCATGGTTTTCATCATGCACCCGGGCATCGGGCGCGAAGCAGGCGGCGGCATCATCGAGACGGCGTTCATTGACGGCGGCGAAGTAGGCGGAAAGCACTTGGGGAGGTGTTGTATTCATGGTTTTATGATGGAGTTTGGAAGGGGCGTAGTCAGACCGTCCGTAAAAAGCCAAAGACTTACCAAATGGCAAGAACCCACAAAAAAGTAAGTGTCAAAAATCCTGCGAAGCGCGCAAAAAAAGCCGTGCAATGGACGCCGCTCACTGCGGCAGAGGGAGTGGAGCGTGCTCTCCGCATGCTGGAGGGCCGCTGGAAGTTTTTGATTCTCTTCCAGCTTTTCGGCGGCCAGGTGAAGCGCTTTTCCGATCTGGAAAGGGCGATCCCGGCCGTCACTCAGAAGATGCTGGCCCAGCAGCTTCGGCAGCTTGAGAAAGACGGCATCGTCCACCGCAAGGTGTATCCGGTGGTGCCGCCAAAGGTGGAGTACTCACTCACGGAGTGGGGGCAGTCACTGTGCCCGGTGCTGGACGCGATTCTGAAATGGGCGGCGAATCCTCCGCCCGGGGGGAGCGAGGCTGCGGATGCTTGAAAAGCGACGCGTCACGAGCCAGCCGCGCCTTGCTCATTTGGCAGGGTGCTTTAGCATGGGGGCGATGCTGAAACACCTCCTTCTGCTCTGCCTTTTTGCGCTTGCGGCCCACGCTCAGGATTTGGGGCCGGCCAAGGACGATCCTTCCGTGCCCAAGGATCGCGACACCATCCTGCGCATCCAGATCTTCCTCGACAAGAACCTCTTTGGCCCGGGCAAGCTGGACGGCGCCGTCGGCGAATTCACGTACAAGGCCGTGGTGAACTACAATTATGCCCATGGTCATAAGGATCTGTATAACTGGGCGCGAATTCAAACCGCAGCGGAGGCCGAGGTTCCCATCATCTTTGCCGCATTCAAGATTCAGCCGATCCTGACCCGCTATGTGACCGTTGACCTGCCCGAAGACTACGAGAAGGCCTCGGTTTATCCTTTCATGGCATATCGAAGCATGCTGGAGCTGATTGCAGAACGGTTTCACACCGATGAGACCTTCCTGGCCGCCATCAATCCCAAAAAGAACCTGGCCACCCTCAAGCCCGGGGACATCATCGTGGTGCCCAACGTGAAATCCTTTCGCATTGAGGACATCAAGCCCATGCAGGGCTTCAAAACGGACGCGACGCTCAGCAGTCACACGATCGTGGTGGACACCACGGAGCGCATGGCCGCCATCTACAGCGACAAGGAGATGATGCTGGCCGCGTTTCCCATCACCCCTGGCAAACCGCAGTTCATCCCGGTCGGCACCTGGAAAGTGGTGACCATGATGGCCACGCCCACCTTCCGTTACGACAAGCAGTTCCTCGAAGAAGGCGTGCGAGGGGAGGAGGCCTTCCAGATTCCACCCGGGCCGAACAGCCCCATCGGCGTCATCTGGTGCGGCCTGAGCAAATCCGGCATCGGCCTGCATGGCACGGCAATGCCGCGCACCATTGGACGCACCCGCAGCGCGGGCTGTGTCCGCTTTGCCAACTGGGACGCCATTCGTCTTCCTCAACTCATCCGGCCAGGAACGCGCGTCATTGTGCGTTAATCTTCTACCATGCGCATTCTCATCGCCGGTCTCTTCCACGAGACCCACACCTTTCTCGACGGCCTCACCCCGCTCTCTGATTTTCAAATCCGCCGCGGAGAGGAACTCTGGGCCTCCAAAGGAGACTCCTCACCCCTCGGCGGTGTGCTGGAATTGGCCGATGAATTCGGCTGGGAGATGATTCCCGCCGCCGACTACCGCGCGCAGCCTTCCGCCATGGTGGCGGATGAAGTGATTGAGCAGTTCTGGAACGACCTCGCCCCCTATGCCGCCAAGGCCGACTACGACGCCATCTACCTCGTGCTGCATGGTGCCATGGTCTCCCAAACCATTCTCGATGTGGAAGGCGAGATCCTCCGCCGGCTGCGCACCCTTACCACGGTTCCCATCTTTGGGGTCTTCGATCTGCACGCCAATTTCTCCCCGCAGATGGCGGCACTGGCCGACTGTTTGGTAGGTTATCGCGAAAATCCGCATACGGACGCACGCGAGGCCGGATTGATCGCAGCGCGTTTGCTCAATCGCTGCCTGACCACGGGCCAGCGACCGCACATGCAACTCCAGCAGCCGGGTCTCAACTGGCCGCCGACCGGCACCGGGACGGCGAACGATCCCATGCTGACGTTGGAGGCGATGGCGCGGAAGTTTGAAAGTGATTCGCTCTGGGTCATGAACATCGTGGCAGGCTTCAGCTTTGCCGACACCCCGGACACGGGAGTCAGCTTTGTTGCCTGCACCACGGGGGACGCCACGCAGCAGTTGGAAGAACTCTGCAAGTGCGCGCATGAACTCAACCACCTCGGCCAGATCACCGATCCGCCGGTGGATGAGGTTCTCGAACAGCTCAAGCCACTGCCAGCGGGCCTGACCGTCCTCGTGGAACCCTCGGACAACATTGGCGGCGGTGCCCCCGGAGATTGCACTGGCCTGCTGCGTGCGCTCATTCGCCATGGCATTCCAAATGCGGCCATCTGCATCAGCGATCCGCAGTCCGTCAGCGAGCTCGAAGCCGGCGTACGCACCATCCAACTTGGGGGCAAGGGCAGTCGTCTTGATGCGGGCCCGCTGGAGCTCGAAGTGGAGCTCCTTGCGCTCAACGACGGCCGCTTTGAACTTGAAGACAAAAACAGCCACCTGGCCAGCATGTGCGGGGATGTGTTCGACATGGGCCGCTGTGCCGTGGTCCGGCATGGGGGACTTACCATTCTCATTACCAGTGTGAAGACACCGCCTTTTGATCTGGGTCAGTGGCACAGCCAAGGTATTGCGGTTGAGCAGCTTAGCGTGGTTGGAGTCAAGGCCGCCGTGGCGCATCGCCGTGCCTATGACAAGATTGCGGCCCGCATGCTGTGGGTGGATACACCGGGACCTTGCAGCAGCAATCTGCAGGCGCTGCCATACCGGCATCTGCGGCACGGCCGGTAGATTTACCCCAAGAGGCTGCTCAGTGCAGCGTCATGCGGTGTGATTCCACGCCGCCATGAACTCCAACGATCCTCTCCAGCCGCCCGCCTATCAAGTGCCACCCGGCTGGGAGAGGTTTCAACCGCCGACTGTGGCTGAACCCGTGGTGCAGGCAGTCTTGGTGGAAGACAGGCCGCCTGCGCCGGCTCGCATTCAACCGCGTGCCCCGGCATGGCTGCGCTTCTGGAGGCAAATGGGTGGAGGCTCGCTCATGCTCAGCCTTGCGGTGCATGTGGGGCTGCTGCTGGCGGCGGGGGTTATTATTGTCGGGACGCAAATGGCGAAGCCGGTGAATGATTTTATTCCGGCGGGGCAAACGCAGGCGAGTGTCGATGCTTCGCGGGATTTGGAACATAAGGTCAGCATGAAGCATATGAATGCATTGGCGAGAAAGACGCCGCAGACGCGCATTGGGGTGGAAGGGGTTGAGGGAGTGGTGCTGCCTGAGGCAGGGGTGATGGAGCTTCCGGAGGCAGGGCATGGAACTGTCAGGCTGATGAGTGCATCCATTGGCAGCAAGTCCCCCGCAGGCATGGAGGGCTCCGCCCCACCGACCATGCTGGCGAATTTGCCGAACATGTTTGGTGGGCGCTGCTCGATGCAGAGCAGGCTTGAGAAACTGAGGGAAAATGGAGGCACGGCAGAGTGTGAGATGGCAGTTTCACGCTCTCTGGCGTGGTTGAAGGGGCAGCAGAACGGGGATGGATCGTGGGGAAGCAGGAACAAGGCGGCGATGACGGGGCTGACGCTGCTATGTTACCTGGGGCGCTGCGAGACGCCGGATTCGGCGTTCTATGGCGACAATGTGCGCGATGGAATGCTCTATCTGGTGGAGCTGGCGCGGAAGAATCCACATGGGATTTTAGCGGACAATGTTGTGTCGAATTCCGCAACTTATGAGCACGGAATCGCGACTTACGCGCTTGGCGAAATGTATTCGTTTTACCGGCTGGGGAACCGCAGCCTGCCAGGATTGCGCGAGACTTTTGAAAAGGGGGTGCAGATCATCATTGATGAGCAGAACCAGCAGGGGTCCTGGACCTATGGGGGGAAGGATGCGGGAATGCCGACTGCTTACAACAAGGACAGCCGGGGGGAGGATTTGTCGGTCAGCGGCTGGCAGTTTCAGGCGCTGAAGGCGGCGAAGCATTCGGGGCTGAAAATCGCGGGGCTTGATGGGGCGATCAAACGGTGCTGCGATTATCTGGAGTCCAAGCAGACGAAGGATGGTGGGTTTGGGAAAACGAACCGCGATGAGCATTACAACCAGTGGAGCCTGACTGGGTGCGGGGTGCTGGGGTTGCAGACTCTGGCGCACCATAAGGCGACTCCGGTGAAGAAGGGGATCCGGTTTTTGCGGGAGTTTCTGGCCAGCGAACCGCTGGACTGGGAGCGCAACTGCAACCTGTACTGCTGGTACTATTACACGCAGGCCTTCTTTCAGGCGGGCGGGGATGACTGGAAGTTTTATAACGCGCAATTTCTGCCGCAGATTCTTGGTGCGCAGCAGGCGGACGGCTCCTTCAAACGAGGCCGGCCGAACTGGCCTGCGGGGGATGCGGCGGACGCGATTTACCGTCAGTGCCTGTGCACTTTGCAGCTCGAAGTTTATTTCCGTTATCTCAAGGTCGCGGATCGTGATGAGCCGTCGGTTTTTGAACGGTGATCGGTGCCGAAAGTGTGCAGGGATTGTGTCATGTCACAAGATCGGGTGAGGCATTACCAAGGGGGGGGGAGCGAGGGGGGGTAATCTGCGCTTCTGTGAGTCCAGCGAGAGCCTGATGCTCCGCGGCCCCTTATGGAAGTATTCGCAGTCACCATCTTCGTCAGCCTGATGTTCGCCGTCTTGTTTGCGGCCCTGTATCTGGCTGAGCGGGGGCAGAGGCGGCGGGGCAGCATCGAGCAAGATGCGCTGCTGCCACTCGACGAACCTGAGGGCACTCGCGTGACCGTGCCTGCACACCTTTCCCAGCATTCCCTTTCCCATGACTAGCACCGCAGCCTCCAAAGTACCCATTGAATTCAACGACAAAGTCGTGCGCCAGTTTATGCTGGCCTCGATCATCTTCGGCGTCGTTGCCATGCTTGCCGGCGTGTTCATCGCCAGCCAGCTTAACTTCCACCAGCTCAACCTCGCGGAATGGCTGACCTTCGGGCGCCTGCGCCCGCTGCACACGAATGCAGCGATCTTCGCGTTTGTGGGGAACATGATGTTCGCAGGCATCTACTATTCCACGCAGCGTCTGTGCAAGTGCCGCATGGGCAATGACACGCTGAGCGCGATCCACTTCTGGGGCTGGCAGCTCATCATCGTGGCGGCGGCGATCACGCTGCCGCTGGGACTTTCACGCGGCAAGGAATACGCCGAGCTGATCTGGCCGATCAACGTGGCTGTGGCGGTGATCTGGGTGGTGTTTGCGGTGAACTTCTTCCTGACGCTGCACAAGCGCAATGAGCCCAGCCTTTATGTGGCGCTGTGGTTCTACATCGCCACGATTGTGACGGTGGCGATGCTCTACATCGTCAACCATCTCTCCATTCCCACGAGCTGGACGCACAGCTACGGCATCTTTGGCGGTGTGCAGGATGGTCTGGTGCAGTGGTGGTATGGGCACAACGCCGTGGCCTTCTTCCTGACGACGCCGATCCTCGGCATCATGTATTACTTCCTGCCGAAGGCGGCGGAACGTCCGGTGTATTCCTACCGTCTGTCGATTGTGCATTTCTGGTCGCTGGTGTTCCTCTACATCTGGGCGGGCCCGCATCATCTGCTGAACACGGCGCTGCCGAAGTGGCTGCAGATGCTGGGCATGTTCTTCAGCCTGATGCTGTGGGCGCCGAGCTGGGGCGGGATGCTCAACGGCCTGCTCACGCTGCGTGGTGCATGGGACAAGCTGCGCACAGATCCGGTGATCAAGTTCTTCATCGCCGGTGTGACCTTTTATGGCATGGCCACCTTTGAAGGGCCGCTGCTTTCCATCCGCGCGGTGAATTCGCTCTCCCATTACTCGGACTGGACGATCGGCCATGTGCACGCGGGGGCTCTTGGCTGGAATGGCTTCATGGCCGCAGGCATGTTTTACTGGCTGGCACCGCGCCTGTGGAACACGAAGCTGCATTCCATCGCGCTGGCGAACTTCCACTTCTGGATCGGCACGCTGGGCATCCTGCTGTATGTGGTGGCGATGTGGATCAGCGGCATCATGCAGGGGCTGATGCTGAACCAGGTCACTGCGGACGGGCTGGCGGTGAAGAACACCTTTCTGGACACGCTGCAGGCGATCCGGCCTCTGATGGGTCTGCGCATCATCGGTGGCGGCATGTTCCTGCTGGGCTGGATCGTGATGTGTGTCAATCTGTGGAAGACCATCCGCTCCGGCACGCCGGTGAACGAGGTGCGTGAAGTGGCGGTGCTGCAGCGCGGCGGCACGGACACGATGGGAGTGAAGGAAACTTTCTTCAACGACCCCACGGCCTGCACCTTTGGCGCGATGTTGCTGGTCTTTGGCTGGATCTTTCTCCCGCCAGGCGCTGACATCGCCTCTCTTGTCTGCGCAATCGTCTTCGGTTTCCTTGCGGTGCGCCGCTTCCAGAAGACGAGCCACACATGGGCTCTCTGGTATGACAGCCTGCTGCACAACTACCTCCCATTCACGGTGCTGACGTTTGTGGCCGTGGTGATCGGCGGTCTGATCCAGATCAT
Source organism: Verrucomicrobiota bacterium (assembly GCA_017301975.1). Classification (GTDB taxonomy): domain Bacteria; phylum Verrucomicrobiota; class Verrucomicrobiia; order Verrucomicrobiales; family Verrucomicrobiaceae; genus Prosthecobacter. The sequence continues at coordinate 71,999 of JAFLEI010000022.1, forward strand.
CCCGACCGTGACGGTGAACAGTGCGAAGAACGTGGAAGACCGCATCCAGAAGCTGTATGAGCCGCTGGAACTCGCAGGCCGCGACATCTACGTGAGCGAAGGCTGCTACAACTGCCACTCCCAAATGATCCGCACGCTGGTCCCGGATGTGATGCGCTACGGTGACTACTCCCGCCTTGGAGAGAGCATTTATGACCATCCGTTCCAGTGGGGTTCCAAGCGCACCGGTCCGGACCTGGCACGTGAAGGCGGGCAGCGCCCTGACTCCTGGCACTACGAGCATCTGATGGATCCGCGCTCGATGTCCCCGATGTCCAACATGCCGCCGTATGCGCACCTGAATACAAAGCCGTTTGACCAGAAAACCCTTCCCAGAAAGATCGCCGTGCTGCGTCAGCTGGGCGTGCCTTATCCACCGATGGATGGGACGGAGATCAAGATGAAGGCGCTGGAGCAGGGTGTGAAGATCGCCACCGAGCTGAAGAAGTCGAACATCGTGGTGCGGCCTGACAGCGAGATGGTGGCGGTGATCGCCTACCTGCAGAAGCTCGGCCAGTTCGAGCAGCCTGCGGTGGAGGAAGCGCTCGCGAAAAAAGGCCAGGGAGTGCCATTCCCCCTCAGTCCGATCATTCCTGACAACGGCCGCCGGGCCAACGGTGCCGAGTAACCCCACGCCCCCAATCAGCTCATGTACAAGCGCATCATTTACGAAAACTGGCACCTGGTTGTGCCCGTCATCTCCTTCGCCACCACCGTGCTGGTCTTCGGCATCATGACCCTTCGCGGCATGCTGCTGCGCAGAGACAAGGCCGAGCACATGTCACGTCTGCCACTCGAATAAACTCTCCCGCCATGGACCCCAAGAAGCCATCCCCCAACAACGAGCCCCAACTTCGCGATCATATCTACGACGGCATTCAGGAGTATGATCAGAAGCTGCCGAACTGGTGGCTGTTCACCCTCTACATCGCCATTGCCTGGTTTGTGGTTCACTGGCTGTGCTACTACCAGCTTGGTCTGGGCAGCAGCGACACCGTCGTGATCGACAAGGCCATGGCCGAGATGCAAACGGCGCGTGACAAGCAGATGGAAAGCATCAGCGACGAGCAGCTCTGGGCGCTGTCCCGTGATCCTGCTGCGGTGGAGGCCGGCAAGGCCACCTTCATGACACCCGGCATGTGCGTGACCTGCCATGGGCCGGATCTGAGCGGCATGCTGAGCGGCGCGAAGCTGCCGGGCCTGCCCTTGAACGACCAGGAATGGAAGCATGGCGGCAAGCCGACGGAGATCTTCAAGATCGTGCGCAAAGGCTCGCCCGACATCACGAAAGGCATGGCGGCCTGGGAACTGGTGCTGGGCATGAAGCGAGTGAGCGAGGTGGTGGCCTTTGTGCTGAGCCATCACAAGGAAGGCGAGCCGATCACACGCGCCGCCGATTCACCCGGAGCGACACCCGCCGCAGCAACCACTGCCGCCCCCGCCCCTGCCGCCGCTGCGACACCAGCGCCTGCTGCCAAATAGCTGCAAGGAGTCACCATGCCACTGAACCCACTGAACCTCGTTTCGCTCGGCTCCATCAATGAAGATGGAAGCAAGAAGACACTGCACCCGGCCGATGTGTCCGGGAAGTTCACGCGGGGCCGGCGACTGGTGGCTCTGGTGCTGCTCATCACCTATGTGGCGCTGCCGTGGATTCCGGTGAACGGTTTCCCTGCGGTGTTTCTGGATGTGCTGAACCGCCGCTTTCACTTCATGGGGCTGACGCTGGCGGTGCAGGATCTGTGGGTGGGGTTCTTCCTTGTCACCGGCCTGGGGTTCTCACTGTTTTACGTCACCGCATTGTTTGGGCGCGTGTGGTGCGGGTGGACCTGCCCCTACACGGTGTTTCTGGAGCACATCTACCGCCGAATCGAGAGGCTGGTGGATGGAGATGCCTCAGCACGGCGCAAGCTGGACGCGGCACCATGGACGGCGGGAAAGATCGCGCGGAGAGTCACCAAGCACGGGCTGTACATTCTCTCCTCGCTCATCATTGCGCACATTTTCCTGAGCTACTTTGTGTCGCTGGAGAAGCTGTATGAGATGATGCACCATTCGCCCCAGGCGCATGCCATCGCGTTTGGTGTGGTGATGTTTCTCACGGCCGGGCTGTATGGGGCGTTTAGCTGGTTTCGTGAGCAGTTCTGCGTGATCATGTGCCCGTATGGCCGCATGCAGTCGGCGCTGGTGGACGACCATACGATCAATGTGGGCTACGACAAAAAGCGCGGTGAACCGCGTGGCAAGGCGGGGACCACCGGAGCAGGGGACTGCGTGAACTGCCTGCGCTGCGTGCAGGTGTGCCCCACGGGCATCGACATCCGCAACGGGCTGCAGCTTGAGTGCATCGGCTGCGCCGCGTGCGTGGACGCGTGCGACACGATCATGACGAAGCTGGGGCGGAAGCCCGGTCTGGTGCGGTATTCCTCCCTGACTGCGTTTGAAGGAGGCAAGACGCGGCTGATCCGCCCGCGCATCATTTTGTATACCGGGCTGCTGTTTCTCGGGGTCGCGGTGTTTGCTTTTTCGGCGAGCCGGATCGAGCCGATGCGCGCCAACGTGCTGCGCATGCAGGGCTCGCCTTATTATGTGACGAACCACATCGTGCGGAACCAGTTTCTGGTGCGGCTGATCAACAAACGCAACGAGCCGCGCACCTTCAAGCTGGCCTTGGAAGGAGAGCTGCCAGCAGGACTGGCCGCTGCGGGGGCGGATGCGCCGATCACCATCGCCGCGCAAGGCGAGGAGCTGAAGCCGCTGATGATCACGCTGCCGGAAGCCGCCTTCAAGGCTCCGTTCAAGCTCAGCATCAGCATCACTGATACGAAGGATGGCAAAACCTACCGCACCAAGCCTTTCGAGTTTACCGGCCCTGACGCAACCCTGAAATCCAATGACTACCTCGACCCCAGCCAATATCTGCAAAAGTGAAACTTTGGGCTGCATCGCGAGCCGGCCGTGGCTGTGGGTGGTGCTGGCCTTTGTGGTGCTGCTCAGTGCATGGAGCGTGCTGTTTTACATCGCGCTGAACAATCAGCCGGAGGTTGTGCCGCTGAAGCATCTGATACCGGCATGATGCAGATCGACACCAGCGCCGCAGCCTTTGTGGCCGGCATTGTCACGAGCGTCCATTGTGTGGGCATGTGCGGGCCGCTGTCGTGTTCGTGGGCGATCTCGTCCAAAGGCAGTGGATTTATGCGGAGCACGGCGCTGTACCACACGGGGCGGATGATTTCGTATGGAGCGGCGGGAGCGATCGCCGGAGCGATCGGAGCGGTGCCGCTGGCGTTTTTTCAGCATGGAGCCGGCATGGTGCTGCCATGGCTTTTGGTACTGGCCTTTGCGTGCGTGGGTCTTGGGCTGGATGCCTGGCTGCCGAAGCCGCACTTTCTCTCTGCCGGACTGCGCCGGGTGCAGACGGCGGCGTTTCAAATGAAGAGCACATGGCGCGCCGCGATTCTTGGGCTGGCGACGCCGCTGCTGCCGTGCGGGCCGCTGTACATGATGCTGGCGCTGGCCTCGGCGAATGGCAGTGCGGTGAAGGGCTCTGGATTTGCAGTGGCCTTTGGCCTGGGCACGCTGCCGCTGCTGTTTCTGGCGCAGACCCAGCTTCATTTGATGGGTGGCAAGATGCAGCCTGCGACGATGCGGAAGGTGCAGCGAGGGCTGGCGCTGGTGACGGCGGTGGTTCTGGCGTGGAGGCTGAGGGATACGCTGGACTTTGGGAGCAGTGCGGCGGCGAGCTGCTGCCATGCGATGAACTGATACTTGATGCTATGAGGACATTTAATCGAGGCATAGAGCGCGGCAGGTGCGTGGCGGGGCTTCTTGCAGACGCTGCTGGTGAGAATGAGGTGTGGCGGAGTGCTGGGTTTGCTTCCCGGATCTGCATGGCAGGACCCAGGGAAGCACTCGCTAAGGCTCGGCATCCCTGGGCTATATTACGCAACCCCTTTGGGGTTGGTGTGAGGCGGAGCGGAGTGGCGAAAGATTGGAGTTCCTGTTTAGGAGGGGGCGACGTGAAGCCAATGACGCTGGAGGGAATGAGAACTGCAGGGCATCATGGCTTTTTAGGGCGCGAATCGTTTGTGGGTCATCATTTATCCACACGGCATGCCGTAAGCGCGCCGGTTATGAGCGCGGCGTCTCACAGGGGATGTGGTCAAGCGGAGCGAATGCTGCTGGCGGAGTGCTGCGGACTCGGAGGTCCGCGCGCCTTGAGCGCTGGGTGCTTCACTGACGGAAATGCGATGACTTAAAATTTATGAACACGATTTGCCAGCACTGCGGGACACCCGTCCCGGCCACCCGGAACGACGGCTTTTGCTGCGCGGGCTGCCGCTCTGTGCATGACATGCTGCAGCAAAATGGGCTGGAACATTTCTATGATCTCAAGTCCGGGCTGAACCTGCCGCCGGTGCCTGCGCAGGCCATGCGGCAGCAGGATTATGGCTGGCTGGAGACGGCCACGCTGGCCGCTGAGACAACGCGGGTGAGCGAGGAGGTGGCTGCTGAGCTGAGCGTGTCTGTGCAGGGGCTCTCGTGCATGGCGTGCATCTGGCTCATTGAGCGGGTGTTTGCCAAGCTGGGCGGCACGCAAATCCATGTGGACATCTCCAGCGGTGAACTGCGCATGGCGTGGCAGCCGGGGAAATTTCAGCCGGTGGAGTTTGCGCGTGAGCTGCAGCGCTTTGGCTACCTGCTGGGGATGCAGCGCATGGATGGTGGGCAGGCGCGAGACAACGGGCTGGAGCGACGCACTGGTGTGTGCGGCGCGTTTGCGATGAATGCGATGGCGTTCTCGCTGCCTGCGTATTTTGGGATGCCGGCGGACTTTCCTTTTGCGCACTGGTTTGATCTGGTGGCGGCGGCATCGGCTACGCTGGCGCTGCTGGTGGGGGGCAGTTATTTTGCGCAGCGTGCGTGGCATGCGCTGCGCGCGGGGGTGCTGCACATCGATACGCCGATCACGCTCGGGATTCTGGCGGCGTATGCGGGTTCGATCATCGGCTGGATGAGCGGGGAGCCGGGGCTGAAGTATTTCGATTTTGTGGCGATGTTCATTTTCCTGATGCTGGGTGGGAGGCTGGTGCAGCAGATGGCCGTGGCGAGAAATCGCCGCAGACTGCTGCGTGATCCGTCGATTCCAGAGGCGGAGATGCTGGAGGCGCTGCAAGCAGGTGCGTCCTTTACCGTGAAGCCGGGGCAGGCGGTGCCGGTGGCGGCCAAGCTGACGGATGCGCATGCGAGCATCAGCCTGGAGTGGATCAGCGGAGAGAGTGATTCGTGTTCGCGAAGCACCGGGCAACTGTTGCCTTCGGGTGCGCTGAATGCGGGCACGCGGGCGCTGAATGCGGTGGCGCTGGAATCGTGGAAGGAGTCCACGCTGCACAAGCTGCTGGAGGCTCGGCGTGGAGGTGACCAACGCGACCTGCGACTGGAAAAACTGCTGCGCGGTTATCTGGTGGTGGTGGTGCTGGCGGGCGTGGTGGGCGGACTTTGGTGGTGGTGGCACACGGGGGAATGGGCGCGTGGGCTGCAGGTGATGATTTCGGTGTTTGTGGTGTCATGCCCATGCGCGCTGGGTGTGGCGGCACCGCTGGCGGATGACATCGCGGCAAGCCGCGCGGCGGACCAGGGAGTCTTTGTGCGCACGCTGGGGCTGTGGAAGAAGCTGACGCGGCTGCGCCAGGTGGTGTTTGATAAAACGGGGACGCTGACGCTGGAGAATCCGATGCTGATGAATCCTGCGGTGCTGGATGAACTGGATGAGCGCGCGCGCCGGATGCTGCGACACCTCACGAGCGGAAATCTGCATCCGGTGAGCCGCAGTTTGTTTGATGCGCTGGGCGGCATGAGCAGCGAAGGATTTGATGCGGAAGTGTGGGAGGAACCTGGACAGGGACTGCGCTGTGAACATGAGGGCGTGGTGTGGGCGATCTCACGGCCCCAGGATGCGTCTGCGGATGCGGTGTTCATGCGCGATGGTGTGAGGCTTTGCGCCTTCCGTTTTCGCGATGCGCTGCGTGCGGAATCGCTGGCGCAGGTGGAGGACCTGCAAAGGCGCGGACTGAGAGTGAGCATTCTGAGCGGTGACAGGGAATCGAAGGTGGCGGCGATCGCCGAGCAACTGCATCTGAAGCCGGAGGAATGGCAGCACAGCCTGACGCCCGATGAGAAGGCGGCGTGGATTGCTGCGCATGAGCCGCAGAGCACGCTGTATATTGGGGATGGTGCGAATGACAGCCTGGCGTTTGATGCGGCGGCGTGTGCGGGCAGTCCGGTGACGGGGCGCAGCTTTCTGGAGCACAAGGCGGACTTTTATTTCCTGGGGCATAGCATGCGCTTCATGAGCAGCCTGCTGGATATTGCAGCGACGCACCGACGTGCGGTGCATGCGGTTTTTGGGTTTTCGGTGACGTATAATCTTGTGACGGTGATCGTGGGGCTGATGGGCCATTTGAGCCCGCTGCTGGCGGCGATTTTGATGCCGCTGAGTTCGCTGGTGACGCTGTCGCTGGTGGCGCTGGTGTTTCGGCGTGGTGGGGTCGCGGCGGTGCGGAAGCATGTGGAGCCGGAGATGGGGGCGGGGGAAGCGTGTGTGATTGCGTGCTGAGGGGGGCGCGGCGCCGGGCTGCGGCGGGGCACGTTGCAGACGCCCATTCTTCGCTATCCATCCTTCGCTAAAGCTACGGAGGACTGGAGCTACGAAGGACAAGCTGCTGGTGAGCGCGGAGTGATGAAAAGCGATGGGTTTGCTTCCCGATTGGCTGACTGCAACCCAGGGTCGCCTCGCTGAGGCTTCCTCCAACGCTCTGCGAGCTTCGAAGGACAAGCTGGCTGACCCTGGACTGAATTACGCAGCCCCTTCAGGGCTGGTGCGATGCGGGGCGGCATCCGAAGAGAGGAAACGGACTTGTCTCAATGGATTGTACTAAATCTACGTTGTTAAGCTTCTGGTGCGAGGCGGAGCGTTCCTTGTTCCACAGGAACAAGGCTACTTTGCTGCGCTGAAACGCCAGACGAATGCAGCCTGCCTGACGATCAAGTCTAATGATGTGGAACTATCGTGAAATGCAGAACTTCTTTCTGTTTGGCAGGATCCTGTTGACGCATGAGCAGGGGCTGGGGCTGCCTTCTAGGAACTCCTGCATTGAGCTTCGAAGGACACGCGGATGGCGGTGGGCCTGCGAGCACCAAGACTTAAGCTTTTTGGAAATCAGGTTTGGAGTGCTGCAAAGTCATGGATCAGGGTATTGGTGACAAGCAACCTGAAGAATGTGAATCGAAACGATACGGCAATGATTTCAAGAGCGTGACATGATTTGCTAATGTGTGAGTTTAGATGAGATGCGGGAAGCGGCAGGGTTCGGGTGGTGAATTGTCTTCTGCGTCTTCGAGGTGGGAGCGTGTTTTTTGCCAGAGCTTCAAGGTGCCGTCGTAGGCTGTTTTGATGCAGGTGTAGCATTCGGGGACTTCGGCGCAGCTGCCGTAGTAGGTGACGATGCGTGTGCCGAGGGGTTTTAGTTCCAGCTGCTGCTGCACGTGGAGGGTGTAGTCGTCGTAGAGCTGCGATTTCATCTCCACATCGTGGTCGATGCGCAACATGGGGAGGATGTTTTCTTCGAAGGGATTGAAGAGGTAGAAGGCATCGAAGGCGGCAAAGGAGACGGTGGTGATGTTGGCGTGGACGATCTCGGCGCGGGTGATGCGGTGGCGAGCCAGGAGATCGCGAGCGGCTTTGACGAGCCTGAGGCGCTGCTCGACGCCGGTGAAGTGACCGAGGGTGGAGGTCGCGCCGATGGCGCAGAATTTTCCGGGGCCGCAGCCGATGTCCAGCACGCGGGCGCCGGGTTTTTCGACGAGCATTTGTGCGGCCATCTGACAGACATCAATGGGAGTCCAGTGGCAGGCGGACTGTTCGCGGATGTGTTCGGGATAGTGCTGGTCGAATTCGTGATCTCTGAAGGCGGTGAGGAATTCGGAGTCGGACTCGATGGGGGGAGTCGAGATCTGAGGGTAAAGACGGGGGGGCACGTCTTTAAGTAGGACAGAGGCCAAGGTCTGTCGATGATGAGAGATGGGTTTTGGCGGGAGGTGTCACGCAATCAAGCGGGGACTGGTCCGCATACTTCGTGTGCGGTGAAAGGGTGCTGTCCGTGTTTTTCGGTGCTCAGGAGTATGCGTGTCGCACTCGGAAAGTGCGAACCACGCCGCGCTGGGTGTGCTTCATGGTTTCCACCAGGCGTCGAGCTTTGAGGCCAGTGCTTTCACTTTGTCTGCGTTTTCGGTGGCGATGTTTTTCTCTTCGGTGGGATCGGTTTTTAGATCGTAGAGTTCGACGGGGTCAGCGGGCTGGTTGGGCTTGTGGGGGACGATGAGCTTGTCGTAGCCGTTGATGATCCAGCGCCAGCGGAGGCTGGAGGCGGGGACGTTGAGATCGACGAAGTTGTGGGTGAAGCATTCGCCGTAGAGTGTCTTGCGGGCGGTGACGGCGGAGGTGTCGAGGAGGTCGATGCCGGGGAAGGTTTTGGTGGGTGCAATGCCGGTGGCTTTGAGCAGGGTGGGGACGAGGTCGATGGACTGTGCGAGGTCTTCGGACATCTTTGGCTGCACGTGGCCGGGCCAGCGGATCATGATGGGGGTGCGGAGGCCGCCGTCGTACTGGCTTTGCTTGGATTTTTCGGCGTAGCGGCCGGTCTTGGGATTGGTGATCCAGCCGTTGTCGCAGACATAGACGAAGATGGTGTTTTCCTTGAGGCCGCTGTCGTCGATGTGCTTGATGAGCTCGCCGCAGGTTTCGTCGAACCAGTCCACCATGGCCCAGTATTTGGCGACGTGCTCGCTGGGGGCTTTGTCCTTGTATTTGTCGAAGAGACGCTGGGGTGGCGTGTGGGGATCGTGCGGCATCATGGGGGCGTACCAGACGAAGAAGGGCTTTTGCTGCTGCTTTGCCTCGCTGATAAAATCATAGATGGGCTGCATGGTTTTGCGGCCGATGTTGAGGCCTTCATCGCCATGGCGGCCGCCGTGGGTCATGCCGTGGGTGAAGCCGCCGCGTTCGTAGCTCTTCTGCCACCATTTGCCGGTTTGCAGGCTGAGGTAGCCTTTTTGCTTGAGCATGGTGGGGAGGGTGCCGGCTTCTTCGAGGTGCTTGCTGACGATCTCGCGTCCGGCATCAAATGCGGGGCTGGTTTGAAACTCGCGCGGCTTCATGCCGGCGGGAATGGGGGGATCGTTGCTGGTGACCTTGTGCTGATGAGGGTAGAGCCCGGTGATGATGGTGGCGAGGCTGGGGCAGCAGAGGCTGCAGGGGACGTAGCCGCGGGTGAAGGTGAGGCTTTCCTTGGCGAGGCGGTCCAGATTTGGGGTCTGGATGACGGGGTGGCCCATGAAGCCGTAGTCGCTGTACAATTGATCGTCTGAGATGATCATGACGATGTTTGGAGGGGCATCGGCGGCGGAGAGCAGGCAGGGGAGGGCGAGCAGTGAGAGGAAGAGGCGGCGGATCATGGGCGCATGAGAACGATGGGACCGCGGGGCATCTTGCCGGACAAATGGGGGACTGATTTGAGGGATGTTGAGATTCCTGACTTGCGCATGCGCGTGGGAACGACATTCCTAGCGGGATGATTCGGAAACGCTTTTGGCGTGTGGCGTCGGCGCTGGGCATCTGCCTTTTTTCACTGACTTCCTGCAAGATGCATGTGGGCTCTCTGGCCTACAAGGCGATGCATCGTGTGTCGAGCCCGCTGACCTCGGAGCCGCTGGACTACCTGCCGTTTCCGGATCTCAAGCAGTGGGCCGCGCTCCCCGGGCCGATGCTGGAGGTGCAGGGGGGCAAGTCGATCCCGCGCAGCCTTTTTATTCGTGATGAGGAACTGCCGAAGGGATCGCCGAAGGCCAAGAGGCCGAGTTCGGGGCTGACGGGGAAGGCGGGGGATTTGATGGGGATGGTGACTTCGCTGCTGGCGATCGCGGCGGGATCTCACTCGGATGACAAGCTGGGGTCCATTGATGACACTCGGCGGCAACTGGCGCTCAACGAGTTTCCGTTTGTGCTGCTGCAGGGGGAGGAGCTGGTGTATGTGAAGGCGGAAAAGCAGATCTGGCCGAGGCTGGCGCGTGCGGACAAGTGGAGCAAAATCACTGTGATCACGAAGGATGGGACGTTTTTCGGCATCGCGCAGCGGATTCATTTTCGCAGTTCGTCCTCGGAGGTGGTGCTGGAGGGGGACCCGACGGTGCAGTCCGGGCAGCAGCACATCAAGGGGGCGAAGACGGATGCGATCATGGTGCTGGATTTTGCGAAGCGGCGGGTGCTGGTGAACGGGCCGGTGGTGGAGAAGAAGCTGTTTCGGTGAGTGCGTGAGGGGTGAGCGAAAGAAAGTGATCGCGAGTTTCGCTGGTTTTGGAGATGGCGGGGCTTCCCGGAGTGAGCTGAAGCTCACGAGTACTTTGGTTTTCTGGCGCAAGCCTGGGCCTCTATGCGGCGTTTTCTTGGGATATGGATCCTCTTCTTGAATATCACCGCCAGCAGACGCGTCGGCAGTTTTTTGGCCAGACTGGCTTGCGGCTGGGTGGTGTGGCGCTGGCGGGCATGATGGGAGAGTCGTTTGCGAGCGGGGTCTCCAGTCTGGTGCAACCGGCGTTGCCGGGGCTGCCGCATTTTGCGCCGAAGGCTAAGCGGCTGATCTATCTGCACATGAATGGTGCGCCTTCGCAACTGGATCTGTGGGATCACAAGCCGCAGCTGCAGCAGCATTTTGACAAGGATCTGCCGGACAGCATCCGGAACGGGCAGCGAATCACGACGATGACGAGCGGGCAGGCGCGGTTTCCGGTGGCGCCGAGCATGTTCAAGTTTACGCAGCACGGGCAGTGCGGGCGGTTTGTGAGCGAGCTGCTGCCGCACACGGCGAAGATTGTGGATGAGATCGCGGTGATCAAAAGCGTGCATACGAGTGCGATCAATCATGACCCGGCGTGCACATTTGTGATGACGGGCAGCGAGGTGCCGGGCAAGCCGAGCATTGGCTCATGGCTGGGGTATGGGCTGGGCAGCGAGAGCAATGATCTGCCGTCGTTCGTGGTGTTTACGCCGACATTTCCGGCGGCGAGTCAGGCGCAGGCTTTGTTTACGCGCATGTGGAGCAGTGGTTTCCTGCCGACGAAGTACACGGGGGTGGCGCTGCGGGGGCAGGGAGATCCGGTGCTGTATGTGAAGAATCCGCCGGGGGTGGATGGCAGCGACCGGCGGACGATGCTGGATGCGCTGAACAAGCTGAATGCCATCAATCACGGGCGCATTGGTGACCCGGAGATCCAGACGCGCATCGCCCAGTATGAGATGGCCTTCCGTATGCAGACGAGTGTGCCGGAGCTGACGGATCTGAGCAAGGAGAGCAAGGCGACGCTGGAGATGTACGGGGACGATGTGAACCGCAGCGGAAGCTTTACTCATAGCGCCATCATGGCGCGGAGGCTGATCGAACGTGGGACGCGGGTGGTGCAGATTTTGCATCGCGGATGGGATCAGCACAGCAATCTGCCCAAGCTGCTGCGTGGGCAGGTGGAAGATACGGAGCGCGCCTGTGCGGCGCTGATCATGGATTTGAAACAGCGGGGACTGCTGCAGGACACGCTGGTGGTTTGGGGCGGGGAGTTTGGTCGTACTGTCTATTCACAGGGCACGCTGACCAAGGAAAACTATGGGCGCGACCACCATCCGCGCTGCTTCACGATGTGGATGGCCGGGGGCGGGGTGAAAGGCGGCATTGAGCACGGGGAGACGGATGACTTCAGCTACAATGTGGCCAAGGACCCGGTGCACATCAATGATCTCAACGCGACGATCCTGCACCTGATGGGGATCGATCACCGGAAGTTCAGCTTCAAATTCCAGGGGCTGGATCAGAGACTGACGGGAGTGGAGGAACACAGTCCGGTGAAGGCGGTGCTGGCGTGAGGGCGAACTTCAAAAAGCGACAAGCCTTGTGCATGAATCGTTGATCATTGTGCAGCGACTGCGCGGTGAGGGCGGAAGGATTGACGATTGACGAGCCATCGATTTTTGATTGTTGAAGTTCCAAACAACACCGCCTAGGGCGAGGTGATGGATGCTCTGCGTGTTTATATGTCGTTGGGCCTGTGAATGCGGTGACGCGCCCCGACCTGCGAGCCGGAGGGCCGGGGCACTCAAAGACCCAAAGGGCCAGTGATGCCTGTCTTTTCAAACACTTCCCAGTTCTACATTGTCAAGCATCTGGGGCGAGGCGGAGCGTTTCTTGTTCCGCAGGAACAAGGCTACTTTGCTGCGCTGAGACGTGAGCAGAACGCGACCTGCATGACGATCAAGTCTAACAATGTCGAACTAGGGCATGCTGCGTGTGATTTCCACGGTCACGGAGCGGTGATCGGAGCCCATTTCGGGGCCGAGGGTGCGCTTTTGGACGGTGAGGCCGCGCTTCATGAGGACGTGGTCGATGGGGATCATCATGGGGAGGTTCAGGCCCCAGGTGGGTGGCCAGACGGGATCGACGGAACGGAAGTCGAGGCCGCTTTTTTGGCGGAGGAGGCGCATGCCTTCGCACCAAGGAGTGGCATTGAGGTCGCCGGCGACGATGACTTCGCCGCTGAGGGGGGCGACGAGGGTGGCGATGGCTGATAACTGCTCGCGCCATTCGTGCGCTTTCTGTTCTCCGATGGGCGGGATGGGGTGCGTGCCGATGAAGGTGAGCGGTCTGCCGAGGTGGTCGAGATTGAGCACGAGAGTGGGGAGGCGCCAGATGGTGAAGTGGCGGACCTCTGAGCTTTTCATGGGAAGCCGGGTGTAGCAGGCGATGCCAAAATTGACATCGCTCAGCTCTTCCACGTGATGGGGGTATTTGATGCGGAGCGGTTCCAGGGCTGTGCGCCAGGTGTCATCGACTTCGAGCAGGCAGACGATGTCCGCGTCGGTTTGCATCACGTGGCTGATGGCGGCCGGCTGGTTCTTGTTGTCGGTCAGGACGTTGAAGGTCATGACGCGCAGGGCTTTGCCGGCGGGAGATGGCGTTACTTCGGCGGTTTGATGGAAGGCGTAGATGATCTGTGCATTCCAGAGCAGGGAGATGAGCGAGATGAGCACGATACCGGAGCGACGACGAAGCAGGGCGTAGATCAAAACAAGGGCGCAGACCACGACGTACTGCAGGCGGAAGTGGGACAGGAGATCAAAAATGTGGCCGTGACGGCCCAGGCTGCCAAGCCAGGTGCAGGAGAGGGACATGGCGACGATGACATCGCAAAGTCCGGCCAGGGAGACGGCCTTTTGCAGGGGGGTGGGTTTGTCGGCTGGCGGCGCTTCGTCACTCATCGGCAATGAGGGAGACTACGCATGAGCGGTGTGGATGCACCTTCTTCTTGCACGGTGAAGCATGCCGTTCATGGATGAAGGCATGGGTAAACTTCAAGACAAGATCGCAGTCGTCACCGGTGCCGGACGCGGCATTGGCAAAGCCATCGCCGAAACTTTCGCCGCCGAGGGCGCGAAAGTGGCCATCATCAGCCGCACACAGGGCAATGCGCAGAGCGCCGCAGATGCGATCAATGCCAAGTACCCCGATGCTGCGAAGGCCTATGCGCTGGACGTGGCCGATGGCGCGGCCTGCGCCGAGGTGGGCAAGCAGATTCTGGCGGACTATGATCATGTGGACATTCTGGTGAACAACGCCGGTGTGACCAAGGACGGGCTGCTGCTGCGCATGAGCGAGGAAGACTGGGACGTGGTGCTGGACACGAATTTGAAGGGCGCTTTCAACATGGTGAAGGCTTTTCAGCGCAGCATCCTGAAGCAAAAAGGCGCGCGCATCATCAACATCAGTTCTGTGATCGGGCTGATCGGCAATGCGGGGCAGGCGAACTACGCGGCGAGCAAGGCGGGGCTCATTGGGTTCACCAAATCGCTGGCACGTGAGTTTGCGGGTCGTGGAGTGACCGCCAACTGCATCTGCCCGGGGTTCATTGCGACGGACATGACGCATGTGCTGAATGATGCGGTGAAGGGTGAGATTTTGAAGAAGATCCCGCTGAATGACCTGGGTGCGGCAGAGGACATCGCCGAAGCGGTTCTGTATCTGGCCAGCCCCGCCGCCCGATATGTGACGGGTCAGGTGCTGGCGGTGGATGGTGGGATGGTGATGTAGCGGCTGGATGCTGGATCCTTGATGCTAGATTTCAGAATCTGGCATCAAGTGTCTTGGCGGTATTGGACAAGCAGGTTTGATGCTGATTTGGCACGCTTGGGCGTGGCGGCGATTTGTGTCACCGCTACGCGGTTCCACGAGAGGGAGCGGTGAGCGGGGGGCCTACCGTGGGTTGGCACCCACGGCTACTTTTGTGCCAGCCCTCCGGGCTTTCGGAGGGAGGCGCATGGTGCGTGTCGTTTGCCTATGCTGGCATGAACTCACTGTCGTCATTCAGCGCAGTTTTTTATACTTTGCTTATTGAGCCTTGGGCAATGGACTGAAAGAAGGGCATTCGTGGTGGAAGTGAATATAGTGCCTGAATGCGGCAAATTCGCGGCGGGGCTTTTTGCAGACGCTGCTGGTATCCGTTGGGTGCGGCGGGGCGGTGGGTTTGCTTCCCAGGCTGGCTGCAAGAACTCAGGGGAGCACTCGCTAAAGCTCGGCACCCCTGGGCTGTATTACGCAGCCCCTTTGGGGCTGGTGTATTGCGGAGTGAAGTGGCGAAGGATGGCGTCGGCTCGCCCAATGCGCACACGAGCGGGTGCGTGTCGGGGCGTCTTGCAGACGTGTTATGCCGGTGGTATTACGGAAGGCCGTTGGTCTTCCAAGTGAGGAAGTCTGCCCCTCGCACAAGTCTCAATCGTTCTCCAACCGAGAACGAGTGACGCCGGCTTTTTTAGAAGTGCGTTTTCGAAATTAGCTGTGGATTCCGGAAGCTGGAATCTAGGTTTTGTCTCCGAAGATCATGGCGATGATGCTGACGCCGTTGAAGATGGAATGGAGGATCATGGGGACGAGGAGGCAGCCGGTGATTTCGTAGGCGAGGCAGAAGAGGACTGCGAGCGTCCACAGGGGCAGGAGGCTGCCGACGTGCATGTGGATGATGGCGAACATGAGGGAGGAACTGAGAGCGGCGAAGGGGGCGTCGGTGTAGCGTTTGAGGACGCCATACACAAAGCCGCGAAACAACGTTTCCTCCGCCAGGGGGGCGATGACCACGGCGAGGAAGATCACGAGGATTTTGAGGCCGATGCTGTCTGATTCCTGGAAGGCTTTGACGGTTTCCTGGGGATCGAGGTCCGGCCAGAAATTTTGCAGCCAGGTGACGGTGATGGCGGAAACCACGTTCACCGAGATCAAGATGATGATGGTGAAGATGCCCACGGTCACGGCCAGCGAGCGCCAGTGCAGGTGCTGGAGGCCGAAGAGTTCGGCCGGATTCAAGCTGCGAAGCTGGAAGAGGTAGAGCAGAATCCCTGCGCAGATCGTGAGATGGAAGACCATGCCGACGATGAGGCTGCTGTCGCTGACGGTGCTGCCGGCATCGCCACTGGCTGCGCCCTGCGGCTGCATGGAGAGAATGAACGCCAAACCGAGCACGGCGAGAACAAGCAAATCCGGCGCTCCGTAGGGGCGGGAGAGCACGGCCCCTTCATGATTCCAGGAGACTTCCGGACGGAGGTGGCGCAGGATCCAGTAACCGATCAGCGCCATCGCGGTGGCGATGCTGACAAAGACGGACAGATCGTGCAGGACGCCGAATGAATGCACATCCAGCATGATCAGTGGGCGAAGCTCGGGGGAAGGTAATACGGCACGCCGGGAAGCAGCTTGGGAAGCAGGCCGCTGCTGAGGTCCAACTGAACCTTGGCGGGTGGTGCGCCTGCTTTGGCAGAGGCCGCGCCAAACACATCAAAGAGACTCGTTTCGTGGCGATACTTCACGACGCCTGCATCGGCGGCTTTGCCGAGGGTGCGTGCGAGTTCGTAGGCATCTTCCACATAGCCGATTTGATCGACGAGTTTGGCGGCAAGGGCTTCGCGACCTGTGACCACGCGGCCATCGGCCACGGTGCTTTTGAGCTGCTCTTTGGGCACGCCGCGTGCCTCTGAGACGATGCCGAGGAAGCGGTCATACATCTGCATGACCAGATTTTGGACGTAGGCTTTTTCGTCTTCACGCATGGGGCGGGCGCCGCTGAGGGAGTCCTTGAAGGCGCCGCTGGTGAAGGCGGTCATGGAGAGGCCGACTTTGCCGAAGAGTTCGCTGTAGTTCATGGTCTCGATGATGACGCCGATGCTTGCGGTCAGGGTGGTTTCGCTGGCGACGATTTTGGTGGCACCGCAGGCCACGTAGTAGCCACCGGAAGCGGCCATGGCATCCATGTAAACGACGACGGGTTTCACTTTGGCGGCGTTTTTCACGGCATTGTAAATGATGTCCGAGGCGGTGACCTCTCCGCCGGGGGAGTTCACCCGAAGGACGATGGCCTTCACGTTCTTGTCTTTTACTGCCTGCTCCAGTGCGTTTTTGAGCGACTCCACGCTTGGCATGGCCTCGGCAAAAAGTCCGCCCATGGACATGGAGGAGATCACGCCTTCGAGGTCGATGTGGACGATCTTGTCCTGGGTGGTTTTTTTGGGGGACTCGACGGTGACTTCATGCAGATGGCGCTTTGGCCGAGCCGTGGAAAAGCCTCCATCAGCCCCGACGTCCAGGTCGAGCTTGCCGAGGAACTGGCCTACATTGAGGCCCAGACTCACGATGAGGCCGAGAAGGAGGAGGGCGATCAAGCAGCCATACGATTTGTTGCTCATAGGGGCAGATGCTAAGCGGGTGGGGTGGATTTGCCAAGCCATTCGCGCCGCAATTTAGGGGGTGGTTTGGCGGGTGGGGATGACTTATGGCATTTCGCAAAAACTCATTTTTCATCTCATGGGCATCGTGGTGCAGAGGGGTGCAGGGACGGCGGACCTTTTTGGATGGCCTGCGGGTGGGACAGGCCCGGAAAGAGGGACGCGCGCAACGCGTCCCTCCCAGCGCTGGAGCACTCCTAATACCCAGGCGAATTTGAAAATGAGTCCGGAGATTTTCCTTGGCGAGAAGGCTGGCGCATGGCGTCGCAGGATGGGGGGAGAATGACGTGGTGTGTATTGAAGCACGCGCTGTGAGGAATGGGAGGCAGCTTTGAGAGCATTGCAAATGCTGGGGCGTGCGGATGTCCTCGCAGTCGGGCGGTTTGGCGGAGGTGGCGGTGGGCGGTGAAATGTTTTGGACGCCAAACACGGCCGACCTACGGCCCCGAGCGCGGTGGTGGCGTCCTAAACAGAGACCTGTTTCAGTTAGGCGTGGTATAAGAACCCGATGTGCAGAGGTGCAGCCCAGGATTATTTGAAGAGGCCTTTGAGGCCTTTGAAGGTGTTGATGAGGCCTTTGGCTTGTTCTTCGATGTCGTTGCCGAGCAGGTTTTCGAGCTTTACCTGGAGGTCGGGTTTGACCTCGGGGTGAGAGAGGGAGCCGGTGATGGTGAGGTCAAAGGTGAGGCGTCCCTGGCTGTCTGAGAGGCCTTCGACGACGAGCTTGGAAAGGGTGCGGTTGATGCCGCGGCTGGCGATGCCCTGCATGAGGCTTTGTTTGAGCGCCTCGCCACAGGACAGGCGTGTGAGCAGGCCCTGCTGGTCTTTGGCAAAGTCCATCCATGAGTCACGCTTGATGGTGTATTCGTAGTCCGGCAGGGCAAACTGGGCGTCTTCAAGGAAACGCATGGACTGCTCGCGGTAAAGGACGTGGGCATGAACATCCTGAGCGAGGGTGCCGCCGATGCGGATGGCGCTGATGTCGATACCGTATTTCATGAGCTTGTCCAAGCTGGCGCCGGCGGTCTCGCCGATAGTCATGTTTCCGCCGACGGAGGAGCCGCGGTCGATGATGAGGTTCAGGTCTGCGGCAGGAGACCAGAGGCGGGTGGCGGGATCCACGGGATTGACGTCGCCCTCGCCGTGCAGGGTCATGTCGGCAAAGCGGACCTGACGTGGCTGTCCGCCGATCTTGGCGACACCGTCCACGACGGCCTTGGCGGCGAGGCGGACGTGCAGGCGATTGTGCGCGGTGAGATCGCCGGGATCAATGTCGATGTCGGTGAGGGCGAGGCTGAAGTTGCTGATGTCGGCATTGAACTGGGAGTCAACGCCTTGATTTGAGATGCGGAAATGCGCCTGCTCGATGCTGATTTCCTGGAGCGAGAGACGCTCGGCGCTGGGGGGCGGCTGGTCTGGGGAAGGTGGAGGGACGGGGGGAGTGGTCAGGGCTGGGGGCGGGGCTTCCGGGGAGGGGACGGCGGCAACGGGAGGCGGGGATTGAATGGGGATTGCGCGCGGGACTTCTTCCATCTGCATCTGCGCGAGTTTTTCCGGTGGCGGCTGAAACAGCCTTTGGAGGGAGCTGCCGTCCTGCGGGCTGACGGTTTCAGTGACATCCAGGCCGATGAGACGCAGCACGCGGGGATAAAAGTGGCGGTTCCAGAGGCCCTCGGGCACGAGCTCCAGATAGGCCATCTCGACATTCACGGGCGCGTGATGCATGGGAGGGCGGGCCGCGATGGGGGTGCCGGCGTATTGATCACGCGGGCCGATTTTGATGCCGGAGAGGCGGAGGCTGGGCGGCCAGGAAAGGATGGCGAGATTCACCTCGTCCAACTGGACGCGGGCATTGATGTTCTTTTCTGTTTCAAGGGTGAGGCGTTCCTTGTTGACGTAACGGCGCAGCCACCAGACGCCGCCAAGCGGTGCGGCGATGGCGACCAGCAGCCCGAGGCCGAGCAGAATCAGAATGATGCGGGTGATCTTCATGGGGTGAGCATAAGCAGTCTGCCACGATTTGAAATTTGAGATTTGAAATTTGAATTGGCGAATCCCGGCTATTGTCACGCCCCCGTTTCATGACCGCCTGCGTGGTGAGACGACTCGCTTCACCCCTTCTTCCAATCATGTCCATTCGCGTCCGCTTTGCTCCTTCCCCCACCGGTGATCTCCACGTCGGAGGCGCCCGCACGGCTTTGTTTAACTGGCTCATGGCCCGCAAGAGCGGCGGGACCTTCATCCTGCGGGTGGAAGACACGGATGGAGCACGCAACACGGCGGAGGCCGCGGCGGGCATCATCAAAGGGATGCGCTGGCTGGGGCTGGACTGGGATGAAGGCCCGGAAGTGGGCGGTGACTGCGGGCCGTATTTCCAGAGCCAGCGGAAGGACATCTATGATGCGTACTTCAAGAAGCTGGAGGACGCCGGGCGTGTGTATGCCGAGGCGGATGGGGCGATGCGTTTTAAATTCAGCCGCACGGCCATCACGGTGCATGACCTGGTGTGCGGGGATGTGACGTTTGCCCCGACAGAGGAGCCGGACATGACGATCCGCCGCCCGGATGGCAGCTACATCTTCCATTTTGTGAACGTGGTGGATGACATCGAGATGCGGATGACGCACGTGCTGCGTGGTGAGGATCATCTTTCGAATACCTGGAAGCACATTGATCTTTTCAATGCCTTTGGTGCCACGCCGCCGACTTATGCGCACATTCCGCTGATCCTGAATCCGGATGGCAGCAAGATGAGCAAGCGTGATGAAGGCAGCGCCATTGAGCACAGCTACATGAATGCGGGTTTCCTGCCTGCTGCGGTGTTTAACTACCTCTGCATGCTGGGGTGGACGCCGAAGGCGGAGAGCGAAAAGCTTTCGCGTGAGGAGCTGACGGCGCTGTTTGATGCGGATGCCATTCATAGCAGCAACGCGAAGTTTGACCTCAAGAAGGCGCTGTGGTTCAACGCGCAGTATTTGCGTGAGCTGAGTCCGGAAGAGTTGCTGAAGCATGGCCGGACTTTCCTCGCCGCGAAGGGGCTGGCTTGGACCGATGACGCCATGGCTGCCGCCGCTGTGCATAGCGTGCGCGAGAAGGTGAGCCTGCTCACCGAACTGCCGGAGTGGGTGCATTACTTCTTCCGCGAGGATTATCCCTTCGAAGCGGATGTGGTGACGAAGCTCAAGGCCAAGCCTGAAAACGCGGGTCTGCTGAAGGCTGCGAGTGAGCAACTGGCACAAGCTGCGGAGTGGACTGAGCAGGGCGTGCATGATGCCGTGGAAGCGGCGGCGAAGGCGCTGAGCGTGAAGCCGGGGGCGATGATGCCGCTGCTGCGATTTGCGCTGAGCGGGCAGTCACGCGGGCCGGGGGTGACGACGATTGCGCATTTGATCGGGAAGGAGAAGACGCTGGCGCGGATTCAGAGGGCGCTGGGGGAGGTGCTGGTTTCGTAATCTGCCTGGAACTGCTCGCGGTTTTCGGACAAACTTTCATCCCATGAGCGTGGACATTTATCGCAATACCGGGATCAAGGACATTCCGCCGCACTTTTACTGGGGCGCTTTGGAGCTTGATTACTCGACCGCCATCGAGGCGAATGTTGATCTTCAAAACTTCACGGTCATGCCACGGCGGTGGTATGTGGATGCCCGGTTTCGTTGTGCTGACTGCGGGACCGAGTTTCTCTGGTCGGCCAAGGAGCAGCAGGTTTGGTTTGAGACTTACCGGTTCTTCGTCGATTCACTGAGAACTCGCTGTGATAAGTGTTGTTTGAGGCGGAGCGAAGTGCTGCATCTTCGCCAGGAGTATGACGCCCTCATTGGTGAAGCTCGCTCCCAAGGAACCGTCGAGCAGAAGAAACGCATCTTGGAGATCTTGGAAAAATTGGAAAGCTCCTGCGGCCCCCTTCCTGACAAGATGAGCGAGGCCCGTGACCTATTTTGCAAGCAGTTGATGAAATTGAGCGGCGAATCTGATCATTGAGTTCACACCGCTACGCTCTCTTCCACCCAGCACGCATACGCCTCAGACACTTGCTCCGGCTTTAGTGCCACGATTTCGGGCACGTCATAGGGGTGGAGTTCTTGGAGGCGGGATTCGAAGAGGGGATAGGCGGTGGGGGTGGTTTTGAAGATGGCGAGGACTTCGGCGGAGGTTTCCACTTTGCCCTGCCAGCGGTAGATGGATTCGACGGTGGGGATGAGATTCACGCAGGCGGCGAGTTGCGATTCCACCAGTGCCGTGCCAGTCTCGCGGGCTTTCCCGATGTCGGGGAAGGTGCAAAAGACGATCAGGAGGTCGTTCATAATCGTCAGCCTATGAGATCTGCCTTCATTGACAAGCTTATCAAACGCATGGACCGCCTGGAACCGGGCGAGATTCAGGGCATCGTGCTGGAGCTGGTGCGGGAGAAGAAGTTTCAGGAGAAGGTTTTCGAAGCGCTGCAGGAGGGGGTCATCCTGCTGGATACGGAGGGCAAGGTGAGCTACGTGAACCGGGCGGCCTGCACCTTTTTTGGACTGGAGCAGGATCAGGTGATCGGCCAGCGGCTGGCGCAGGGGGTGCGGGGGCTGGACTGGAATGAGCTGCTGAAGCCGGGGACGGTGGTGAGCCGGGATCTGGAGGTGTTTTACCCGGAGAACCGTTACCTCAATTTCTACATCACGAGCATTGATGATGACTCGGCGCTGGGATTTGTGATGCTGATCCGCGATGTGACGGAGACGCGCAAGCGGACGGAGGAGCAACTGGAAAGCGAGCGGCTGAATGCCTTCACGCTGCTGGCGGCCGGGGTGGCGCATGAGCTGGGGAATCCGCTGAATTCGCTGACTATCCACCTGCAACTGCTGGAGCGACGCCTCAAGAAGATGGGGGCGAAGGGGGCGAGCCTGCGGGAGCACCTGGATGTGGCCACGGGGGAGATCAAGCGGCTGGATTTTATCATCGGGCAGTTTCTGGCGGCGATCCGGCCGACGAAGCCGCAACTGCAGCGGGTGCAGTTGCGTGAACTGCTGGATGAGTGTGTGCGCTTTCTCCAGCCCGAGATCGAAGGCTGCAAGGTGAAGCTGAAGCTGGACCTGCGCCCTGACCTGCCGGCGATGCCGCTGGATGCGGGGCAGATGAAGCAGGCGGTGTACAACCTGATCCGCAATGCGTGCCAGGCGATGCCGAAAGGCGGGACGCTGACGATCAGCGGGGCGTTCACGGACTTCGAGGTGCGGCTGAGTTTTGAAGACACGGGGAAGGGGATCAATGCGGAACAGATGGGCAAGCTCTTCCAGCCTTTTTCCACGACCCGGACGACGGGCACCGGACTGGGGCTGCTGATTGTACGCCGCATCATTCGTGAGCATGGCGGGGAGATCGACATTGAAAGCCGGGAGGGGCTGGGGACGCGAGTGAGCCTGTGGCTGCCGCTGGTGGCCAAAAATGTGCGGATGCTGGAAGCGGGGCGGGATACGGTGGTCAAAGCGGAGCCGTAGGCATCTGTTTTCCCGTGCGCGGGCTATGTGGGAAATGCGGCAGGTATGAGAGCTGTGTTAAAGATTATCTTTATCATCTTAGGTCAAACGGATGCATGACGGAGGTTGACCGTAGGGCGTAGTTCTGCCAGCATCTTCCCCCATGTCTGACACAACCAATCCGAAACCCGCCCGCAAACTGAACCCAGCCCTGAGCAAGCCTGTCCAACCGGACGAGATTCTCGCGAAGGTGATCGGCTCCACCCCGGTCTCCCGTGGCGAAATGACCAAGAAGCTGTGGGAGTACATCAAGAAGAACGGTCTGCAGGACCAGGCCAAGAAGACGAACATCAATGCCGATGAAGCGCTGAAGGCCGTGTTTGGTGGCAAGAGCCAGGTGACCATGTTTGAGATGACCAAGCTGGTCTCGGCTCACGTGAAGTAAGTCCAGGCGTTCGCTGCTTCCCTGAGCTTTCGGGGATGGCGGTGAAATGCATCTTTTCGAAAACCCGCAGGTCCAGGCGATCTGCGGGTTTTTTGTGTCTTGGGGGGGAGGGAAGGGCGGGAAGGACAGAAAGGACGGAAGGGGCGGAAGGGGCGGAAGGGGCGGAAGGACAAGGGGGCTGACTGAGGGCTATGGTGAACGCTCTTTTCGGCTGCTCATGGTTGAATCAAATCTCCCTTGCATCGGCGGGTCTTCAGCGTCATCTCAGGGGAACCTGCTCGTCACCACCACCTTGGCAACCACCGACTCTTCACGCACCCTCGTAGCCATTCCTGCCCGCTGGGGTTCCACCCGCTTCCCAGGCAAACCGCTCCACCTCATCGCCGGCAGACCGTTGGTGCAGCATGTGTGGGAGCGCTGCCAGGAGTGCAAGCAGATCGACGACGTGATCATCGCCACGGATGACGCGCGGATTGCGGAGGCTGCGGCTGGTTTTGGGGCTCAATATGTTCTGACGGCTCCGGAGCATCCCAGCGGCACGGATCGGATCGCCGAGGCGGCGAATTCGTTTCCGGACCACCGGGTGATCATCAATGTGCAAGGGGATGAGCCGCTGATCTCACCGGCTTTGATCGACGAGCTGGCGCGCACGCTGCGGAATGACCTTAGCGTGCGGATGATCACCGCCGCCGCACCGATTCAGGATGAGGCGCAGATCAGCGACCCGAATGTGGTCAAGGTGATCTTCGACACGCGTGGCGACGCGCTGTATTTCTCACGTTCGCCACTGCCGTACCTGCGCAATCCGGAGGCCTGGCCGCGGAGCTACCGGCATCTGGGGATCTATGGCTTTCAGCGCAGCTTTTTGTTCCAGTTTGTGGCCTGGCCGCCATCGCGGCTGGAGATGACCGAGTCTCTGGAGCAGCTCCGTGCCCTGGAAAATGGATCCCGGATCCGGGTGGTGCTGACGGACGAGCTCTCGCCGGGGGTTGATACGCCGGAGCAGGCGGACGCGATAGAAAAGCATCTTCAAAAACAATCTTCTTGAACTGCACCCCGACACCCTCCAACCGAGAAGCATCCATGAAATACATTTTTGTCACAGGCGGCGTTGTCAGTTCACTTGGCAAGGGGCTTGCCGCCTCCTCACTGGGCACACTGCTGGAACTCCGCGGGCTGCGGGTCATCATGCAGAAATTTGACCCGTACCTGAACATTGACCCCGGTACGATGAACCCGTACGAGCATGGCGAAGTGTATGTGCTGGATGACGGTGCGGAAACGGACCTGGATCTGGGGCACTACGAGCGCTTTACGCATACGAATCTCTCCCGGCTGAACAACATCACCTCCGGGCAGGTGTACCAGAACGTCCTGGACAAGGAGCGCGCGGGCAAATACCAAGGACGCACGGTGCAGGTGATCCCGCACGTGACCAACGAGATCAAGGCCCGCATGCACGAAGTGGCGGAGAAGATGGGCGGTGACGTGATCATCACGGAAATCGGCGGGACGGTGGGGGACATCGAAGGTCTGCCATTCCTGGAAGCCATCCGTCAGTTTGGCCATGAGGTGGGGGTGGGCAATGTGCTGTTCATTCACGCCACGCTGGTGCCGTACATCAAGGCGGCGCAGGAACTGAAGACCAAGCCCACGCAGCAGAGCATCGCGAAACTGCGCGAGATCGGGATCGCCCCGCACATCATTCTGTGCCGTACGGAGCATCCGCTGGACCTGGATGTGCGTGAGAAGATTTCTCTCTTTGGCAACGTGCCTATTGATTCCGTGGTGGAAGTGAGGGACGTGAAGCACACGATTTATGAGGTGCCTTTGAAGCTGCATGAAGAGAGACTGGATGACAATGTCTGCCGTCTGCTCAATCTGACGACTCCCCAGCCGGACCTCAGCCGCTGGCGCAACTTTGTGCAGCGAGTCATCCACCCGACGCACCACGTGCGGATTGGCGTGGTGGGCAAATACATCGAACTGCAGGACGCGTACAAGAGCATCTATGAGTCGCTCACGCATGCGGGAGCGTCGAACGACTGCAAGGTGGACATCATCCGGGTAGATGCCGAGAGCATTGAGAAGGCCGGGCCGGACCTGTATCTGACCGGTTTGCAGGGCATCTTGATTCCTGGTGGCTTCGGCGACCGTGGCACGGAAGGGAAGGTGGCTGCGGCGCGGTATGCGCGCGAGAAGGGCATTCCATTTTTTGGCATCTGCCTCGGCATGCAGATCGCGGTCATTGAATTTGCCCGCAATGTCTGCGGCCTGACGGGAGCGACGAGCACTGAGTTTGACAAGACGACGCCGCATCCGGTCATCAGCCTCATGGAGGAGCAGAAAAAGGTGAAGCAGCTTGGCGGCACGATGCGCCTCGGCTCATGGGTGACGGATCTCGTTCCCGGCAGCAAAGCCTTCGAGCTGTACCACAGCGCGACGATCACCGAGCGCCACAGGCATCGCTTTGAGTTCAATTCTGACTACAAGGAAGTCATGGAGCAGAAGGGGCTGCTGATTTCCGGGACTTCGCCGAAGGGCGATCTGGCGGAAATCATCGAACTGCCATCGCATCCCTACTTTGTTGGCTGCCAGTTCCATCCGGAATTTCTTTCCAAGCCGAACAATCCGCATCCGCTGTTCTTTGGATTCGTCAAAGCCGCGATGCAGCATCACGCGGCGGCAGATCCGGCGTGCTGAAGGGCGGGGTGTGGGCTGGCAATTTGAATCAAAGAGGTCGATTGACCAACCCGCAGGGTGTCTTGTAGGGTGGGGGTGATCTGACCCTTATCCAACATGCGCTCCTCCAATCCCACCCTCAACGACCACGTCTTTGAACGTTCACGTTCCGGCAATCCGGCTGAAGGCGTAATGACCCTCAACGGCACTGTGCTTAAAACCGCGATTCTGACCCTGCTGCTGGTCACGTCGGCGAGCTGGAGCTGGAAAATCCTTATGGGCGGCAGCGCCCCGGCCTGGTTTGGGTCTGCGCTGACGTATGGCTGGATCGTCCCGCTTGCGCTGGCATTGATCATTTCCTTCAAGCCGACGACAGCACCTGCGCTCGCGCCGGTGTATGCACTGAGCAATGGTGTGATTGTGGGTATCATCTCCGCGCTCTATGAGAGGGCTTTTGGCGGAATCGTCCTAACGGCGGTCATGCTGACCTGCGGGATTCTGTTTGCGCTGCTCGCGGCGTATTCAACCGGGATGATCAAGCCGACTGAGAATTTTAAACTGGGGATCGTTGCCGCGACTGGTGGGATCGCGATCTTTTACCTGGCTACGTTGGTGCTTGGCATGTTCGGCATCCACATTCCCGGGCTGTTTGGCAACGGCTGGGTGGGGATCGCCTTCTCTGCTTTCGTGGTCATCCTTGCGGCGCTGAACCTAGTGCTGGATTTCGACTTCATCGAGAACGGTTGTGCGGTTGGTGCGCCGAAGCACATGGAATGGTATGCCGCCTTCGGTCTGCTGGTGACCCTGGTCTGGCTGTATCTCGAAATTTTGCGCCTGCTGAGCAAACTGCGCAGCCGCGATTGAACGGTCTTTTTTTTCGGCAAACTCCAACCCATTCCCCTCCATGAAAACCACTCTTTTGTTCAGCCTGCTGCTGGCCAGCGCCACACTGAGCCAGGCGAATCCCGAACTGGTCACGATCATTGACCAGGAGTATGGTGCTGCCACTGCGGAGGGAGTGCTGCTGCTGCAATCCACCGCCAGCGCCGCCGAACCCGTGCAGTGGTCTGTTTTTGCGCGTGATCCCTTCCGTCCGGGTGAGCTCGTGCGTGCCTCGCTCACTTTTGTCAATGGTGCCTGGGCTCCCAAGGCCACGGGGGCGGGGCCGAAGCTGCTGGGCCGGGTGCCGCCGCTGCCGATCGCGTTCAACCTCATCAAGCTCCGGTCGTCGGACGTGCTCAAAATTGCGCAGCGGAATGCGATGCTGGCCAAGACCAACTTCGTCACCGCGTCCTATCAACTGGCTGCCGATGCTGCGACGGGAGCGCCGCAGTGGGGACTGGCCCTCAACGGTACGGATGGCAATGAAGTCGGTTTCATTGTGATCTCCGCCGAGACTGGCGCGGTCATTCATCAGCAGTGGAACAATGGTCTGGCCAGCTACGGTCCTGAGCCCGTCTCTCCTCCGGCTTCCAAAGGTGAAAAAGCCGCCGATGACGTCAAGCGTGCTGCGCGCCATGCGTGGGAATGGACGGGGGATACCGGCCTGGAAGTGGGGCATTTCTTCAAGCGGCTGTTTAAGAGTGGGAATTGAGGAGGGGGCGATGTTTGGGATAGGATTTCAGGGCTTCAGCGCTGCTGGGATCTAGTGCCATGAGCAGTTGAAAGGGCTCTGGAACCGGGTGCTCGTTCAAGGGACGGTTGTGTGCATTCTGGAGAGGATGTCGACTTGGTGCTCTCGGTGCCGGTCTGCAGCGGGAGGCGGTGCAGACGCCCGTAATTCGCTATCATCCTTCGCTAAAGCTGCGGAGGACTGGAGCTACGAAGGACAGGCCGCTGGTGAGAGGCCATCGCGCTGTAGAAGGCTGTAAGGACGGCGGACCTTTTTGGATTTGCCTGCGGATGTGGCAGACCCGAAAATAGGGACGCGCGCAACCCGTCCCTACCAGCCCTGGAGTTGCGCGGCGGGAGGGGCATTTTTGGAATCAGTTTCGCGAAACGCTATTACCAAGGGTGCCCCCATTTTCCGCTCTGCGAGCTTCGGAGCGCAGGCTCGTCGAGGCTCGACAATCCTGGGCCGTATTACAAAACCCCGTCATGGCTGATGTGGGAGGGGGTGGCATTCGCAAATCGAAGGCGGGCCCTTCGGCCAGCCAGCGTATACGAGGAGTCCACGCACGGCTCTCGCATACCTCCGGCATGCGACCTTGAGCTTGAATTTTTCCTTTGCGTGATCCGGTGGTTCCCGCTCGGCTAATATCTCTGCTCCCTGCCGGGAGCGGGTGACATGCGCTCATGTGGACAGCACAACAGTGGACAGGACAACACGCGCAGGGATGTGACAGGTCACGCTATTTTGCGAACTCCAATCGTGGAGCGTCGCACTACAAGCGGGTCCTGAATGAGCTGAAGCTCATGAGTACTTTGTTCAAAGCTCCACGGCCTGGTTCATGACGGCGATCTGGACTTTGCCTTCGGTGTGTTTGGCGTCGAGGGCGGCTTTGAGGGAGGAGGCGCGGTCGGGTTCGCCGTGGACGAGGAAGATGTTTTTCTTGGGGCCCTGGACGTGGTCGAACCAGCCGAGGAGTTCGTCGTGGTCGGCGTGGCCGGAGAAGGAGTCGAGGATTTCGATGCCGGCGTGGACTTCGAACTCGTCTCCGAGGATGTTCACGCGCTGGTGCCCTTCGCGGAGCTTCCAGCCGAGGGTGTTTTCCGCGCAGTAACCGACGAAGAGGATGATGTTGTGGTTGTTGCCGACGTTGTTGCGGAGGTGGTGGAGGATGCGGCCGGATTCGGCCATGCCGGAGGCGGAGATGATGATGGCGGGGCCTTTGAACCTGTTGAGGTTCTTGGATTCATTGACATCACGCACGAGCTGGAGTCCTTCGAAGCCGAAGGGGTCATTGCGCATGAAGGCGGCTTCGTGAACGGAGGGTTTGAGCTCATCGACGTGGAGGCGGAAGATTTCGGTGGCCTTCACCGCAAGCGGGCTGTCCACAAAGGTGGGGATGAGGGGAAAGCAGTTTTCGTGGCGCAGTTGATCGAGCGTGTAGAGGAGCTGCTGGGTGCGCTCCACCGCGAAGGAGGGGATGATGAGCTTGCCCTTCTGCTGGAGGATGCGGCGGATGATCTGGCAGATGTGTGCGCTGGAGTCCGTGGCGAGCTCATGGTGCCGCCCGCCGTAGGTGCTCTCCATGATGATGTGATCCACGTTTTCGCAGGGTTCGGGATCGGCGAGGAGGTCGTTGTTGGGGCGGCCGATGTCGCCGGAGAAGAGGAGGCGTGATTTTTTGCCGGTCTCGTGGTCGTCGATGTCGAGCACGACCTGGGCGGAGCCGAGGACGTGGCCGGCATCGATGAAGGTCATCTGCACGCCATCGGCGATGAACATGGGGCGGTGGTAGCCGACGGAGACAAACTGCCGCATGCAGCGCTCCGCATCGACCATGGTGTAGCTGGCTTCCAGGAGGGGGAGGTTGTCGGTCTTGCGGTGGCGGTTGAGCCAGTTGATGTCGCTCTCGTGAATGTGAGCGGCGTCGGGCAGCATGATGCTGCAGAGATCGCGGGTGGCGGGGGTGGCAAAGATGTTGTCGGTGAAGCCGCGCTTGCAGAGGTGGGGGAGATTGCCGCTGTGATCAATGTGCGCATGAGAGAGGACCACGACGTTGATCTCCTTGGGATCGAAGGGGAAATCGCGATTGCGCTCAAAGGCTTCATGGCGCCTGCCTTGGTAGAGGCCGCAGTCGAGCAGGATGCGCTGCCCGTTGACGGTGATGAGATGCTTGGAGCCGGTGGTGGTGCCGGCGGCACCGCAGAAGGTCAGTTTCATGGATGGAAATTTTTTGGGGTGCCCGAAGCGATGTTGAATCAACGAAGGCGGCGGGGTGAAGACAACACAGCGAAGTTAATCTGGCACGCCATTGCAAAGCCATCTTTTTATTGTCCGGACTCTATGAATGGAACGAAGGGGGGATGATGGATGTGGAGGGAGAAGGGCGGTGGCAGGCAAGCTTGCTGAAATACGCCAATGAAACGGGGCGAAGTGTTGCGTACTCATTTCCTGCTTGGCTTTCGCCGTGCCGTCCTTCATCGTTTCAAATTCCACTATGCGCCTTTTCCTCACTCTCGCCCTGATTGTACAAACCGCCACTGCCGCCGAGTGGACCATTTCTACGTTTGCCGGGAACGGTGTCAAAGGTGGGGGCGGAGATGGCGGGCAGGCTACGGCGGCGCAGATTGACAATCCGTTTGGCGTGACGCGCGGGCCGGATGGAGCGATCTGGTTTTGCGAATACACGGGGCAGCGCATCCGCCGCGTGGCCGCGGATGGGACGATCAGCACGATTGCGGGTACGGGGAAGAAAGGATACAGCGGGGATGGTGGTCCGGCGCTGGAGGCGACCTTCAATCTGCCGCATGAGCTGCGCTTTGATGCGAAGGGTGATCTGTACATCGTGGACATGACGAACCATGTGGTGCGCAAGGTGGACATGAAGACGAAGATCATCACGACGTTCGCGGGCACGGGCGTGGCAGGCTACAGCGGCGATGGCGGGCCGGCGGCGCAGGCGCAGTTTAAGCAGCCGCACAGCATTCAGTTTGGGCCGGATGGAAGCCTGTATGTGTGCGACATCGGCAACAACGTGATCCGGAAGATCGACATGCAGACGGGCATGATCAGCACGTTTGCGGGTACGGGGAAGCCCGGTGCGACGCCGGATGGGGCGCCGATTGAAGGGACGCCGCTGAAAGGGCCGCGTTCGCTGGATTTCGACAAGGCGGGGAATCTGTGGCTGGTGACGCGCGAGGGGAACCAGGTCTTTAAATTCGACCTCAAGGCGGGGAAGATTCATCACGTGGCTGGCACAGGGGCGAAGGGATTTACGGGCAATGGAGGTCCGGCGAAGCTGGCGACGCTGAGCGGGCCGAAAGGTGTGTCGATTGATGCGGAGGGCAATGCGTGGCTGGCGGACACCGAAAGCCACAGTGTGCGGATGATTGATGCGAAGACGGGCAACCTGGAACTCATCGCGGGAACGGGTGAGAAGGGGGACGGTCCGGACGGAGATCCGCTGAAGTGCAAGATGGCGCGGCTGCATGGCATTTTCTGCGATGCAGACGGGACGGTGTACATTGGCGACAGCGAGGCGCACCGGGTGCGGCTGCTGAAGCGGAAGTAGCACGGCTAAGAGCGGTGGAAGGCGGAGATGGAGAGATTGGCCTGCCGCAGGCGGGCGGCGATCTCGTGCGTGATTTCCTGAAGCAGGGTGATTTTCAGCGCTGGATTGCGTTCATTCAAGGAGTCGAACCAGGCTTTGGAAATGACGACGCATTCGACAGGCTCCAGGGCGACGACATCGGCTGAGCGTGCCGAGCCATCGAGAAACGCCATCTCGCCCACGGTCATTCCGGCGGTGAGGACATCAATGCGTTTGCGGGTTTCATCCTCCGTGCGGATCTGCACCTCCACCGTGCCGCTGACGATGACAAACATTTCAGCGGCGAGGTCTCCGCAGTTGATGACGGACTGATCGGCGGAGTAATGACGGCGGGGGAGTTCCTTCTCAAGAAAGGCGATGTCCTCAGCCGAACACTGGCGAAACAGAGTGCAGGATTTGAGGCTCAAGGGCGCGTGAGGTCTCCATGAGACGCCGGTCACCTCCAGCAAGAGCGAATCTTCACAATGCTCCAAGGCGGCATCCATGGTGGTGAAGATGTCGGCCTCGGCGATGCCGACGGCGCGCAGTGCTGTCATGAACTTGGAGGGCTGGCAGAAGATCACGCGTACTCCCAGGGATGCCAGGCGGGGGCCGAGATTGGCGAGCAGGATGAGGCTCACTGAATTGGCACTGACGACTGCGCGGAGGTCAAAGATGATGTGCCTGCATTCCGTCCCCAGAGAGGTGGCGAGACGGATCACGGGCTCGATGGTGGTGAAGATGAGGCCGCCCTGCAGTTCCATGATTTGAATCATGGAGCCGTTTGCACGCAGCAGCTCACGCGCCTGGGGAGGCAACCGTCGGCGGGAGACGACCTCACCGCCATGGTATTTCAGGCGGATGGCAGAGCGGGGAGTGGCGGTGGGATTCATCATGTGAAGGGCGAGTTCACGAGAGAGATCCATGCAGACTTTGATGCCGCGATCGCTGTTGCCCTGCTTGTCCAACGGAGGGGAGAAAATGCCGATGCCGAGCTGACCGGGCAGCACGGCGAGGATGCCGCCGCCCACGCCGCTTTTGGCAGGGAGGCCCACGCGGTAGATCCATTCGCCGGACCAGTCATACATGCCGCAGGTGGCCATTACGCCGAGGACATTGTCCACGTAATCTGCGGCGATGGCGCGTTTGCGTGTGAGGGGCTGAACGCCCTGATTGGCGAGGGTGGCGCCCATCAAGGCGAGATCCCGGCAGGTGACCTCCACGGAGCATTGCTGGAAGTAGGTTTCCAAGGTCTCATTTGGGTCCTCATCCAAGATGCCAAAATTGCGCAGCAGCCAGCCGATGGCGCGGTTGCGGTGACCGGTGTCGCTTTCACTTTGATAGACGGACTGGTTGATGTCCAGATCCCGCCCGGCAAAGCCGCTGAGGTATTCCACGACGCGATCAATGCGATTTTTGCCGTCTTTTTTCAAGATTTGACCGGCGGTGGCGATGGCACCGGCATTGATCATGGGATTGAACGGAGCACCGCTGCCTTCCTTGAGACTGATGGCATTGAAGGCTTCGCCCGAGGGCTCCACGCCGATGCGTGACAGGACGTGCTCCTCACCGCGATCTTCCAAGGCAAGTCCGTAAACCAGGGCCTTGGAAATGGACTGGATGGTGAAGGGCTGGCGGGTGTCGCCCACTTCATAGACATGGCCGTCGCGGGTGGCGATGCAGATGCCGAACCAGCGGGGGTCGGCCTTGGAGAGCTCGGGGATATAATCCGCCACGTGACCGTCCATGCTGGACGCGTAGCGGGAATGCAATTGTTCGACGTACTCTTGGATGGGAGAGAGCATTCCAAAGCCCCAAGCATGGAGCGTGCCTAATGGGTAAAATTCCGAAAAAGGCCTCGCTGACAGCGAGAATTTCCTTTGGATAAAAACGGTGTTTCATCAAGTATCACTCTCACCACCATGATTTCACCCCGCTCCTGCCTTCTTGCCCTGTTTCTGCCTTTCATCGCTCACGCGGATCAAATCGTGCTGGTCGCCGGCGGGGGCACGCAGGATGCAAATAACATCGCGGCGACGGATGCGGAGTTGAAGGAGCCGTTTGGCACTGCGTTCGATTCCGGCGGGCACATGTGGATCGTCGAAATGGTGTCTGGCAACCGGCTGCTGCAGGTGGATGGCGGCGGGACGATCCAGCATGTGGCCGGGCAATTGAAACCCGGAGACAGTGGCGATGGAGGGCAGGCGATCCGTGCGCAGTTCAACGGGCCGCACAATCTGGCGATCCTGCCGAATGACAATGTACTGATCGCCGACACGTGGAATGGCCGGGTGCGGGTGGTGGATGTGAAGGCGCGCATCGTATCGGCCCTCGAAGGCTGGCGGGCACCGGCGGGCAAGGAGAAGGGGAACGGGCCCTACTGCATCACGCTGAACTTTGAGGGAACGAAGCTGTACATCGCGGATCTGCGGCAGGTGCATGAGCTCGACCTCGTCACGCACCAGAGCCGGGTGATTGCAGGCAACGGGAAGAAGGGCAAACCTGAAGATGGCGCGGTGGCGGTGGATGCGCCGCTGTCTGACCCGCGTGCGGTGGCTCCTGACCGGCAGGGAAATGTTTACATCCTGGAGCGTGGTGGCAATGCGCTGCGTGTGGTGGACAAGACCGGACACATCCGCACGGTGGTGAATGCGAGCGGTGCCAAGGGCGGAGAAGGAGACGGGGGGCCGGCGCTGGCGGCGACGATGAACGGACCGAAGCATCTGTGCGTGGACAAGGATGACAGCGTGATCATTGCGGATGCGGAGGCGCATCTGGTGCGTCGCTATGTGCCGAGCACGGGGATGATTGAGCGCATTGCCGGGACTGGCAAGCAGGGCAGCGCGGGGGTGGGCGGAGACCCGCGGCAATGCCAGCTCTCACGGCCGCATGGGGTGACCATCAAGCCGGACACAGGCGAGCTTTACATCACGGACAGCTACAACAACCGGGTGCTGAAGATTGTGAGGCAGTAAGGGCGGGGCCGATTGGGAAGGCGAAGCGAGAGCAGCAGCGGAGCGACGAGCAGACGCTGCTGGAGGGCGCGGTTTGCGGCGGGGGCGATGGGTTTGCTTTCCAGAGGATGCCAGGAGTACCAGGGTAGCCTCGCTGAGGCTTCCTCCTTCGCTCTTCGAGCTACGGAGGACGGGCTGGCAACCCTTCGCTGTGATTCGGAAGGCCGTTGGCCTTCAAGGCGAGGAAGTCAGTTTAATATGCAATCCTCGACATGCTTGCGGCTCTCGGGGCGTTTCATTTGAGGATCGGCTCCGGGCTGATTTTGAGCACCAGAGGGCGGTGATCGCTGGCTTTGTAGAAATCGCGGTCGGTGTGGATGCCGGAGCTGCGGATGTCGAGGTGAGGGCGCAGCAGGCGGCTGGTGAAGCAGTAGTCGAGACGTGAGTAGATGTCTGCGGTGTCCCAGAAATGGGTCCAGAGTTCGCCGTTTTCATCGCGCAGGAGGAGGTCCTGCATGGCGGTGTCGCCACTGCGTGGACTGCCGACGATTTCCGCGACGGCGGGGTCGTTGCGCTGAGCATTGAAATCGCCATAGGCGAGGATGCTGGCGGCGGGCTCTTTGGCGAAGATGGAGTCGATGTGAAGGCGGAGGAGGCGTGCTTCATTGCGACGCATTTCGGCCTGATCTGCCTCTGAGACGGTGCGCATGGATTTCAGATGCACGCCCAGAAGGTGGAGGTCAAAGGTGGGCGTGATGGCAATGGTGACATCCAGGATGCCGCGCTGGAAGGGCAGCGTCTGCGCGCCGATCTGATACGTGAGGGTGGTCTGGGAGTTGCGTGCCTTGATGGGCAGGCGCGAGAGGAGGGCGAGGCGGCGTGTCTCATCGCCCCCGTGAGCGAGTTCGGTGTAGGGGAGATCCAGGCCGGCTGCTTGCAGGCGCTGCTGCAATTCCGCGAGATCGTCTGCGGTGCCAATCTCACACACGCCGAGGATGTCGGGATGGATGGCGGCCAGGATTTTGACGGCCTGGGCGCGCTCCTTCTCGGGCTTGGCGGCGGGGGGCTGGCCGGGGGCGCGCTCCATGGTCAGCCAGTTTTTCAGATTGTAGGAGCAGAATGTGAGGCGCTCCGGCTCGGCGGCGGAGAGGAGTGCCGCGAGGGCAAAAAAAACGGCGGGTCCAATGACCCGCCGCGTGAATTGAAGGAGTGGCTGCATGCCAGCGGATGGATCCGACTAGGAATCTTCGACGTTGGCGACGGGCTGGCGCTTTTCCTGAGGAGGGGTGATTTTCGGGCGCTCGACTTCTTCCTGGGCGTTCTGGAGCTCCTGCTCGAACTCGGTGCGTGCCTTTTTGAACTCGCCCATGCTCTTGCCGAGGCTGCGGGCAAAGGTGGGGAGCTTTTTGGCACCGAAGAGGACGAGAATGAGGATGCCGATGATGATCATCTCAGGCGTGCCGAGAGGACCGATTGCAAGGATGGATGTGGGGTTCATGATGGTACTAGGTTTGCATTGTTCGTGGTGACGTGCAACGCGGACTTTGAAGTCGTTCCCAGTGGGGCCATTGTCCTTTGCGCGGGGTGAAGACGACCCGGCAGGAATGCCGTGGTGATGTCTTCTGTCTCATTTAACGCGGCTGCTGGCGGGAGGTTAGCAAAAAAGTCCCATTTTTGGAAGTTTTTGGTCAAGCCGCCCAGCAGGGCAAGTCCGCCGCCTGGTCCTGCATGGGAACCAGAGTTTGGCGATTGCACTGACTGACTGTGTGCGTACCAATGGGCTCACCATGATTCACAACGTTTATTTCTGGCTTAAGACTGACCTTTCCGCGGAACAACGCGCCACTTTCGAGACGGAGCTGATGCACCTGCTTGAGATTGATTACCTCGTGCATGCTTTTGTGGGGAAGCCGGCGGACACGGAGAAGCGGCCGGTGACGGACCATTCGTTCAGCTACTCGCTGACGCTGCATTTCAAGGACCTGAAGGATCATGAGTTTTACCAGAAGGAATGCCCGAAGCATCTGCGCTTTGTGGCGGCGTGCAAAACGTTCTGGGAGCGGGTGGTGATCTACGACAGCTCGCCGTTGCATTGATGTCGAAAGAGCACTGATTTTTTTACTTCACGGCCATGTCCTATACTTTTCCGAAATCCGCCGAACTTTTCGCACGTGCGCAACACAGCATCGCTGGGGGCGTCAACAGTGGCATCCGCAAGATGGAGGTGCCGGTGCCGCTCTATTTTGACCACGGCAAGGGCTCGCGCCTGTTTGATGTGGATGGCAATGAGTACATTGATTTTCAGATCGGGCAGGGGGCGATCTTGTACGGGCATGCGCCGGAAGGGATGGCGGACGCCATCGGCAAGCAGGCGCACAAGGGGACGCACTGGGCGGCGCAGAGCGAACTGGAGATCGACGTGGCGGAGCGGCTGCAGAAGATGATTCCGGGTGCGGAGCGTGTGAGGTTTAACAACAGCGCCACGGAGGTGGTGCTTTCCGCGCTGAGACTGGCGCGTGCGCACACGGGCAGGCCGATGATTTTGAAGTTTGAAGGGCACTACCATGGGTGGGGGGATGAAGGGCTGGTGGGATATGCGCCGCCGCCAGACCGGTGGGGCACGGAGGATGATCCTTCACGGATCCATCCCAGCAAAGGGGTGATCCCGGAAGTGCTGAGCACGTTTGTGGTGGCGCGCTGGAATGACCCTGCGCATCTGCGCCAGCGTGTGGCGGAGCATCACGACCAGATCGCGGCGATCATCTTTGAGCCGGTGCTGTGCAACACGGGCTGCATGCCGGCGGTGGCGGGGATGATCGAGACGATCCGTGAGCTGTGCGATGAGAATGGGATCGTGATGATTGCGGATGAGACGATCACGGGTTTCCGTTTCGGCGCGGGCTGCGCGCAGAAGTACTATGCATTCACGCCTGATCTGACCATTCTGGGCAAGGCCATCGGGGGCGGGGTGCCGTTTGCGGCACTGGCGGGCAAGGAGAAGATGTTTGAGAAGATCATGAGCGGCGAGGTGGTGCATGCGGGTACTTTGAATGCGAATCCGCTCTGCCTTGCCGCCGCGAAGTGGTGCCTGGATGAGGTCATTGCACGGGGGGATGAGCATCCTGCCGGGATGATCGCGCTGGGCGAGCAATTGATGGCCGGTTTGCGGAAGCTGGCGGATGAGAACGGTATTCCTCTGCGCCCGCAGGGGGCGGGGCTGGTTTTTCATGCGACGATGCTGAAGCCGGGTGCGCCGGAGGGGACGATCACGAATTACCGCGACTACGTGATGCGACAGGATGCGCCGCGCTGGGCGCACCTGCGCCGCTGCTTGCTGGAGGAAGGTGTGCGGGCGATTGAGCGCGGGCTGTGGTTTATCAGCCTCGCGCATACGCAGGCGGACATTGATGAAGCCCTGCAACGCGCGGCGCCTGCCTTTGCGCGGCATGCGGCGGAGTGGAAAGCCCCATGCTGATCTCCGAGACGTTTTATTCTGTGCAGGGCGAGGGCTCGCTGGTGGGCGTGCCGTCGGTTTTTGTGCGGACGTCGGGCTGCAATCTGCGCTGCACGTGGTGTGACACGCCGTATGCCTCGTGGAATCCGGAAGGCACGGAGATGAGCGTGGAGGAGATCATGAACATCGTGCAGCGTGAGCCGACGCGGTTTGTGGTGGTGACGGGTGGGGAGCCGATGGTGGCGAAGGGGATGGGGGAGCTGCTGGCGCGGCTGCGTGAGGCGGGGAA
Source organism: Verrucomicrobiota bacterium (assembly GCA_017301975.1). Lineage (GTDB taxonomy): Bacteria > Verrucomicrobiota > Verrucomicrobiia > Verrucomicrobiales > Verrucomicrobiaceae > Prosthecobacter. Next base: position 109,383 of record JAFLEI010000022.1, read on the forward strand.
GCATATCACGATTGAAACGGCGGGGACGATCGCGCCGGAGGGGGTGGCTTGTGATCTGGCCTCGATCAGCCCGAAGCTGGCGCATTCGACACCGAGCGAGGCGAAGGCTGGAAAGGCGTGGGCGGAGAAGCATGAGCGCCTGCGGCTGCAGCCTGAGGTGCTGCGGGCTTGGTGCGAGAACTATGATTATCAGCTTAAGTTTGTGGTGGCGACCGAGGCGGACGTGGACGAGGTGAGCGCGGTGGTTGCATGCATCGGCGTGACGGTGCCGCCGGAGAAGGTTTTGCTGATGCCGGAGGGCATTACTCAAGAGGCGCTGCGGGAGCGGCAGGCGTGGCTGGTGGAGGTGTGCAAGCGGACGGGATGGCGGTATTCTCCGCGGCTGCACATTGACTTGTTTGGCAACAAACGCGGGACATGAAACGGAAAAGGCGCACCGGTGGCTCGCGTACCTTGTGGTGGCTGTTCTGGCTGGCTGTCGGGCTGTTGCAGGCATGGGTGCATTACCGTGAACAACCGGTGGTGGCCACGGCGCCGCCAGCGGCGGAGGAGCGCTTTGTGACGCTGGTTGATGCCCGCCTTGTCGAGGATGCCGGCAATGACGGGGACAGCTTTAAGATCGCGCATGAGGGCGGAGCGCAAGTGCTGCGGCTGTACTTTGTCGATTGTCCGGAAAAGCGGCTGTATCCGCTGGTGAAAAACCGGCTGAAGGATCAGGCGGCTTATTTCGGCGGACTGAGCATTGAGCAGACCGAGAGACTGGGGATGGAGGCGAAGGTCTTCACGGAAAAACTGCTGCATGAGAAGCGCTTCACGATTCAAACGCGCTGGGAGCGTGTGTATGACAGCGCCCGCTCGTATGCGCTGGTGTTCTTTGATGATGGGGAGGAGCTTTCAGAGAAGCTGGTGAAGGCGGGGCTGTGCCGGATTCACACGAAGGGGACCTGGATGCCGGATGGACGGCGGGAGTATGATTTTGAGAGCCATTTGCGTGCGCTGGAGCATGAAGCGCGTGCGGCTCATCGTGGGGCGTGGGGCAGGCCGAGACCGGTGGAGTGATGGCTTGGGAAGGAACGTAATGCTGCGGAATAAATTCCGCGCTCTTACATGAGCATCCCCACCACAGGCACATCCGCGGGGGCTAGGTTATAGCGGTGAAGTTCCCCGCGTTCCACCCATGCGAGGGCGGTGTGTTCGTGGGGATGCGGTTCGGGGCTTGAGGCTTCGAGTTCGCAGATGAAGGGGATCAGTTCGATGCTGCCCCAGTCGTAGGCGTGAACGAAGGGGGCGAGTGCCTGGGTGATGCGCACGGTGCAGCCGAGTTCTTCTTGAAGTTCGCGGTGCAGGGCGGTTTCGGGGGATTCGCCGGGCTCGACTTTGCCGCCTGGGAATTCCCAGAGGCCGCCGAGTTTTTTGTCGGGCGGTCGTTGGGCGAGCAGGATGTGTGTGTTGCGCCTGATGATGGCGCAGACGACGGGCACGGGCGGAGGAGATTCCATGAGCGTCTCTCAGGCGGTCGCTATGGTGAGCGCGGCTTTGGCGGTGCGGACGGCGGCATCAGGCATGCTGATTTTGGCCATGCTGGCACGCATGCGGCGGCCCACGGCGCTGTTGTTGATGAGGATGCTCTCGACGGCGGCGGCTGTTTCGCGGGCGCTCTTGGTGACGATGCCGCCATCGTGCTTGGTGATCATTTCGGCATTGCCTTCTTCCTGGCCGGGCACCACGTAGTCGATGACCGCAGGGATTTTGGCGGCCATGACTTCGTGAAGGATGGCTCCGCCTGCCTTGCAGATGACCACATCATGGGTGCGCAGGAATTCCGGGATGCGCTTGGTCCAGCCGATGATCTCGATGGTGTCGGGCGGCATGGAGTCCATGAAGCGCCGGAGGACGTGGTAGAGGCGCTTGTCGTGCTTGCCCACGGGCAGGGTCATTTTGACGCCGGTGCGGAAGAGCGGCTTGAGTGCTTCCAGCGTTTGCGCGACCCGCCGTCCGGTGGTGGAAGGAAGGTAGAGGATGCGAGGCTGGGAGACGGGGGGCAAGTCAGGCAGCGGCTCGGTGAAGGCGAGGTCCACTGGAAAGCCGGTGACCCGGATTTTGGCCTCCGGCACGCCATAGCCGACGACCACTTTTTTTGTTTCTTCATCGGCCACGCAGAAGAGCTGGCTGCCGGACATGACCCATACGCGGTTCACGCTGATGGAGTCGGTGATGACGGTGCAGAGGGGCGGCACGGCCTGCTGCTTTGACAAGGACTCCAGCAGAATGGCGTAGAGCGGGTAGGTGCTGAGGATCAGGCGCGGCTGGTCCTTCTTGATGCGCTCTTTGAGGGCGTTCACCATGGCGGTCTGCCAGAGGGCATCCGGGCCGGTGACGGAGGGCCGGCCCATGAGATCATAGGTCATGCGCCATGCGGCGGGCCAGTGGGTGATGGCGAACTGATAGAGGCTTTTGCAGACATCGGACAGCAGGGGCAGGGCCTCGCTGATGAGATCGCTGGTCTCGATTTTTTCATCGGGGCACAGGCGTGCCAGAGCCTCCGCCACAGAGCGTGCGGCGGTGTTATGCCCATCGCCAAAACCTGCGGTTAGGATCAAAATCACGGGGCATCGCTGGCTGAGAAATGGGTGAAAACAAGCAAAAAGGGCGAGCAAACTCGTGGGTTGACATTATTTCGGATTTGTTAATAATCAGGATTTAACATGACCCGGCAACGTGCCAGAACCACGAGCCAGACGCTCGCAGCCACTGTGACCTTTGCGGTGGTGCTGATCATGCTCACGCCGCTGCGGCGTGGAGCGGTGGAAAACCAGTCGCGGCAGGCGGGCTGGACGCCGCTGCTCAATCTGGGGGGCATGGCCGACAGCGATTCCTTCCGCCGTTTGCACACTTCGGGTGCGCATTTTGCCGCGAGCGAACAACCTCTTTTTCGCCAACCTTCTTCCATTCCGGTGCCATGACCGGGCGCTTCAAACCTCCGGGGCAGTGTCCGGTGTGTGGTGAATGGGTGCCGCGTGGAGCCGCCGCGTGTGATGAGTGTGGTGCGTGTGCGAAGTCCGGCTGGAGCGGCGACACGCATGAGGACGGGCTGGACCTGCCGGATGATGAGTTTGACTACGATGACTTTGTGGCGCGGGAGTTTGGCGGGAAGAGTTCCAAGCAACCGCTGGGTATGAACCTTTGGTGGTGGGTGGCACTGGTGCTGCTGATTGTTTTGGTCGTGGGTGTGTTGTTGCCGATGTTTGGGTGAGGGCTGGTGCCGCTTGAGTGAGACTTGCGCATAGACTGACGCCATGGAGCTCGTGCGAAATCTGGAGCCGTAGGACTTGGACCGCGCTGTATCGAGGACGCAAGACACAGCCGCCTGCTGCGCAAGGTCGGAGCAGACGCTGCTGGCACCCGGCGTCATATGGAGGGGCCTTGGGTTTGCTTCCCAGATTGGCTGAATGAACCCAGGGGAGCACTCGCTAAAGCTCGGCACCCCTGGGCTATGTTACGGAAGGCCTTTGGCCTTCAAGACAAGAATGTCAGTCGATTATGCAAATCGCAAATGACCAGCCCGATTCATCCAGCGAGGACGCAATGATCGAGGACGAGGACGAGGTTTTATGGCGACGCCACGCCCATATCCTTGCCATGCAACACGGCTACCAGTGCAATTTCGGCGAGGAGTTTTTGGATGTTGAAGTTTGAGGCGGCAAAGCTCTTCTGCAGGTCTTCCAGCAACTGCGGGCCGTAGGCGAGGGGCTGCTGCTTGACGAAGTGGTTGAAGAGCTGGCGGATGAAGGCGCGGTGGCCGTAGGGGCTGGAGGCGACGTAGTTGACGATGTCGCGGGGGCCGGTGAGGTGGACTTTGCGGCCTTCGTCATCGGCGAAGTCTCCCTGGGCATTGACGGGCTTGTTGTTGTCCTGGGTGCGCCAGCGGCCGATGGCGTCGAAGTTTTCAAGGCTAAAGCCGAGGGGGTTGATGGTGGAATGGCAGGACATGCAGGTGTTGTTGCGCGTGAGCTCGGTGATCTTTTCGCGCATGGTGAGCTTGGGATTGAAGTGGCTCTCGTCAAAGGTCACGGCCATGGGCGGCGGGCGCAGGGAGAGGCCGACGATATTGCGGGTGAGGAAGACGCCGCGGTGGATGGGCGAGGTGGCGCGGCTGGAGGCGAGCGAGGCGAGCAGGTAGGGATGGGTGACCACTCCGGCGCGCTGCCGGGGATCAAACGAAACGCGCTGGAAGTCGCCGCCCTGCACGGGCTTGCCGTAGAATTTGCCGAGGCGGTCATTGAGCAGGAGGTAGTCGGCCTGGAGGAGCTGGCGGTAGTCGGACTCGGAACTCCAGACGACTTGATCGAGGAACTCGAAGAGGGATTCGCGGAGGTCTGCGAGGACGCTGTCGTCGAAACCGGGGAAGAGCTTGAGGTCCTTGGAGTTGCCTTCGGCGCGTTCGAGCTCCAGCCAGTGGTGGAAAAAGCCGTGCATCTTGGCCTTGGTGCGGATGTCTGAGAGCATGCGCTGGGCCTCGGCGCGGAGCTGCGCCTCGGTGCGGAGCTTGCCGGAGGCGGCGGCCTGCATGAGTTTTTTGTCGGGTATGGAATCCCAGAGGGTGAGGGCCAGACGTGAGGCAAAGGCGAAGTCGTCGGGCTTGTCGAGTTCGCGCAGCTCGGGGTAGAGAAACTGCGGGGACTTGAGGGTGAAGAGGACGATGCGCTTGACGGCCTGCTCGGGGCTTTTGGCGGACTTGAAGATGGATTCGATGTAGAGCTGCTTTTGCTCGTCGGTGAGCGGGCGGCAGAAGGCGGCTTCGACGAAGGTGAAGGCGAATTTGCGGAGCTTTTCCAGGCGGTCGGGCGCGCCGTCCTTGGTGCCGGCGAGTTCGTTGAGCTTTTCCTCCACGTGCTCGGCGGTGGTGATGGCGGCATCTGTGGTGGCCTGGTCCCAGCCTTTGGAGATGGAGGTGCCGCGCTCATAGCCGACGCTGCGGTCGTCTGCGGGGAAGCTGGTGCTGACGATCAGAAGCTCGCGCGGGCGGTCGGTGCGCAGAGCGTGCTGGGGAATGATCTCAGCGACACCGTGGGGGGGCTTCCACCAGAGCTCGATGGAGGCGGACTGCTCCTTGAACTTGAAATGATCGAGACGCAGTGCATAGGCACGGCCGCCGACGAGGAAGAGGCTCTTTTTTTCCTCGCGCACGGTGGGGCCGGCGCTGACCCATGCATCGATGAGGACGCCGGTTTCACTCATGTCATTGATCCAGAGGCGTGCGCCATTTTCGGTCTTGAGGATGAACTCATACACGCCGGTGTCCTCAGCGACGATGCTGCCGGTCCAGGAGTCCTGAAACTGCTCGGCTTCCATCTTTTCCTTGTCGGGGCTGTCTGCGCCGAAGTGGAATGCGACCTGGGGATCGACGCGATCCAGCTTGTAGTTGGGGCGCTTGGCTTTGATGCCATTTTTTGGCGTGGTGTCCACGGCCTTTTCTCCGGGCTTGGGAAGCTCCACGCCGCGATAGGAGGCCTTGAGGCCGGACTCGGCATTGACGGGGCGGTCAAAGCCGGGGCCCATGCGGAAGCGCCCGATGAGGTCCATCACGGACGTGCGATACTGGGCGATGGTGAGGCGGCTGAGGTCCTGATCTGGCGGATGGGTGCGCGCCTGGGCGGCGGCGGAGTAAAAGGCATCGTAGATGTAGGCGGCCACCTGTTTGGCGTCCTCCCCCACGCATTGGTCCTCATGGTCTTCCGGCATGGTGCGGTCGATCTTGCGGGCGAGCGCCTCGACGGTGAGATCGCCGATGAGCGGGTCGTCAAACTTGTCCTTCACGCCCTGGCCTTTGGCACCGTGGCAGTCCTGGCAGAGCTTTTTGTAAATGACTGCGCCGGGATGCTCCGCAGGCGTGGCGGCGGAGGCATGCGCAGCCAGCAGCCACAGCGGCAGCCAGAAAAAACGGGGAAGGGGGGATGTTTGAGCCATGAAAGGGGGTGAAACTTGGCTAAGAGAATAATCCCCTGACCGCAACCCTCTTTCAACGGGCTTATTGAGGCTTGCGTTATAGACTGACGCGAATGGAGTGTCTGTGCAGGCCTGCGTCGTCGTGCGCTGCGTGAACACAGGCCGTCCGTTGCGGAATTGGCCGGGAGACGCTGCTGGAAGACGGGGCGCGCGAAGAAGATGATGGGTTTGCTGCCCGGAATGGTGACAGAACCCAGGGGAGCACTCGCTAATGCTCGGCACCCCTGGGCTGCAAGACGGAAGGCCCTTGGCCTTCAAGGCAAAGAGGTCAGTCTATTATGCCATCCTCAATAGGGTTACCGGGGCTCCTTGGAGGTGTCCTTGTATGAGGCCTGTTTGGCCCGGATGCGCTCGATGGGCCAGCCGGTAAGGCTGGCGGTGGTGGTGGCCTCTTCTTCGAGACGTTCGCGCAGTTCTTTGAAGTAGGCTTTCGCCGCCTCGGTTTTCGATTTGCCGCGCCAAGGGTGCTGGATGATGTAGCGGCCCTGGATGAACTGCAGGTCTCCTGTTTCCTGGAAGACGATGTCCTCAGGGAAGTGCTCGCTGTCATAGCGGACATGCAGGCGGGTGATGAAGGTGCTGCCCTGCTCGGGGCGCGCATTGTCCTCGCCTGTGAGCCAGGTGCAGCCCAGTTCACGCAGTTCCTTCATGGGCACGGGGTCGCTGCTGCAGGGGTCGCACCAGCCCATGTCCCAATAGTATTCAGTGATGATGGAGCTCATTTTTTCCTGGGTGACGACGCGGTCGAACATGTCGCGGTAAAAGTCGGCGAAGTCGCTCTTGATGAATTCTGGCACGTTCTTGTTGGTGTGCATCTGGATGGTGCGGTAGTTGGTGGACTCCACGCGGCCGTTGCGGTTCAACACATAGACGATCATGTCCTGCGGCCCCTTGGCGTTCACGGTGCCGAGGCGGACGGGCAGCATAAATTTGCGAGTCTTGAAAGTCACGCGGATGGGACGCAGCCAGGTGCGGCCCTCCTGCGCCTGGCGTTCCAGATTCACCTTGGCGACAAAGAACTTCATGTTTTGGCGGATGTAGCTGTCGAGCACAGCTTCCGCGCCTTCGGGCATCTTGTAGCTGTTTTCATTGAGCCAGAGCACGAGGCCGTCGCTCTGCTTGGCGGAGAGGACGAGGATGTCGTACTCGCCTGCGGTGAATTGTTTTTCAATGGTGACGCCGCGTGCGCGTGCGCCGTCGGAGAAGATGCGCCTGGCACTACGGCCTTCCGTCATCGGCGCAGGCGCGATGGGGTTCTTCGCATAATAGGATTCATCCGGGTCACGGTCCCAATATTCCACCAGCCGGGGGGCGGTGTAGGCATCCAGATGATCGAGCACGCTCTTCTCGACGACCTTGACATCCTCTTTGTCGATGACGGTCGGCACGGGAATGACGAGGGCGAATTCCTTGGGGTCGCCCTGGTAGTCGCTGGCCATGGTGATGGAGGTGTATTTGCCGTCGCGCACGAGCGCGACCTGGGAGGACTTGTTGTAGAGCTTGCTGTCCGCGCGGGCGACATAGAAGCCGCAAAAAGCAGAGGCGGAGAGCGGCAGCACGGCGGCGGCCAGCAGGAGCAGGACGGTGGGTTTCATGAAGGGGCGAGGTTGAGCTGGAGCGGGGGAGTGGAAGGGCCGGACCAAGAGTGGCGTTGCGCAGGCAGCAGGAAATCGAGCAGCGGGGTGAGCAGCGAACACACCGCCAGCGACCACAGGGGGCCATTGGTCTCGAACATCTTGAACTGCCACCACCAGCCGCCGAGGGCGACGAGCATGGCGAACACGATGCGCCCGGCGCGGGAGTCCGGTGTGGTGCGCGGGTCTGAGATCATGAAGAAGGTGAAGAGCAGGAGTGCACCGTTTTGCAGGCGGTGCAGGGGAATCGTCATCGGCTCATGCAGCCAGAGGGAGCGGCCGACAAGGAGGGCGACCCAGGAGAAGAGAAAGGTCAGCGCCACATCCGCGCGTCCGGCACGCATGACCACCAAGCCGCCGAGGCAGGCCATGAGGAAGGCGAAGAAGGCCACATTTCCCCACTGGCCGGGACTGACCCACACGCGGCCGTCGCCGACGAGCATGAGGAGAACGAGGGCGAAGTTGGTGGGATTGAAGAGGTGCTTGCCACGCCAGCGGAGGGCGAACTTGGACCCGATGGCAATGGCTGCCGCCAGCACCGCCAGCCACCAGGTGCTGCAGCGGCACAGCAGGCACATGGAGAGTCCGGAGATGAGTGCGCTGCGCCACTCGAAGCGAATCCGCGCAGCCTTCGAAAACAGCCACTGGCAGGCTGTCGCGGTGCCCAGGATCGTTGCTGCCTTTGCCAGGGTGACTTCAAAATGCAGGACCGTCATGCCATACACCAGGAGGGTGCTGAGCACGGCGATCTGGTAGTGGCGTGGGTCGATGCGCATGGGAATACTCACGTCATGACATCATAAGACTTCTGATTTGTAAACAGGTGTCGGAGTTGAGACTTAAATTTTATTCTGAAATGGGCTGGGGTGCCTCCGAAAGGCATTTAGCTGCAATGGCAGCTGCCACAGGAGGATGTCTTTTGTTTTTTTAGCTTCTGTTCAATTTGCAGCGAGGCCGGGGTCACTGCGAGCCCGCCCAGTGAAGTGCAGCGGTGCTCTCGCGGCATCATGGTGGCCACGTTTTTGGCGGCGTCGATGACCTGATCCAAGGGAATGAGGGGATCAAAATCTGCCAGAGCCATGTTGGCGCAGGAGAGGGCATTGCTGGCGGCCATGACGTTTTTGCCGAGACAGGGAGCTTCGACGCGATTGGCGATGGGATCGCAGATCAAACCGAGCATGCTTTGAAACGCCAGCGAGGCTGCTGCGATGGCCTGATACCGTGTGCCGCCTGCGAGTGTGACGAGTGCGGCAGCGGCCATGCTGGCTGCCGAGCCGCCCTCGGCCTGACAGCCGCCGACCTCTGCTGCGAAGGTCCAGCGCGTGGCGATGAAGACGCCGATGAGTCCGGCGGCGAGCATGGCGTGAGCCATTTCCTCCTCGGATTTTCCAAGGGCCTCCGCCATACCGATGACTGCGCCTGGCAGAGCCGCGCAGGCACCCGCCGTGGGCGCGGCGACGATGACGCCCATGGAGCTTTTCACTTCCATCAGGGCCGTGACGTAGAGCACGATGCGATTGAGCGCGCCGCCGTCCAGCAGCTTGCCGGCTTGCATGAGTTCTTGGAAGCGTCCGCTCTGATGCCCGAGCACGCGGTCTTCATAATGGGTGCCTGTGATGCCGCAGGCGAGCGACTTGCGAAGGATGCGCACGATGGCGAGCATCTTATCGATGACTTCGCGTTCGGTGAAATTTCCGCGTGCCATCTCATAGGCCAGCGCGAGGCGCCAAAGGGGTGTTTGCTTTGCGCCTTCCTGTTCGAGCATTTCGGCGCAGCTGGTGAAGGGGACCTGCATGTCTTTGCGCGAGGGGACCGGCAGCACGGGGGCGAGACGTTTGACGGCGATGACTGGCAGATGTGCGGTGCTCACAAATGAAGCGCCTTTTATCTGAAGAATCTGGAGATCGCCTGCGGCGTGTCGCAGCACCTGATCCGCCTTAAAATCAGGGTGCGATGTCTTTGGGAGCCAGATGAGGGTCTCGTGATAGCCTCCGTCCATGCTCAGCGCGGTGCCATCGATGTTTACAACCTCCATCATGCCGCCGCCGGTGGAGATGGCGATGAGTGAGTGCTGCTCGTGTGCATTGCGCAGAGTGAGGCGGTAGGTATTCGGGTGCGGATCTCCGACGTCCACGGTTTCTATGCGCAGCTTGATGCCGGCTTCTGCGAGAGCCTGTGAGGAGTCGGGCAGCCGCTCGTCATCGGCATCCCATCCGAGCAGGCCGCCGAAGAGGCCCATGTCGCTGCCCTGGCTTTCGTGCGTGGTGGGCAGGGAGCCGCTGCGGTCAAACTCGACCAGCACCTCAGTGATGTCTCCATCCATCAGATCACGTGCCAAGCGTCCGATGCGCAGGGCTGCGGCGCAGTGCGAGCTGGACGGCCCGCGCATCACGGGACCGATGACGTCATTGAAGATGGAAACGGCGCTCATGGTTGTGGCGGAGTGGTGCTGCGGCCTTCGCCTTTGGACTGCTCCAGCAGGGCCTTCAGTTCTGCGGCGATTTCCGGGTGTTTGAAATACAAGTTGGTCGTCTCACCGGGATCGGTTGCCAGATCGTAGAGCTGGCCGGGGGTGCCAGGTGCGGTGTCTGGTAGTGCGAAGCGTTTTAGCTCGGGGTTGGTATAGTTGTTTCCGCCGGAGCCGCGATGGTTGATGTACTTCCAGTTTCCGCGCCTGATGGAAAGCGTTCGTTGTCCGCTGAAGGCCTGCATGAGCAGGTATGGGCGGATGGGAGAAGCCGCCTGACCTGTGAGTGCTGGCAGCAGATTGAAGCTGTCTTCTGCTGCATTGCGTGGCAGCTCCGCGCCTGTGATGGCTGCGAGGGTGGCCATCACATCGGTGAGGCATGCCAGCTGATCGCTGCTGCTGCCGGCCTTTACATGGTCCGGCCAGCGGACGATGAGGGGCACGCGGTGGCCGCCCTCCCAAGCGTCGCGCTTCATGCCGCGCCAAGGGCGTGCGCCATCGTGATCATGGTCTGCGCGCATGTGCACGACGCTGGTGGTTTCGGGGCCGTTGTCGCTGGATAACAGGACGATTGTCTTGTCGGAAATGCCGAGTTTGTCCAGTTCCTGCATCAGCGCGCCCACGATGTGATCGAGCTCTGCGATGAAGTCGCCATGCGGTCCTGCCTGCGTCTTGTTTTGAAACTCCGGGGCTGCAAAGGAGGGCAGATGGACAGCCTGCGCGGCATGGTAGAGGAAGAAGGGCTTCTCAGGAGCTGATCTCACATGTTCCTGAATGAACTCGCGGCTTTTTTTGAGGAAGAGCAGGTCCACCTCCTGCATTGGGAAATCGGGTGCGATGATGCCTCCGCGGCAGTCGTTTGCATACGGGTGCTTGGGAAGCTTTGATCTGTCCAGCGGCCCCTGCGGAGGCACCGGAATGCGGTCGCCGTCGATGAAGGCATAGAGCCAGTCCGTGGTGGGACAGCAGGCGGTGCCGAAGAAATGGTCGAAGCCATGATCGAGCGGGCCGCCTTCGATGCGCCGGGTGAAGTCGATGCGCTTTATGTCTTCCAGTCTTCCCTGGTGAATTGCTTCGCCGAGGGCATCGCGAAAGGTCAGGCCCACGTGCCATTTGCCCACAGCGGCGGTGGCGTAGCCCTGTTTTTTGAGCATCGCTGGCAGGGTGAGGCGTCCGGGAGCGATCAAGCTGGGGCCGCCTGCGCCTTGAAACACCATGCCGCCATTCGGCACGCGAAAGGCCATCTGCCCGGTCATGAGGCTGTAGCGTGAAGGGGTGCAGACGGTGGCCGGACTGTGCGCGTCTGTGAAGCGCATGCCCTCACGTGCCAGACGATCGATGTTCGGTGTCTCCACCTTCGATTTCTCATTGTAGCAGCTCAGGTCGCCGTAGCCGAGATCATCGGCCAGGATGAGCAGCACGTTTGGACGCTCTGCCGCCAGCATGCTGCCGCAGCCGAGTGTGATAAGAGTGAAAATGAGCCCCAATGATTTCATGACATGAGGTGCGCTATTTCTCCAACTCCTGGCGTGTGGCGATGGGGACGTAGCCGATTTCCAGTCCCTTTGGCGGCGTGAGGATCAGAGCGGGATCAATGTCTGCCAATGTGCCGAAATCGGGTGGGGTGAGGTAGTCGCGGTCCTTTGTCCAGGCGCGGTGCAGCTTTTCCACGCGGGCCTGCACCTGCTCGCGCTCCGCGTCGCTGAGGTCGGCGTTCAGCATGGCGGGCTGGTCGGCAAAGCGATACCAGTAATACGTGACCACGCTGCCATCGCCGAGGCGGGCTTTGAAGGGGCCAGCCACCGGTCCTGGCTTTTTCCAGCAGCTTGTGGCATCTTCGGGTGTGGTGCGTGGCTCCTGAGGCTTTTCAGCGGGTGTGATGAACTGATGCTGGGCCAAGCCTGAGTCGGTGGGCACATCCTTTGGCGGCAGTACATTCCACTGCGGCCTTTTGCCATCGGTGCCGAGCGTGAAGTACTCGGGCAGTGTCACGAGGCCCGAGCTGCTGCGTGTCAGTTGCGGATCCCACTTGTAGGCAAAGGTGATCGGATTTGGCGCGAAGGAGGTGGCGAAGGACTTCCAGGCCAGAGGCACTTTTTCCTCACGCTTGGTGCCGGGCGGATAGATGCTCCAGTTTGAGCCGCCGCCTGAGCGGAAGGTGTGAAGAACGGCGGCGTCGGTCTTGATCGCGCCATTGGCGGGGGCACCACCGGCAAACCACTTTTCCACATCGTCCCACAGCGCGGCTTTTTTATATGCGGTCAGGCGGTGCAGAACGGTGGATGTGCCATCAGGGCCGACGGGAAAAGAGGTGGGAGCCACACGCGCAAGCTCGGTGCCAGATGCATCATTGCTGAGCATGGCAGGCACGTGCTGGGTCTCCATCTGGATCGGTTTGTTTGGGCCGGTGGGGCGTGTGTCCAGCAGCATCTCCGCCCACTCCGGGTGATCGATCTTGGACTGCGACCAGAAGAACGGCGTGAAAAACGCCGCCGGGCCTTTGAAGTTTCCGGTATTGAGAAACAGGGTCCAGCATTGATTTCCCGTGGGCACGTTTTTGCCTGCCGTGGTGGTTTTCGGATTTGTCAGCGGCAGGGGCAGATAGCCGTAGCCAAAGAGTTCGCCGCGTGTGCCCTGCTTGAGGTTCAGGCCATCCAGAGGAAACAGCAGCCACGGGCTGAGCTGTGCGACGCCATACTGGCCGCGCGGCTTTTCCCAGGTGCCTGCGCCGTAGCCGGGACCGTTGGCGATGAAGGTAAAGTTTGGCCCCACGCCGCCCATGATGAACTTGGGCGTGGTGGTGGGGAAGTGGGTGTCGCGCCACCAGCCCAGCCCGCCCTCGATGTCGGTGTAGCATTTGCCCTCCGGCTTTTTTCCCTCCTCATACTGCGGGTGCATCCAGGTGCCGCACAGGCCTGTTTGAAACTTGTGCCCCGGGTAGGTGGCCACCAGCGGCCACGCTGCTGCGTAGAGGGAGAAGCCGGCATTGAACTCTTCAGGTACTCTTTCTGTGGGCGCAAAGAGATAGCCGGCCATCTCGCCCTCACGCAGTTCTGAGGCGGGGGCGGAAGAGGCGGACACGAGTGTCCTATTACAAATCAGCTTTTCCGCCCTGTTTTACCTGTATATTTGAGGGTCGCAACGGTTCTTCTTGCGTTTTTATACACTTGTTTTATACTCGCTCCGCCGCCCCTCTCCGTGGGTAACAGCGGCTTCTTATGAGCGCTTCAAAGACTTGGACTTTCTCCGGCATCCCTCATCTC
>JAFLEI010000023.1 GCA_017301975.1 Verrucomicrobiota bacterium
TGTTTGTCTTGCTGCTCTTGGTAGTTTGCTTGGCCATGTGGGTGGTGGGTTAAGGGTTGCTTTTCAACACTCCTTTCGTTCCACCGATCCGCTTCGGTGGCTCCGCCCACATGGTATCTACGACCGGCGCGCTGCATGGACGTAGGACGGTCGTGGCGACAGCCCGCCCGTCCATCAGCGTGCTGCAAACGCCGTGCGGGTGCGGGCGTCCTGGCAGTCGGGCGGTTTGGCGGAGGGCGCTGCGGGTGGAAAGCAGGGCCCGGCGCGCCAAACACACCCGGCCTGCGGACGGAGTGGCGCGCCGCCGCAAACTCGCCACCGTGCGGCCATGCCCACCGAACAGCGCGACTGGTACGACACGCCCCTCTACTACGACATCGTCTTTGACGACGGCACCCTCAAGGAGGCGGACTTTCTGGAAGACGCCTACGCGAAATACGCCGCGCCCGCCAAGGGCTCGCGCCACCGCCTGCTGGAGCCCGCCTGCGGCAGCGGCCGTCTGGCGCTGGAGCTGGCACGTCGCGGCTGGGAGGTCTGCGGATTCGATGGCAACGCGCACATGATCGCCTTTGCCAAGGAACGCCTCGCCACCGCAGGGCTGAAGGCGCGCCTGTGGGAGGACTGGATGCAGAGCTTCACCCTGCCCAAGGGCGTGAAGGGAGGCTTTGACCTGGCGCACTGCCTCGTCAGCACCTTCAAATACCTGCTTCAGGAAAAGGATGCCGCCGAGTGCCTTCGCCGCGTGGCCGCCAGCCTGCGCCCCGGCGGCGTGTTCTTCCTGGGCCTGCACCTCACGGATTATGATCGCGAGGACGACGAGCACGAGCGCTGGGTGGCGCGGCGCGGGAGCATCCAGGTCGTGTGCAACACCCACACCTGGCCTGCCGACCGCAAGACGCGCCTGGAAAACCTGCGCACCCGCCTCAAGATCACCGACACCGGCCGCACCCACACGCAGGAGACGCGCTGGCAGTTCCGCACCTACAGCGCCGCGCAAATGAAGACCCTCCTTCGCAAAGTCCCCGAGCTGGAGTACCTGGAGTGCTACGACTTCACCTACGACCTCACCGCGCCGCGCAAGTTTGACGACAGCTACGCCGATGTGCTGCTGGTGCTGCGGAAGCGGTAGGGGGAGGAGGGGGGGAGGGTTGTTTGCCGGAGACCGAGGGACATTCGTTTTACCGCAGAGGCGCAAAGGAGCAGAGGTGGCAGAGATTAAAGACGTTCAAACTTCAAAGGAGCCTTGGTGACGGCGTCCTTGCCCAAAGAATGAATTTCAAACCTCTGCTCCCTCTGCCTCTCCGCCCCTTTGCGGCAAAGTCGAACGTTCCTGCCGCCCAGCCCAAACAACCATCAACCACGGTAAACTCTGCCTCCCCCAAGCTCCCCCTGGACAACCCCCATCCTCTCCGCTCCAATAGCGCCCGCATGAATTTGAAACCTCTGGCCGGCATCCTGGCGCTCGTGTGCGCCGCCACCTTCGCACCTGCTCAAGCTCCGACGCAGCCGGAGGCGCCTCCCCCCGCCGCGCCACCGCAGCCCAAGACCTTCGAGTTCAAGGACGGCGACCGCGTCGTGCTCCTCGGCAACACCGTGCTGGAGCGCGAGCACGACTACGGCTCCTTTGAGCCCCGGCTCGCTCTCGCCCTCGGCGAACAAAAAGTCACCGTGCGCAATCTCGCCTGGAGCGGCGACACCGTCTTTGGCCACGCGCGCTCCTACTTCGGCCCGCCGGAGGAAGGCCTGCAGCGCCTCTCCGTGCACCTGGAAATGCTCAAGCCCACCGTCGTCATCCTCTGCTACGGCAGCGAGCTCGCGTTTGAGCGCCTCGGCGGCCTGCCCGAGTTCCTCACCGGCTACCGCAATCTCCTCGATCTCATCCGCGCGAAGTCCCCCGGCGTGCGCGTCATCATCGCCGCCCCGCCGCCGCTGGAGACCCTGCCGCCGCCGCTGCCAGACCTCAGCGCCGCGAACCGCAACCTCTCCAGCCTGCGCGATGCCCTGCACAAATTTGCCCTCATGCAGAACGCGTATTTTGTCGATTGGTTCGAGCTCATGGGCGGCCTGCCCAAGCCCGGCGTCATCCGCAAGCCCCTCACCGAAAACGGCGTGCACTACACCAAGGAAGGGTATGAAAAGCTCAGCGCCAAGCTCATCGAAGGCCTCGGCCTCAAGATGCCCGATGCCCCCTCTCCCGCGCTGGAAAGCCTGCGCCGCGCCGTCATCGCCAAAGACACCCTCTTCTTCAACCGCTGGCGCCCGCACAACGAGACCTACCTCTTCGGCTTCCGCAAACACGAGCAGGGTCAAAACGCCAAGGAAATCCCCATGTTCGACCCCCTCATCGCCAAGGCCGATGAGCAGATCCAGAAGCTGAAGGAAGAAGCGCTGCAGCAGGCACGGAGGCCGTGAGGCCCGGCGGCATCAGCCGCAATCGTCCTCCTCCTCCTCCTCCTCCTACCCCTGCCCGTCCTCGGTCCCAGCGCTCTGCAGGGCCGAGCCGTTTGCAATCGTTAGCAGTGGCTTGAAGTGCCAGCCTGACCCAGCGCAAAGTAGCCCTGTTCCTGCGGAACAGGGGAGCGCGCTGCAGTCAGCCCAGCATCCGCGTGCGCAGCAAAGCAAGACAGACGACCGCAGGGGAGTGAAGCGAAGCAATTTCTGATTGGTTTTTATCAGCGTTTAATTAGCGTCGAGTCAGCGGTTAAAAATTCCTCATCAAGCCGCGTCCCTGCCGCGACTGCCTGCTGCCACCCTCCCCCCCCATGCCCGACGTCTTCACCCCGGCCAAGCGCAGCCACGTGATGAGCCTCATCCGCTCCACCGGCAACGCCGCCACGGAGATGCGACTCGTGGCCCTGCTGCGTGCGGAAAAGATCACCGGCTGGCGGCGGCATCTCTCGCTGCCCATGCCCCACACCTCCCGGCTCCGCAGCAGCCCCGGCAGCGCCCCGACCAAGGGAAAGCCCAAAGCGAAGACGAAGGCGAAGCCCCGGACCACAGCCCCCGCGCACGCCCGCCAGCGCCGCCCCCGCGTGCGACCCGACTTCGTCTTTCGCCAGGAGCGTGTCGTCATCTTTGTGGACGGCTGCTTCTGGCACGGCTGCCCCCGCCACGCCACCCGCCCCCGGCAGAACCGGAAATTCTGGGATGAAAAGATCGCGCGGAATCAGAAGCGCGACCGCCTCGTCACCCGCGAGCTGCGCCGGTCCGGCTGGACGGTCCTGCGCCTCTGGGAATGCGCCCTCGCCCCGCGCCAGCAGGCGCGCACCCTGGGCCGGCTGCGCCGCGCGCTGGGACTCTGAGAAAGTACTCGAGAGCTTTAGCTCTCTCTGGAAAAACGCCCCGCCACATCCCCAGCCCCGCATACCTCCACACTGGCCTAAAGCTCAGAAGCAGCTTTTCTGACCGTCACGGCCCGCAGTGGAAAGAGAAAGCGCCATCCCGCGCCGCGACCGCTCAGACCGGCACACGCACCGACACGGTGGCCTGGGCCAGCGCCGGCAGCGGGATGCGGTAGTAGGCCGCCTGCGGCAGGTCGGTGGGGTAGCAGCGGTAGTGCTCCCAGTTGCTGCCCGGCACCTGCACCACCAGCTCTGCCACACGCGCCCCCGCCGCCTGGGGTGGCCAGGGCGTGGCGCGGCAGAAAAACCGGTCTTGAAACGCGGCCTCGAGCCCGGATTGCACCGCCAGAGCGGCTTGGTCTTGGGAGACAAGGGTGTAGAAAGTCACGTTTGGGAAGTAAACCGGCTGGTGAATCTTTTCCAAGACTTTCAGGAGGAATTCGGTGATTTTCCTCGTCAACCCGCTGACCGACAACGTCTCAAACCTTTAGCGGCCCGCGCCCTAGGACACTTTCCCGCGCCCCGGCCTCAGGCCCCCAGTGCCGGGGTCGGCCTCCGCCTCCCCCGCCGAATTCCGCAAAAACCCCGGCAACTCCAGCCCCCCCGCCGGTTGCCATGATTCGGGCCCCATCGCCCCCCTCGCGACTTCCACCGCCTGCCAAACCCCGCCGCCCGTTCCACTCCGCTGCGCCCCGCTGCCATTTTCTGCACCGCGTTTTTCACCCATCGCCGCCTCCACGGTTGCCGGTTGCCCACCCTAAGCATGGAAACTGGCAACCGCTTTGCAAAGAGGGGTGAATGGGGCCTGCGAAGGGCTCAAACCATGACCCGACTTGACTCATAGTCCCTAGACTCATCGTCCAAGGTGGTCGGCATGAGCACTCATCCGCCCATGTATACTTCATCCAGCCTGCGAACAGCAAGCATCACTCTTTCCGGCGAATCGCAAGCCATGGCAGCATGCAGTCGGCTGGTCAGTTCAAGCCAATGGTTCAGTGTGCTGCCGCTGCCAGACGATCATTGGGAGATCACGGTGAAGGTGGAAAACGAAGCACGGCTTCGCGCATGGTGTGCTGCTGCACAAGAGCAGTGACCTTGCGGCCATATCATTAGACCACTTATTTGGGCAGCACGGAGTAATTCACCGGTTCAAGCTCGCAAGTTCTGCTGATCGCACCTTCTAGGGTGAACAGCTTCGGGTGATCTTTGAAACTGAAGAGCCGATAGAGGTGGTATTCCTGCTGGCGGGTGATGGAGACCTCCAGTTCGTTGCGAGAGACAAAGAAAGGAGTCAGGGGGCCAAAGCGAGTGGTTTTAACTTCGATTAGCCTGTCACGCCCGTCGTCTTCAAATGAATGAATGTCGTAGCCCAGATAATCGCCCTTTGTCTTTGATACATGCTCAAGGCGTTCTGCCAGCTTTCGTTTTCCTGCTTTCCACAGGCGCTCATACTCAAAGTTCAACACCATGGTTTCACCTGCGAGCCCCAGACTGTGGTTCCTGGCCTCGATCTCCAGATAGTTACGAAAGCCGTACGCTCGTTCAGCGCGGCCCTTTTCCAGAACTCGTGCTTCGTTCTTTTCGCGGAATGGCGGTTCCACTAAGGAGGGAAGAATGCCTTCGTTGGAAGGCAGGTCCGTCTCTGGGGCTGATACTATGAAAGCGACCTTCTCCCTGAGTGTTTCCGCAGCGGCCAGCCGGTCCTCAACCACAGCACGAAGAAGCTGCTGATAGTTTCCGAGAGGCTTGTAGCCGTTGATGTAGGGGAAGCCCAGCTCGATCAAAATGGCGCTGATGTTCTGATGCTTTCGTTCGATGGAGCCTTTGGGACGCCGACCTTGAAGAAGCTGCTGGAGCCGCCGGTTGTGTTCCGCCTTGTTGAAAGACTCGCTCCTGAGTTCTTTCGCGAGCATGTCGAAATAGTCCGCGACAGCGGCCTCCACTTCCACAGGTGTCCAATTGTCCGACATGCTTCACCTACATTTGTCCCAGGCTGCACTTTCCAGCAAGGGGGAGATTTAAAGCCCACCGCTCAAGTTTTTTCGCACAGCCATGCCAGGAAACTAAAAGCCCTGCGCGTTGCTGGGAAGTCATGATTTTTAAAAACGACTCTCTCGATCCGGCCGCCGTCTTTGCCGGCGCCATGTCCCTGCGGGATGCCTGCGATCAGGCAACCAAGCTGCAAAACCTTAATCTAAGCGATGCCTTCAGCGGTGTGGATCAGTTCTACCGCGAGGCGATGCGCATTGCCGTCTTGTTTGAGGAATGGGCCTGCGAGCACGTGGTCTTTGATGAGATGTGTGATGTCTGGCCCTACCTGCTGGAGGACAAGTTTGGAGCCGCGTGCCTGCAGCGCATGAGCGTGGAGGACCTGAGCGGCTTCGACGCGGATGACTGCCCGGATGTGGCCATGAAGCTTCTGCTGCCATTGCATTATCAAGATGCGCCCCGCCTGCCGCTAGACGTGAAGGCAATCAATCCTGTTCCTGCCTCCCCCTTCACTCACTGGCGCATTCAAACCATTCGCTGCTTGAGCGGCGACGACAGCTTTGAGCCCATGCTCTATGGCGATGATCCTTTCGATCCCGAATATGAGCCCTCCATCCTCGCCCTTTATGGCGTGAATGCCGAGGGGCTGGTCGAGCACATCAAAGGCTTCGACCGCTATGCCGACGCCGTGGCCTTTGCAGGCAAGCTTGCGCCGGGTGTCGAGTTTCCTGAGGAGCCGGTGGTGAAAGCGCCGGGGAGCTGATGCTCAGCGGTCGATGTCGGAGCTGCTATTGCCCGGTTGCCACACAGCAACTGTACACCCCCCCTCATGGTTGCCATGGTTTGGCTTCGGGACTTCACAAGCATGCGTTGGTTTTCCACGGGATGCCACGTCATGCCACTCTGTGCCCATCAAACTGCATTCCTGTGGCAGTGTGGTTGCCGGTTGCCGTGCTTAGGGGTGGCAACCGGCAACCGGCGGGGCGGTCTGGCCGGCTGAGGATCAAAGATCACCCTCCTCGTCTTCATCCCAGTCGTCATCATCGGCGTGGACGCGGGTTTTGACTCGTGTGCCAGATGAGTGCTTGGGCGGCATGAGCTTGTGCACGCTGCCGCTGATGCGTCTCTCATCCAGCGCTTTGCGCGCCCATTTGCTGATGGTGCCCTTGTTCTTGTTCATCATCTCCGCGATGTCCTTCTGGCTGGTAACTCCCTCCAAGACATGCAGGATGAACGTTTCATAATCGTTCGCTACGGCCAGCTCACATTTGATGTCCGTGATCCCGGTGGCCTTGTCGGTGACGAAGTGCCAGAGCATGTCGGGGAGGGGATCGCCGGTGTTGCGGGAGGGTTTGGCGAAGTGGCTGACGAACTTCGCGCCGGGGTCGGTCTCCTGGCGGGCGTCGCGCAGCTCGATGATCCAGGCGCAGGCGTCCTCGCGCTTGCTGTGGCCGCGCATGAGGCCGCTGCGCCCGGCGTGGTGCACCATGATGACTGTGATCTTGCGCCGGCGGAGATCGAGCAGCCAGTTGGCGATGGGCTCGTAGTCCATGCCTTTGTTTTCGTCGATCCCGCTGGCCAGGGAGCTCAGATTGTCCAGGATGAGGACGCGGTAGCCCTGCTGGAGCACGAGGTCGGTGAGGCGCTGGCGGTCCTCGGCTTCGCCGATGTTGATGCAGCGGTCCTGCAGCTCAAAGAGGTGCTCGTGGTGCAGGTAGTGCACGTGGCCGCGCTGGAGCTGGAGGCCCTCCGAGCGGCACTGGGTGTGATTGAGCGCCATCTCGCCATCGACGTAGAGGACGGGCACGTGGGCGGGGTCGATCTCCGAGCCGGGGGATTCGGCGGGGCTGGTGGCGGCGGCGGGGTCGTCTGCGGGGGAAGCCGAGGAGGGGCAGGAGGAAGAGGAAGACGAAGACTCCGGGGGCGCGGCTGCGGGCGCGGGGTCTCCGGCCTGCCACAGGCCCAGCGGGCTGCGGGTGGAGATGGCACCGGGCACGGCCATGGCCATCCACGTTTTGCCCACGCCGCGCGGGGCGAAGATGTAGCCCAGATCTCCCTGGCAGAGCCAGCGGTCCAGCAGCGCGGTCCGTGGCGGGATGACAAGGGCCGCAAGCTGCGCGGCGGTGAGCACGCAGGGCGCCAGCGGCGGCCGTGGCGGCGGCTGACCGGGCACCGTCTGCGCCGGGGAGTAAGGGGCCGCTGCCGTGCCGGGAAACACCTGCGGCAACGGGGCGGGGCTGCCGGTGCTCTGCGTATGCGTGGGGGCCGCATCCGCTGCGGGCGGAGTTTGGGCGCTCTGGGTGACGCTGGCTGTGTAAGCCGCCTGGCGTGCGCGGACGCGCTCGCTCTCGGCAAGCTCTTCGGGGGTGGGGATGAAGGGTGTGATCATGGTCTGTGTGTGGTTGTATGGTAGGGTGTGGTATTAGCGAGAAATGCGTGGTGGCCGGGTGGCGATGGGGGGGGCTGGCTGTGTCTTTCTCCTGCTCCGGCTCTTCCTCCCGGAATCCGGATCTCCGGAAAGGGGGAGGAGGAGTAAGAGGAGGATTAAGAGGAGGATTGTCGGAAAGGGGGATGCACCTCGCGGTCCGGTGTGGGGAAGAGGGTGCGGCAGAGCTTGATGGTGGATTCCTCATCGAGGCCGGTGGTGCAGTCGTTGAGGTCCTTCACGGGCGTGCCGTCCGCGCGGCGCAGCTCTTTGAAGTCGAAGAAGTCCACTTCGCAGTTCACGCCGATGAGCTGGGTGGCCCACTGGCGGGCGCTTTGGGTGCCGCCGCCGTCCGCATCGTTATGCGGGTAGAGGCGCACGCGGCGGCCGCGCATGAGCTCCAGCGCGCCGGGGTCGATCCGTGCGCCCGTGCCGCGCCCGAGCATGGCCACGGGCAGCACGTCCCAGCGTTCCAGCTCATACGCAAAGTGCAGCGCCGCCAGGTAGTCCGGCCCGCCTTCCACCAGCAGCAGCGTGCGGAACTCCGGCAGCCGGCGCAGCACCGCCGCGCCCAGCGGCCAGTTCTTGCGGGAGCCGCGCAGCGTGTGCGCCTTGCGCCGGCCCAGCGTGCCGCAGGACGTGAAGGGCATGCCATCCAGCCGCCGCGCCTCCACGCAGCGCTCCTCCGAATCGACCAGCAGCCAGCAGCGGAAGCCATTCACGATGGAAAAGGTGAGCGTGCGCAGCGCCAGCGCCAGGGACACGGCCTCCGGCGTGATGTGGCGGGACTCCGCCACCAGCCGCCGGTCCGCCTCCGTGCCATTTTGCAGCGGCACGCGCAGCCCCTCCGACTGCGGCTGCTCCGCCGGCGGCAGCAGCGCGGTGGCCTGCGCCTTGAAGGACGTGCACGGTGAGGAGCCTGCGGGTGTCTTCCCCTGCGGTGCGCGCCGGCCCTGCCCCTGGCCTGGCACGCGCACGCCGGCCATCTCCAGAAACGCCTTGAACGCCTCTCCCTTGGAAATCTGCCGCGCCATGGCGATGAAGTCGATCACGTCCCCGCCCTGGCCCGTGCCGAAGTCCTTCCAGCGCCTGCCGTCCTTGGTGATGGAAAAGGAGGGCGTCTTGTCCTCGCGGAAGGGCGAGTGGCACGCCTTCGCCGGCTGCCCCTGCAGCCCGAGCTTCTGCCAGGCCTCCGGGATGAGCAGGCGCTCCTTCAGGGCTGGTATGTCGTGGTTTTGCAGTGGTGTGCGTGGTTTGTGTGTCGTGGTCATAAAGGGTGTGGGCGTGTGGCTGGGAAGCTTCCTCCTCCCCTGATTCAGGGCTCTGAATGCCGCTGGCGCATCAGAGGCCCGATCCAGGGGGCGAAGAGAACGATGGCCGGAAGGCGGCGGCCAGAATGATGTAGAGTGGTAGAAAGTGGTATCAGACGGCCGCAGTCGTGCCCGGATCATCGCCGATGCGCGGGGCGGAAGCGGGGCTGGCGGATGGCCGGGCCGCCGACCGCCCATGCGACCGCAGCGCCGTCTTCACCGCCTCCAGCTCATACCGCAGAACGCGGCCCACGCGTATGGAGGGAATGACGCGGCGTTGGTTCCAGGTGGTGAGCGTCCGGCGGCTCACCCCCAGAGCCGCCGCGAGCTGCCGCCCATTGAGGAAAGCCCGTGCCGGTGGGGCGGGTGGCACCACGGTGGGTGGCGTGGCCTCAGGGGTGGCAGGAGAGGGGGCGGGCAGGTCGGGGATCGTGTTCAGTGTCGTCATAGGAGAGAAGAGCAGTTGCTGGTATCCTCCCGCACGGTCTGCAGGACGGGCCTGAAACCGTGGGTGATAATCACCTGATAGGCCCGAAATTTTGAACGTCAACGAACTTTTGGCAATGAAGCGCACAAAGGCGCTCAGCAGGGAAGTCCGCCAAAATGGGACAGGGAGCAGGATCACCTGCCGTGGGCTGGCCCCTCACACACGCTTCCTTGCCACCCGCCGCATTCCCGCGTAAGCGAAGACATGGCCCTCAAAGCAATCATCTACAAAGCCAAGGTCTCCCTCTCCGACCTCGATCGCAACGTGTACGCAGACCACGAGCTCACCCTCGCGCGGCACCCTTCGGAGACGGAGGAGCGCATGATGATCCGGCTGCTGGCCTTCGTGCTCAATGCCCCTGAAAACAACGACCTCGGCAAGCTGGAATTTGGCAAGGACATGTGGGAGGCCGACGAGCCCGCGCTCAGCCAGCACGATCTCACCGGCCTGCTCATGCACTGGATCGAGCTCGGCCAGCCCGATGAGAAAAAACTCGTGCGCCTCTGCGGCCGTTCCAAGAAGGTGAGCGTCTACAGCTTTGCCAGCAATACCGCCACGTGGTGGGCCGGGCTCGCGGGGAAATTCACCCGTGTGAGCAATCTCCACGTGTGGCAGATCCCCGCCGCCGAGAGCGAGGAGCTGGGGAAGCTCGCGCAGCGCTCCATGGACCTCACCGTGACGCTTCAGGAAGGCGTGCTCTTCGTCGGGGAAGGGGACCGCACCGTGGAGATCAAGCCGGTGAAGCTGTGTGGTGGGGAGTAGCTTCCTGCGAAGCGGAATCGCCCTCGTCCTCCTACTTGATCTCGTCCTCGATCACGTCGGGCCGTTGCAAGTTTCAAATCACAAGTTGCGAGTCGCTTCTCAGCAGTCGCTCTTCGGGTTCCTCCTTTTGAGGACGGCGCAGTAAGGTGACAGACTCATCAGGAGGATCCGCCTCACGCTCGCCAATCTGTCATGGGCTCCCGGCAGGGCGCAAGAGATTAGATATGGTAAGCGAAACCGCGAAGCGGAGCAGCGAGAACCACAGGGTCATGCCATCAACCGTTTCCATTCAGAACCGCATGTCGAAGGGATGCGAGAAGCGTCAAGCTTCCCGGCGTACGCGAGGAGTCCTCGCACGGCTCTCGCATACCTTCGGCATGTGACCTTGAGCTTGACGGATGTTTCGCGTGTCCGGTGGTTTTCGCTCGGCAAGCCTCGCTTCACCACCGGCTCATTTCTCAGCGTCCTCCGGGAGCTCGGGACAAGACTGCGTGCGACCCGGAATGCCCTGATCTTGAGTGAATGTTCACCCTGTTATGCGGGTCTCATTACTTCTCATCCTCATAGAACAGATCACCCGTCGTTCCCTCCGGCAGGCGCGTCTCGATGAAGTACAGCATCTCGCCGCTGATCGGCAGCGTGGTGGTGATGTCGGGCTGGGTTGAGCGCTCGCGAAAATTCGTAAATTCATCAA
The DNA here is from genome assembly GCA_017301975.1 of Verrucomicrobiota bacterium. Classification (GTDB taxonomy): domain Bacteria; phylum Verrucomicrobiota; class Verrucomicrobiia; order Verrucomicrobiales; family Verrucomicrobiaceae; genus Prosthecobacter. The sequence goes on from JAFLEI010000023.1 coordinate 11,009, forward strand.
TGCGCACACAGCGGTACTTGCCGCGCACAAGGCGGATGAGGCAGCGCGAGTAAAAGCCGCCACCGCCGCGCCCCCAGATCTCCAGTTGCGGGTGGCCGTCAAACGATGCGAGCCACCGCGCGCTGGCACATTGGTCGTGGAAGACCTGCTTCCATCCGCTCTTCTCGTTCAGCAGGGTGAAGGTCAGCATCGGCCCGCCTGAGCCGCCTTGCTTGCCGAGTTCCGGATCATCCGGCTCGCTGATGGAAATGCGAAAACCGCCCTCCGTCAGCGTGCAGGGACTCTTACTGGGGAATTCGCCCGCCGCCTTGGGCCACGGCTCCGTGGCCAGATCCGCATGGGCCGTGAGCGCCGCCGCCAGCAGCCCGAGAAAGAAAGATCGTCTCAATGTCCTCATGCGGCATGATCATTCACAAATCCGTTCGGTTGTCAGCATCCATCTGCTCCAGGCCATGGCATTGCCGGGAGGCGCGCGGCGCTGCACGCCCCCGGGTTAGGCCCTCTGCCTACGCACGCTCCGTCGCATCGCTGGCTTTCATTTTGAATCGGGCAGCTGGGGGTGGCGTCTGAACCAATGACGTTTCGATTTTTCGAACGCCGCAAAAAAGAGAAACCCTCAACCCCCACATCTCATGAAAACATTCACCACCCTGGCCCTGGCCACCCTGCTCGGCACTGCGGCACTCCCCAGCAGCGCCAGCGCGCTCGATCTCTTCCACCCGTTCCGCCCGCGCACCGCTGAAGTGAACGGAAGGATGAACAACGAGCAGCGACGCATCGGCAACGGCGTCGCCACCGGCAAGCTCAACCCCTGGCAGGCGAACCGCCTGGTGCGCGGAGAGCAGCACATCCAGCAGCAGGAAAACCGCGACCTCCTCAAGCACAACGGCCACCTGACCTGGCGCGATCGCATGCATCTGAACCGCGCGGAAAACCGCCAGTCCCAGCGCATCAATCAGGCGGAGCACCACAGCATCTTCCACAACTGGTTCCACCATTGAGCCCGGGTCCAGAAGGTTCCGTTTAAAAGCAACGGATCGATCCACGCGCGGCATCTCTCGGGGTGCCGCGCTTTTTTTGGCGTTGCGCAGACCTCTCCAGGCAGCGGCGCATGGACACGCGGCGGTAAAAGCTCAGACGGAAATCGTTTGCCGCTCAATCGGCGCTGGCGCAGGGGAATAGCTCCATGCTTTTCCCCCGCTCTGCACTGCGCCAAATGCTGCGCCATTTCACCGCGTTCCTCGTTCTCGCCACCGCGACCGCCGCCCTCGCGCAGGACCTTCGCCCCAGCGCGGCGCTCGTTTCCGCCATCGACCGCCTTGTGGCCAGAAGCGGCATCGATGAAAGCAGCCCCGGCGTGGCCATCTTCATCCGCGTGCCCGGCAGGCTGCAGTTCCAAAAAGGTTACGGCCTTGCCAGCGTGAAGGATGGGACTCCCATCACGCCCAGCACCCTCTTTGAGCTCGCCTCCTGCTCCAAGCCCTTCACCGCCACCGCGCTCCTCATGCTGGTGGATCGTGGTATGCTAACGCTCGATGACGACGTGCGCGACTACATCCCCGAGCTGCCCGAGTACAGCAGCGATAATCCCATCCTCATCCGCGATCTCCTCCAGCACACCTCCGGCCTGCCCGAGTACTTCGACTTTGACGACGAGGATGTGCCCATGCGCCACAAGACCTACGCCGTGAACGAGGACTACCTCGGCATGTTTGCCCGGCTGAAGAAGGACTACCCGCTGGAGTTCCGCACCGGCAGCAAGCATGAGTACACGAACAGCAACTACCTGCTGCTCGCCACCATCGTGCAGCGCGTGGCAAAGCAGCCCTTCAGCGAGTTCGTGCGCGATGAGATCTTCCTCCCCGCCGGCATGCAGCACACCTTCGTCTGCCAGAGCCCGAAGTCCGTGCCGCAAACCGAGGACGATGACAAATACAACCGCGCCTTCGGCTACGAGTGGCGTGAGAAGAAAGAAACGTGGAAGCCCTCCTGGGGCACCCCGCCCGAATGGACGCAGAAGGTCATGGTCGTGGGAGACGGCGGCGTGTGGTCAAACCTCGAAGACATGGCGAAGTGGGACGCCGCCGTGCGCGCGCGCAAATTCCTCAAACCCGCCACCTGGAAGGAAGCCCTGACCCCTGGCACCACGCGCAAAGGCAAGGCCTTTGACTACGGCCTCGGCTGGGTCCTCTACACGGATGACGACGGCTCCGTCCATGCCTTCGGCCACGACGGCACCTGGGCCGGATTTGAGAACAGCTATTACCGTGACCTCGGCAGCAAGCGCAGCACCATCATTCTGAGCAATCGCGACAGCCTGGACACCGATGAACTCTACCAGGCGCTGGACGCCCTGGTGGACAGGCATGTGGAGGAGTGAGGGAAGGCAGGCGCAAGAGCACGAGACAGCGGGGCGGACCCTGTTCAATAACCGACCCATCACGAGTACGGATCATTCCCCATTGACGCCACCGCGTGCGTCCCGCTAAAACGGTGCCCATGAATTCGCGCGCCTCGTTCTGGTCCTGCATCGCTGTCGCCTCCTTCCTCGCGGCCTGCGCGCCCATCCGCACCGAGACTGTGTCCGTGCATCACGCACGCTCCTTGCTCAACAACACCGTGGACTTCGGCTGGGACTCCGGCGTGGTGCGCCCCGCGCTGCTGCGCAGCATAGGGGTGGATTTGATGATCCACCGCGCCACACGCGGCGCATCGAAGACAGACGTGGACTACACCCGGCGCGAGCACGCCGCGCGCGTGGCCGGGCTGAAGTGGGGCGCGTATCATTACGTGAACCGCGCAGGGAATCTGGACGCGCAGATCCAGCGCTTCCTGCATGAGGTGGCCGCCGCCGCCCGGCGCAACGGCACCACTGCGTATCCGCTGCTGCTCGTGCTGGATAACGAAGGGCGGGACCGCGTGTCGTGGTCGCAGCTCGCGTATGCCGCGCAGCGCGTGCGCGCCCGCACCGGCGCCTGGCCGCTGCTGTATTGCAGCGTGCCACTTCCTGGTATGCCCGGCTTTGCCCAGCAGGAGCACGAGCTGGAGGCGCTGACCGGCGGCGAGCGCACCGTTCTCAAAGCCTGCGGCCTGTGGATTCCCCGCTACGGCGAGCAGACCTCCACCCACATGACCTTCAGCGTCCCGCGCGTCTTTGGCACCTGGAGCTTCTGGCAGTACTGCGGCGACATCAGCGGCCATCCCCGCACCGCGCTGCTTGGCCCCGAGTTCTCCGGCAACGTCGGCGCCGCCTACACCCGCAGCGGCGGCCGCGCCAGCCTGCGCCACTTCTGCGACCGCAGCCTCTTCAACGGCAGCCGGGCTTCGTTTGAGAAGTATTACCGCGAGCATTCCACGGCGGTGGTGATGTGGCGGTGAGGCTGGAGCTCACGCGGGAATTGACCGGGAACGCCGAGCGGTTACTTTGGCGGCATGACGACCACCAAAGAGATTGCCGTGGATGCCGTGCGCCCGCTCGGACTGCATGCCGGTGACAGCCTTCACGTGCTGGAGGAAAAAGCAGGCGTCTTCCTGATGCAGATCGTGCATGCCGCGCCTGCGCCCGCTGTGGTCAAACGCGGCAGTGCCGGTGCCTGGGTACGTGCCGCCCGTGGCAGCGCCAGGCTGGCTGCGGACGAGACCCGGGACGATGCCCGCATGGCCTGCTACCGCGAAAAATTCGGCGTCGTTCTGTGCACGAAGGAAGTGTCCTTTAGTGCAAGCTGAGCCAGCGCTTGAGCGCTGCTTCGACCTTCGCCATTGTGGCCTCATCGCAAACGGTCAGACGGCGGATCAACTGCACGTCAGGAACCGTGCCGATGGACTGTGCGTCAAACACGCCCGGAGCAAACTTGGCGTGTTGATGCGGCACCTCGTATTCAGTGCCGCGTGCGCTTGTCGTACGCGCCACATAGCTCACCAAGGCACGCTCCGCATCTTTGTAACGGACACTCAGGATGAGCACGGGCCTCACCTTCTGTACCATGCCCAGATCAATGAGCCATATTTCGCCGCGCATGGCGGTCAGTCTTGCCATTGCTGCTCCGCTCCTTCTTCGGCGTCATAAAGGGCAAAAACGCTCGCAGAGGCGGAGACGGTGGCATCACGCTCCAAGAACCACTCACGCAGTTCCTGCCACTGTTCGCGGGGCAGCGTCTCGATGGCTTGTTCGATTTCAAGGACGGTACTCATCATAGGATTCTAAAGGGAGTAGCGCTGATTTCAACCGGGATGCAGGTCTGCCATACCCCGTTTGCAGACTCCTTCATCCGCGCTCAGCCGCCCACCCCTTCCGCCTCGATGGCGCGTCCGCAGGCGTCGCACCGGGTGCTGGAGTGCAGCATGGCGCCGCACTCGCTGCAGGTGTAGGTCACATCCTCCTTGGGGGCGGAGATCTGGCCGTCGTAGGGCAGGCCCTGGGCTCTCTTTTGCAGGCGCAGGTGCTCGGCCAGGGCGCGGAGGAGCAGCCGGACGAGCCAGGCCGCGATCACCTGCAGCAGCGCCGGAAGGACCCCGGCCACTCCGGCGATGATCAGCGTGGCCACAGCCGCCAGTGCCGCCGCCTGCATGAGGAGCAGCGCCGTGGTGTCCAGCGTGCTCTCCAGTCCGCCGTGGAAAATGGATTTGCCGGGGACTTTCCGGGCGGTGGTCTGGCCTTCACTCGCGGCGGCGACCGACGGGTTCTCTGCGGTCTGCGCGGGGCCGGCTGCTTCCGGTGCGCTCTTCAGCCCGCCCTTGGGCTGGGGTTTGGCGCGGGTGTTCCGGGGAGGTTTGTTTCGGCTCATGGCATCGGGAGGCAGGGGGCTGCGTGGCGTAGTTCTACGGGAGGGAGATGAAGGACGGCAATCTTTAAAGTGGTGGGGCAGGGGAATGGCGGCGCGTTTTGAGGAAGAAGGCGGCGGCCCGGATGGTCCTCCGGCAAGCGCCCGCCTCGCCAGCCCTCCGTGAAACTCCCTTTTCCCCCGAGAGAATGCTTGCCAAACTCCCGCCGCAGCGCCGTACTTTGCCTTCCCTTTTTATGATGACCCGCCTTGCCCTGATTCTTCTTGGTTCCATTGGACTCGCGCACGCCTCGCAGCCGACCTCTCTGGCCGATCTGCCGGACGCGCACCCGGAGGCGGAGCTGAAGGCCTTCGTCGTCCCCGAGGGCTTTGAGGTGAATCTCTTCGCGGCGGAGCCCATGATCCAGAAGCCGGTGCAGATGAACTGGGATGCCCAGGGCCGCCTGTGGGTCGTCACCAGCACCACCTACCCGCACATCAAGCCCGGCGAAGAGGCCAAGGACCAGGTCGTCGTGCTGGAAGACACCGATGGCGACGGCAAGGCGGATAAATCCACCACCTTCGCCGAAGGCCTGCACATCCCCACCGCTCTGGCCCCCGGAGACGGCGGCCTGTATGTGGCGAACTCCACCGAGGTGCTCTTTTTAAAGGACACCAACAACGATCTCAAAGAAGACGAGCGCACGGTCATGCTCAGCGGTTTTGGCACGGAGGACACCCATCACCTGCTGCACACCATGCGCTGGGGCCCGGAGGGCATGCTCTACTTCAATCAGTCCATCTACATCCACACCCACATGGAGACCCCCCACGGCGTGCGCCGTCTCATGGGCGGCGGCATCTGGGAGTTCCGCCCGGAGACGCGGCGTGCGGAAATCATCAGCAAGGGGCTCATCAACCCCTGGGGCTTTGAGTTCGACCGCTGGGGCCAGAGCTTCGCGTGCGATGGCGCAGGCGGGGAAGGGGTCAATTTCATCTTCCCCGGCTCCGTCTTCGCCACATCCCCGGGGGCCAAGCGCATCGTCCACGGCCTCAGCCCCGGCCAGCCCAAGCAGTGCGGGCTGGAGATCATCGAAGACCCGCATTTCCCCGCTGAGTTTCAGGGAAACTTCATCCTCAATGACTTCCGTGGGAACCGCGTGAACCGCTTCCAGCTCACCCCCAGCGGCAGCAGCTACATCGCCAAGCAGCTCCCGGACCTCCTCGCCTCCACCCACCGCGCCTTCCGCCCCATCGATGTGAAAATGGGCCCCGATGGCGCTTTGTACATCGCGGATTGGTACAATCCCATCATCCAGCACGGCGAGGTCGATTTCCGCGACGCTCGTCGCGATCACCAGCACGGCCGCATCTGGCGCATCACCGCCAAGGGCCGTCCCCTCAGCCCCAAGGTGCAGATCGCCGGAGCCGCCACCCCCGACCTGCTGGAAATGCTCAAGAGCGATCGCAACCATGTGCGTCGTTTTGCCAAACGCGAACTGCGCGATCAGGGCGCTGCCAAGGTCACCCTGCCGCTGGACGCCTGGGCCGCGAAGCTGGACACCTCCAAGGAAGCCGACACCCACGCCCTGCTGGAGGCCGCCTGGGCCCGCGAAGGCGTGAACTCTTTCTCCCCCACCATCTGGCACCGCCTCTGGGCCAGCAGCGACTACCGCATCCGCGCGGCGGCGCTGCGCATCCTGAGCCACCGCTGGAAGGTCTTCCCGGAGGTGTTCAAGGTGCTGGAAAAGGCCGTGGCAGATGAAAACGCCCAAGTGCGCCTCTGGGCCGTGGCCGTGCTGGCAGACATGCGCAAGCCCGGCGCCGTCAGCCTCGCCCTCAAGGTGCTGGACCACCCGATGGACGACTCCCTCGATTTCCTGCTGGAGCAGACCTGCCGCGAGCAGGCGGACATCTGGATGCCCGCGCTGATGGCCGACAAGATCAAGCTCGACGAGCGCCCCAAGCACCTCGTCTATGCCATGAAAAGCACCGGCCGCAGCGATGCCCTGCCACCCCTGTTTGAGGCCCTGAAAAGCGGCAAGCTCAGCACCGAAGACGCCGCCGCCGTGCTCGACATGGCCGGCACCGCCGCCGACGCCGCCCAGGCCAAGACCCTGGCCGACATGGTCAATGACGCCGCCATGGCCCCCTATTACATGGGCCTGCAGGACGCCCTCATCAAGGCGGCCACGGACCGCAAGGTCATCCCCGAAGGTGCCAAGGAGATCGTCATGGCCTGGTTTGCCCGCCCCGAGCCCCACGTGGTGCACCGCGCCGCCATGCTGGCCGGATTGTGGAAGGTGGAAGCCGCCCGTGAAAAACTCGTCGCCCTGCTCACCGATGCCAAGACCATCCCGCCCATTCGCGATGGCGCGATGCGCGGCCTCACCGCCCTCGGTGGCGTGAAGTCCCGCGATCTGTTCGACAAGCTCTTCACCGAATCCCAGGACAACAGCCTGCGCGCCCTCATGATCGATGGTCTGACCAGCGTCGGCCCGCAGCTCGCCGCCAAGCGCGCCGTGGAGTTTCTCGGCAAGGCGGACGTGGATTCCGCGAAGCCGATTTTGACCGTGTTCCTCAAAAACAAGCAGCTCCCCGGCGTGCTGGCCAAGGAGCTGGCGGGGCATACGATTCTTGACACCGTGGCCGTGGAAGGCATCCGCATGGTCACCTCCCGCGGCATCCAGGGCCCGCTGGCCGACGCCCTCAAAACAGCCGGTGGCGTCAAGCAGATGGACCGCCCCCTCACCCCCGAGGAAATGAGCGCCCTGGTGGCCAAGGTGAAGTCCCAGGGCGATCCCGCCCGTGGCGAGGCCGTGTACCGCCGCCAGCAGATGCTCTGCACGACGTGTCACGCGATTGGCGAAGCCGGCGGAGTGCTGGGGCCCAACCTCGTCAGCATCGGCGCCAGCGCCCCGGTGGATTACCTCATCGAAAGCCTGCTGGAGCCCAGCAAGAAGATCAAGGAAGGCTACCACATGGTCATCATCAGCAAGAAGGACGGCGGAGTCATCTCCGGCGGTCTCATCAATGATGGTGCCGAGGAGTTGACGATTCGTGACCCCGCCAATCAAATTGTCAAGGTGGCGAAATCCAGCATCGCCAGCCGCCAGATGAGCCCGGTGTCCATGATGCCCCCCGGCCTCACCGCCAGCCTGCGGGAGGACGAATTCGTCGATCTCGTGCGCTTCCTCTCCGAGCTCGGCCGGGAAGGGGCCTACAAGACGCAGCCGAACCGCTACGTCCGCACCTGGAAGGCCATGGGCAAGATGGAGCAGAAGGACGTCGATCACGTCCGCCACGTGGGCAGTTTTGCCCTGAACGACGACAAGCACCCCTACCCATGGCAGATGGCGCTCAGCCAGGTGAATGGCGATCTCCCGCTGGCCGAGCTGCCTGCGGCGCAGAAAATGTACCCATGGTTCCCGAAAATCGTGCAATTTGGCCTGAAACTCGACAGCGCGGGCAAGGTGAAACTGGGCTTCAGCGCCGTGAAAGGAATTGTCGTGGCGGTGGACGGGGCAGAGCTAAAGGAATTGCTTCCCCAGCAGGAGCTGGAACTCGGTGCCGGAACCCACCGGATCAGCGTCTTGGTGACGCGCGACGCTGGGGACTTGGCGGCCATCCGAGTGGAAATCCTAGATGGCGCCGCCGTGGCTGTGCCCTGAGCATTCTCAAAGCTGATTTTTCGTAAAGTCGATGTATTTGCATTGACGTGACGGATGCATTTTAGCTATTCTGAACGCTAGCTCATTTAGCTGTGTCATACCCCGGCACAACCATGGGCCTCAACCTGCCCTTTGCATCTACATGAGAAATCGCCCCAGTGACCTACGCAAAAACGAAATGCTCGTTTGGTCGAACAACTGTGACATTTCAGGGTTTGCTGTGGATGAACTGAAGCACTGCCTTAACGCCGCCGGTCCGCGTGCCTGAGTCCTTTTTTTCTTTTTTTTCCAAAAATCTCCCGCTCCGCCCCTGCTCCCACTTTTTCCTGATGAAAACACTTCGACGCAATCGCATTCTTCTCGGCTGGTTCATGACCGTGCTGGTGTTCGCCATGCAAGTCGCCACCCCCTTGCAGTCCGCGACCATTTATTGGACGACGGATGGCAAGGTCTCCGGCGAGTTCGGCTCAGGAAACTGGAGCACCACTGACGCCAACTGGCTGGCCACCGTGCCAACGAACACGGCGGGAACTCAGGTGGCCTGGAACAATGGAGCCGCCAACACGGCAGTGTTCCTTGGTTCGGCCAACGTGAGCATCACCGCCCCCATCACCCTCGCCGGGATTCAGTTTGAGGCCGCAAACAGTCTCACGGCCACTACCGGAGCCAATTCCCTGACGTTTGTCGGCGGCTCGCCCACCATCACCATCAAGGGAGATTCCAGCATCACTGACACCGTGGTCGGTCTCAATGCCGCGCTCGCCGGCACGCAGGGATTGTCCATTCAGTTCACCGACACCGCCACCACGGCGGGGGCGGGCCGCGGCATTCTGCAGCTGGGCGTTCAGAACAACAATTTCGCCAGCTCCCTGACGGGCGGCATCACGGTTGGCAACAAGGCCGAACTCCGGGTCGTCGCCAATTCAACCGACCTGACCACCGGGAAAAATCCGCTCGGCACCAACCAGGTCACCCTGCAGGCCGGTTCCACGCTGGACCTCCGCGGGTTCAACTCCACCGCGAATGGTCTTTCCGCCCGCGTGTTCAACACCAACGGCACCGGAGACAGCGCCCAGGTGGACTTCACCAAGACTGCCGCCAGCCTCGCCACGGACTTCTTCGTGACCGGGACGAGTTTCAGCACCACCACCGCGCCTCTCGGCGTTCAGTGGGTGGGCAAGGTGGACATCGGCCAGGCCGGCGCCTACACCTTCTTCGCCAGCGTGGATGACGGCGCGAAGATCTACATCGACGGCGTCCTCGTGCTCAACAACGACGGTGGCAAAGGCGCCACGGACCTTTCCAGCTCCGCCATCTTCCTGGCCTCAGGCTCGCATGACATCCGCATCGACTATGTGAACGGCTCCGGCGGCGGCAGCCTCAACCTCGGCTACGCCGGTCCGGACACCAATGACAGCAACGGCCAGATCCGCAAAGTCATCCCCTCCAGCAGCCTTCATCAGGCGGACGTCAACACCGTGGACGGCTCCAGCAGTGCCCTGCAGTTTGGCAATGCTGTGCGCCTCACCGGCAATGCCGAGATCTCCCTCTCCAACACCTCCCTCAGTTCCGCCGCCATGGGGCGCCTGCTGCTGGACACCGGCGTCACTCTTTCAGTGAACGCCTATGATCTCCTCGGGGAGACCGCCACCGTGGGCAATGGCGGCGGCTTTGGCAAGACGCTGCGTTTTGGCGGAACCTCCGCGGCCCCGACAGTCTTTGGTACTGTGGGCTCAGGCACCGGCACCGGCGGCACGGTCACCATCGCCTCGGACATGAACGTGGCTTTCGACGGCGTCGTTTCGGATGAGGGCCGGGCCATGACCATTCAAAAGACCGGCGCAGGCTGGCTCTACTTCAACCAAACTCAGAGCGCCAACACGCTCGGCTCCACCTCCAGCATTCAACTGATCGGCACCTCCGTGAGCCAGACCGGCGAATACCTCGCGTCGAGCTATGGCACGGACGGCACGCTCAGCGGCAAGGCCAGCACGCTGACAACCACGAGCACCTCCGGGCTGTCCGTGGGCATGACGGTCAGCGGAGACGGGGTTCCCAAAGGCGCGGTGATTATCGCCATCGTTGACAGCACCCACTTCAAGGTTTCCGGGGATGCCTCCCTGGTCACGACCGGCACTTCGCTGACTTTTTCCAAGACTCCCACGCTGGTGCTCACCGGCAGTTCGGAAGTCGGCTCCTTTGACCCTATTGGCTCGGCAAAGATCGTCCTCGCGGGCGGCAATCTGGTGCTGGATTCCAAAGGTGGTTCGGTGGCTGGCGCAGGCCCCACGTTCGGCAATGCCGTTGATGTCACTGCCGACGCAGTCATCCAGGACGTCGCCAACACCGTGGCCACGACCTTGGGCGGCGCGATCACCATCTCCAGCGGCAAGACCCTCGTGCTGGACGCCATTGCGGGCGGCCGTCCCGCCACGGACGTCGGCGCCAATCTCGTCCTCTCAGGCAGCATCACCGGGGACGCCAGCACCTCCATCATCATCCGCTCCACCCAGAAGAATGCAGGAACGACGGTCACCGCCATCGATGCCCTGGCCAATGGCGTGGTGCAGCAGATCGGTTTTGCGTCCGCCAGCGGCACCGTGACCTTGACCGGCGACAACTCGGGGTTCGCCGGACAGCTCGTGTTTGAGCCCGGTGCCAATCTGCGTGTGCTGGGAGTCAGCGCCCTCAACAACAAGACCTTCACCATGGCCGGCGGCACGCTTCAGCTGCTGGACAACGGCAACGGCACCGGCGGTCTGCAAAATCTCGCCTTCAACCACAGCATCACCGTCACTGGCAATGCCACCCTGACTGTCGGCCCCTCCTCCGCGGCGGTGTCGCCGTTTTTCAATCCGGCCGCCAACAAGCGCGCGCAGATTTCATCTCTGACCGTCGGCAGCAATGTGGTGACGGTGGCCAACAACAACGGCTATGGCCTGCAGGTCACCGGAGCCACCACCCTGACGGGATCCCCGACCTTCACCGTCAACAACGCCACCACTTCGAACAATCTGGTCCAGGGCCTTGAGCTCGCCGGGCAGGTGACCGGGGTGGGAAGCATCGTCAAAGCCGGCTCCGGCACGATGGTGCTCAGCAATGGCACCAACACCTTTGGCGGCACCACCGCCTTCGCAGCGTTTGGCAACAGCGGCAGCACCGTCCTCACGGTGGAAAGCGCATCCAAAGTAGCCGCCGGAGAGCTGCTGAGCGGCGCAGGCATCAGCACCGCCAACGGCGGCACGCGCATCAGTTCCATCACCACGCAGAATTTCGTCACCAGTGTCGCCAGCGGCCAGACCACGCTCACCCTGGTGTCGGGTGTTTCAGGTTTCACAACCAACATGCTGGTGAGCGGAGACGGCATCCCGCCGGGAACGCGGGTGGTGAGCGCCGGAGACGTCAGCACCACGAGCTCCGGCTTCAGCGGCACCAACACCGTCACGGTCAGCGACAGCAGCAGCTTCCGCGTGGGCATGGCCGTGTCCGGGTCCGGCATTCCGGCGGGCACCTACGTGGCGGAAATTCTGCCCGGCAACCAGCTTCGCCTCAGCCAGAACATTACGGTGGGCAATCCCACGCTCGTCAGACATCAGGTGACCCTCACCAATCCCGTGAGCACGGCGGACACCACGCTGGTGCTGACCCAGCTCAACCTGAACCAGGCGCTGACGGCGGGGCTCAATGGCACCACCACGGTCACCGGCACCTCTGTCATCAATGTCACCGCCGGTGTTCTTTCTTTCACGAGCGATGGCGCCTTGGGAGATTCCTTGAATCAGGTTCTCGTCAATACCAACTCTGCCACGACCGGACTGCGCGCGGACGGCACCTTCCATTCCAACGGCCGCACCTTCATCCTGAACCAGACCAACAACGCCATTGACGTGACGGCTGGCAACATCTTCTCGATGGACAGCACCTTCAGCTTTTCCAACAACAGCAACAACCTGCAAAAGAACGACGCGGGCACGCTGGTGCTTTCGAGGCCGATGACCCAGGGGCTTCCAGGGCTCACCTCCGCTTGGAACGGCATTCTCACCGTCGGCCAGGGAGTGGTGCGGGTGACGAATGCCGCAGCCCTCGGCTCCGCCGGCAGCTTTAATCTCGGTTCCAGTTCTGGCTCCTCCTACACCCTTGTGGCCAATGTGGCTGCGGCACTGGAGCTGACGGGTGGGATCACGGTCGGCGAAACCTTGGTGTTCAATCCTGGCAACAACATCACCTCCAACGGCATCAACGGGGCCGGCGCCCTGCGCAGCACCGCCTTTGGCGGAACGGTTCAGGTCCTGAGCAGCTCGACCTCCAGCACCACGGTCACCCTGGTCGGAGCCCCCCCTGCCATGCTGGTTGCCGGAGCCTCCTTCATGGGCTCCACCATCACGGCCGTCAATGGCAGCACGATCACGCTGGCTTCGAATGCGAACGCCACCATCTCCAGCGCCACCTCCCAGGCTTATTCCCTGAGCGGCGACAACACCTACAGCGGCACCATCACGTTCTCGGGCCCCACCAATGGAGATGGCACCTACCGTTCCGCCACCATTGGTGTGGATGCCGGATCAACCCTCCACATCACGGGCACCATGATTGGCCGCGTGGGCACCGGCGGTTCTGGTCGCGCCTCATGGTTTGGTTTCGTCGGTGAAGGCGATGGATTCATCGACACGGCCATGAGCTACGACGGCAATCTCTCCTTCGGCACCTACTCTCTGGTCAAGGCCGGCACCGGAAACTGGACGATCACCGCCGCCAACGCCTTCCCCGGACAGATCGTCTATGTGAATCAGGGCGCTCTGGTGCTCAATGGTGCAGGCACCCTGGGCACGCCGGGCACCAATGGCGGGGTCGGCACGGTTGTCTTGACGCCCGAAGCGACTCTCACCCTCGACAGCACCGCCACCAAGACCGACAACCGGCTCGGTGGCCGTGCCCTTTCGCTGTATGGCGGTGCCATCAACCTCACTGGAAACGCATCTGAAACCACCTCCGAGACCGTTGGCGCGTTGACGGTGAATGCCGGGCAGACGACCATCACGCTCGGCAGCCTCGGGCAGCAGGTCAGCTTCGTCACGGGATCGGTCACCCGCGCCACCAACAACGGCGGCATCACCGGCACCATGCTGGTGCGCGGCCTCAGTGGTGGGTCCTTCCAGTCCTCCACCGGAGGCTTTGCCTTCACCGGTCAGACCGGCGCTGCAGGCACTTTCAACAAAGGCATCATCCCTTGGGTGATCGTTGACCCCAGCGCCTCGGGCTCGGGCACTTCTTTTGCCACTGCTGATTCGGTCACCGGTGCCCTGCGTGCGTTGAACACCACCACCGAAATGGTGACCACCCTCACCAACAACCTCAATGGCAATGCCACCCCGCTGAACGTGCTTCTCTCCAGCAATCTGGGATTCGCCTCCAATGCAGTGGTCACCAGCACACTGCTCAACAGCCTCACCATCAACTCCCTGACCTTGCAGGGCAGCGGTGCCGTCACACTCAATGCCGCTCAGACTCTCACTCTGGACAGCGGTGGCGTGCTCGTCCTGGCAGGCGCGACAAACGCCAGCATCAGCGGCAGCGGCATCGGCCGCCTCGGCACCAGCAGCAACAACCAGTTCGTTTACTATACCTTGAGCGATCTCTCCGTCGGTGCCGCCATGTTTGGCGTCTCCGCAGGTCTGGCAAAGGCCGGTGCTTCGACACTGACGCTCGCCACCCAGCAGTTCTACACCGGCGGCACGGCGGTCAATGAAGGCGTCCTCAAACTGGCCGGCGGCACCAACACCATCTTTTACAACAGCGACTTCGTCCTTCAGGGCGGCTCGCTCGACCTCAACGGCAATACGCAGGTGCTGAACCTCCTCCGCACCAACACCACGTCCGCCCAGGGTGTCAACCTGGTTCCGGACATCGGCGGCACCGTCATCAACAGCTCCGCCACCCTGGCCACTCTGGGCCTGGTCAACACGGGAGGCAGCTTCTCCGGCTCCATCACCGGCAACATCTCCCTCGTGCGCTCCACCAGCGCCAACAGCTACACGGACTGGAACATCTACTCCGCCAACACCTACACGGGCCCCACCATCCTCAGCGGCGGCCGTCTCCAGCTTCTGGGCACCGCCACTCTCAGCAACACCTCCTCCATCACGCTCAACCAGTCCACGCTGCTGTTGAGCAACAACAACGGCAACAGCATCCTGGACCAGCTCGTGGACAATCGCATCAACGATTCGGCGGCGATCACTCTGCGCGGCGGCATGATCCAGTACCGCGCACGTTTTGGCAGCGAAGGCACCGAGGCTTTCGGCTCGCTCACCCTCGCTCAGGGGGCCAGCGTGATCGATGTGGCCGCTCCCGGCACCGGCATCAACAGTTCCACCGCCACCTTCACCAGCCTCACGCAGGAGGCCGGATCGCACGGTACCCTGCGCTTCTTCAACGTCACCGGCAACTACGGCAACAGCACCGCCCGCGTGTTCTTTGACAACATCAACGGCGTCAGTGCCGCCACGGTGGGCGCAGGCCTCACCAACGACATCATCGGCGGCTGGGCCGTGGTGGAGCGTGAATTCGCCAGCTACAACCCCGGCACCGGTGTCGGAGCCCTGAATTCCGCAGGCTACGCAGGCTATTCCACCCGCGACATCAACTCGGGCATCGCCACGGACAACATTCGCCTGGCCTATGCAGCCGTGACTTCCACCGGAGTCGTTGGCAAAAATCAGCTCACCGTCGCCACCACCGCAGGTCTGCAGGTTGGAGACGCCGTCCTCGGCTCCGGCATCCCCGTGGGCGCGGTCGTGACTTCCATCATTGATGGGAACAACTTCACCATCGACCAAAACCTGGGCACCGCCAACCCCACGCTCACCCTGCCGCAGACGGTGACCCTCACGGGCAACCGCACGATCAACAGCCTCGCCATGGTGGTGTCCGGCAACAGCACGCTGGACCTCGGCGGCTTCACCCTGAACCTCGCCAGCGGCGGCCTGATCGCCTCCCAGGGCTTCGACTTGATCAACCCCACCGTCAATGTGGTGACCAGCTCCACCTCGAGCAACACCGTGCTGCTGGCTTCCATGCCCAACACCCTGACCATTGGTTCCTCGATTCTGGGCAGCACGGTGACGGCCATCAACGGCCTGACCATCACCCTCGCCTCCAATGCCAGCGCCAACATTGCCGCTTCGACGGCGGTCAACTTCGTCAGTTCCCTGGTCATGCCCATCGTCATTGGCAACGGCAACCTCACCGCAGGCGCCGGCGCGGCCGACCTCTACCTCCACGCGCTGGGCTACGTGAATGGCAACGGCAATGTGTATGGCCGCAATGTGTTCGTCGGCGCCAACATCGTGGACAACGGCACCGGCCCGGTGACCCTCGTCATCGATGGCACGGAAGGCCGTGGCGTGACGGGCGGTCTCCTCAGTGGCTACCGCACCAACCAGGTGGTGCTCTCCGGCAACAACACCTACTCCGGCGGCACCTACGTGAATGCCGGCTTCGTCGTGGCGAACTCCACCACGGGCCGGGCCTTCGGCTCTGGCAATGTCACCATCACCGGCGGCGGCAGCACCAACGGCAGCACCTTCCAGGAGCGCACCACCACGGTGATGCTCGGCGCCGCAGACCAGATCAACACCACCGCCACGCTGAACATGCTGGGCGGCAGTGTCTTTGAGCTCAACAACTTCAACCAGACCCTCGGCGGCCTGGTGTTTGACAACACCGGCGGCAACAGCCCGACGGTGTTTCTGGGCGACGGGGTGCTGACCCTGAATGGCAATGTCACCGCCACCTCCACCAACCTCGGCGCGGTCTCCACCATCGCCGGCGCTGGCATTGTGGTTACCGGCACCATCGGCTCCAACCTCGTGACCCTGGTCTCCGGCAACATGTCCAACCTGGCCGTTGGTTCTCCGATGGTCGGAGGCAATTTCGCCGGGGGCACCGTCGTCACCGGCATCTCCGGAACCAAGATCACGCTGTCTGCCAATGCCATCAACGGCAACGCAGGCGCAGGCTTCAGCAATTTCGTCAGCTACACCACCAGCGGCACTGTCGCTCTCGGCGCAGGCAGCCACACCTTTGACATCGCTCCCGTGATGGCCAATGGCGTGAACCTCGCCCCGCTGCTTTCCACCCTGAACATCGCCAGCGTGATGACCGGCAACGCCAGCATCATCAAGACAGGGGCGGGACTCCTGCAGCTCAGCGCGGCCAACACCTTCACCGGCGGCGTCAGCATGCAGAACGGCAGTCTTCTTTTCAGCACCGGCAGCGTCTACAATGCCGGCACGCCGGGAGTCGTGAGCGCCGGCCCGATCGGTTCAGGCACCCTCACCATGTCTGGCAGCAACAATCTCACCCTCCTCTCCAGCACCAGCCTGTCGATCGGCAATGCGGTGACCTTTGATGCGGGTTTCTCCGGTGAGTTCAGGTTCGACAGCACCGTGTCCACCGGCACCAACCTGACCCTCAGCGGTCTGGTGACCCTGCCCGGCGCGGTCACCATCAACGTCATCAATCCCGGCATGACGGCCGCCCTCGGCCAGATCACCCGCGTGGGCCCGAACGGCAATATCGTGATCAACAAGACCGGCCTCGGCACCCTTTCCCTCGGGGCAGTGACCGCAGGCAACTCGATCACCCTGAACATGAACGGCGGCAATCTCTCGCTGCTCAACGACGGTGACGGCACCGGCTCCCGCCAGGTGATCGACAGCGCCATCACGGTCGTTTCCACCCAGGCCCTGAATCTGACCGTGGGCCGTGCCGGTACGGTGTACGCCCCGCTCTTCACCTCCGCGGCAAACAAGACGATCCAGATTGCAGGCTCCACCGGCACCACCTTCACCAACGGCGTTCTGTCAGTGACCAACAACGTGGGCTACGGACTGGAAATCACCAGCAACGTCACGCTGGGCGCCAATCAGGCCATCAACGTCAGCGCGGCATCCGCCTCCACGCAGATCCAGGGGCTCACGCTCTCGGGTGTTGTCTCAGGCCCTTCCGGAATCACGAAAGTGGGCGCGGGTGCTCTGGTTCTTGGCAATGCCTCCAACAGCTTCACCGGTTTGATCGACATCCAGGGCGGCATTGTGGCCGTCTCCTCGAATGGGGCGCTGGGCAACGCCTCCAATAATATCTTGCTCAATGTGAACGCCGCCACCGGCGTCGGACTGCGCGCCACCGGCACCTTTGCCACCAGCCGCCTCATCACCTTGAACCAGGCCAGCAACGCCATCGAAGTGACGGCCGGGAACACGCTGACCCTGAACACCGCCTTCGGCCTGGGTTCGGTTTCCAACGCCCTGCAGAAAAATGACAACGGCACGCTGGAGCTGAACGCCAGCAACAGCACCTGGACCGGCATCCTCACCATCGCCGCAGGCGCGGTCAAAGTCTCCAATGCCAGCGCGCTCGGCACGGTGGCTGGCGGCACGGTTGTCACCGGCTCCGGCGCGGCGCTGCAGCTCAACAACGTCAGCATCGGTGCCGAGCCCCTGAGCATCAACGGCTCCGGCATCAACAACGGGGGCGCTCTCCAAGCTGTTTCCGGAACCAACGTTTACGCCGGCGCCATCACACTCACCAACGCCACCACCGCCCCCACCACCATCGGAGCGGACAGCGGGACCACCCTCACTCTCACCGGCGGAATCTCCGGGGCGCAGAACCTCATCTTCGCTGGTGCGGGCAACATCACCAGCACCACCGTCGGCATCGGCGGCGTCGCCTCCATCACCAAGATGGGCAGCGGCATGTTCACCCTCGGAGTGACCAGCGGATCGTTTGGCGGCAGTCTCATCATCAGCGAGGGCACCTTCCGCATCAATTCGGGCGTCACCATCGGCGGCACGGGCACCATTTTGGTCCAGGGCCCTTCCGGGGTGCTGGATCTTCAGGGGGGGCTTGCCCACATGACGGGAGCACGCGCTTTGACCCTCACCGGCGGCACGGTCAACATCTCCGGCGCCACGGGCTCGTCCCAGGTTCTCGGGACGCTGACCACCAACCGCGGCATGACCAACATCATCAATTTTGGCGCTGCCACCGGCACGAACACGCTGACCTTCAGCAACCTGGTGCTCAACGGTGACTCCAGCCTCAATTTCACCGGCACGCTGAACTCCACCACCAACAAAATCGTCTTCAGCAGCACGCCCGGCATGATCAACAGCATCATCCAGCGCGCCCTGGTCAACGGCACCGACTTCGCCACCTACAACGGCAGCGGCGGCAGCGGCAACGTTCAGGCATTCACCGCCTACAATACCTCCAACAGCATCGACAGCCTCGGTTCCACCAGCAATGCCACGCTGCTCCTGACCTCTGCCAACCCCACCTTCACGGGCAGCACCAACCGCGCAGCCAATGCGATCAAGCTCAGCGGCTCCGGCATCAATCTGGGCGGAGACCTCACCGCTCAGGGGGTCACCCTCACTCTGTCCGCAGGCGCCATTCTCAACGTCGGCGGTAACAATGTGATCAATGTCCCCCGCCTGAATTTCGTGAACCCGGGCAACAACAATGCCGCCACCCAGGCTTATGTGGCCGTGGGTGACACGACCACGCTGACCATCAACAGTCTGCTGACCGGCGGTGCCGGATTCGTCAAGGATCTGCCTGGCACCCTGATCCTCAACGCGCCCGCAAATCGCGCCGGCGTGGCCAACATCAGCGGCCAGATCCTGACTGGCAACTTCGTGATCAATGCCGGCAAGGTTGTGCTCGGCGGCGGCAACAACACCCTGACCCCCAACCAGTTCCTCATCGTCGCCACGGGCGCCACGCTGGACCTCAACGGCACCTCCCAGTTTGCCTTCGGCACACGCGGAGACAGCGCCTCTCTGCAGGGCAATGCCGGCACCTTCACCAACAGCAGCGCCAGCAAGGCAGCCCTCATCCTGGGCGCGGACAACGGCGGCTTCAACTTTGGCGGCGTGATCAAGCAGGAGGTCGGCGCAGGTGCCATGAGCTTCCTCAAGAGCAGCCCGCAGCAGTACAACTTCCTCAACGCAAACACCTACAGCGGTGCCACCGTCTTTGCTGGCGGCGTCAATGTGCTGGCAGACGGCGGCATGCTGACCAACACCTCCTCGATCGGCGTCAACTACGCCTACTTCCGGCTGGACGACAATGTCAACTTCACCCTGGCCAACCGCGTGAACATCAATGCCGACATCACCCTGAAGGGCGGCTCTCTGGTTTATCAAGGACGCACCCAGACCGAGACTTCCCAGTCTGTCGGCAATGTCATCCTGGCCGAAGGCTACAACATGATCCAGTCCGCCAACGGCGGCACCGGCATCAATTCAGCCACCTTCAACATCCTCTCGCTCTCACGCACTGCCGGTTCGACCGCCACGCTGCGTCTGCCTGACAACGGCATCGGCGCCATTGGAAACAACGGACGCATCCTCATCACCACCCTCAACGGGGTCCTCACCAGCACCAACACCGGCGGCGTCAACATCAACAGCGGCGGTCTGGTCAATGGCCTCATCGGACCGTGGGCCGTCGTGGACCGTGAATTCGCCAGCTACATCGCCGATCTCGGCGTCGGGCGCCTCAACCAGACCGGATTTGCCGGTTATTCCATCAACACGCTCAACGGCACGCCGATCGCCACGGACAACATCCGCGTCACCGCCAATGTCGGCCCTCTCCTCTCTGACACCACCATCAGCACCCTCGCCATCAATCCCAGCGGTGCTCTGGCCTCCATCGACCTCGGCGGCAAAAAGCTGACCCTCCAGGGCGGGGGACTCCTGATGGCGCTCTCCGCCGCGAACCGCAGCATTATCATCGGCAATGGCTCCATCACCGCCGGCACGCTGAACACGGACAGCGACCTCTATGTCCATGTGCTCCCCTACGGCCAGCTCGGCTCCTCCACGGTGATCAATGCAGACATCACCAACAACGGCACCGGCAAAGTCCGCCTGATCATGTCGGGCAGCGACGGCCAGGCCAATCTCACGCTCAACGGCACCAACACCTACACCGGCGGTACTGTGATCAATGGCGGTGTGCTGATCATCGGCGCCACCGGCAGCATCGCAGGCGGCGGCATCACCGTCAGCGGCGGCTACCAGTCGGGCAGCGGCATCCTCGTCCAGACAGCGGGCGGTGTGATCGATTCCAGCAACCTTCTCACCATTGACGGAAACGGCATTGCGGTGCTGACCGGAACGCAGACTCTGAAGGGCCTGGTCTTCAACGGTTCCGGTGGCGGCACCGCCTCCCCCACCGTCACCTCCAGTGATGGCGTGCTCACCATCGGCACCTCCGGCGTCGTTTCCAATCCCTTCAATCCCGCCGCCGCACCGCTGCTCACCGGGCGTGTGGACTTTGGCACGACGGCCAATTCCGTCACGGTCACTACCTATGATTTTGACGGTTTCACCAATTTTGCCCCGACCACCCCAGGGCTTGTTCTTGGCGGTCTGGTGGGCTCGGGCGGCGGGATCACCAAGTATGGTGCCGGCGTGCTTCAGATCAACCAGTCGGCCTTTACCGGCACGCTCACCGTGGTCAACGGCAACATTCAGTCCGGTGCCTTCAACAGCGGTTCGCGCTTCGCCACCCTCGACCTGCAGGCGGGCACCTCGCTCAATCTCAACGGCCAGACCACCCTCTGGGGCGGTTTGTCCGGCAGTGGCTCCATCTTTAACAGCGTGGCCAACGCCCCGACCCTCACGGTGGGCTACAACAACAGCGACACGACCTTCTCCGGGCAGATCAACCGCTTCAACGACGGCGTGCCAAATTCAGTCTTTCTCACCAAGGTCGGTACCGGCAACCTGACCATCACCGGCACGCAGAATGCCCTCAACGGTTCCTCCGGCACTTTCACGATCGCCGCAGGCACCGTCACCTACAGCGGGGCTGGCACCGCGTTGATGCCTGCCACGACCGTCTGGAAGGGTGGCACGCTGGTGCTGGACAACACCCTCACCAACCTCAACAACCGCCTCGCCTCCCCCCTCACCGGCACGCCCAGCTCCACGCTCAACATCAGCGGCGGCACGCTCAACATCCTTGGCAATGCCAGCGCCGCCACCGTTGAAAACCTGACCACTCTCACCGTGGCCAATGGCGCCGGTGCCATCAACCTCCTGCCCACCGCCACTCAGGGCATCCTCGTCAACGTGACCAACCTGTCCGGCCTCAGCACCGGTGGCAGCCTGGTTCTGCGCAGCAACTTCAATGCCGTCGGCGTCACCGGTTCCGCCGCCGGGTTTGGCAATATTTTCGTCAGCAGCTATCCCAACATCGGCGGGCAGGCCACCACCGGCAACGGCAACGGCACCGCCCTCATGGTCATCCGCCCTGACGTCATTGGCCAGGCCTCGGGCAAGGTCACGGTGACCAGCAGTGCCATCGATTCAAACACGGTCACAGTCAGCAGCGTCCCTGCCTACCTGGGCGTGGGATCATCGCTGCTGGGACAGACGGTGGTGAGCATCAGCGGTACGACCATCACCCTTTCCGGAGATGCCAATCAGGCCATCAGTTCCGCCACGGACGTCGGCTATGACGGCTCTTACTCGTTCGTCACCCGCGACAGCGTTTCGGGCTACCTGCGCCCCCTCGCCGAAAATGAAATGAGCACCACTCTGGCGAACCTCTCCCAGAACAATTTCTCCCTCAACTACAACGGCACCATCACCTCTGACCGCTCGAACGTCAACAGCGTGCGCTTGATGAGCGGTGGCGGGATCGGGCTTGCCTCCTCCGCCGGCTACACGGTGGACGCCTTTGGCATCAATTCCCGCTGGGGTGGCAATCTGGCCCAGGGCGGCGTGCTCACGGAATTCGTGCGGACCGGCGGCATCATTGCCTTGGAAGGCAACACCGGCATCACCACCTCGGGCCTCGGTTCCTACACCGGCTGGATGAACATCTTCGTCATGGGTGACAACACCACCCTCAATATCAGCAGCATCCTGTGGAATATCTCGGGCGGCATTGTGAAGGCTGGTTCCGGCACGCTCAACCTCAGCACTCGCGGCTACAATTACGGCACCACGATTGTGAACGAAGGCACGCTCATCCTCAGCGGCGCGGACAACTCGGTCGGTGTCGTGAGGCCTGATCTCACCACCGGCGCCATTACGGCCGCCTACACCCATCTTTATGTGAACGGCGGGAAGCTCGACCTCAACGGCGGCAGCGCGATGGTCGGCAATCTCGGCACCGCCAACTCCCTCCCCGTCGGTGGCGAGATCACCAACAGCTCCAGCAAGGAAGTCATGCTGACGACCACCACCGGCAGCCTCACCTTCGGCGGCAGCCTCACCGGCAATCTGGGTCTCACCAAGACGGGCAACAGCACCCTGAACCTGAGCAACTTCAACACCTACACCGGCGCCACCGTCGTGCGCGGCAACACCCTCAACTTGCAGGACAGCGGCACGCTCTCCGGCACCTCCTCCGTCTCGGTCAAGTATTCCGCCCTGCAGTGGGACAACCGCGGCCTCAATCCGCTGGACGCCTCCAACCCCGTGCGCATCTCCGCCAATGTCCCGCTCAGCCTCATGGGCGGCACCTTCACCATTCAGGGCGGCGGCTCGGCAGACACCACCGTGGCGTTTGACAACGTGAGCATCCTGCGCGGCGGCAGCATCATCAATGTGTTCCCGGCCGTAAACGCCGGCAGCACGGTGCAGCTCACCATCGGCAACCTCATCCGCAACGACGCGGATCGCAGTGTGATCAACTTCGTCTCCAACGTCGGCATGGGCGGCACCGGCAACAACAACAACGCCAGCGTGCTCCTTTCCACCATCAATGGCGTGGGCTTCTCGCAGTCACAGCTTACCAACAAGCTCATCGGCGGCTGGGCCGTGGTCAATGGCAACAGCTTTGCCACCTATCTGGACGGCGTCGGCGTCGGCGAGCTCGGTTCCACCGTCGGCGGGAATATTTTCGCCGGTGGCAATGCCTTCCAGGCGTATGACGGCTTCGATCTCAGCGCCTCCACCACGCAGGCCACTTACAACATCAATGACAGCTCCAACCGCACGTTGACGCTCTCCAAGACGGTCAACTCCCTGAGAAGCGGCGGCGGCACCATCACCCTCGGCAACAGCACCACCGCCGTCACCCTGGATCTCGCCATGGGCTTGCTCACCAACACCGGCGGCATGGCCATCGTTTCCGGCAATGCGGCCTCGGCGCTGACCTCCAGCGGTTCTGACCTGTTTGTCTTTGTCAATCAGGGCACCACTTCGCTGAACACCAAGATCACCGGCAACATCGGCCTGGTGAAGAGCGGAGGCGGCGCTCTCACGCTCTCCCCCGGCAGCGGCGTCTCCAATAATTACACGGGCACCACCTACGTCAATCAGGGCACTCTGAACCTCAATGGCTCGGCGGGCACCATCGTCATTCCGGGAGATCTGGTCATCAACAACGCCACGGTGACGATGTCCAACGGCAACATGTTCAATGCCACCACCGGCCAGATCGCCGCCACCAGCAATGTGACGCTCAACGGCGGCTCCACGCTGAACCTCTTCAACTACTCCGGCGCCACCACCACCACGCTGAACAGTCTTGTCTTCAGCAATGACGGCGGCACCGTCAATCCTGCCGTGAGATTCAACGCCCCCGGCGCTCTTCACACTCTGGTGCTCTCTGCCACCAACGCCATCACCGTGGTCAATGACAACACGGGAACCACCCCCCTGATCGCCGCCGCCACCAACAGCGCCGCCAACTCGCTGCTGAAATTCACCGCCGCCGCCCCCGTCATCGACGTCTCCGGCCTCTCCCCCGTCGGTCTCGTCATCACCACCGTCATGACCACCAACGGCGGTGCCATCAACAAGGTGGGAGACGGCTCCCTCGCCCTGTTCGGCAACAGCACCTACTCCGGCGGGTTCAATCTCAAAGAAGGCACGCTCATTTTCGGCATCAACACCTCCGGCGCTCCAGGTGCGCTGACTGGCGGGGCCATCGGTACCGGCGTCCTGACCATCGGTGGCACGAATCCGGCCGACAGCCCGGTCATTCAGGCCGCCAACCGGGTCGGATTCGCCGCGACCACCACCAATCTCAGCGCCACCGTCACCGTCAACACCGGCAGCACTCCGAGCAGCCTCGGCCTGACTCTCGGCCAGGGTGTCGCAGGCAGCGGCATTCAGGCGGGCACCTTCATCACCGGCCTCGGCGCGACGACCTTCACCATGTCGAACGTGGAGTACAGCAACAACACCAACAACTCGCTGCGTGTGTCCACCGTCGTCGGCAATGCCGTCAACCTGGTGGGCAATTTCACCTTCGGCGGTGACAGCCCGACATGGTCGGCCGCATATGACCTGACCTTGACCGGCGGTGTGAATCTCGGCAACGCCACACGCACCATCACGGTGTCCAGTCCGTTTGGCACCGGCTACATCAGCGGCAAGGTCACCAGCGGCGCGGGCAGCGTCGGTCTGATCAAAGACGGCGCCGGTGTTCTGGTGCTGGCCAACAGCGGCAACGACTGGACGGGCGCCACCGTCATCAATGGCGGTGTCCTGGTCCTGGGCACTTACGCGGCAGGCACCAACGACCTCGTCATCCCGGACAATTCCGCTGTCTCCATCGCTGCAGGGGCCATGCTCGACATGGCGGGTCGCAGCGAAACCATCGGCTCCCTCTCCGGTGCCGGTGTCGTCATCAACTCGCACCATGACCTGAGCGGCTTCACCAATCTCACTTCGACCCTGACGGTGGGCAGAGACAACACGAACACGGAATTCTCCGGTGTTCTGACCTCGGTCACCACGAACCGTCTCGCCCTGACCAAGGAAGGCACGGGAACGCTCACTCTCAGCGGCAGCTTCAGCAACTACGCAGGCATCACCACCATCAACGGCGGCGCGATCAGCGTGAAGACCCTGGGCAACGGCGGATCTGTGTCCGGCATCGGCGCCGCCAGCAATGCGGCGTCCAATCTTGTGCTCAACGGCGGCACCCTCAAGTACACCGGCGTGGCGACCTCCACCGACCGTTCCCTGACCATCGGCTCCGGCGGTGCCACGATTGATGCCTCCGGCCTCGGCGCGCTGTCAATCGTGACAGGAACAGTGACCACCCTTGCCTATGGCACCAGCAACGAGGCACGCAGCCTGACCCTCACCGGCACCGCGAACTCCACCCTCGTCAATCTCTTTGGCAAGATCATCGCCGACAACGGCAGCGGGAAGACCACTCTGACCAAAAACGGCACCAACACCTGGGCGCTGAACGCCGCCAACACCTACACGGGGGCCACGGCCGTCAATGCAGGCGCTCTGTCACTGACGGGCGGCTCCCTCTCCAACACGGCCATCAGCGTCGCAAACGGCGCCACCCTCTCGGTTCTGACCACGGGTGCCTATTCCGCCGGTTCAACGGCCACCGCCGCTGCAGGTGCCAGCCTGAACCTCGGCGCTGGATCCACCTTCACCATGGCGAACAACGACTCGGCTGGCACCTTCAGCCTGCTGCAGGGCTCCTCCTTCGTCGGCTCCGGTCTGACCATCGGCTCCACCAACGTGAACGACCCCAAGGTGCGCATGCTGTTTGACATCGGCAGCGGTTCCAACAGCACGGACACCATTGTGGTTTCCCGTGGCGTCACCCTGAATCAAAGCGGCGCCACCATCGCCATTCTCCCACAGTCGGGTATTGGCAGCCTGACCATCGGCCAGCATGACCTCATCACCTTCCTCTCGGGTGGCTTGACCGCCAATGGAACTCTGACCCTCCTCAACAACGCCCTCATTCTCGGGGCGAACGGTTACAATCTCGCCCTGCAGCAGCTTGCAGACAGAATCGTGCTCAACGTCACCACTGCCACCTTCCAGGACGCCTACTGGAAAGGCGCCTCGGATACTTCCTGGGACACCTCGGCCAACTGGTTCACCACCGCCGCTGGCACGACTCAGCTCGTCGGCATCCCCGGAGCGTTCACCAACGTGTACTTCAATACGACGGGAGTGACGAGCAGCTTCAACACCTCGCTGCTGACGGACCGCACCATCGCCAGCCTCAACTTCCTTTCCGGGGCCACGGGCAGCATCACCATCTCCAACAACACCCTGACCCTCATCGGCGCAGGCATCACCACGCAGTCCGGCACCGGCGCACACACCATCAACAGCAATGTACGCATCCTCTCCAACCAGACTTGGACGATCAATTCGGCCAACGCGCTGACGGTCAATGGTGTCCTGAGTGACGACCTCTTCGGCTTCAGCCTTACCAAGGCCGGCACCGGCACCCTGCTGCTTAATAACGCCAGCAACACCTACTCCGGCGCCACCGTCATCACAGGCGGCGTGCTCGCCGTCACCTCCCTTGCCAACGGCGGTTCTGCCAGCGGCATCGGCATCTCCGGGGATGAAGCGGCCAATCTGGTCATCAACGGCGGCACCCTGCGCTACGTCAATACCTCTGGCACTGCGTCCAGCACCTCACGCCTCTTCTCCCTCGGTCTCGGCTCTTCAGGCAACAAGATCGAAGCTTCCGGCACCTACATCGACGGCACTCACACCGGCGCTCTCAGCTTCACGGGCACCGGAGCCATGGCATTCGTTGGCGGCGCCGGGGCGCGCACGCTCACTCTTGGCGGCACCAACACCGGGCTCAACACCCTCGTCCTGGCACTTGGGGATTCCGCCTCAGGTGTCGCGGGCATCACCTCCCTCACCAAGACCGACAGCGGCACATGGGTGCTCGCTCCGAACAACGCCGTCGTGGGCCTCGCTGGCGTCATTGCCGGTTCGGCACCCACCGTGGTCACGCAGACCAGCACCGACGGGCTGATCATCAATCAGCTCGTCAGCGGAGCCGGCATTGCCCCCGGGACTTATATCACGGCCATCCTCAGTCCGACCAGCTTCCAGCTCAGCCAGGCGGCCGTCGTTCCGACCTCCGAAAATCTGACCATCAGTGGCGCGGACACCTCCGGCCTCGTGGTCAACAGCACCAAGACAGATGCCGATGGCACGGTCAACCCGAGCGGCGCCTACACCGTCACCAGCATCCTTCCTTCAGACACCATGACCGTGAGCTGGAATGGCGAAACGCTCACCGTCTCCGTGCCAGACACCTCCGGCCTCGTGGTTGGCTCCACGGTGGACCGGACCGGCGCCGCTGATCCCAATGGCATCTACACCATTTCCAGCATCGACTCCGACAACGGCAGCATCGTCATCAGCACCCCTCCTGCCAACGTCACGCTCACCGGCGTGAGCACCGCAGGTCTGAGCGTCGGCACCCGCGTGGACGCCCAGGGCAATCCAGATGTCAACGGACTCTACACCGTCGCCAGCATCCAGGCGCCAAACAGCTTCGTCATCACCGCTCCGGTGACAGAGCAGACCTTTGTGCTCAATGCCGCGCCGGGCAACGGCTACACCGGCGTCACCACCATCACCGGCGGTGTTTTGGTCACGGACGACATCAAGCTCGGCGGCATCGCCAGCGGCATCGGCGCTTCTGCCAAGGCTGCGGGCAATCTCGTCATCAACGGCGGCACCCTGCGCTATACCGGAAGCGGCGCCACCACGGACCGCCTGTTCACCATCGGCGGAACGAACGGCGCGACATTGGACGCATCGGGCACCGGTGCCTTGATTTTCTCCAACGGCTTCCCCTTGGCCTTCACCGGCAGCGGCACCCGCACTCTGACCCTCACCGGCACCAGTGCTGCCTCCATCATCAATATTCTGACCCCTTCCATCTCCAATGGCGGCACCGGTCAGACGACGGCGCTGACTAAATCAGGTTCCAACACCTGGCAGTTGGGGAATTCCAACAGCTACACCGGTGTGACGACGATCACGGGTGGTGTGCTGCAGGTCGGCGTTCTGGCCAATGGTAGTTCAAACAGCAGCATCGGGGCCTCAACCAACGCCGCCGCCAATCTGGTCATCAATGGCGGCACCCTGCGCTATACCGGCGGCACGGTCTCGACCAACCGGAGCTTCAGCATTGGCACCGCAGGCGGGACGATTGAGGCCTCAGGCACGGGTGCATTGACCCTCAGCAGCACCAGCGCCATGGGGTTCTCCGGCGCAGGCACCCGGACCCTCACTCTTGGCGGTATTAACACGGGAGCGAACAGTCTCTCCGCCGTGATTGGTGACAATGCCGGGGCGGCGACCAGCCTGGTCAAGTCAGGAACCGGCAACTGGGTGATTTCCGCGGTCAACACCTACACGGGCACCACCACGGTGAACGGCGGCAATTTGCAGGTCGGCACCACGGCGACCCAGAGCACCGGTTTCGGAGCCACCACGGTCAACAGCGGCGGCTCTCTGTCCGGCGCCGGCATCATCAAGGGGACGCAGGGCACCCTGGCCAATACGTTCCTCGACGGCACCAATCACGTCTTCAACAGCGGTTCCACCCTGACGCCGGGGACCGGCTTCGGCAACAACGTCGGTTCCCTGACCTTCAATGGCAATCTGACCCTGCAGACGGGCTCCACCGCCAACTTCCAGATTGCCAGTGCCACCCTGAACGGCGGAGCCGGCCTGCTCAGCTCCCTCCTCACAGGCACCTACGACACCTTGGGCGGCTATCGTGATCTCAATCTTGCAGCCTGGGATGCCACGGCGATCACCGCCGGACGCACGGACTTCATCACCGTCAATGGCATGCTGACCTTGAGCGGCACCACCTTTGTCGTTCAGGATCTTAACAATTACCTCACGCTGGCCACCTCCACGGGCAAGGCTCAGAGCGGTGACATCTTCAATTTGGGCAACTGGACCGGCCTCGGGGACCTCTCCACCTTCAACGTCGGTGAAAACTACCGCTCAGGCGGCACAGGCGGAGGCAATCTCCTCCTTCCCACCCTCGGCGGCGGTCTCGTCTATGATGTGAGCCTGTTCAGCACTTATGGCATCATCCTGACCATCACCCGTCCGGGCACCATTCCCGTCTTGATGAACAACTTCAATCTTGACCGCAGCACTTCCTGGAACTCGGTGGCCGCCTGGCTGCCCTCCGCCGTGCCAAACTCGATCGGTGCCATCGTCAATCTGACGACCAACATCGGCACTTCGGTCAACTTGAACGCCGCTCTCACTCTCGACGGCAGCAAAACCGTGGGCATTCTGGTCGTGGGTGACCAGAACAACACCAACCACTTCGAAATCGCTCAGGGCAGCGGCGGCAGCCTGATTTTCAACAACGGCGACTACGGCAAGGCCCTGCTCAGCAAAGTGCAGTCCAACAGCACCACCGTCGGCGCGGACGTGATCTCCGCCCCTGTCCAGCTCGCAAGCAATCTCAGCATCAATTCCAATGCCGGCGGCGCAGCGTCCCGCATCGACATCAGCGGCTCCATTTCACAGACCGCAGGCTCGACTTTTGGCCTCGACATCATGGGGCCGGGGCGTCTCACCCTGAGCGGTCAAACCGCCAACACCTACACCGGACTGACCACCGTTTTCAGCCGCGGATTTGGTGATGCCACCAACCCTCAGCTGGTGCTGGCCAAGACCACCACCAGCATGAGCACCGTGACGATCAGCAGCGTCCAGGTGTCCGCTGCCAGCACCACGAGCGGCAGCACCACCGTCAATCTGACCAGCGGCAACACCAACAACTTCTACGTTGGCATGGTCATCACCGGCAATCCCAACATTCCTTCCGGGGCCACAATCACGCAGATCAATTCCAGCACTCAGTTTGTGATCTCCGCGGCCGCCAGCACCACGGCCACCACCAACACCACCTTTGACGTCCGCCAGCTCGTCAATGTGACCAACACCGCCGGCTTCTACGCCGGCATGGTCATCAACGGCAACCCCAGCATTCCGGACGGCACGGTGGTGCTGGCGGTCAAGAACGGCACCCAGCTGGTGCTCTCCAAAGCGGCCACCTCCACTTCCACCACCACCACCACCTACGGCACCTACGTGGCCAATGGCACCATCTTGGGAGACCTGAAGCTCGGCAATGTGAGCATGGGCGGCCTGGGCAGCACCCTCGTTCATCTTGGCGCTGACGAGCAGATCGCCGACACCGCCCTCATCCGCTTCGATGCAGGTTTTGGTGGCGACTCACCCAGCAACAATGGCAACAACTCCTACTGGAAGCTGATGGGCTTCAACGAAACCGTCCGCGGGCTCTCAGACTTCACCGCCTCCGGTGTCGTGGAAAATCTGGAAGGCGAAAACCAGTCCTCCAACAGCACCCTGACCCTGAACACCAGCGGGGTGAACTACTACAACGGCTTCATCCGTGACCGCGCCAACAACACCGGCACCGGCGTCCTGAACCTCGTCGTTGCCGGCAATGGCACGCAGGTACTTGCCCTCGGCAACATCAGCTACTCCGGCAGCACCACCATCAATTCCGGAGCCACGCTCGTTCTCGAAAGCACGACCAGCTTCGGCAATGGCGTTGGCGGGGCCGCCGCCGCTGCCATCGGTGCTCAGACCATCACCAACAACGGCACTCTCGGCATGCGCATCACCAACGGTGGCACATGGAGTTTCGCACGGGCCATCTCCGGCACGGGCGCGCTGGTGCGCGATGGCGGCACCGGCACCCTGAACTTCAACACCGTGGGCTCCACCTTTGGCGCCGGCATCAAAGTTTTGGAAGGCGGCACCACCAACTTCAATTCCTCGACCACCACCGTCACCGGCGGCGGTTTCTACATCTCGGGCAAGCAGAATCTCACCGTGGTGAACTGGGGCGGAAATGTCAATGTCCAGGGCGGCGGGCTGACGATCTTCGGCAATGGCAACAACGTCACCTCCGGCGCCATCTTGTCCGTCACATCCTCCAGCACGGTGACGGGCGCGATCAACCTTGTTGGCGGAGACCTCCGCCTCGAAGGTTCCGGCTCCCTGAGCGGAGTCACGAGCGTCCTCATCTCCGGCAGCGGTGCTCTGGCAGACGGCAATACCTTCCAGGGCCTGAGAATTAAAAACACCAGCGCAACCGCTGTGAACCGCATCACCGACTCTGCCGCCATCGTCATGAACGGCGGGCAGATCACCCTTCAGGGCGTTGGCACAGGCTCGGAAAACTTCTCTGAAACCCTTGGCACGCTTTCCTTCACCGGCGGCTCCAACCGCATCGTCTCTGAAAAGGCCACGGCCGCTTCCAACCTCCTGACCTTCGCCAGCCTGGGCAGCCGTGCAGCCGGCTCCACTGCCATCTTCAATTCAATCCGCAGCAATGCGGACACAGGCGGTGTCATCGCCTTCACCACCGCGCCCACCCTGACCAACAACATCCTCGGTGGTTGGGCGGTGCGTCTCACCAGCACTGGCTACGAATGGGCCACGGTGACATCCCAGACGGTTAACAGCAGTTCAGTCAATGCCGTCACCGGGCTGGCCTCTGGTCTTTATACGGCGGCAAGTTCAAATACCTTCGACTCATGGAGCGGCTTCGGGAACAACAATGTCAAGGTGACCGCCCCCCAGGCTTCATCCGCCGTTACTTCCACCAGCACCCGGACCGTCAATTCGCTCAATATTCAGAGCACCTCCGGCCTCACCATCAATATCAATCCGGTCACCTCACAGGCCACCAACACCCTCATCATCAACAGCGGGGGCATTCTGGCCACCCAGGCCACGCATACGATCGCTGGCGGCAGGCTCACCGCAGGCACTTACAGCGGCTCCCTCAACCCCTATGAGCTGATCTTCCAGCTCCCGACCAACCAGCTCAACGTCACCAGCGCCATTGTGAACAACGGTGCCAATATTGTTTCTCTGGTGAAATCCGGTGCTGGCACTCTGGTGCTTAATCCGACCGTGTCCGCGGTGGTCCAGACGATGAATCCTAACAACACGACGGTGACGCTCAACACAGGCAGCTTTACTACGGATATCCCGATCGGATCCACCGTGACCGGGGCCGGCATTCCTGCCGGCACGACAGTGGTTGGCCTCATTGGCAACAACCAGGTGGTCCTGTCTCAGAAGCCCACCTCCGCCATCAGCACCACGCTGACCTTTGGCGTGCTCAACACCTACACCGGCAAGACCTACATCAATGACGGCGTGCTGCAGATCACCCGTGAAAGCGACCTGGGCGCCAACCCCCTGACCTACCAGGCCGATCAGCTGACGCTCAATGGCGGCGTGCTCCGTGCCAGCACCAACCTCATCTTCAACGACGCCAATCGCGGCATCACCCTCGGCACTGCAGACGGCTACTTCCGTGTGGCCACCAACAGCACGCTCACCATCGGCGGCGCCAACAGCATCAATGGAGACGTCGGCAGCCTGATTTTTGCCCCTGACGCCAGCAGCCTCGGTGTGCTGCTGATCACAGGAAACAACAATCTTGCCGGTGGTTTGGAAACCAATGGCGCGCAGGTGACTGGCACCGGCACGCTGGCATCCACCTTCGTCACCGGCGGGACCACCGTCACGGTGACCACCACCGCCGGCCTTGAAGTGGGCGCCACGATCACCGGTGACGGCATCCCCGAAGGCGCGGTCATCACGAGCATCATTGACGGCACCACCATCGAGATCTCCGCAGCCGCCGTCGGTGACGGCACCAATCAAAACCTCGTCTACAGCGGCTTCAACGCCGTCAAGCTCACCGGTAACAATACCATCGGCTTCATCCGGATGATCGGTTCCACCATCGCTCTGCTCGGCAACAACACTCTCACCAATGATATCCTGGTGTCTTCAGGCCTCCTGCGGCTCGGCGGCAGCAATCAGTTCAACGGCACCCTCACCAACAACGGTGGCGAAGTCCGTCTGGAGAGCAATAACGGGCTGGTCAGCAGCAACGGCGGCTACACCGTCGTTACCGACGGCACGTTCAACCTGAACGGCTTCTCCACCACCGTGGCTAAAATCACCGGCACCGGCACGGTCACCAACAATGGCACCGGAACCTCCACCCTGGTGGTCAATGCATCCGACAACTTCACCTTCAACGGCGTGATCAGCGACGGCGCGGTGTCCTACGGCGTCATGTCTCTGACCAAGAACGGCAATGGCATTCTCACCCTGGCCAATGGCAACTCTTACTCGGGACCCACGGTCATCAACGGCGGTGGCCTCCGTGTTTCAGCACTTGGATTTGGCGGCCAGAACAGCAGCATCGGCAATTCGTCCAATGACGCCGCCAATCTGGTCCTCAATGGGGGGGCGCTGCGCTTCTTCAACAATGCCGCCACCTTTACGGACCGCTCCTTCACCCTCGGTGTTGGAGACAGCGCCGGCGCCATCATCGCAGATGGCACTCTCATTGGCGCGACCGTGACCTTTGGCTTCAATGATCAGTCCCCGGATGTGGCGTTTGTCGGCACAGGTTCCCGCACCCTGACCTTGGGCGGGGGCAATCGTGGGGAGAACACCTTCAGCCTGAAGCTGGGAGACGGCACCGGCGGAGCCACCTCGCTCAACAAAATTGGCAACGGCACCTGGGTGCTCGGCTCCACCAGCACCTACACGGGTGAGACCGTGATCATGGCAGGCGTCCTGGCAGCCACCGCGAATGGTGCCTTCGGTGCCTCGGGCGGCGCGGGCATCATCATTGCCGGCGGCACCAATGGCAGCAATCTCATCGGCAATCAGAATGCCACGCTTGACCTGCGCAATGTGAACTACAGCACGGTTCAGACCATGTATCTGGCTGGCGGAACCCTGGCAACCACCATCGGCAACAGCTCCTGGGCGGGCTCGGTTTTTGTCAATGCCAACTCCACCATCCTTGTGCAGCAGGGCACGTCCCTCAACCTTCAGGGCACCTTGGGCGGAAACGGCAATGTGACTCAAATCGGCGGCGGCATGCTGATCCTCAGCGGCCAGGCAGATCTCACCACCCGCAACAGCCTTCCTTCCTTCAACGTGACCAATCACACGGTGCAGGCGGGCACTTTGAGGCTTGACTACACCACCAACAATTCCAGCAAGCTTTCGGACACAGGCGCGCTGGTTCTGGGCGGCAGCCGTTTTGGCGGCACGCTTGAACTCTTGGGCGGCTCTCATGTGGAGAGCGTCTCCTTTGTCCAGTTGAATGCCGGGGACAATCGAATCTCCCGCCTGAGCGGCAGTTCGATCCTGCGCATGAACGGCATTGGCCGCGGGGCAGGGGCGACGATCAATTTCAGCGCCAATGACATCGCCAGCACCGACACCAACAACACGGTGGGCATTCTCGGCTCCTGGGCCACGGTCGGCACTTCGGACTGGGCCACGAAGAGCTCCTTCAACGAAGCGCTGGTCGATACAAAATCCACGACCGCCGGCGATCTCATGATCCGGGCCTACACCGACTACACCAGCAATGCGGTGGACAACGACTGGGTCATTTCCTCCACCACAGGAAACATGAATTTCGTGGCGAACACCACTCAAACGGATCGCACCGCCAACACCCTCCGCTTCTACAGCCCGGTGGGCGGCGGCGGCGTGAGCACGGTCACCCTCAACGGGACCAACTCTCTGCAGGGCGGCGCCATCCTGGTCTCTCCAAACATGGGCGGCAGCGCGGCTCTGATTGACGGCACCGGCATGCTTACCACCGGCAGGGTCAGCGGCACGGTCAATGACCTGTTGATCATTCAGAACAACGTCACCGCTCCCTTCGAGATCTCCGCTTCGATCATCGACAACACCGCCAGCCGTGCAGACCGCGTCGCCACGATCGTGAGCGGCAGTAACCTGGTGCGCAATGTCAACGGCGCCGATCTCGCCGTGGGCATGCTTGTGACGGGATCAGGCATCGCCGCCGGGACCACCATCACGGCCCTGTCCAGCGTCGCTAACGTCACCATAACCAGTGCTTCAGGCAGCACGGTCACGGTCTCCAGCGTGCCGAGCAATCTATTTGTCGGAGCCACCGTGCTCGGTCGCACAGTCACTGCGATCAATGGCTCGACCCTCACTCTCGACGGCACGGTCAATGAAGCAATCTCCGGCTCCACCACTCGGGAGTTCCAGACCAACACCATCACCCTGAGTGCCAACACCACGGCCTCCGCCACACAGAACCTGCAGTTCAACCAGGACCGCTCCGGCACCACCACCGCTGGCAGCACCACGGTCACCGGGCTTAATGGCACCGACGGGACCAATGGTCTCTTCGTGGGAATGAAGGTCTCCGGCCTTGGCATCGTGGACGGCACCACCATCACCGCGATCTCCGCCAATTCCACCATCACCCTCAGCAATGCCGCTGTCGCTGGGGCTGGCACCGGCACTCTTACCTTCTCCCAGGTCACCGGTCTGGCCAAGTCCGGCCTGGGGAATCTGATTCTCTCCGGCATGAACCTCTTCACGGGAGTCACCACCCTGAATGCTGGCGTCACCACCATCCAGTCCCTTGGCATCGAAGGATACAATGCCGGCACGCAGATGATCACCAATCTCACCTCGCTGGGCCGCACGGCCACGCTGACGGACACCACCGGTCTCACCATCGGCACCCTCGTCAGCGGCGGTGAGATCCCCTCCGGCGTCACCATCACCGCCATCAACAGTCCTACCACGATCACGCTGTCCAACGGGGCGCTTGTCACCACCACCGGTGCAAACCTGAACTATGACAGCAGCGCCATCACGGCGAAGACCGGCGCGATTTCCGCCACCACCACCGTCAACAGCGCCACCATCACCGTCGCCAGCGGCACGGCAGGGCTCAGCGTCGGTCAGACCGTTTCGGGCACGGGGATCCCCACCGATGGTGGCACCGTGGTCATTCTCTCCATCATCAATGGCACCCAGATCACCATCGGGGTGCTGAATGGCGGAGGGAATGCCGCGTCACTCGCGACCGCTTCGGGCACCACCAATCTCACCTTTGGCAACAACACCTCCCTCTTCACCGGCACGCTTGCCACCAACACCCAGAGCGGCGCGCTTATCACCGTCGGCAGCACGCTCGGCCTGACCGTCGGCCAGACCATTTCCGGCAACGGCATTCCTGGCGGCTCCACCATCGTGCGGATCTTGGATCAAAACACCATCGAGATCTCCAATCCCGTCACCACCACCGGCCAGAACAACCTCAGCTTTGGAGCCAGCACCAGCATTGGCGCCACGCTGCTCGCCACCACCACCAATGGCGACTTCAGGATCACCGTTCCGACCACCGCCAATTTGAGCGTGGGCGAGCTCGTCTCCGGACCCGGCATCCCATTGGGCGCCACCATCACCAAAATCATCAACGGCACCACGATCGAAATTTCCGTGGCGGCGATCTCCACCGGCTCCAACACCCTCGTCTTTGCCGGCCCGGCTTCCAGCCTGGGCGCCTCCCGCAATGCCCTGGCCAATTTGGTCTTCAACGGCGGCACCCTCCAGTTCAATGGCGCCAGCGCCAGCTCGGACCGCGGCTTCACCATCAATCAGACCGCCGTCTGGGATGTGGGCAATGCCTACACGGTGCTGACCCTGGGCGGCAATTACACCACCCCCGGCAATCAGGATGATTACAGCATTGTCAAAATCGGTGCAGGCACCCTCTCCCTGCTCGGAACTTCCTTTGGCGGCTACGGCATCACTTCCCTGGTGGTGGGAGACGGCACACTGAAGCTCTCACCTGCTTTCAACGACCAGTACATCCGCAACGATGTGGGCTCCCTGACCATGGCAGGCGGCACGCTCGATATTCAGAGCATCTCAGGCCGCACCACCACTCAGAACATCATCGGCACTCTGAACATTACCGAGGGCTCCTCCAGAATCCGCGTGACGGGCTCCTCCGGCTCCGGAACCTTCCTCAATCTGCAGGACGTCAACACCCCTTCACCTATTAACTTTGAAAAGGGCGGCACCGTGTTGTTCGAGGTGAACGGCGGCGCCCTCGTGGCCCAGATCACCCTCTCCGGGCGTGCTCTGCTCGACGTCGGCGTTCTGATGCCTCGCGCCTTGTTCACCATCAACAGCACCCTCAACCCCGGCATCAACAATTTTGCCTTTGTGGACTCCTCCACAAACATCCTCACCGGCTCGGACATCAAAGGCGCCCATACCTTCAAATCAAATCCGGCAGACTGGCTTGCCACCTACAACATCTCTGACGGCGCTCTGCTGGAAGAATCCTTCTCGGGCAGCACCGTTGCCGGCGCGTCGGTGAACACCATCCTGCTGACCAACAACAGCACCTCATCTGCAGGGGATACGAGCACCTCTTCCACGCTCGTGACCCGGGTTCCAGGCGTTGACCGTCTGAAGGTCGGAGAGCTGGTGCGTGGCAATGGCATCGCGGATGGCACCTTCATCACCGCCATCGATGTGGTCAACAAAACCATCACCCTCAGCCAGGCTCCCACCCTCGCGAACGTCCCGGCGACTTTGTATGCGTTCACCGTTCCTACCGTCACCGGCACCATCGTCGCTGGTGATTACACGATCACCAACATCTACGACGCACGCCTGAAAGTGGGCATGAATATCTCCGGACCTGGGATTCCGTCAGGCTCGATGATTTACTCCATTGATGCCAGCGCTCGCACGATTACGATTGTTAATGGTGGGCCTTCAGGGGTGTTTACGCAGAGCGGTACGGATCTTACCTTTTACTCAGAAAACCTCGCCACCCTGCCTGTCGAGCTCAATTCCAGCGTCGTCACCATCACGGACACGCTCACCATTGCCAGCGGCGCCATCCTGCAGTCCACTCATTCGGGCATCCATCAAAACTCCATTGTCGGCGGCGTGCTGACCAGCGGTCTGGCCAACACAGACGGCACCACGGCTGACCTCATCATCTACAACTGGAATCCGCTGACGGCCCTGACCATCAGTTCCTCGATCTCCAACAACAGCTCCGCAGGTCTGCTCGTCAATCTCGTGCTCAGCGGAAATGGCACCACCGCTCTCTCAGGCTCAAACACCTACACCGGCACCACCTATCTGCAGGGCGGCGTCATGCGCCTTGATTCGGCAGACGCGCTGCCTGCCAACAGCCACCTCCGCATTGACGGCGGCGTGGTGGGCCTCAATTCCGGCGACTTCACCCGCAGCCTTGGCACCGGCAGCACGCAGGTGGATTGGACGAGCAGCGGTGGCTTTGCCGCTTACACGACGAATCGCACCGTCAACATCGGCGGCAGCGGAGGCACTCTGGTCTGGGGCCTGAACGGCTTCGTGCCCGACAATGATTCGCTCATTCTGGGCGCTCAGGATGCCAACAGCACGGTGATCTTCGCCAATGGCATTGATCTTGGCCGCAAATCCCGCCTTGTGGAGGTCATCAGCGGTCGCGGAACAGTTTACACATCTCCTGGTGTCCTGGCTGCAGATGCCTCCATCACCGGTGTTCTCTCTGGCAGCGACGGGCGCCTGATCAAAGGTGGCAATGGTGTGCTCAGCCTGGAAGCGAACAACACTTACGCTGGCGGCACCTCGCTCGCAGAGGGCACTCTGATCGCACAGCAAAATGGCTCTTTGGGCAGCGGAGCCGTCGAAATCGGCACCACCACCGACACACGCTCCGCCGGCATGGCACTCTCTTTGGTCTTCCAGGGCAATACCCTCTCCAACTCGGTGACCTTTGGCAATGCCAACAGCGAAGGTGTTTCTGTGCTCAGCACCACCGCGACGACCACCACCGTCACAGGCAACGTGGAAATCGACCGCGCGCAGGGCCGCAATGTCTTCTTGTCCGATAATTCGGGCTCCACAGTGACCTATCAGGGGGCCATCTCCGGCCTGGGTGGCTTCACGGTGATCGGCGGGGGAACCGTCGTGCTCGCAGGCGCGAACACCTATGGCTCACAGACAGGTGGCGCAGGCGCCGCCATCAGTGGTGGCACCGTGGTGCGGAATGGTACGTTGGTCCTTCAAAACGCTTCATCGCTCGGACAAAGCACCACCCTCGAATTGGGAGATTCCACCTTCACGCCCGCCTCGAACGGCAGTCCTTTGACGGCCGATTACGCCACCAACGGGGCCTCCTTGCTCGGGGTGGAGAACACCTTCTCCACCGACGCCTCCAACATCGGCGGCTACGGCGGCGCCTTCCTGGCCACCGGCGGCGGGCTTTACAATACAGGCGTTCCTAATACCGGCAGTGGTGCCTTCTACAACGTCAGCCGCACCATTGATGGCGTGACCTTCAGCAGCGCAGACGTCGGCAACATCATCATCCTGGTGAAAGATGAAGTTGACCATCCTGAGCGCAATGGCCTCTACACCATCACCCAGATCAATGACGATCTGACCATGAATCTGGCCCGGGTTGACGGAGTCAATAATGCCGGTCTCCTGAGCCTGAATAACGTGCTGGCCTTTAACAGCTCTGCCAGCATGGTCTATGGTTCTCAGGTAATTGTGACCGGCGGGTCCTCCGCCGGCCTGGACTACTTCATGGCATCCCCAAGCGTCACGAATGTGAATGGAGCGGGAACTGATCCCGTCCTCTGGCTGCGGGACCAGAGCAATGCGGATGTCACCCTCCGTATCGACAATGCCGCCATTACCACCGTCGGGCAGAACATTGACATCAATTACAATGGAGCTGGCTCCACCACCATTGCGTCAGCAAATGCCGTGACATTCGCCGGAAATGTGACCTTGCAGAATCTCCTTGTGGCAGGGCAGGACAACAAAACTCTGACCATCGAGTCCACCACGCCGAATTCAGGAACTGGAGTCGCCTTCACCGGGACTATCGGTGAAGCGAATGGGGCAGAGGATCTTCTCTATGTGACCAAAACAGGTTCCGGAGTCGCCACCTTCTCTGGCAGCAACACCTACCACGGCGACACCACGGTTTCGGCGGGCACTCTGCTGGTGGACAACACCACTGGCTCCGGCACCGGCTTCGGCAGTGTGGTCGTCCAGTCGGGGGCCACACTTGGAGGCACGGGCAGCATTGCCCCTGGTGTCGGCGCTGGTCTCACCGTTCAGAACGGTGCCACTCTGATGGTTGGTGACATTGGCCATACCACCGCCAGCCAGCTCACTGTTGCGCTGAACTCCACAGGCACCACACAAACACACTATGATGTCTTTGGTTACCTGGTTCCAGGAGACCAGAGCTATGCCACTCTGGCTTCAGGCTCCACTCTCCAGTTGAATCTCTTCCTCAACCTCGGTGGCACGAACGATAACACTGAAGGTGACCGCCTGGTTTTCAACAACGTCGGCTCCTCCCCCTCCCTTATCACCATCGACGGATCGATTCTGAAAGTCGGCATCGGCGCGGGCAGCTCCTTGGATTCCACCAGCTTCAATGTGGGAGATTCCTGGAAGCTCATCGACTGGGGCAGCCTCACCCCCACCGGGACTTTCTACAACGTCAACGGCAGCGTCCTCACCGGAACCGATTTCATGGATCTGCCCACGCTGAGTGGCGGCAGGTTCTGGGACATCAGCAACTTGTACACCACCGGCGTCATCGTGGTCGCCGTTCCTGAGCCTGCCCGGTTGCTTCTGCTGCTCTTCGGAGTTCTGGCCTTGGGCTGGCGCCGCCGCCGCAGACTGGCCGTTTGAGCCAGTCTGGGCTCCGGCCGCTGTGAAATCCCCTGATCTTGGCTTTGTGTTTACATGATAAATACCTTGTCAGGTGGATGCGAATTCATTATTATCGCTTCATAAATCGATAATTTACCAGGAGCTAATCATGAACGCCGCAACATTCGTAGCAAAATTGAACAAGCGCAGGAAGGCCATGGCTTTAGTCATGGTGGTCACCACCGTGGCCTTGATGTCCATGCTTGTGGTCGCCATTTTCTCGGTCACCCGTACGGAATACAAGGCCAGCCAGAGCTATGTGGCCTCCCGCAGCGCCAAGCAGCTCGCGGATCTCGCCGTCGTTTTTACCGAGGTGCAGCTGCAAAATGCCCAGAACACCGCCACCGGTTCCTTTAGCCGCACCATTCATGCCACTCAGCCCGGCATGGCTCGTGTTTACCAGTCCAATGGGGACTTTGTGCGTGCCCACAAGCTCTATTCCAGCTCGCAGATGGTGATCACCAGTTCCAATGAGGCGGACATCTTCAACACCGCCAACCAGATCCCGACTGACTGGGCTTCGGCGCAGAATGTGGCACGCTATGTGGATTTGAACGACCCCATCGTGCGCCCAGGTCTCACCACCGGCACCATGGCCCTTTATTTCCCGATCATTGATCCACGGGCCGCTTTCAATGGCACCAACCCCGAAAATCAGCGCACCATGACCGCCGTTGAGGGATTCACTTACACCAAGGCGACCCCCGCCATCACCGGCGCAGGTGGAACGGTGACCTACAATGAAGTGGTGACCCCTGCAGATGCCGGCAATGATCCCAACAAACTGCGCCTGCCCATGCCGGTCGAATGGATTTATGTCCTGCGGGACGGCACCACCGGCGCGCTCGATGCCAGCAACAAGTTCATCAGTGCGGACGGTTCCACCACTCCCTCCGCCAGCAATCCCATTATCGGACGTGTGGCCTTCTGGACGGATGACGAGTCCTGCAAAGTCAATGTCAACACCGCCTCGGAGCCCACCTTTTTTGCTCCACCGTACTTCTATCATCAGCGTGATTCCAAATGGGCCAATTTTCCCGGCACTGCGGGCGAATATCAGCGTTACCCCGGTCATCCCGCCACGGTGGCTTTGAGCACAGTGCTCGCACCCGGCGTCAAGCTGGACGTTTATGCGCAGGGTGCCAACGTCGACAACATCACTGAGATCAAGGACGCCATTTACACCCTCATTCCAAAGATTGCCAAAGGCGGCTCTACTTCGGGCACCAGGCCGTTCGTCAAAGATGAGTTTTCCAGCAGCAATGGTGAACTGACCGTGGCCAACAGCGGCGACACCCTCATGGCTCGAAAAGAAAGACTCTTCGCCAGCGTGGATGAAATGCTCTTTGCGGACGGCACCAATGACTCCTCCTTGAACTACAACGACAGCAAGGGCCGGGTTGCCACCAGCATTCAGCTCCCTGGTCAGGGCTCGCGCTACTTGTTTGATCACGACACCTTGGAACGCTCCAGGTTTTTCCTGACCTCCAACAGCCGCTCTCCCGAATTCAGCATTCACGGCCTTCCGCGCATCGCCATGTGGCCCGTCGCGGACGAAGGGCTGGGGCAGCAGCGCCGCACCAGCTTTGACACCATGATCGCTCTCTGCTCCACTCTGCGTGGCAAGACTGCAGGAGCAGCCGTGGCCAACAGTTACATTTTCCGCCGCGCCCAGCCTCATCATCCCACCCATGACGTGACCGGTTCCTCCTCGGACTACGGTGGTTCCACGGGGCTGACCAGAAACAGCAAATTGCTCGATTATCTCTACGCAGAGATGACGACTTTGCAGTTCCCCCAGACTTCCTCGCTCGGCACCAGCAACAATTTCGGCCAGAAGTATGGCACCGACAATGCCGCCCAGCTTGCCATCCAGTTCTTTGACTACATCCGCTGCACCAACCTCTATGACGGCGTCCTGGCGCGCAACAATGATGGGATGTCCGGCTACAACGGCACCAACCCGATCACCGGCACTCCGCTATATCTGCAGAGAGACAATATTTCC
Organism: Verrucomicrobiota bacterium; assembly: GCA_017301975.1. Lineage (GTDB taxonomy): Bacteria > Verrucomicrobiota > Verrucomicrobiia > Verrucomicrobiales > Verrucomicrobiaceae > Prosthecobacter. Next base: position 53,892 of record JAFLEI010000023.1, read on the forward strand.
ACCTCTCGTTTCACCTACACGGAGCAGCGCATCACCCGCCGCGCTTCGGGCAGTTTGAACGATGGCACGCAGACGCAGATTGGCAGTTCATTGGTGACGGCCGATCAATATGTGTTCCCGGGTCACGGCCAGGTCTCACCGGCGCGCTGGAGCAAGAACGGTCGCATCGTTCAGGGCCTGGGCCGAATGTTCACGATTTCAGAAATCGGCTTCCAGTTCATCTGCACGGCCGATGGCCAGAATGATCCTCAATACGCCGTCAACACCGGCGGTGTAATGAGCGGTGGCGGCAGCGCCCCCAAGGCCCTTTCCACCCGTGAAAGCGGTGCAGCCCCCTCCAACAATCCTGGCGGTTCGGCTGCGACCTTCCTGCCACCCCAGATGCCGCCGCGCGTCCCGCCATGGCTGGGGTTCAATCGCTGGTATTCCAATTTCCCCCCGCTCTCGGCCCCCTACGGCAACGGTACTTACTACGGCTGCAATCCCTCCATCGCAGCCCGGCATCCGTCTCTCCATCCTGGCTACAATCCCATCAACTGGAACATGACCTTGGAGCTGAACACTCCCCTCCAGCAGGATCAAAAACGGGTGCAGGCCATGCTGATGCTGGAGTTCTTCTGCCCCATGTCGGGCTGGACGAAGATGTTCCCGGAGTGGGCCATTGTTCTCGATGGCAATTTCATGCGCTCCATCCAGCTCAATGGACAGTCGCTGTTTCCCACGACACAGGACGTGATCGTCAAATCCAACGGCAACGTCTACGAGGCCTTCGACTGCTATTCCATGGGTGGCCATGTGGGCCCCACCGCCATTGCGGGCGGTCGCGCCGGTCCGGGCTGGGGAACCAGTCTGATGGGGGACGACACCAATCCCTATGTCTCAGGAACAGCCCGTGCCAGTGACACCAGCCGTTACCTCGCCAATCCCGGCTCCAATGACAACGGTCATGACGGTTTGAACAACTGGGGTCTCATCAGCCAGTTCATCACCGTGAACCGCAACACGCCGATGGTTTTGACTTTCGGCCAGCGCGATCTGGTGATCAAAATCTATGACTCCCACAGCAAGGCCGGAGCCAATGGCCAGGAATGCCAAAGCATCAGCGTTTCGTTTGATGGGGCCTCCCTGCCAGTCCCCGCCCTGGTCTATTCGGCCAACGAACGCCGCGTCAATGGCTCGCCTCTGTATGAGCCTGCAAACAAGAACGAAATCGATCACTTTTTTTATACCGACGCCTACGGCAGGGACACCTATCGCCGTTCCGCCCAAGCTCCCCATTGGTGGTGCTTTAACCGCATGGGCTGCCTCAATCGCATGATTGGCCCGCCCAATCCGGCTTACAAAGGAACCGCCAATCCGCCCCTGTATCTGGTGGCCCCCAGCTTCAACCAAACCTTCTCCTCCAGTGATGACCAGTTGTTTACCGGCCGCCTGGACACGGAATCTCGATTTGCTTCCGTTGCCGGCGGCAGTGTCAGCTTTGACAATGGAGGAAGAGTTGGACTCAGCATCATTCCGCCCGAGGCAACCGTCACCAGCGGTGGCGCCGTCATCACGGATGTGAATGGGAATCCCTGGTCGGGTTCGGATGTCATCCGCACCTTTGTGCCTGCTGTCGGGGATTACCGGCTCCCCGCTGCCCGCTACAATGTGCCCAACACCATGTGGATGCGCCACCCGCTGTGGCAGAAAGTGGACTCCATGCCGCCACTCACCCAGCCGCGCAGCATTCACTCCTTCACCACGCACATCGCCACCACCGAGTCTGGCTGCATCCTTCCAACCGCAGCGATGTTGACCAAATATTCAGCCCTGTTGAGCCTGAACAAAAACCAGCAGCTCGTCGCTGGTGCACCTTACGGCGATGCTCGCATTCCTGATCTGCCACCCGATGACGGCTGGGCGGCCACCGCCAACGCCTTTGGCGACTACGACAACGGAATCGGCAACGCCCGTGACGGTGCCTACGTAAACAAGCCGGACGAGGGCAACTTCTACGCGGGGAGATACACCCGCAACAACGTGACAAAATTCTACCGCTCGGGCTATTTCTACGAGCCCTGGCACAACAGCGACGACTGGCGCACCGGCATCTACATGACTCCGAACCGCATGGTGTCTTCCCCTGTGATGTTCGGCTCACTGCCCACCGGGGTCTGGTCCGGTGGCAATGTCAGCGCCAGTGCTGTTTCCGGTGTGTCTTACTCGGAAGGCAAACCCTGGCAGACCCTTTTGTTCCGTCCCCACGCCAGCTCCAATGCCAACTACGGCAAGGCTGTCACTCCCGGCCATCCGGGCGACAACAATCCCCGGGACCATTACCTGCTGGACCTCTTCTTCATGCCCGTCGTGGAGCCCTACGCCATCAGCGAGCCGCTTTCCACCGCAGGCCGCATCAATCTGAACTACCAGATTGTTCCTTTCACCAACATCACCCGTGCCACGGGCATGCATGCCGTGATGAAAGGCGAGTTCATGACCGCCATTCCTCTGGGCGATATTGACAACGCAAAAACTTACTATTCCAACAGAGCCGGTGCAAGTTCCACGGAAGGGCAGGCTGCCTGGTCCGGTTCTGGAGACGTCTTCTGGAATGAGGGCGCTCACCAAAGGTACTGGCACCGCCCGATTGATGTCACTAAGACACTGTACCAGTTTGAGCAGAAGTTCCTCCACTCGGCCACAGGCACGAACCATGCGCTCAACCGCTACCGCGGCCTGTTCCGCAGCCCAAGCCAGATCTGTGAGATCCACCTGATCCCCGACGTCAGCAAAGGGGCCTCAGCCGGTGGTGAAACCCTCGGCAGTATTTCCAACATCAACGCCAACACCAGCGGCACCAACTTGCAGTCTGTCATGGAGCAGTTCTGGCAGACCCATCCAGGAACGGGTGACAATACTCGTGAACGCCCCTATTCCAACATTTACGCCCGTGTCACCACGCGCAGCAACACCTTCCGGGTCCACATGCGTGCGCAGGTCATCACCAAGGCCCGCTCCACCGCTGCAGACACCATGGATCCCACCAAGGATGCCATCCTGGGTGAGTATCGCGGTTCCGCCCTGATTGAGCGTTACATCGACCCCACCGATTCGAACAATCCTCTGCCCGATTACGGCGCGGCTTCCAACCCGCTGGGGGAAAAGCCCTTGGATTATTATTACAAGTTCCGCACGCTCGAAAGCAAGCGTTTCAGCCCATAAGGATCCGCCGTTGCCATTCTTCTCCCCTCGGAGCCCATCTTTCTTAGCATATGAAAAGTCTCACAAAAACCCGGTCGAAGGCTGGTTTCTCATTGGTCGAGGTCACTCTGGCTGTGGCCATCGCGGCTCTCGCCATCATCACGCTCCTGGGCCTCCTGCCTCAGGGGCTTGAGATGGCGCGTAAAACGGCGCTGATGGTCAATGACAGCAACATTCTGGAGCAGATCACCCATGATCTGGAGAACGCGGCCTTCGATCAGTTGCCGACGCAAACATTGAAGAAATACTACAACGATCAGGCCCGCGAGGTGCAGCAGGATGCCACTGACCTCGCCTTCGTGGTGGAAATCGAACCGCAGCAGGTCGTGGCGCTGCCTAAAGCCGAGAAGACCCAGCCGTATATGAAGCGAGTGATCATCCGCATCGCCGCATCCAGTTCTCCTGGGTTTGTGTTCACGCCGCTCAGCAGCAACACCGGTGCCCCTTATGTCACCTTCAATCATTTGATCGCCAAAACCCGCTGATTTTTACTGACATGAAGCTTTCCACCTTCTCGCCGCGACCAGCCTCGCTTTGCCGCCCCCGGCCAGGTGCTCGCGCTGCTTTTACCCTCATTGAACTCCTCGTTTCAGTGACGTTTCTTGTGATCTTGATGCTCGTCGTCTCCCAGGTCATCGGCATCGTGCAGCGCAGCTGGGTGCGGGCCAATTCGCGCGTCTCCCAGTTCCGTGAAGCGCGTCAGGCGTTCGACACGCTCTCACGCTCCCTGTCTCAGGCAACCCTGAACAATTACTGGGACAATGAATTCGACACCGTGGGCACGGATGCCGCGGGCCAGCAGATCACTCTGGCCAAAGACTACTTCAGGCAGTCGGAGCTTCAGTTTGTCTGCGGCCCCACCAGCAAGGTCGTACCCGGTGCCGCAGGCAACGCGCAAAACTATCCGGGCCATGCCGTTTTCTTCCAGGCACCTCTGGGAATCGCAAGCCTTGTCGCCACGACCACCTCGGGCTCTTCCAACACCCAGCCGGTCAACACCGAAAACATGGTCAATCTTCTCTGCGGCCGCGGATATTTCGTGGAGTGGGGAACCGATGCTTCATTCCGTCCTCCCTTTCTGGAACAGCTTAACAATGCAGTCCCTGTGCGCAGCCGCCTCCGTTTGATGGAATACAGCCCCACCGCCGAAAAAAACCGCATTTATGACACTTCGTTGCGGCCCATCACCTCCCATTCCATGGAGTGGTATCAGGATGTGCTGAACACCGAAGTGCAAAGCGCACAGGCGGAGACGGCCCAGACTCGTGCCTTCACCCGCCCCATTGCCGAAAACATCATTGCCCTGGTGATTTCTCCGCAGATGGAGGTCACCGGCAATCAGAACACAACTCCTTACGGCATCGCCCCTCAGTATCTTTACGATTCGACTTTGAAGCTCAATCCGGGCGCCACGCTGAACAACGTTGGTCCGCAGGGCACTCAGCACCTTCTCCCTCCGTTGCTGAAGGTCAGCATGATCGCCTTGGATGAACGGTCCGGTGAGTTCCTGGCGCGAGATGAAAACAGCCAGATGCGGGCGCAGTTGCTGACAGCCATTGCGGGCAAGCTCCAAAATGCCGCAAGCTTGAGCGAAGAGCTTGATGGAAGCCAGGGCAAGGCGGGAACTCTGGTTCAGCTTCTGCTTGATCAAAAGCTTAACTACCGAGTTTTCAGCACCACCATCGCCTTGAAACAGTCCCGCTGGAGCTTCTGATCAGACTTTTCCTTTGCACCCGTGCTCTTTAACTCGGCCCCATTCCTTCCTATGACTCACTCCCCATTCTTTGATCGGCAGGCCCGGCGGGCCTTCAGCTTGATCGAAATGCTAGTGGTGATCGCCCTCGTCGCGATGATCATGGCTTCTGCCACCCCTGCCTTGATGCGCACCATGCAGGCCACCCGCCTGGCATCCACAGGCGATTCCATCATGGGGGCCATCACAGAGGCCAAGCAGCTCGCTTACGCACAGAATGTCCCCGTGGAATTGAGGTTCTTCAAATACGCTGACCAGGATTTCCCCGGCTCCACGGTGCTGCTCTTCCGTTCTTATCAGATGTTTAAAATCGTGACCGTGACTCAAGGGGTCGGGCCGAATGCACAGACCTCGGAGTCGGTACAGCCGGTCGGAGCCTTGACCAAGCTGTCGGACGGCATCATCATCGCCGCAGACGTGGGCTTGTCCCCGTTCCTCAATGGGCAGAACGGGCAGTCAATGGATGACATCAAGACAAACGGTGCCGGCGGCGTGGGCTATTCCGGCGTGAGCGGTGCCAAATACAACGCCATCCGCTTCATGCCGGATGGCTCCTGCCGGAAAGTTTACGCTCAGCAAAACGGGTTTTCTCAGCTCGATTACGGCACCTTGCCGCTGAGCTTTTTAACCCTCACGTTCAATAGCGGCGCCGACATCACCACCGGGAACCTGCCCAAAAACTTTTACACCATTCAGATTGATCCTTACACCGGAAAGGCGCGCAATTATCGTCCCGGCTTCTAGTTCTGGCGGCAGGAAAGTGCCTTCCTGTTCCAAACTGCCCAATTTTCTGCATGACAGCCGCCTGATCGTCGCTTGAATGGCGTATGGGTGAACTGCCTTCTCTTGCTTTAAGTTTCGATGACGTCCTTGTCCTTCCCGGACTGAGCCAGGTTTTGCCTGGGGATGTCAATGTCTCCACCAAACTGGCCGCCATCGGTCTCAATGTGCCGATCCTCTCCTCGGCCATGGACACCGTCACGGAGTCCGAACTCGCCATTGCCCTCGCTCGAGAGGGCGGTCTCGGCGTCATTCACCGCAACTGCCCCATCGACCAGCAGGCCGAGCACGTGGCACGGGTGAAGCGCTCAGAAAACACCGTCATCCAGCAGCCCCACACCGTCTCGCCTGAAACTCGCCTGGGCGAAGTGCAGCGTCTGATGCATGAAAAGGGCGTCAGCGGTTTCCCGGTGGTGGATGCGCAGGGCAAACTCGCCGGCATGGTCACCAGCCGCGACATGTGGTACATCGAGGACGAAAGCACCCCCGTCTCGGCCATCATGACGCCACGTGAGAAACTCTCAGTCGGCACCCCTCAGACCAGCTTTGAGGATGCCTTGAAGATTCTCTACACGCACCGCATTGAAAAACTTCCGCTTGTAGATTCCAACGGCCAGCTCGCCGGTTTGATCACCAAGCAGGACATCGTGAAGCGCCAGATGTTTACCAACGCCGCCAAAGACGCCAATGGTCAGCTCCGCGTCGGCGCCGCCGTCGGCGTCGGTGACGATTGCGTGGACCGTGGCCTCGCCATGCAGGCCGCCGGCGCGGATGCCGTTTTCATTGATGCCGCCACCGGCCACACCAGCCGCGTCATGCAGGTCATTGCCCGCCTCCGTGAAGCCCTTGGCTCCACCATGCCCGTCGTCGCTGGCAATGTCGTCACCGCCGATGGCGCTCGCGATCTCGTCAGAGCGGGCGCTTCCGCCGTCAAAGTCGGCGTCGGCCCCGGCTCCATCTGCACCACCCGCATCATTTCGGGCGTGGGCATGCCGCAGTTCACCGCTGTTCAGGAAGTCGCTGAAGTCTGCCGTGCCGCAGGCGTCACCGTCATTGCCGATGGCGGCATTCGTTACTCAGGCGACATCGTCAAAGCCCTCGCTGCAGGTGCGGACTTCGTCATGCTCGGCTCCTTGCTGGCAGGCACGGCTGAAAGCCCCGGCAACATGGTCAAATGGCAGGGCCGCACCTTCAAGGAATACCGTGGCATGGGCAGTCTCAAAGCCATGCGCAAAGGTGCAGGCGACCGCTACGGGCAGAACTCCTCCGGCAAGCTCGTCCCTGAAGGCGTGGAAGCTCGCGTGCCCTACAAAGGCCCTCTCGCAGATGTGGTCTTCCAGCTCATCGGCGGCCTCCGCTCAGGCATGGGCTACGTCGGTGCCAACACTCTCGACGAACTGCGCGCCAAAGCCCGCTTCGTGCGCATCACCGCCGGTGGCCTCAAGGAAAGCCACCCGCATGATGTCGTCATCACCGAAGAACCGGTGAACTACGAGCCGCATTGATGCCTCTGGCATTTGTCATCCGTCATTTCTGCACTGTCGCCCCCTCTCTCATGACCGCCCAAGAAGTCGCCGTTCTCGATTACGGCTCCCAGTACTCCCAGCTCATCGTTCGTCGCGTTCGCGAGCTCGGTTTCGCCTCGCACCTCTACCCGCCGGCGGAACTTGCGAATCTGCAGTCTCCCGGCGCCATCATTCTCTCAGGCGGCCCTCGCAGCACCTCAGACGCTGATGCCCCCGATGTCGATTACGAAAAACTGATGTCCTTCGGCGTTCCCGTGCTGGGCGTGTGCTATGGCATGCAGCTTCTCAACATCAAGCACGGCGGCACCGTCAAACCCGGCGTCACCCGCGAGTACGGCCCCGCCAAGCTCGTCGTCACCGACCACTCAGACCTCTTCAGCGGCATCTCCCACGAGTCCCAGGTCTGGATGAGCCACAGCGACACCTGTGCAAACCTCGCCAGCACGACCCAGATCATCGCCACCAATGAAGATGCCATCCCCGTGGCGCTCAAATGGTCCGACTGCTGCTGGGGCATCCAGTTCCATCCGGAGGTCACGCATTCACACGAAGGCACCGCCATCCTCAAAAACTTCCTCACCAAGAGTGGCGCCACTCTCGCGAAGTTCGACATCCAGGAATTCAAAGCGCAGATGCTGGAGCGCATCAAAGCCGAAGTCGGCTCCCGCGAGGTCATCTGCGGCGTCTCCGGCGGCGTGGACAGCACCGTGCTCGCCGTCCTCCTCGCCAAGGCGGGCGTCAAAGTCCGCTGCATCTTCATCGACACCGGCATGATGCGCCTCAATGAAGGTGCGGAAGTGAAGCAGCTCTTTGCAGAAGTCGGCGTACCCATCGAGCAGATCGACGCCAGCGCCATCTTCCTCGGTGCGCTCAAAGGCGTCACAGACCCTGAGCAGAAGCGCCGCATTATCGGCACGCTCTTTGTCGAAGAATTCTGGAAGGTCGCCGACAACGTCGAACTCCTCGCCCAGGGCACCCTGTACCCCGACGTCATCGAAAGCGCCACCAGCGGCTCCATTGCCAGCAAGATCAAGACGCACCACAACCGCGTGGATCGCATCATGGAGCTCAAGGCGCAGGGCAAGGTGCTCGAACCCCTCGCCGAACTCTTCAAGGACGAAGTTCGCGCCCTCGGTGCCAGCCTTGGCATCCCTCATCAGGCCCTGTGGCGTCATCCATTCCCAGGCCCGGGTCTCGCCGTTCGTATCCCAGGTGAAATCACCGCTGAGCGAGTGGCCACCACGCAGCATGCGGATTCCATCTTCATCGCCGAGCTCCGCCGCAGCGGCTGGTATGAGCGCACCTGGCAGGCCTATGCCGCGCTGCTTCCCGTCAAAACCGTCGGCGTCAAAGGGGATGAACGCAGCTACGAGCAGGCCATCTCCCTCCGTGCCGTCATCAGTGAAGACGCCATGACCGCCGACTGGGTGGAGCTGCCCTACTCCGTGCTGCGCAACGCCTCCAACAAGATCCTCAACAGCGTCAAAGGCGTGAACCGCGTGCTCTATGACATCAGCACCAAGCCGCCCGCCAGCATTGAGTGGGAGTGATGTCATGAACGCTGGCTTTCTTCTCTCGTTCGAAGGCTCTGAAGGCTGCGGCAAGTCCACGCAGATCGCCCTGCTTCGCACCCGGCTAGAAGCCGCAGGGCGCAGTGTCGTGGTGCTGCGTGAGCCCGGCGGCACTGAGCTTGGCGAAAGCATCCGCCATCTCCTCCAGCATGCCAAAGAGGGAGCCGCCATGACCTCGGAGACCGAGCTCCTCCTCTTCGCCGCCAGCCGCGCCCAGCTAGTTCGCGAAAAAATCCGCCCACTGCTCGAATCCGGCACCTTCGTCATCCTCGACCGTTTCCTCGACTCCACCACCGTCTATCAAGGCATCGCCCGCGGCCTCCCGCTGGAAAGCGTTCGCGCCATCAATCACTTCGCCATTGGCGGCACCCTGCCGCAGCTCACACTCGTGCTCGACATGGACAGCGCCACCGCCTGGCAGCGCATTCATCAAAGCGGCCGCGAGCTGGACCGCATGGAAAGCCAGCCTCAGTCCTTCTTCGAAAAAGTGCGTCAAGGCTATCTCGATATCGCTCAGGCAGAGCCGCAGCGCATTCAGGTCGTTGATGCCGGAGCCTCCCCCGAGGCTGTGCATGAAGCGGTTTGGGAACGGGTTTCCACACGGTTGATGTGAGGAGATCCATAGGACGCAGAAACCAGGCAGTTTAGGATTGCGTTTAAGGTGAACTTCCACTGAACTGCAGCCTATGAAGTCGTTTATTCCTTGGCTCCTATTGACCTGCGGGCTCGTGCGTCCAGTTGCTGCTGCGGACGGTGGCGTTGCAGAGTTTGACAAGCTTCAGTTGTCCTATCAGGGGGCTGTGGAGCGGGAAACCGCGCCGCTGAGGGACAAATATCTCGTGGAGCTGGAGAAGCTGAGAGACACCTATTCACGTGCCGGGAATCTGGCAGGGGCGAATGTGGTGCAGGCGGAGATCACGACGATGAATCAGCAGATCGCCTTTGCAAAGAAGGGGAAACGCGCGCCAACGGAGGCGAACTTGGTCGCGGCAGCCAACGCTGACAAACCGGCGGCGGGCGCCGAGATGCCCGAACTGCGCTGGTTTGTCGGCAAGACGTGGCTGACAGACGCCCAGACGAAGTGGAAGTTTGAGAAGGATGGCACCGGTGAACGTGTGCGGGGAGGCCAGAAGGTGGCCACTTTCACATGGCGGTTGCTGCCCTCCGGCGTGATTGAGCTCTCGGAGCAGACGGCCCCGAACAAACCGGTGACGACAATGTTCCTGAAGTTCAAGAACAAGCTTGAGGCGTGGTTTGGTCCTTCGGAGACCAGCCTGACGGAACGACTTCACTACGAGTGAACCACAGCTTGCACGGCATAGCTGCCAGTTGCACACGGACGGATGTGGGGTAGGTCAAACTCTCCAGGGTGCGTGCCGAAACCAGTCAAGCCAGCCATGGCCTGATTCATTCTTCATTCGTCCTGCGGATTTCGTCATTCCTCTTCATGCCTTTCAAAGCCGACCACGCCCTTGAACTCCTCGCCCGCGCCCGTGACAACGGCCGCCTGGGACACGCCTACCTGATCACCGGCCCCAAAGAGGCGCAGCATGAAGTCTTCGCCGCCAAAGTTCTCGACCTCATCGTAGGCACCAAAATGGGCACACTCGAAGCCTGGGAAGGGCAGGGGGCTGTGGTCCTGCGCCCGCAGAGCAAATCACGCCGCATCACCATCGGGGACGACGGCGATGATCCCGGCACCATTCGCTTCTTGGAAAAGATGATCCATCGCACCGCCGCGCCGAATGGATGGAAGCTCGCGATCATCGTCGATGCCGAGCGCATGAATGTGCAGGCGCAGAACGCCTTCCTCAAAACGCTGGAAGAGCCACCGCCCAACACACTCCTCCTCCTCCTCAGCACCCAGCCCCAGCAACTGCTTCCCACCATCCAGTCCCGCGTCCTCGAAGTGGCCCTGATGCCTCCCGACGGCGCGCGCATCTTCACCGAGCACGAGGGAAAGCTGCTGTATGTGCTCAAGCAGATGGCCAAAAAGGAAAGCGGCAGCATCTCCACCGCGCTCTCTTTGAAAAAAGACTTCGAAGACATTCTCGAAGCCATGCACGAGGCCATCAAAAAAGAGCAGGAGGCCGACTTCGAACGCGAGCAGGACCACTACGCCAAGACCACCGACGGCGCCTGGCTCAAGCAGCGTGAAGAACAGGTCGAAGCCCAGATCGAGGCCGACTACCTCCAGCAGCGCACCTCCCTCATGGAACTCCTCCTCTCCTGGATGGGCGATGTCGCCCGCCAGCAGGCTGGCGCCGTGAATCTCGACCTGCCCAAGTTTCAAGAAGCCACCGCCGCTCTCGCCGCCAAATGGGAGCCGGGAAATGTCGCCAAACGCATCCGCGTCCTGCGCCAGCTCGAAAGCCATCTGCACACTAACGTCAACGAAGGCCTCGCCCTCGAAGTCTGCTTCATCGAAGCCTTCGGCGCGTAGGAGGCTCGAAAGCGATCATAAAGCGGACAGGGATGTTCGTTCCCTTCAGTGTTTGCAATTCAGTGCCGCGAGATGCCTCCCCGCCTTCGTGGGATGGGCGTGGCGACAGCCCTCCCGTCTGCGATCGTGTCCCAGACACCCACGACTCGAACTGAATCAAGGCCTGACGGCTTCGTATTCCCGACACGCGCACAAGCCACCCTGCGTGAAGTGGTCCGCACATTCCATGTGCGGTTCCCCGTCAGGCATTCACCGCGTCATCCTTCACACCGTCTCCCCACGCCGCAGATCCGGCATCAGTCTCACCGGCTTCGTGCTTGTGCGCCCCGTCTCGGCCAGTTCCAGCACCAGCTTGGCCAGCCGCTTCGCAAACTTCGCCGCATCCGCTGAATAGCGCGTCACCTTCGGCACCACATGCTCAAGAAACGCATCGTCGTCTCGTGAGACAATCGCAAAATCACGCGGCAGCTTGTGCCCCAGCCGCAGCAGATGCGTCACCACCGTCAGTGTGTGAATCGAACGAGCCACCAGAAACGCCGTCGGTGCAGGCTTCCGCCTTAGCGCCGCGTCCAGACTCTCGATCACCTGCTCGGCCGTTTCATGATGCGGCAGCACGCAAGGCTGAGCCTCGCTTGTGGCAAAGGCTTCGCGAAAACCCTGGGCGCTGTCTGCATCTCCCCGATGGTCTGAGTCCGGCAGCAGCAGCGCGATGCGTCGGTGTCCTTTCTGCATCAGCATCGTCGCCGCATGCCTGCAGGTCGCCCGGTAGTCCAAATCCACCGAAGGAAGCCCCATGTCATCCGCGCACGATCCCGCGATGACAGTCGGCAGTTGCTGCTCCACAAACCATCGCTGCATCACCGGCGTGGAGCGGAACATTACCCACGCCGACGCAGACACACGCTGCGTGAGTTTTTTCAAGCCGCCTGCAGGCTTGGCCGTGAAGCAATGCGGGCTCGCATGCACTTCGAGTTGATACCCCGCTTCCGCCAGCAGCTCGCGCAGCGCATCCACCCAGAACAGCACGAACGGCGGCATCGCCTGTTGTCGCACCGGTGTCAGCAGAGCGATCACGCGTGATGAAACCCTCTTTCCTCGCGCGGCGGGCACGGCAAGAATTTGCCGCCGTTTGTTCACCACCGCACCGATCACGCCCTCGCGCTCCAGTTGTGCCAGCACCGCCCGCAGCGTGGGCCTGCTGATGCGCAGCCGGGTGCAAAGCGTGCGCTCCGACGGCAGCACCTCCTGCCATTCTCCACGCAGCAGAGCCTCCCGTAAAAAGTCGGCACTGTGCGTGATGAGCGAGGGGCGGGGTGGTACGGAGTGCATGAGCGGAAGGCCCTCACCATGCCGTGGTAAGCTGAAATGACCACAGAGATTTCAAGTGTCGCGTCGTTCATGATGTCGCACTCTTCGCATCTCATGCTTCCTCATTCCGACCTCCTTCAACTCAAGCGCTGGAACACCCCCACCATCTACAATGGCTGGGAGCAGATCACCAAACGCGACCCCGCCGCCGACGGCTTCAATCTCGAAGAAACACGCGACTTCATGCCTCAAATGGGCCCCATGGTCGGCTACGCCGTCACCGTCGTCGTCGAGCCCAGCAACAAGGCGCACCGCGAAGCTAATGCGAACGCCTGGAACGAATACCGCCGCTACGTCGCCAGCATCCCCGGCCCCAAGATCGTCTGCGTGCAGGACATCGACAAACCTCGCACCATCGGCTCCTTCTGGGGCGAGGTGAACAGCAACATGCACCGCGCCCTCGGCTGTGTGGGAAGCATTGTCGATGGAGCAATCCGCGATGTCGATGAAATGACCAACGCCGGATTCAAAGCCCTGGCCCGCCGCATGTGCGTCGGGCATGCGCACGTCCATCCCGTGCGCTGGAACTGCGAAGTCGAAGTCTTCGGCCGCAAAGTCAGCCCCGGCGATCTCATCCACGCCGACAAGCACGGCTTCCTCGTCATCGAGCCCGAAGCGCAGCCGCAGATCCTCGAAGCCTCCCGCTTCATGGACTCCAACGAATGCCTGACCGTCATCCCCGCCGCACGCGGCAGCGCCGGTCTCAGCAGCGATGAAGTCCTCGCCAATCTCGCCGCCGCCGGCGCGCAGTTCGGCAAGAACGCCAAAGCCAAATTCCAGCGCGAAGGGGAATGGTAGTTCACCTGGAACCAACCATGAAAACGACTCTGCTCATCCTCTCCGCTATCTTCATGGCCAGCCTTGCCTTCGCCCAAGGCCCGGCGACTGCCAACACCGCCTTCGGTCTGCAGGTTTCCGCACCAGGACCAGAGGCCTTCGCAGAAGACGCCCTTCAGCAGGCCATCGATAAGGTGTCGGCCGCCGGTGGCGGTGTCGTGATTCTCGGCGCGGGCGACTTCAAGCTCTCCCGCAAGCCGGGCGATGAAACCGTGATCATCAAAAGCAACGTGACCCTGCGCGGCCAGGGTCACGCCACCCACATCTATCTCGATCCCAAGACGCCGCCCAATCCCCTGCGCTATTTCCCCATGCGCATCGGCTCCGCCAAAGTCCCCGCGCACAATGTCGTGATCGAAAATCTGCGCTACACCGGCAACGACAAGGCAATCGGCGGCGGCTCCATCATGGGCTTCAATGCACGACTCGATGAACCCGAATCCATGCTCCTCTCCTGCGACAACATCACCGTGCGCAACTGCTGGATCTACGATGCCAAGCAGGCCGCAGGCTGCACCAAGCCGGCATCAAACATGTATCATGCCAAGTACGTCATTCCTGCCGCAGAAGCCGCCGCCGCCAGCAAGGATGGGCCGGGTGCAAAGTTTTACGGACAACCGGATCGCCTGGCCTCGCAGTTCAAAAACTGGCAGGTGCATCACAACTTCATCGACACCTGTGGCAACAAGGCCGTCGAACTCGCCGAATGCAACGGCGGCCTCATCGCGGACAACTACATCATCAACTGCGAAGACGGCCCGCAGGTGATCTTCGGCTCACGCAATGTCCGCATCTGCGACAATCACGTCTTCTTCCTCCGCACCGGCATCAACATCACCGAAGGATCTCATCACATCACCGTCTCCGGCAACATCGTCGAGCCTGCCGCTGGGATGAATCTGAAAAACTGGGGCTCCTGCCTCGTGTTCCGCACGGAGCCGCTGCCCCTCGCCACCACTGTTTCACACGTGTCGGTGATGGGTAATGTCTTCCGCAATCAGACCACGGAAGCCAAGGTCACCGTCCGCTTTGAGACCCGCAAAGAATCGTTGGGTTGCCACTATGAGGCCATCACCCTCACGGGCAATGTCTTCGATGGAAACCTCCAGTTCTATGACCGCGTAAACCCCGGCAAGACGACGATTCAGGACATCGTCTTTGCCGACAACATCTGCGAAGGCAGCATTTTGAATGCGCCAGTAAAGGAAGTGGCGTCCAAGCATGTCACCGTTCGCGGCAACACCTTTCGTTACACCGGCAATCAAATGCTCAAGGCCAGCCACTGGATCTGGTCGGACAACACCCAAACCGCAGGCACGCTCGAACTGGACCCCGCCGCCAAGGCCAACATCATCCGCAACAATGTCACCGCCTCTCCCATTCGCGATCAAGGCATCAAAACCAGCCTTAATGGCAATGAAGTGCTCCCGAATGATCCGTGATTTTTAACCCTGACTCACCAACCATGAAACACCTCGCCCTCCTCCTTTCGTCATTCTGCCTTCTGCATTCGTCATTTGCCGCTGAACCCTTCATTGAAAAACAAGACCTCTTCATCGTCGGCGATAATCCCGCCTACCAGCTCTACCACATCCCCGGCATCGTAGTAACCGCTAGGGGCACCGTGCTCACTTGGTGCGAGGCGCGCAAGCGTGCCGCCGGTGTCAGCGACTGGGACGACATCCGCATCCTGCTCCGCCGCAGCACCGATGAAGGCAAAACCTGGAGCCCACCGCAAAGCATCGCCAATGTCGAAGGCCCGAAAGCGAAGAACCCCTTCGCGCTCAAGATGAAAAACGTCGATCCCAACGATGTCACTTACAACAACCCCGTGCTCATCGCTGACAAAGACGGCACCGTGCACATGCTCTTCTGCCTGGAGTACGAACGCTGCTTCTACCAGCGCAGCACGGACGATTGCCTCACCTGGAGCAAACCCACCGAGATCACCGCCACCTTCGAAGCCTTCAAGAAAGACTACGATTGGAAAGTTCTGGCCACGGGCCCAGACCACAGCATCCAGCTCAAAAACGGCCGTCTCATTGTCCCCGTTTGGCTCTCCACCGGCGCAGGCGGCAATGCCCATCGCCCGAGCGTCACTGCCACCATCTTCAGCGATGATCAGGGCAAAACTTGGAAAGCAGGAGACATCGCTGTCCCATGCACCGACGAATGGATCAACCCCAACGAAACCGTCGCCATCGAGCTCAACGATGGCAGCGTCATGCTCAATGTGCGCAGCGAATCAAAGGCTCACCGCCGTCTCGTGACCGTCAGCAAAGACGGCGCCACCGGCTGGAGCACACCGAAGTTTGATGAAGCCCTGCTGGAACCCATCTGCATGGGCGGCATCGTTCGCTACAATCACGATGGCCAGAGCCTCATCCTCTTCTCCAATCCTCACAACCTGGAGAAAGAGAAAGGCAAGGCCGAGCCCGGTAAAAATCGCGACCGTAAAAACGTCAGCGTAAAGCTCAGCCGCGATGAAGGCAAAACCTGGCCTGTCAGCAAGTCCATCGAGCCCGGCCCCAGCATGTACTCGGACATCGCCGTGACCAAGAGCGGCACCATCCTCTGCTTCTACGGCCGCAGTGGCGATGGCTCCGCCCTCGCCCACTTTGCCGGTGGCCGCCTGACGCTGGCCCGCTTTAATCTCGAATGGCTCACGGCTCCTCAGTGAGGTTCATCGGGCGGATTCCGCCAGAACCATGCAGCGAACACCGTTCAGGAGGCGATCATGCGAACAACCTTGTCCATCCTCGCATTCAGCCTCTGCCTCGTGCATGCCGCGGCAGAGCCGTTGTGTGAGACCACGCCGCCTCCTCGTGCCGGGCCGGCAGTTCCCTCCGCTCCATTGCACCGCATCCATCCGCAGACCGCGCAGGATTTGCAGGCCGTTCTCGCATTCAAAGGGCAGCACCTGCCCTTCGTCAGCGCCCATCGTGGCGGTCCGGCCAAAGGCTTCCCTGAAAACTGCATCCTCACCTTTGAGCACACCCTTCAGCATACCTTTGCCATGCTGGAGATCGACCCACGCCGCGCCAAGGACGGTGCCATCATCCTCCTTCACGATGCCACTTTGGAACGAACCACCACAGGCACCGGCCGTGTGACAGATTTCACCCTGTCGGAACTGCAACAACTGCGCCTCAAGGACACCGAAGGTCAGCCCACCTCCTTCCACATCCCCACGCTGGATGAAGCCATCGAATGGGCTCGCGGCAAAACCGTGCTCGTGCTGGATCAAAAAGACGTAACCGCCATCGAGCGCGCCCACATCGTCACCCGTCATAAAGCCGAAGCTTATGTGATGCTGATCGTCTCCAGCTTCAAAGATGCGGTCGCCGTTCACCAGTTGAATCCGGACATCATGATGGAAGTCATGGTCCCCACCGTGGCGAAAGCCGAGGAGTTCGACCGGCTCGGCATCCCCTGGCGCAATGTCATCGCCTTCGTCGGCCACACACCGCCTCAGGACGTGGCCCTCTACGATTTCATCCATCGCAAAGGCGCCTGCTGCATGGCCGGCACCTCCCGCCATCTTGATCTCAAGGTGATCAAAAGTGAAGTCGCGGACATTCAAGAACTCGAAGAAGGCTACCGCACCTTCCTCAGCTTGGGCGCGGACATCTTCGAGACCGACATCCCTGTGCTCCTCGGCCCCATGCTCCACAATGCCGCGACCGCGTTGAAGCAGCCCTTTTTCGAATTGAAATGACTTTTTGACCCCAGGACACGCACCACCATGAAACGCCTCCACTTCCTCCTCACCGCCCTGGCATTGGCCACGCAGGCTTCATCCCACGCCGAAGATCTCACCATGCCCGTCCGTGGGCTTTGCGCTCATCGCGGTGCCATGAGCACATTTCCAGAAAACACCATCCCGGCTTTCATGGAGGCAGTACGACTCGGCGCCCACATGATCGAGTTCGACGTGCAGCTCACCAAAGACGGCGCTCTCGTCCTCATGCATGACGCCACCGTAAACCGTACCACCGATGGCAAAGGCAAGGTCTCCGATCTCACCCTGGCAGAGATCAAGACGCTTGATGCAGGCGCAAAGCTGGACGCCCGTTTCGCAGGCACACGCATCCCCACGTTCGAGGAGGCGCTCGCAGTCTTTCCACGCCACGTCTGGCTCAACTGCCATCTCAAAGGCGGTGCCGCTCTCGGCGAAGCCACGGCCAAAGTCATCGTTAAGGCAGGGCGCACGCATCAGGCATTCCTCGCCGCCACTGCCGATGCCGCGAAGGCCGCCCGTGCAGCGGTGCCGGACATCCTCATCTGCAACATGGAGCGTCAGGGCGATTCCATGGCCTACGCCCAGGAGACCATCGCCATGAAGACGCAGTTCATCCAGCTCCTCGGCAAAGGCGATGTGCCCGAAGAAGCCGTGAAACTCCTGAAAGCCGCCGGGGTGCTCGTGAATTATTACCATGATGAAACATCCGGGGGACTGCGCCGCCAATGGAGGGCCGGTGTGAATTTCCCCCTGGTGAATGATCTCGCCAAAGCTCTGCCCGTGGCGGAAGAATTCGGCATCAAGCCTCTGGCTCAGCAGCCATGAGGCCTTGTTCACAGGCGGTACTCATCCTCCTTGACCAGCAGCCGTCCGCCATCATAAAGCCCCAGCATCAGGTGGTATGCAAAAAGTAAGGAGCGCGTACTGAAACTCGAGATTTTCGAGCCATGCATAAGGCCCGGTCAGCCCATCACTCCCCATGCTCGCGCTTCCACGCCTTCAGAATGGAGTCCAGCAATCCCGGAAAGCGGCTGTCCAGCTCCTTGCGCCGCACCTTGCTCGTCAGCTCCACTCCGCGCCTCTCGCTGTGGATGATCCCTGACTCACGCAAAATGCGGTAATGCTGCGAGCAGGTGGACTTTGGCATCGTGCATTTCAGACGGCTCGTTGTCTCCACACAGTTCAGCCCCTCCTCGCATTTCCGCAGCTCGGCCACGATGCTGAGACGCACCGGATCTGACAGGGCATGCATGATGCCCGCGACGGTAAAACTTTCGGCTGGAGGATGGTGAAGAGGTCTGATGCGTGGATGCTACATTAATTTCACTTGCAGTTCAATCATTCTATTGTTCGGTATTTGTGAACTAAGGAACAAATCCCCATGCCCACTCTCTTCGATTCCCTCCAGCTCGGCCCCCTCACCCTCCCAAACCGCATCTTCCTCGCCCCCCTCACCCGCGCTCGCGCCGGGCAGCAGCGCATCCCAAACGCCCTCATGGCCGAGTACTACCGCCAGCGCTCCAGCGCCGGGCTCATCCTCACGGAAGCCACCTCCGTCACCCCCATGGGCGTCGGTTATGCCAACACCCCCGGCATCTGGTCCCAGGAGCAGGTGGAAGGCTGGAAGCTCATCACGCAGGCCGTTCACGAGGCTGGCGGTCACATCTTCATGCAGCTCTGGCATGTCGGCCGCATCTCGGACCCCATGTTTCTCGATGGCGCTTTGCCCGTCGCGCCCAGCGCCATTGCTCCGGCAGGCCACGTCAGTCTCGTCCGCCCTCTGAAGTCCTTCGTCACACCACGCGCCTTGGAACTCTCCGAAATCCCGGCCATCATCGAGGCCTATCGCAAAGGCGCCGAAAATGCGAAGCTCGCCGGATTCGACGGCGTGGAGATCCACGGTGCCAATGGCTACCTGCTCGATCAATTCCTTCAATCCAAGTCCAATCAGCGCACCGACGAATACGGCGGCTCCGTGGAAAACCGCGCCCGCCTGATGCTCGAGGTGGCCGATGCCGTCATCTCCGTCTGGGGTGCCGACCGCGTGGGCATGCACCTCGCCCCACGCTGCGATTCGCATGACATGGGCGATGCCAATCCGCTGGAAACCTTCAGCTACGTCGCGCGCGAGCTCGGCCGCCGCAAGATCGCCTTCATCGCTGCACGTGAGCACCAGGCCCCGGACAGCATCGGCCCTGCATTGAAGAAGGCTTTCGGTGGCGTGTACGTGGCCAATGAAAAATTCACCCTGGAGTCAGGCAATGCCATTCTCTCCGCCGGTGATGCCGACGCCGTTGCCTTTGGCGTGCCCTTCCTCGCCAATCCCGATCTGCCCAAACGCCTTGCTTCAGGTGCCGCTCTGAACGCCCCTGATCCTTCCACCTTCTATGCGGACGGAGCCAAGGGCTACACCGATTACCCTCCGTTATGAAAGCACACGCTGGCCTCCTCTACTCCGTACTGGATCTGTCACCAATCTTGAAGGGCGAGACTGCCGCGCAGTCCTTCCGTCACTCCTTGAATCTGGCGCAGCATGCGGAGAAGTGGGGCTACCACCGCTACTGGGTGGCGGAGCATCATAACATTCCCGGCGTGGCCAGCGCCGCCACCTCCGTCGTCATCGGTCACATCGCCGGTGGCACCTCCACCATCCGTGTCGGCTCCGGCGGCATCATGCTGCCCAATCATGCACCGCTTGTCATCGCCGAGCAGTTCGGCACCCTGGAGTCGCTCTACCCCGGCCGCATAGATCTCGGCCTTGGCCGCGCCCCCGGCGGAGATCAGCTCACCGCTCGCGCGCTGCGTCGCGGACTCGGCAGCAGCGGCGATACCTTCCCCGCAGACGTACGTGAGCTTCAGGCCTTCCTCGGTGCTCCGCTCCCCGGTCAGCGCGTACACGCCGTGCCGGGGCAGGGGCTCCATGTCCCTCTCTACCTTCTCGGCAGCAGCACCTTCAGCGCCACCCTCGCCGCAGAGCTTGGCCTCCCCTTTGCCTTCGCCTCCCACTTCGCACCCGAGCTTCTGCATCAGGCGCTCGACATCTACCGCTCCCAGTTCCAGCCCTCCGCAGCTCTGGAGGAACCTCACGTCATGATCGGCGTAAACGTCATCGCTGCGAACAGCGATGCAGAAGCAAAACGCCTCTTCACCTCGCTCCAGCAGGTCTTCCTCAATCTCATCCGTGGCCGGCCCACTCAATTGCAGCCACCCGTCGATGACATCGACGCCCTCTGGAATCCCGTGGAAGCCTCTCAAGTATCCCGCATGACCCGCTGCTCCGCCGTGGGTGGCCCCGACACCTTCCGGCAGCAGATCGAAGTCCTGCTCAATGACACCGGCGCAGACGAAATCATCGCCACCGCCCACATTCACGATCAGCAGGCGCGCTTGCACTCCTTCCAAATCGCCGCAGAAGTTTTCAAAAGCCTGCAGCACTCTTCTTCGTAGTTAGGTTCATCTCTCACCCTAAAAACCCACCCTTATGGAATACAGACAACTCGGCGGCTCCGGCTTCAAAGTCCCCGCACTCACTCTAGGCACCGGCACTTTCGGCGGCGGCACAGAATTCTTCAAAGAATGGGGCGCATCCGATGTCGCGGAAGCCTCCCACCTCATCGACATCTGCCTGGAGCACGGTCTGAACATGTTTGACTCCGCCGACATTTACTCAAACGGCCTCGCCGAAGAAATCCTCGGTCAGGCCATCAAGGGCCGCCGTGATCAAGTCCTCATCTCCACCAAAGGCACCTTCCGCATGGGCGAAGGCCCAAACAACGTCGGCTCATCCCGCTGGCATCTCATCCGCTCGGTGGAAAACAGCCTCAAGCGCCTCGGCACCGACTATATCGACCTCTACCAGCTTCACGGCTTCGATGCCATGACGCCCGTGGAGGAAGTCGTCGGCACTCTGGACGACCTCGTGCGCGCCGGTAAAATCCGCTATCTCGGCGTGTCCAATTTCTCCGGCTGGCACCTCATGAAATCACTCGCGCATGCCGACAAGTTTGGCCTCACCAAATACGTCGCCAATCAGACCTACTACTCGCTCATCGGCCGCGATTACGAATGGGAGCTCATGCCCCTTGGCGCCGATCAAAAAGTCGGCGCAGTCGTCTGGAGCCCCCTCGGCTGGGGCCGCCTCACCGGCAAGCTCCGCCGCAATCAGCCACGCCCCGAGACCAGCCGCCTCAATCACAAGCTCAGCGCCTCCATGGGCCCGCAGGTGGATGACGAGTATCTGTTCAAAGTGGTGGACGCCCTCGATGAAGTCGCCGCCGAAACCGGCAAGACCGTCCCCCAGGTCGCGCTGAACTGGCTCCTCCAGCGCCCCACTGTTTCCACCCTCATCATCGGTGCCCGCAACGAAGAGCAGCTCCGCCAAAACCTCGGCGCCGTCGGCTGGAATCTCACCACCGACCAAGTCGCCAAGCTCGATGCCGCCAGCGAAAAACCCAAGCCCTACCCCTACTGGCATCAGGCCGGCTTCGAAGAGCGGAATCCTTTTCCGACCAAGTAAGCCGCCTGCTTCTGCATGCTGCCGCTGCCGGGCCCGGATCTGATGGTTGCTGGTTTTACCAGAAACATCAGGCCGGGCTCATTTTCTCGCTCTCTTGGTATGACGGTGACCGCATCTCATGGCGCTTCAATGAAATCCTAGTCAGTAGCGAGCGCCATCCTTGGAAATAGCTTCGCCACTTGCAGACAAGATGCACAGACGGCAGGCAGTAACATCCTCCATCAACAAAGGCGGATATTGCAGCGAAAGGCGGCGCCGACCTTCGTTACAGGGCGTGATTTTCTCCCGTTATGAAATGGCTTTCTCTAATCCTGCTGCTGTGCGTGGTCATTCCAGCCTTGAGCGGCACTCCCGCGCGCAAACCGGACGTCCTCGTCATCTTGGTGGATCAATGGAGCCCCCGCTACCTGAGCTGGGAAAATCCGCAGGTCCGCACGCCGCATCTCGATAAAATCGCGGCGGAGGGCATGGTCTTTGATCGCTGCTACACCACCTCTCCGGTCTGCATGCCCGCTCGCGTGTCATTGCTGACGGGCCTGTACCCGCACAATGGCGGTCACGGCATCTGGGGCAATGCGCTCAACTACCATGTGCCACCGGAAGAGGCCACCATGTTTCGCGACATCAAGTCAGCCGGCTACACCACCGCTCAGATCGGCAAGACCCACTGGACCTCCGGCCCCAGCCTGCGCGAAGCCTTCTCGAAGATCGAAAACTATCACCGCGCCCTCGGCCTCGACTATGTCTTTGATGTCTCCGGCCCCGTGGACTCGGTCACGGAAAAAAATCCCTATGCCGAATATCTGCGCAAGCTCGGCCTCCTCGAAAAAGTCGCCGAGGAAATGCACGACCGCTACGTGAAGTGGGAGTTCCAGCCCAAGCCAAGCCTCGTCCCGCCCGAGCATTATCACGATGTTTTCGTCAGCCGCGAAGCCGCCGACTTCGTGGGCAGACAGCCTGCAAACCAGCCCCTCTGCGTGGTGCTCAGCCTGCACTCGCCACATCCGCCTCTCGATGCCCCTGGCGAATACGCCACCATGTATGAGGCCGGAAAGCTCACGCTCCCGCCCAATGTGCCCGAGACCTTCCGCCGCGAGATGCGCACCATCGGCCATCCTGAAACACGCGAGATGCTGGCCAACTACCTCGGCAAAATCTCCCTGGCAGACGACTGCATCGGCCGCGTGGTGGAGGCCTTCCAAAAGCGCGGCACCTGGGAGCGGACACTCGTCTGTTTCACCGCCGACCATGGCGAAATGATGGGTGCGCACGGCATGCTGACCAAAGGCCGAATGTATGAAGAGTCCGCGCGCGTGCCGCTGGTGCTGCGCTTGCCGGGTCAGGTGAAGACCGGACACACGAAGACACCCGTGCAGATGTTTGATGTCTATCCCACCATCGTCGAAGCCATCGGCGGCACCGTGTCACCACGTCGTCAGGCCGTCTCACTGCTGCCAGTCGCCACGGGAAAAGCAACGTCCGTTCGAAAGCTCGCCATCAGCGAGATCGGCACCCATTCCCCTCTGAACATGATGGCCACAGATGGTCGCTGGAAATGGTGGGCGGATGACAAAGGCGAATTCCTTTTCGACCTCGACGCCGATCCTTATGAGATGACGAATCTCGCCCCTGATCCTGCGCATCTGGTAAAGCTCAATGAACTGCGGCAGGATATGCTGACACATCTCCGCTCCACCCAGACCAATCTCTCTGAAGGCTACAAGTCCAAAGTCCAGCGCATGCGCGAGGCCGAGGGACTGCCCACCAAAGGTAAAAAGAAAGCGGCTGGCAAACTTCCATGAAATTCACCCTCCCTCTCCTCATCCTGTCGCTGAGCACTCTGCCTGCGGCGGACTTCAATGTGCTTTTCATCATGGCGGATGACCTGCGGCCCGAGCTCGGCTGCTATGGCGCGAAACACATCCAGTCACCCAATATCGACAAGCTCGCCGCTCAGGGCACTTTGTTTGAGCGCGCCTACTGCCAGGTCGCCGTCTGCAACCCATCACGCTCCAGCCTTATCGGCGGCGTGCGCCCGGACACCACAGGCGTGCTGGACAATCAGCACTTCCTTCGCCCACAGTTGCCGGACATTGTCACACTGCCGCAGCTCTTCAAAAACAGCGGCTGGTATTCCATGTCACTGGGTAAAATCTTCCATCACAGCGACCGCGAGCCGGGCGATGACCCTCAGTCCTGGAGCGAGCCCGCCTGGTATCACGGCCTGCCCTATAAGAGCTGGTTCTCAAAGGAGGCCAATGAGGCCATGAAAACGCTCAAGCAGCTCCCTGCAAACAAGCGCCCCAAGCTGATTCGCGGCCCTCCATTCGAAGCAGCGCTCGAGCCGGATGAATCCTACAGCGACGCCAAGACCGCGACCAAGGCCATCGAGACTTTGCAGCGTCTTAAAGACAGGAAGAAGCCCTTCTTCCTCGGCGTCGGATTTCAAAAGCCGCACCTTCCCTTCACCTGCCCGCAGAAGTATTGGGACATGTATCCTGCAGACACCATCAAACTGCCGGACAACTATCAAGCTTCGCCCGACGTGCCCGCCCCGGCTCTGCACAATTGGTATGAACTCCGCAGCTACGGTGGCGTCCCTGCGCATGGCGGCATCTCCGACGAGATGGCGCTCAATCTCATCCGTGGCTATCGCGCCTGCACGAGCTTCGTCGATGCCCAAATCGGCCGCGTGCTCGATGAACTCGACCGTCTTGGCCTGCGTGAAAACACCATCATCGTCATGCTGGGTGATCACGGCTATCACCTCGGTGAAAACGGCCTCTTCACCAAGATGACAAACTTTGAGCTGGGTACTCACGCTCCGCTGATCGTCAGCGCCCCCGGCCAAAAGCCCGGCCAGCGCACCCACGCCCTTGTCGAGTTTGTGGACATCTATCCCACCCTTGCCGAACTTTGCGGACTCAAACTGCCGCCCCACCTCGAAGGCACCAGCTTTGCCCCGCTGCTCGCCGATCCTGAGCAAAAAGGCAAGGCCGCTGCCTTCAGCCAGTACCTGCGCCCCGGCAAAGAAAAGGTCATGGGCCGCTCCATACGCACTGATCGCTGGCGCTACACCGAATGGTCAAACATGAAGGATGAAGTCATCGGAACTGAACTCTACGACGAGACCACCGATCCCAAGGAGAATCACAACCTTGCCAAAGATCCTGCTCATTCATCAACCATGGTCACCATGGCAAACCAGTTGCACGAGGGGCCAAAGAAAATGACCCCAGCCGCAGCGAAGCCCCACGCGCCATGATCACCCGTCGGCAGTTCATCCAAAGCGCAGGCCTGCTCACCGCCGCTGCCAGACTCCCTGCGGCGGACCCATCACGCACCGCCCCTCGGGTTCTCTACAGCAACGACACCACCAACATCACCTCCTGCATCAGCCCCTTTCACAAAGAGCGGGAGCCCTTTCGCAAGGAGATGCTCGAAGCCACCGTCGATGAAGTCACAGGCCTCGTGGATGCACACATGCTCCAGCCCGGCCTCGGCATGGTGCCCATGTGGCCCAGCAAGATCCTGCCACTGGCGGAACACTACGCCTGGATCAAGCAGCGCTACGGACAGAAGCCCGACCCCTTCGGCCAGTTTGTCCTGGATGGCGGCGACATCGTTGAGGTCTTCATCGACCGCTGCCGTCAGCGTCAGCAGTCGGCGTTCATCTCGCTCCGCATGAATGATGCGCACCACAAGGAGTTCAGCGATCCCAAGCCCGGCGACAAACCCGGCGGCAGCATCGGCATGAGCGTCACAAAGTTTTATGTCGAGCATCCCGAATACCGCCTCAAGCCCGGCTCCCTGCGCGGTGCCGACCTCGTCCAAAACTGGGCCGTTCCAGAAGTGCGCGCACAAAAATTCGCCCTCATCCGCGAACTCTGCGAAAACTACGACCTCGACGGCCTGGAGCTCGATTTCCTCCGCTTCTACAGTTACTTCCGCATGGAAGAAACACCTCTGGATCAGCGCCGCGTCATCATGACCGGCTTCGTGCGCGAAGTCCGCTCCCTGCTGGATCAAACAGCCCGCAATGGCAAACGCCGCTGGCTCTGCGCCCGCGTGCCCTGCCATCTCCCTGCGCTCGATGTTCTTGGGCTCGATTTGAAATCACTCGTCGCCGCCGGTCTCGACATGGTGAACGCTTCCGAGCACTACTTCACCACCCAGCAGCATGATCTGGCCGCCATCCGCACACAGACCCAGGGCGCAACCCTCTACTTCGAACTCTGTCACACCCTCTGGAAGGGCGACAAAGTCTTGAAAGGTTACGATGTGTTCCCATTCCGTCGCGCCACTCGCGAGCACCTCCACACCGCCGCCCACCTCGCCTATGCGCGCGGAGCGGATGGTATCAGCCTTTTCAATTTCGCCTACTACCGCCAGCACGGCCAGGGCGAAGGCCGCGGAGTCTTTGGCGAGCCACCCTTTGAAGCACTCAAAGCCTTGCGCGATCCAAGAGCCCTCCCCCAAGAACCGCAACACTGGTTCACCGCCCAGGGCTGGCGCGCGCCCGGCATGAAGCCGCTCCCCGTCCCCCGCAAGATCGAGCCGGGCAAACCCGCCAAGTTCAACTTCGATCTCGCCCCACCCACAGGCGGCTGGAAACAAAGCGCCCGCATCCGTATTCAATCCGACAAGCCCCTCGTTAGCAGCGAGTGGTCCGCCACCTTCAATGGCGAGCCTCTTGCCGCGACCGACAATGTCTCCGAGCCTTTCCCCGTGCCTTATCCATCCCTGCTCGGCAAACCCGATGAACTGCGCGCCTGGACCCTCCCCGCCAAACTTCTGCGCGAAGGCAAAAACAGCTTCGAAGTCACCCTCAAATCAGGCGAACCGCTTTCGATAATCTTCGTCGATCTTGCCATTGGTCAGTCAGTTTGACCAGCAAGGCGGGCGGTGTTCATTCGTCTCTTTGGATACAACCCATGAAGTCGTTCCTGCTCCTCTTTGCTCTTTCCTCGTCCCTTGCCGCCGCCGCCGTGGTGGAGTCTGATCTCTGCGTCTATGGCGGCAGCAGCGGTGGAGTGTCCGCTGCGGTACAAGCCGCACGCATGGGAAAAACCGTGGTCATTGCAGAACCCGGCCGTCATCTCGGTGGCATGACCAGCGGCGGCCTCAGCGCCGTGGACATTGGCGATCCCCGCTCCGTCGGTGGCATCGCCCGCGAGTATTTCACCACGCTCGCCGCCACCGTGGGCGTCACCCTCGCCTGGGACAAAGCGTTCGAAAGCAAAGGCGGCGGTCCCGCCACCGGTGGCGCTTATGCCATCGAGCCGCACAAAGCCGAGGAAGTCTTCAACCGCATGGCGAGCGAGGCCGGAGTAAAAGTGCATTTCAAAGCACGCCTCTCATCCATCAAAAAAGACGGCCCACGCATCACCGAATTCGTCACCGAAGACGGCACCATCTTTCGCGCAAAAATGTTCATCGACGCCACCTATGAAGGCGATCTCATGGCGAAGGCCGGCGTCGCTTACACCCTGCTGCGCGAGGGCAATGCAAAGTACGGCGAGACATACAACGGCATCCACTACGCGGAAAGATTCCTGCCCCGCACCAGCTACGATCAGCCCGGCGCAAACGGTCGCCTCAAAAACGGTCATGGCGTATGGGATCGCGATTTTCCCCTCGATCCCTACGTGGTGAAGGGCGACCCAACGAGCGGTCTGCTGCCCCTCATTCAATCCGGCGAACCCGGCACCCCCGGCGATCCCGCTCCCGGCATGCAGGCCTACTGCTTCCGTCTCTGCCTCACCACCAATCCGGCGAACATGATCCCCATCACCCCGCCTTCGGACTACGATCCCAAGCGCTACGAGATCATCGTCCGCTTCATCGAAGCCTGCCTCGCCAATGGCGATGCCATGGACCTCCGCTGGTTCTCCAAGCACGATGCGCTTCCGAATGACAAATGGGACTTCAATACCGCGACCTTCGGCGGCAATCTCCCCGGAGCCTCCCACGCATGGCCGGAGGCTTCCTACGCGCAGCGCGAGAACATCGCGAAGCAGCACGAAGACTATCATCGCGGCCTGCTGCACTTCCTCGCCACCGATCCACGTGTCCCCGAGAAGGTACGCAAAGACATGCAGCGCTTCGGCCTCCCCAAGGATGAGTTCACCGACAACGGCGGCTGGCCCCACCAGATCTATGTGCGCGAGGCCCGCCGCATGGTCAGCGACCTCGTCCTCACCGAACACCACACCTTCGGCCGCAAAAACGCCCCAAAACCCATCAGCCTCGGCAGCTACGGCACAGACACCCACGAAATCCGCCGCATCGTCAAAGACGGCGTCGTCACTCGCGAAGGCAAAACCGCCGGTGGTCGCGATGGCGCACCACCCTATGGCATCGGCTACGAGGCCATCGTGCCAAAGCAGGCCGAGTGTGACAATCTCCTCGTCACCTTCGCCCTCAGCGCCAGTCACACCGCCTACAGCAGCATCCGCATGGAGCCCGTTTTCATGTGCACCAGCCAGAGCGCCGCCACCGCTGCCTGCCTGGCCATCGATGACAAAATTCCCGTGCAGCAGGTGGATTACACCAAGTTGAAAACACGCCTCGAACAAGACGGCCAGATCGTTGAATGGAAACATGCGGCGGCGAAGAACAAGACCGCGCATTGAAACCTCTTGCCGAGCCATCGGCGGCGGGGATGTATGCCCCCACGAATGGAACGCGAAAATCTGCCTCTCGACCGCCGCCTGCGTCAGGAAATCTTGTTTGCCCGTGAGCGGGTGTACCGCTTCGGCCAGCCCACGCCGATGGAGCGTCTCATCCTGCCCGGCTCAGAGCCCGGCCCAGAGATTTGGGTGAAGCGCGAAGACCTCTCCCCCGTGAAATGCTACAAGTGGCGGGGTGCCTGCAATGCCATGACCGAGCTCACCCCTGAGCAGCGCGCCAAAGGCGTCGTCACCGCTTCCGCCGGCAATCACGCACAGGGCGTGGCCCTTGCCGCCAAAACCCTCGGCATCCACGCCCGCATCTACATGCCGCGCTCCACTCCCAAGGTGAAGCAAAACGCCGTGCTCCACCACGGCGGCGAATTCGTCCGCATCATGCTCGCAGGCGACAGCTATGACGAAGCGGTGACATCTGCACGTGAAGACGAGCGCAGCAGCGGCGCCACCTACGTGCACGCCTACGATGACCTCAAAGTCATGGCAGGGCAGGGGACTCTGGCAGATGAGGTCGTGCTCTCCGGCCACGGCCCCTTCGATGCCGCCTACCTCCAAATCGGCGGCGGTGGCATGGCTTCCGCAGTTTCCTGCTGGCTCAAAACCTACTGGCCCAATATGGAGGCCGTCGGCGTGGAAGGCGCGGGCCAGGCCTCCATGAAAGCCGCGCTCGCCGCAGGCAAGCCGGTTGAACTCCACGACCTAGACATCTTCTGCGACGGCACCGCCGTCCGCAAAGCCGGCACTCATCCCTTCGGCATCTGCCAGCAGTCTTTGGATCGCGTCTCCACCATCACCAATGCGGAAGTCAGCGCCGCCATCCGCGTGCTTTGGGAGACCCTGCGCTGCATCTCGGAGCCCTCCGGTGCCATGGGTCTCGCTGCAGTCATCAAAGACCGCGCCGCACTCGCAGGCAAAAAAGTCCTCATCGTCATCACCGGCGCCAACATCGACTTCCTCCAGCTCGGCCTCATCGCCCAGTCCGAAGGCTCCAGCAACACCGCCTCACGCGCCCTGCGCGTGCAAATCCCCGAGCGCCCTGGCGCCATGCTCGCATTGCTGGATTCCTGTTTCGAAGGCCTCAACATCGCCGATTTCCAATACGGCCTCCACCGCGCCGATCAGGCTTGGCCCGTCTTCACCGTCACATCGGAAAACGCCGAAAACCTGGCCGCGCTCCCGGCTCGTTTGGAGGCCGGCGGCTATGCTTGGGAAGACCTCACCGGTGCCGTGGACGTCGCCTTCCGGGCCATCCCGCTGCGTGGCGATCTCCTCACCCATCCCGTCTTCCTGCGTCTTGATTTCTACGAGCGCTCCGGCGCCCTCCACGACTTCCTCTCCCGCCTCATCCGGGATCGCGCCAGCCTCTGCTACTTCAATTACCGCCAGTCCGGCGAGCGCATCGGCCGCGCCTTGATCGGCCTCGATTTCCAAACTGCCGAAGCCCGCGCCGCCTTCCTCACCGATCTCCCCGAGCACGGCGAAGGCTATCGCTCCTGCAAGCCGGTGGATGACGCGGTGCTGGCTCGCATGACCATGGTTAGTTGAGCTTACCAGATATAAGCGAGTCTGCCTGACGTCTTGAATGGATGCGCCTTCCGCCCCTTGCTGTACCTCTGCTTTTTGCTGTTTCGCTGCTTCGCGCCGCGCCACTTCCGACAGTCGATCTCTCCCAGGACACCGCCCGGCAGGTCGTCATCGCCCAGGGCACGGCAGACCTTTATCAGGGCCATCCCACCACGCTCCTGCTGCCAGATGGCAAAACGATGTTCTGTGTCTGGACGCAGGGCCATGGCGGCCCCTGCGGTCCGATGAAGCGCAGCGAGGACGGCGGCAAAACATGGAGCGAACTGCTGCCAGTGCCGGAGAACTGGAAAACCACGCGCAACTGTCCCGCGCTCTATCGCCTGACCGATCCGCAGGGCGTGACACGCCTGTTTGTCTTCGCTGGCCAGGGGCCGGGAGGCACTCGACAACCAGACAACGGGACGATGCAGCGCTCCTTCTCTCTCGACGAAGGCAAAACATGGTCGCCCATGCAAAGCATCGATTTGGAATGCGTCATGCCGTTTTGCACCATCATGCCGGTGGAGGGCGGCAAAAAATTGATCGGTCTCTCCAACATCCGCCGTCCCGGCGAAACAAAGGACACCAAATCCAACATCGTCACCCAAAGTGAATCGACCGATGGCGGCCTCACCTGGAGCCCATGGCGTGTCTTGGTGGACCTCGGCGATCTCAAACCCTGCGAACCTGAAGTCGTGCGCTCGCCCGATGGCAAACAACTGCTCTGCATGATGCGCGAGAATGTTCGCTCAGAGCCCGCGCACTTCATCACCAGCAATGACGAAGGCAAAACCTGGTCCGCCGTCAAACCTCTGCCCCCCGGCCTGCATGGCGATCGCCACAAGGCCGTGTACGCACCCGATGGCCGCCTCGTCGTCTGCTTTCGCGACACCGGCGCTCAAAGCCCGACCAAGAATCACTTCGTCGCATGGGTCGGCCGTTATGAAGACATCATCAGCGGTCATGATGGCGAATACAAAATCAAACTCCTGCACAGCCACAAAGGCGGAGACTGCGGTTATCCCGGTCTCGAACTCCTGCCAGACGGCACGCTCGTCGCCACCACCTACGTAAAGTATCGCCCGGGCGAAGAACAAAACTCAGTCGTGAGCATACGCTTCACCCTGGCCGAGACGGACAAGGCAAAAAAATCCACAGCAGAAGCCGTGCTCGGCAAGGCTGCAGGAATCGTCATGGATGATGCACAGGCGGCCTTTACCGGTGCCTGGGCAACGAGCGACAAACTCCCGCCACTCGTAGGATCAGCCTATCGTGTGGCCAAGCGCAACACCCCCGCCACGGCCACCTTCACCCCGCTGATTCCAGAAGCGGGACGTTACGAGCTGCGTCTTCTCTATTCAGCCGCGACCAATCGCGCTCGCGCTGCGCGGATAACGATTGGCCCCAAGACGGTGACCTTGAATCAACGTGAGCCGTGCCTGGAAGACGGCATCCCACGTTCTCTCGGAGTCTTCGCTTTTGAAAAAGGCGAATCGCCAGCCATCAAAATTTCCAACACGGAGGCCGATGGCTATATCGTGGTCGATGGTCTGCAACTGCTGCCGGAAGCCGAAGCCACCGCCGAGCGCAACACACGCACGGCTGCAGGATTTCCAGTGCAGATCAAAACGACCTCCGCACCTGTGAAAATCCCGCCCCCCATGCTGCTCAAGAGCGCGGCAAAGGCGCAGGACGTAAATGGGAAATCCTACGATCTGATCGTCATCGGCGGCACACCGGGCGGCATCGCCTGTGCGGTCCGCGCCGCGCGTGAAGGCTTGAGCGTGCTGCTCGTAAATCACACACAGCATCTCGGCGGCTTCAGCACCAGTGGTGCCGGCGGGTGGGAGGCCCCGTATGACGGCCTGCGCTCACCCCTCTATGGGGAAATCCTGCACGCCGCCAGCGACTACTACCGCAAAACCTACGGCGACAAATCACCCCAGCACCTGCTCTCCATGCCCAGCGCCACCAGCCGCGCCCACATTGATCGCCCCAAAATCGAGCCCCGCATCGCCGAGATGCTCTTCAATCAAATGGTGGAGCGTGAAAAATCGCTGACCGTGCTGCTCGGGCACATCGTCGTAAAGACCGCTCGCGATGGCCGCCTCTTGAAAAGTGCCACGCTTCAGCCCATGCACGGCGGCAGTGAAGTCACCGTCAGCGCCAAGGTCTTTGCCGATGGCATGTATGAAGGCGATCTCATGGCCGCCGCAGGTGTAAAGTCTCAAATAGGTCGCGAAGCACGCACTCAATACCATGAGCCCCATGCCGGCGTGATCTACTCAGAGGAGCGCCACAAAGAACCCGGCCAGCGCGGATTCCCGAAAGCCGCAGACGAGGGCGCGCTGAACATTCGCTACAACAGCCACGCCACCGCCGGAATCGTCGAAGGCCCAAACAGCGGCGAGGCGGACAGCTCCGTGATGGCCTACAACTACCGCCTGATCCTCACGCGCGATCCTGCAAATCGCATCATGGTGTCCAAGCCTGCAAATTACGATGCCGCCATTGCCAAGGCGGCCGGCGGAGGCGGTTTCGTGCCGAATCTGCCGAATCAAAAAGTGGCGTGGAATGGCGGCCGGCTCATCGGCCCGCAGAATGAATACCCCGCTGCCGACTGGCCGACCCGCGAGGCCATTTCAAAACGCTATCTCGAAGGCATGCTGATGCGGCTGTGGTGGGCGCAGAATGATCCTGCCGCGCCTGAATCAGATCGGAAGCAGTTCGCGGGTTACGGCTTGGCTGCGGATGAATTTCCTGACAATGATCATCTGCCTTATGAGATCTATGTCCGCGAGGCACGCCGGCTGGTGGGCCGTTATGTTTTCAAAGAGCAGGACAATGTGATCGCCCCCGGCATCTCACGCACGCCCGTGCATGCAGACAGCATCGCCATGACCGACTGGCCGGTGGATTCCGTCGCCTGCCTGCCGCGCAAAGTTCCCGGTGGCAGCATGGACGGCATTTTGTTTCTTGGAGAAGAGTCGCGCCCTGCTCAGGTTCCCTACAGCAGCTTGCTGCCGCTGGAATTGGACAACCTCCTCGTGCCCGTCGCCCTGTCCGCCTCTCACGTCGGCTGGGGCTCGATCCGTCTGGAACCCGTCTGGATGCAGGCCGGCGAATCCGCCGGATTCGCCGCCGCACTCGCAGTTAAAAGCCACACCACCCCAGGCGCATTGGATCCCGACCTGCTTGTTCGCACCATCGCTTCCAGCCACGTGATGATCACCTTTTTCAATGATCTCGATGTGACATCGGATGATCCTCAAATCGCCGCCGCGCAGTACTTCGGGACGAAAGGCTTCTTTGACAGCTACAATGCCCGCCTTGATGCGCCGCTTACGAAAGCCGTGCAGACTGCTTGGGATTCAGCATTCAAAAATCTTCAGCGGCAAACCCTGGATCCGATGCAGATCGCAGTTGCGGTGCATGCGGCCGAGTCGCAGGAATCACCTTCCACAAATCAAACCCGGGGCGCATTTTTACAAGGTCTCTGGAAGCACCTCAAACCATGAAACACCTTGCTCTAATCCTTTCGTTATGGTGCATCTCCGCGCTGGCCGGTGCTGATGACGGCCTCCTTCTCAATGTCATCGTCCCACCCTCCGGCACTGATCGCTTTGAGCATGCGGAGTTTTCCTGCTGGCTGCCAGATTCCGCGAAGCCTGTCAAGGCGGTGATCATCCATCAGCACGGCTGCACCAATGCCTCGCCCGACAAACATCCCCCGGTCACCCTGGATTTTCACTGGCGTGCGCTGGCTCGCCAGCATGGCTGTGCGCTGCTGTCGCCGATGTATCATGTGAAGGGTGGTTGCGACGAATGGAACGATCCCGATAGCGGCTCCGAACGCGCGCTGTTGGCCGCACTGGCGGACTTTGCCCAGCTTTCGGGTCGTGAGGAACTCAAAGGCGCGCCGTGGGTCCTCTGGGGCCACTCAGGCGGTTCAAGCTGGTCGGCGCAGATGATCGTGCGTCATCCCGCGCGTGTGCTCGCGGCTTCATTTCGTGGAGGCTGTCACAAGCAGTTCGGTGACCCGGAATTCCGCGCCAAGTTTGCCCCCGCAGCCCGCGATCTGCCGCTGCTCTTCGTCTGGGGAAAGCGCGAGACCGTCCCCTCCTCCAGCCACTTTGTTTCTTGGAAGCCCATGAACACCATGTTTCATGAATTGCGTTCCCAGGGCGCCACCGTGGGACGTCTCATTGATCCACTCTCTGAACACGGCTGCGATGATTCGCGGCTGGTTGTCATCCCTTTCTTTGATACCGTGCTGCGCGCTCGTTTGGCCGAAAAAAAACTCCCCGGCGCACTGGTGGACATGGCTTCTCTACAAGATCGCCCACTGGATGATGCAGCCTTGCATGATCCCACCCTCTCCTGGCTGCCGAATGCGGGGCTGGCAAAACTTTGGCGTGAGTTCTCCGAACACGGCACGCTGCATCCAGTGAATCCCGAGCTCACAGCCCCTGCTCTCAAAGCCATGCGTGATGCATCTGGAGTGGTTCAGCTCAATTGGAACGTAGTGCCTGCTCTCGACGGCGGCTTGCGTTCCTTGCGCATTCAGCGCGATAGCATGCCATGGAAGGAACTGGGAGTAACGCCCGGCGCTCGCATCGCGACCTCACGGGATGCACCACCAGAAGGATTGCGAGCCACAGGCATCAGCGATGACTCGAAAGACCCGCACGTCTATTCGCTGACTTATCTCGATGTGGCAGGCAATGAATCACCACCCAGCGAACCCGCCCGGGAACCGAATTTTTGAAGGACGCAATGAAAGCATTCCTCGCCGCCCTGTCGATCTTGCTGGCCGCTTCATCACCCCGCGCGGAGGAAGCCGACCTCTGCATTTATGAAGCCACACCCGGAGGCATTGCGATGGCGGTGCGCGCTGCCAGAGAAGGGCTGAGCGTCGTGCTGGTGAATCACAATGCCCACCTGGGCGGCATCCTCTCCAGCGGCCTCGGTGTGTGGGACACCCTCTGGGAAGGAAAACGCGCCCCGATTTACGACGAAGCACGTCAGGCCATCTTCGAGCACTACCGCACGACGTATGGCGAAAAATCGCCGCAATATCTCAACGCCTTGCCGGGAAAAAGCGGACACTCAAACGGGAAGTTTGAGCCGCACGTGGCCGAAATGGTTTTGACTCGATTGGTCACGCAGGAAAAAAACATCACAGTCGTGCGCGGTTATTATCCGACCGCTGTTCAACGTGATGGCCCCCTGTTGAAGTCAGTGACCTTTCGTGAACTCACCGGCTCCGGCACAAAGCATATCAGCGCGAAAATTTTCGCCGATTGCAGCTACGAAGGCGACCTCGCCGCCGTGGCCAGGGTGCCGTATCGTGTAGGACGCGAATCGCGCGCCGAATTCCACGAGCCGCATGCAGGCGTGATTTACATGGAGTCCGTCAAAACCGCTCCCACAGAAGAGATCGCCCGTGCGGCCAAGCTGCATGCCGGTTTGAATCTGCGAAAGTTCAGCGGCTTCCAGCGCATCAAAGAACCTGAGAGCACAGGTGAAGCTGATGGCAACGTGCAGGCCTTCAACTACCGCACCATCCTCAGCTCAGCTCCTGCGAACCGCATGCCCGTGGAAATGCCGGCGGATTACGACCCCGAGAAACTGAAACGGCTCGAACACGGCTCCATCGTCTCGCCCATCCCCAATTTAAAACGAGGCTGGAACCGCCCGCAGCTTGTGGGATTGCAGACCGACTATGTGGAGGCCGACTGGCCCGGCCGCCGCAAGGGGATGGACGCCCATTGGAATGCGACCATGGCACTTCTTTACTTTCTTCAAAACGATCCCTCGGTGGAGCCCGCACGGCAGAAGTCCTGGCGCGAGTATGGTCTCGCTAAAGATGAATTCGCCGACAACGCCCATCGTCCGTATGAATTCTATGTGCGTGAGGCCCGCCGCATCACAGGTCGGTATATCTTCACCCAGCATGATGCCATGCTCGCGACCGGTCTGGAGCGCGCCCCGGTGCATGCAGACAGCATCGGCGTGACGGAGTGGTATCTCGATACCCACGCCTGCACCCCGCGCCACGTCCCCGGAGCGCTGGAAGAAGGCAAGATGATGCTCGATGTCGAGACCTTCCCCGGTCAGGTGCCCTATCGCGCGATCCTGCCGCAGGGCGTGGACAATCTGCTCGTGCCCGTCTGCCTCTCATCGACGCACGTCGCATGGGGAACCATTCGCCTGGAGCCCACCTGGATGGCCCTCGCAGAATCCGCAGGCCACGCCGCTGCTTTGTCCGTTCAGCAAAACATCGCGCCCGCCCGCCTCAATCCAGACATGCTGCTGCGCAAACTGGTCACGAACCACGTGATGGTAAGCTTCTTAAATGACCTCGACGTGGCCTCCGATGATCCACGCATCGCCGCCGCCCAGTATTTCTCGACCAAAGGCTTCTTTGCCAACTACAACGCACGGCTGGATGAACCCCTCAAAGAAAGCACGCGCCATGCCTGGGGGCAGGGGCTCGCTGCTTTGCGCGCAGGCACCCTCAAACCAATGGAATTCGTCAAGCAGGTGCGAGACGCCGAGTCGGCTGCTTCGCCATTGCTGGCTCAGTCACGCGGGGACTCTTTGCTGCGCATGTGGAAAAGCCTGGAGATGGCAGAGCCAAAGCCCAGGTAGCACGTGAAGATGCAGATAAGGCCGATGCCGTCTGCAACAGCCCGGAAGGCGGAGTCACTAGGATGTTGCAGTGC
Source organism: Verrucomicrobiota bacterium (assembly GCA_017301975.1). Classification (GTDB taxonomy): domain Bacteria; phylum Verrucomicrobiota; class Verrucomicrobiia; order Verrucomicrobiales; family Verrucomicrobiaceae; genus Prosthecobacter. The sequence goes on from JAFLEI010000023.1 coordinate 90,651, forward strand.
TGCAGGCGCGTCGGCGGGACACGCTTCTCGGACTCTTCCAAAAGCGTCCTCGATGCCGAATCAAAAGCCCTCAAGCACCACCTTGCCGATGGCGGTGCCGCTTTCGAGGAGCGCGTGGGCGCGCTTGAGATTCGCCGCATTGATGAGGCCGAGGTTTTCGCGCGCTGTGGAACGGACCTGTCCCGCGTCCACCAGCGCCGCGACTTCGTTCAGCAGCTTTCCTTGTTCGTTCATGTCGGCGGTCTGGAAGCGTGCGCGTGCAAACATGAACTCCCAGTGGAGGGAAAGGCACTTGGGTTTCAGCTTGTTGATGTCCACCGGGGTGGCGACATTTTCGATCAAGCCCAGGCTGCCTTGCGGAGCCATGGCGGCGATGATTTGATCGAAATAGGTCTCGGTGCGGGTGAGGGCCAGGACATGGTTCACCCCGCCGGGTACAATGGCTGTCACCTGGCTGGTCAACGGCTGGCGGTGGTCAATGACATGGTGCGCCCCCATCTCCAGGCACCAGGCCTGCGTTTCTGGGCGGGATGCCGTGGCAATGATGGTGAGGCCCGTTAGGCGGCGTGCCAGTTGGATGGCGATGGAGCCGACGCCACCGGCGCCTCCTATGATGAGGAGGGAGGCTCCGCTGCTGGATTGCGCGCGGGGGATCTGCATCCGGTCGAACATCAATTCCCAGGCCGTAATGGTGGTGAGCGGCAGTGCGGCGGCTTCAGCAAAGCCGATGCTCACGGGCTTGTGGCCGACGATGCGTTCATCGACCAGGTGGTATTCGGCATTGGCACCGCTGCGATCCACGGAACCCGCGTAATAGACCTCGTCACCGGGTTTGAAGAGCGTCACCTCGCTGCCGACTGCCGTGACAATGCCCGCAGCATCCCAGCCAAGGATTTTTGCCGGCCCGTCGGGACTGCCAGGACCGCCGCCGCCACGGATTTTTGTGTCCACAGGATTCACCGAGATGGCGCGCACCTGGACGAGCAGATCTCGGGCAAGTGGCCGGGGCGTTTCCACCTCCACATCGACGAAACTTTCAGGGTCCTCGATCGGCAGGCTTTTGGGGCAACTGACTGCTTTCATAAAGCGGATGATTTGCGAAGAACAAAACCACGTCACGCTACTGCCGGGACGGTTTCAAATTTCGGGGCTTGAGGCTCGGTCAAGCATGGAGCGGGTGATCAGAATCGAACTGACGTATGATGCTTGGGAAGCACCTGCTCTACCATTGAGCTACACCCGCGACTCACGTTGGACGCAAGGTTCGCAGTCTGGCTGGCAGCGGCGGACTTGTCAAATGCGCTGAGGTCAGATTGATGGCGGCATCGGCGGCATCATCAGCGCCCGGTTCATGCCGCCCCTGCCATAGCTGGCGGAGGGGACGGACATAAACGCGTTCCGTTTGGTGGAATAGTGCCGGTACAGGCGGCTGTAGGTCGCCCTCAGCCGCTCGATCATGGCTGCGTTTTCCGGTGTCCGGGGCAGTTTCCGCACACTGTGGCGCAGGTAGTTCATGGCCTGCGCCACACCGACATAGCGCACATCCGGGCCTTTGGCCGGTGGGGTGGGATTCGTGGAGCCAAACCGCGCGATGATCTGGGTGTCCTTCCCTCTGGGCCCGATCAAATGACTCGCCATCGCCTCCGTGCCAAAGTCCTCATAGGCAAACGGCGGGCCGGGAATCGCGTTCAGGCTGGCACTGCAGCCCACAAGAAAAAGAACGCTGCCACAGACCAGAAGAGCGAAGAGCGGAAGTGCTTTCATGCCACCTCCCATACCATATCTGAAAATGAAAGCGAATGCAGCGGCGCGAAAATAGGCCGCACAAAAGCATCGGACGCCCACCATTTTTCCTTCCTCATCCCATGCCCCGCAGCCCGCTTCGCCAGATGAGGGCACGGACAAAGGTGGGCGCGGTTGCCCGTCCGGCAGCCTGTGGCTTGTGTCAGAAGCACTGTCAATTTACGGGGCTCCTGCATTTTGATGGTTGAGACGGCTCCAGCCAGACGTAATTTCGCACCATGAAGCATGCGTCCCCCCCACCCCTCCTCGCTGGCCTCCTTGTTGCGATGCTGTTCGCTGCTTCCATCCTGACGGCCCAGCAGCCTCAGCGCATCGACGAAAAGGATCTTCGGGATTGGGCGGATCGCGGCGATGCAGACGCCCAGTTCGAGCTCGGACTGCGCCTCATCACAGGGGAAGGCCTGAAGAGAAATATCGAAGAAGGGGTGAAGTCCGTCGAAAAGGCCGCCAAGCAGAAGCACCTGCGTGCGCAGCACGTCCTGGGCACCCTCTATGAAGATGGGGAAGGGGTGAAGAAGGACCTCGCCAAGGCGGCGGAATGGTACCGCAGCTCTGCCGAGCTCGGCTTTGCCCTCTCTCAGCACAGCCTCGCCGCCTTGTATGAGGAAGGCAAAGGTGTGAAAAAAGACCCCGCCAAAGCGGCGGAATGGTTCAAGAAAGCCGCCGATCAGGGAAATCCTCCTTCTCAGACCGCCTATGCCTCCAAGCTCGAACGCGGCGACGGCGTGGCTAAAAGCGCCTCCAAGGCGGCGCTCTGGTACCTCAAGGCGGCTCAGCAGGACTTCGTGCCCGCCATGACGCGCCTCGCGAACCTCTACTACACCGGCCAGGGTGTCCCGGTGGATTACCGGCGTGCAGGAGCTTGGTACCGCCGCGCCGCTCGTTCCGAAGACCCCTGGGCTTCCAACAATCTCGCATGGTTCCTCGCCACCTGTCCGGAGGACAATCTGCACAATGGCGAAAGCGCCGTCCTCCTCGCCCGGCGTGCCTTGAAACTCGTCGCTGAAGTCGTCCAGAGCGATGAGCAGCCCTACGAGATGATCGACACCATGGCCGCCGCCCTCGCCCGCAACGGTGAATTCAAAGAGGCGGAACTCTGGCAGAAGCGCTGCATCACCCTTTTCAATGAGGACAAGGACCTGCCTGCGGAAGACCGTAAAAAGCTGCAGGACGAGTTCGATACCCGCCTCAAGCTCTACCAAAAGGCCACCCCCTTTGCCGAACCTGACCCCAAAGGCGAAGAGGGCGCGGAGCCTCTGCCGCAGGACACCATTCTCCAGGATGAAGGGCTGCCTGAGTCCAATCCCAAGAAAACCACCCCCAAAAGCGGCCGTGGCACGGTAGTTTGAGGTTGGTTTTGCCGCTGCTGAATCCCCCCTGCAGCCAGTCCGTAGCCATTCGCAGCGCAAGATTCGCATGCTTTAGCGCAATATCTGCAAGACCAAGCCCCTCTTCCACGGTTAAACCGCCCACTCTTTTCATCCGGCATTCTGCCACTTTCCCTTTTCTCTCATGTCCGCTGCCGTTGTCCGTTCCGCCGCCCTCCCGCCGCCCATTCCCGGCCTGAACCGCCGTATCCGCCAGCCGAAGAAAAACATCCCGCAGACCAAGCAGGATCGTGATCAGATCCTGGGCTGGGTCCGCGCCTATGCCGAGGAGCAGAAGCTCGTTCCCCCGGTGCCCTTGGCGGATCTGCAGGGCCACACAGATAAAATCGTCGCGATCCACGCCATCGACAAGATTCACCGTGACTACGTCGGCGTGCTCCTCGCCAACGAAACTTGGCGCGAATCCCTCGCCACCGTGCCGTTTGAAAAGCGTCTGCTGCTGATGCCGAAGTGTCTCCGCGTCGAAAGCAAATGCCCGGCCCCCTTTGATGAGTTCGGCCTGCTCTGCAAGCAGTGCGGCCTCTGCTCCATTCAGGACTTCCAAAACGAGGCTGAAAAGCTCGGCTATGCCGTCCTCGTCGCCGAAGGCAGCGCCATCGTCATGTCGCTCATCCAGACCGGCAAGATCGAGGCCATCGTCGGCATCTCCTGCCTGCCCGTGCTGGAGCGTACCTTCCCCTACATCGAAGCCGCCGCCATCCCCGCTGTCGCCGTGCCCCTCCTTCAGGACGACTGCATCGACACCCTCGTCGATATCGACTGGGTCTGGGACTACATCCACCTCACCAGCGACGACAAAACCCGCCGCCTCAATCTGAACGCGCTGCATGACGAGGTAAAAACCTGGTTCACCATCGAGTCCCTCAATGCGCTCATGGGCCCCTCCCGTGGCCACAGCGACGACATCGCCCGTGAATGGCTCGCCCGTGCCGGCAAACGCTGGCGTCCCTTCCTCACCGTCGCCGCCTACCAGGCCCTGCGCGAAGATCCCGAAGGCCCGATTTCCGACACCGTCAAGAAAGCTGCGATCGCCGTCGAAATCTTCCACAAAGCCTCCCTCGTTCATGATGACATCGAGGACGGTGACGCCGAACGCTATGGCGAAACCACCCTGCACACCGAGCACGGCATCCCCGTGGCTTTGAACATCGGCGACCTCCTCATCGGTGAAGGCTACCGCCTCCTCGCCGACAACGATGCCGCAGCCCACGTCCGCAGCGCCGCCATCCTCGTCGCCGCCGAAGGCCAGCGCGAACTCTGCATCGGTCAGGGCGCGGAACTTCTCTGGACCCGCCACCCAGTCGCTCTCAGCAGCACGCAGGTTCTCGAAATCTTCCGCAGCAAAACCGCCCCCGCCTTTGAAGTCGCCCTCAAGGTCGGTGCCGCGCTCGCCGGTCAGCTCGACGAATGCGCCGACGTCCTCCACACCTACAGCGAAAATCTCGGCATCGCCTACCAGATCCGCGATGACCTCGACGATCTCGGCGAAGACTCCGCCGCCGACAACGAATGGAACATGCGCCCCAGCATTGTCCTCTCCCTCCTGCGTGAGAAAGGCAAAGGCGAAGTCAAAGACCAGATGGAAGCCCTCTGGAACGGCCTCGCCAAAACCAAGCCCGACAACGCCACCATCCGCGATTGGGCACTCGACAGCGGTGCCCACGAGAAGGCCATGACCCTCCTCGAAAGCTACAAGGAAGCCGCCATCCGTTCCCTTCAGGAGGTCGAACTACCCAATCTCAAAGGCCTCCTCCGCCGCGTCATCGGCAAGATCTTCAACGAGCTTGAGATCAAAGGCTGGTGCCGCGAATTCGAGCAGCAAAATCTAAATCCCGAACTCCGCGCCGAAGCCGCCAAAGCCGCCGAACACCTGGTGCCGAACCCCATGACTTAAAAAGTCTTACGTCTCCCGGCCATCCTGCTTGATCGAGAGCTGACAATGAACTGGCGATGAAGGCATGAAACTTTTTGCAGCATCACTGAACTGGCTTTGGGTGGCAGGTGCTCTTTTGGGCGGTGTCCTGCATTTACATTCACAGGAGGAAGCAGACGAAGTGAAACTCAAAGCGATCTTGAAGAAGGCCGAAGGATTACATCTGTCAGCAGGATCGGGAGTGCCTGAATACTTGGCTTGGCTTCGCTCAGATATTGGAAAAGAAGAAGTGAAGTTTCTGACTGAACATTATTCCGAATTATCACGATCCAATCAAAGACGTCTCTCGGAAGAGCTTGCCAGAACTGGAGCAGAATCATCTGCGCCATTTCTTTCACGGGCATTATCAGACCCGGAAGTTGGCGAGGAGGTGATTAAATCGGTTTCATTCACTTTTATGCCCGGACGAAACCTTGAGCCGGAATTCTGCCGGCAGCTTGCTCCAGCAGTTCTGCCCTGGGTAGTCCCGCAGAAGGGCTTTCCGTCGGTAAAAGATGCAATGCAGGTTCTGGCAAGACTGTCATCAGCGCTTGCGATGAAGCATTTTTACAATGACGAGTTTTTCTCCCCGGCTTCCGTCAGGGTTGAAGAGGCGCTTAAAGCTTTCAACGCTGCGGACATTCATCTGCCCAAAGAAAAAATCGACGAGTTGCTGAATGCTTGGGAAGCCAAGGCAGGGACAGAGGAAACCGACCGCAGATACCTCTATTGCTATGTCGAGGTATTGCATGCGCTTGCGTTGGTTGACCCGGAACGTTCAGTAAAATTGACAGATCAGTTGCAGCGCAAAAGGCCGAACGAAGCTTGGCTTTTGTTATATGTGATCGAAAAGGCCCATGGCTTGGAGCATTTGGTTTGGAGTCTCAGCCCGGCATTGGATGATCCCGCCTTGTTTGCGCCTTTGCCGCTGGAAGCAAAACGCTATATTTCGGCGGTTGAGATTCTGGCAATTGCAGATGAAGGCATTGAGCAGGTCTTTACCACAAGTGCATATAACGAATGGGATTATGCGTTGCAGGCCTTTGAGGAAGCTGGCGATCAGGAGTATCCAAAGTTTCTGCGCGCCGTTGCTCAGCTCTTCGGGCCGGGCGGACCTCCTGCTGACTACGCTAAACGCAAGAAAGTCATTGAGGCCATGAACCCATCCTTCCGTGAGCAAATCGATGTGGCATATAAAAAGTGGGCAGAAGGCCAGAAAGGCAAAACTTATGTGGATGCCCGCTACCTGATTGCCATGTATGCCGGGAAGCATGCCAACGTGCTTCGAAAATTAGTGAAGCCAGTCCTATAGACTTGGGCCTCTGGGTGAGGAGCGGTCATGTCTGACACATGCCACAAAAGCTCCTGGCACCTGCCGCTCTGCATAAGAAAGTCGAGAGCCGGAATCATTCCATTCGGTTCATCAAATACGCTGCTTCAGACTGATGAAACTCATCGGGTGAATAGGCACCATCGTTTGCCATCAGATACTGTAGCCATGAGTCCAAATCCTCTGCCAGGGTGAACTGATCAAGCCTTGCATCATCGTAGTTTTCGTCATCATCCACGCTCACGTAGTACATGCGCCACTTGTCATCGCTGACTCTTCTGCGGATCGCAATATCTCCTGAGACACTGTAAGACTTGATGAACCGCACGAGCCTGACAGGCCCGCCTTCCTTTCCCTCCCACTCCCGGTTCTGCCGCTCCCACGCAATCACTTCCTCAGGAGGCAGGATGTGAATGATGTTGCGCCAGACGAGAACAGCCTCTTGCACCTGCGAATAGAATTCGTGAATGAATGGAGGCAGGCTGATTTGGAACGCGTCCTCAATCACCCGCGCATCCACTTTGCCCCAGCGGATCATGTGCCGTACGGCAAAATCATACGAGCCTTTGCCGTACCGGCCAGAAACTAATTCACAGTAATGATCGGGCTGTTTGTTACCAGGATATTTATTGCAAAACCATTTCGCCAAGGGTTCGATTTTCCCAAGAAAATCTGATTCCGTCCGGTAAATTCGCCGTTCATCTTCCTCCTGTCTGAGCATATCCTGTGCTTTCATATTTCAATCATTGCGTAGGGGTCTGATAGAAGAAAATCAGCTCCCCCTCATTGCTCATAATGACATCTCCTTCTTTATAATCACGGAAAACATGCCGGGCATTTTATAAAGACAAGCTACGCAAACATTTCATTTACAACATTGTAAATCAACGTTTCCCATGGGATTGCGGCGCAGCTGAGTTTGATGCAAACATGCACCAGGCCTGTGCGTTAATGCGCCCATGAAGTTGTTCCCGCTGCTCGCAGCTCTCGCCACCGCCTTCTCCTCCCTTCACGCCGCTGATTCGCGGCCCAATGTTCTCTTCATCGCCATTGATGACCAAAACGACTGGATCGGCTGCCTCGGCGGACATCCGCAGGTGAAGACACCTGCCATCGACGCCCTCGCCAAGCGCGGCACCCTCTTTTCCAGTGCCCACTGCAATGCCCCCTTGTGCAATCCTTCACGCAGCTCGCTCCTCACCGGCCTGCGCCCCTCCAGCACCGGCATCTATGGCCTCGCCCCCGGCATCCGCGAAGTGGAGCAAACCAAGCATCACATCACCCTCCCGCAGACCTTCACGCAAGCCGGTTACTTCACCTTCAACAGCGGCAAGATCTACCACGACGGCTCTATGCGTGGCGGCGATCAAAAAGCAGAATTCACCGAATGGGGCAATCGCGGCCCCATGCCAAGGCCGAAGACGCCCATCGCCAATCTTCCGTGGCCCGACCGCCATCCCGCCATGGACTGGGGCGTCTTCCCCGAAAAAGACGAGGACAACGCCGACTGGAAAATCGCCGACTCCGCCATGGATGCGCTGAAGCGTGCCCCTGCCGACAAGCCCTTCTTCATCGCCGCCGGCTTCCGCCTCCCTCACGTCCCCTGCTTCGCCTCTCAGAAGTGGTTTGATCTCTATCCCGATGCCACTCTCCAGATGCCCCCGGTCAAAGAAGACGATCGCGATGACCTCCCCAAATTCGCCGACTTCCTCCACTGGAAACTCCCCGAGCCACGCCTCAGCACCCTGCGCAAATACAACGAATGGCGTCCCCTCGTCCGCGCCTACCTCGCCTGCGTCAGCTTCATGGACAGTCAGGTCGGTCGCTTGATGAAGGAGCTCGAAGCCACCGGCCGCTTGGACAACACCATCATCGTCCTCTGGGGCGATCACGGCTGGCACCTCGGCGAAAAACTCATGACCGGCAAAAACACCCTCTGGGAGCGCAGCACCCGCGTCCCTCTCATCTTCGCCGGCCCCGGCATCAAACCCGGTCAGGTCTGCACCAGCCCCGTCGAACTCCTCGACATCTTCCCCTCACTCCTCGCCCTCGCCAAACTCCCCGCCCGCCCCGACCTCGAAGGCCACAGCCTCGTGCCCCAGTTTCAAGACGCCAGCGCACCCCGCGAATGGCCCGCCATCACCACCCACAATCGGGGCAATCACACCATCCGCACCCAGGACTGGCGCTACATCCGCTACGCCGACGGCAGCGAAGAACTCTACGACATGAAGAACGATCCGAACGAGTGGACCAATCTCGCCAAAGCCCCCGAGCACACCGCCAAAAAAACCGAACTCGCCAAGTGGCTCCCCAAGATCGACAAAGCCCCCGTCCCCGGCAGCAAGAGCCGCGTCCTCACCTACGATCCCACCACCGGCGAAGCCATCTGGGAAGACAAGCCGATTGATAAAAGCGCCCCGCTGCCGGAACCGTAGGCAGTGTCCGCCTCTCCCCCCAAGCTCCGCCTCACCCTCGGCCTCGGCTTCCTCGCCTTCATCATCGCGGGCTCGTTGCTGCTTCTGGCTTGGCTGCGTCAGCGCGAGCGCGAGGAGTCCAACCGCCTTTTTCTGACTCTGGCAAAAGCGAACGCCGAATCCGTCAGGCAGATGAACCTGCCTCGCAGCGAAAAGCTCGCCAGAAGCCTGAAGAAGTTGCTTGGGGTGAGCGTCGCGTTCCTTGATCGCGAGACCATGATGCCAGCCGTGGAATCAACGATTCAGTCCGAGATCAAAGACGGCAGTGTTGAGGATTTCAATGATCACCAGCAGTCCGTGGTCGTTGAGCTCGATAAGCACCACTACATGCGTTTTTTCAGGAACACGCCTGCACCCGCACTCTCCCTCCGCGATTCCGCCACCCGCAACGCCTTCATCACCTTCTGGCTCATCTCCGCTCTCGTCGGCTGGCTCCTCGTCCGCGAGCGCCTCAAGCGCGCCCAGTCCGAACGCCTCGCCATGCTCGGACGCGTCGCCACCAGTCTCGCCCACGACATCAAGAACCCCCTCGCCTCCATCCAGCTTCATGCACAGCTGATGACGCCGCAGAATGAGGAAGACGCCCAGGCGATCAAACTCATCGAAAACGAATCCGAAGTCATCGCCGGTCTCGTGAACCAGTGGCTCCACCTCGCCAATCCCCTCCCACCCAAGCTCACCAAGCTCGATCTCTCCGACTGCATTCGCGGTGTCGTTAAAAACATGGAGCCCCAGGCCCGCCACGCCGGCGTTGAAATCATTCTCGATCTTCCATCTCCTGTCTTCATCATGGGCGATTCCTCAAGGCTCGCCCAGGCCATGCGAAACCTCATGATCAATGCCATTCAGGCCATGCCTCGCGGTGGCAAACTCATGGTCAGCGGCCAGCCCACCGGCTCATGCTTCCAGCTCCGCTTCGCCGACTCCGGCACCGGCTTTTCCGAACAAGCGCTCGCTCAAGGCACCGAACTCTTCTTCACCGAAAAAGAAGGCGGCATGGGCGTCGGCTTGAACATTGTCTCTAGCGTCATCATCGCACACGGTGGCACCATGAAATTGCAAAATGACCCCAAGGGCGGAGCGGTGATCATCGTGCTGCTCCCCTTGCTTCCCGCATGACCCGCGCCATCCTCATCATCGAAGACGAATACGCTCTCGCCGCAGCACTCTCCACCGTGGTGCGCCGTCTGGATGCCACACCCGTCGTCACTGCATCAGGTCAGGGAGGCATTGACAAGCTCGCCGCGCAACCCTTCGCCCTCATCATCCTCGATGTCGGCCTGCCGGACATGAGCGGCCTCAAGGTGCTGGAGAAAATCCAGGCTCTCTCCCAGCCGCCCCCAGTGATGATCATCACCGCCCACGGCACGCTGGACACCGCCCTTGAGGCAAAGCGTCTCGGCGCTCGCGAGTATTTCCTCAAGCCGCTCAATCTCTCCGACATTCAGCGGGCGATCCGCGAAGTCTTCGCACCCGTGAAAACCGAGCAGCGTGCAGACACCACAATGATCGGCAACAGCGAGCCCATGCAGCGTGCGTTCGCCGTCATCGCGCAGGCCAGTGGCAATGACGCGCCTGTCCTCCTGCAAGGCCCGCCCGGCAGTGGCAAAAGCCTCGCAGCCCAGGTCATTCATCGCCACAGCGCTCGCTCAGAAAAGCCGCTGATCATCTTCCGCGCCGATGAATGGTCCGAAGATCGTACCGAAGTCGCGTTGGATGACGCAATCGCCAGAGCAGGGGATGGTGTCCTCTTTCTCGATGAAATCAGCACCTGGCCAAAGCCCCTCCAGGCGGCACTGATGAATCGTTTCAGCTCAGGCACGCTCAAAGCGCGTCTTTTCAGCGCATCCAGCCAGGAGGCCGCACCCCATCTGCGCGAAGACTTGTTTTACGCCCTCGCAGTCCTCCAGATACATCTCCCTCCATTGCGGGAACGCACCTCAGACATCCCCGCTCTCGCAGTCTCCTTCCTCGGCGATCAGGTCCTTTCCGCCGAAGCCTTGGCCTTGCTCAAAGCCCACGAATGGTCCGGCAATGTGCGCGAGCTAAAAACCGCCATGGCCCATGCCGCCGCCGTCTGCAGCGGCAGCACCATTCTCCCTCATCATCTTCCCGCCAGCATCGCAAAGCCGGACGAAACCACTCATCTCGATGAGGCCATGAAGCGCGCTCTCGCCGCCTGGCTGGATCAAAAGACCACAGGTCCGGACGAAACAATGCCCGCCTACGACGACCTCCTCGAAACCGTCGAGTCCCACATGCTCGACACCCTCCTCAAGCGCTTCGATGGCAAACCCACCCGCCTCGCCACCGCCCTCAAAATGAACCGCGCCACACTCCGCCGAAAACTCCGCGAAGAGTAACCCTCTTCCCCACGGTGTGATGAAACATGGGGTGGCGAAGTAGGGCCATGAACCCTGCCGCACTTCTCTGGCCAATTTGAAATTCTCAGTTTTCAGTTCCCAGTTTACAATTCTCAGAAGCGCGGAAAACGGGCACACTCACTCCCCATCCGCCTTGCCCGGCACCCGCGGATCATTCGCTGGAAAAAAGAGCTTCTTGTCCGCATCAAAATAGATCGCCTGGCACGCCCCAAACCCCTCGGACTCCGCCAGCTTGTGCCCAAAGCCTTTCACCCGCGCGAGCGTTCCCTCGCCAAACGCCTTCTCAATCTTCAGCTCGTCCGGATTCCACTGATGATGAAATCTCGGCTCCGCCAGCGCCTCCGCCGGCAGCATCCCGTCATCAATGATATGCGTCAGCAGCAGCAGCGCCTGCGTGATGATCGTCGGCCCGCCTGCCGCTCCCGTCACGATCACCGGCTTGCCATCCTTCAGCACAATCGTCGGGCTCATGCTCGAAAGCGGCCGCTTGCCCGCTGCCACCGCATTCGCCTCCGCGCCCACCAGCTTAAAGGCGTTGGGCACGCCGGGCTGCACCGCAAAGTCGTCCATCTCATCATTGAGCAGCACCCCCGTTCCTGGAATCACCACCTTGCTGCCAAATCCAGTGTTGATCGTCTGATTCAGCGCCACCCAGTTGCCCTCCGCATCCGCCGTGCAGAGGAACGTTGTATGCTTGCCGAAAACATCCCCCTCCCAGTGCGGCGGCATGTGGTGGCCTGAAACCACCGTGGCATGATCCAGATCGATCTTCTTCGCCAGTTCCGCTGCATACGCCGGATCCACAAGTCCCCGTGGCACCGGCGCAAAATCCGGATCTCCCAGCCAGTACGCACGATCCGCAAACGCCAGCTTCATCGCCTCCGTGATCACGTGGATCCGGCTGCTCGCACGGAAATGCCGGATCGGGAAATGCTCCAAGATATTGAGGATCTGCGCCACATGCACCCCTCCCGAACTCGGCGGCGGCATCGTGATCAAGTCATAGCCGCGATAGCTCGAACGGATCGCCGCTCGCTCAGGCGCCTCATAGCGGGCGAAATCTTGCGCCGTCATGATGCCCCCGTTGGCCGCCATCCATTCACCCGTCTTTTGGGCAAACTCACCGCCATAGAACCATTCGATCCCGTTTTCCGCCACAGACCGGTAAGTTTTTGCCAGGTCGCTTTGGACCAGCCTCTGGCCCTTTTCCAGCGGCTTGCCATCCTTGAGAAAGATCGCTGCCGATGCAGGAAATTTCGCCAGCTTGCCCGCAGTCGCCGCCAGCTTGCGCGCATACACGGCATCAATCTCAAAACCCTGTTCCGCAATGTCGGCGGCAGGCAGCAGCACATCGGCCAGCTTGAGTTTTCCATGCTTCGCCTGCGCGGCGGCGCAGGCTTTCAGGTAGCCCGGCACCCCGGAGGCCAACGCTCCCGTCTTGCTCGCTTCATCATCGACTTTGCCATTGATCAAATACATGTCGCGCCGTGCCTTGGCGGGCGCCGTCTCACGGCCGTCAATGCACGTCACCGTTCCATCTGCGGCGTGAATCACAAAGAAGCAGCCCCCGCCGATGCCCGAGTTGTGCCCGTCCACCACCCCCAGCGTCAGTCCGGCGGCAATGGCCGCATCGATCGCATTGCCTCCTTTGGCAAACGCCTGCTGGCCCGCTTCAGTCGCCAGCGGGTGCACGCTCGCGATGGCGTGTTTCGGAAACGCGGCATCGGTGGCGGATGCCGCCGTGTGCGCGATCAGGACGAGAGCGGCCAGGACTTTCATATCGCCCGATGCTAGTCGCTGCACCGAAGGCGTCGAGCCAAAACCACCCAGCTCAAAAACAAGGGCCCAGCTTCAAGTCTGGGAACTGCGCTTCCAGCTCAGCCATGCATGGCGGTACGTGAAAGCCATCGCCATGATCCCTGCAAACAGCATCACCGCACGGCTCGGTTCGGGCACCTGCAGCACGCTGCTCATCGTACTGTCAGGCTGGGTCAGAGCCAGACCTCCGGCCTTGTCCGGTTCGGTCGCACCCACAGCAATGACGGCAGTGATGCTGCAGGCTACCCAGTAACTAAAGGAACGAAAAGGCATGGATTTATATTAATCTTTATCAGATCTCTCCCGTGTTGAACAAGAGGTTTCTTGTTTCAAATCTGACCCAGAACTCTCATTTTCAGACTCTTGCTTAATTCCGATTAAGAAATTCGCTGGATTGTTCAATGCCCGCCTTCTTGCTTGCGCCTTCCCTGCGTCTCCGCCATGACTACGGCCCCCCAATTCCGGCTTCTTATCCATCATGTCCATCGTCAGTTCTCCGCGTGTTATCAACATAGGCTTGGCAGGTTTAGGCAATGTGGGCGCGGGAGTGTTCAAGAATCTGGAAAAGAATCGCTCCCTCATCAGCCAGCGCATCGGTGCCGAGCTCCATGTCGCCAAAGTCGCCGTCCGTGATCTTTCCCGTCCCCGGGATGTCGAGGTGCCTGCCGCCATGCTCACCACCGACTGGAAGAACCTGGTCTCCGATCCTGACATTCCCGTCATCGTCGAACTCATCGGCGGCACCACCACCGCCTACGATCTGGTCGCTGCCGCCCTGAGGGCTAAAAAAATTGTCGTTACTGGCAACAAGGCCCTCCTCGCGGAGCGCGGCAAAGAATTGTTCGCCCTGGCGGAGGAGTGCGGTGTGCCCATTTACTTTGAGGCCGCCGTCGCGGGCGGCATCCCCATCATCCAGGTGCTGCAGGAGGGGCTGGTGGGCAATCACATCCGTTCCATTCACGGCATCATCAATGGCACCTGCAATTACATCCTCACCCGCATGTCGCAGGCCGGCCTCAGCTATGCAGATGCTTTGCAGGAGGCTCAGGACAAGGGCTACGCCGAGGCAGACCCCACCCTCGATGTCAGCGGCTGGGATGCCGCGCACAAGGCCATCATTCTCGCCTCCCTGAGTTACGGCTTCTGGATCCCGCAGGAAAAGGTCCACGTGGAAGGCGTGGATCGCGTGAACATCACCGACTTCCGCTTTGCCGAGCGTCTCGGCTACACCATCAAGCTGCTTTCGGTCATCCGTGCAGATGAAAACGGTCTCGTCGAAGTGCGCACCCAGCCCTCCCTCGTGCCGCTTTCGCACGTCCTCGCCAATGTCAGCGGGGCTTTCAATGCCGTGCTCGTAAACGGAGACGTCGTGGGCGAGACGCTCTTCTACGGTCGTGGCGCCGGTCAGGACCCCACCAGCAGCAGCGTCATCAGTGATCTCTGTGAAGCCGCCGCCGTTCTGATGCACGGCGCACGCCACAGCGGCTTCGTACCGCATGGTCTCTACGGCAAATCCAAACCGGTGGATGACACCGTCTCCCATTACTACCTCCGTCTGACAGTCGATGACGTTCCGGGTGTGCTTGCTCAAGTCGCCACAGCACTTGGAGAGCGCGGCATTGGCATTTCTTCCATGATCCAGCCGGAGGATCTTGAAGACACCAGTGGCGAAACTTCACTCGTTCTCATGATCCATGACGCACGCCTCGGCGATATGAAATCCGCTCTCGCCGCCATCAGTCAGCTCACCTGTGTGCGCGGCGCTCCTAGCTGGATGCGCGTCGAAACTTTGCAGGGCTAATTGTTGGAGCGGCAAATGGCGCGCCGGTGAAAATTAGCGTGGAATGCGGCTCTAAAAATGACAAGATACCTTTCATGAAAATCGCGCTCTCCAATCTCGCAACCCTTGTTGGGGGGACTGTCTTATGTGGTGATCCAGACGGTCAGATCACAGGTTTCGCTTCCTTGAAAGAAGCCGTCCCCGGTGACCTGAGTTTTTTCCACGACCCGCGTTATAACGAGCGTCTCGTAAAGACCCGCGCCAGCGCGGTTCTGGTGCCTTTGGGCTGGACGGAATTTCCACCGCATGCCTCCTGCATCGCAGTCGCGGATCCCTCCCGTTCCTTTGAGCAGATCGTCGAAACCTACGGCTTCCAGCCTGAGCCCTTCGCACCCGGAGTCCACCCTTCCGCCGTGGTCGCGCCCACGGTTAAATTCAACCCGGAACGTGTCGCCATCGGTCCCAATGCCGTCATTGAATCTGGAGTTGAACTGGGGGACGAGGTCGAAATCGGTCCCGGCTGTTTTGTCGGACGCAACGCCGCCATCGGCAAAGGATCAAGACTTCACGCAAACTCCACCGTGCATGCCGAGTGCATTCTCGGAGAAAATGTGTTTCTCCATTCTGGCGCCGTCATTGGTGCGGATGGCTTCGGCTATGAATTTGGCAACGGGCGCCATCGCAAGGTGCGTCAGGCCGGCATCGTTCAGATCGACAACGACGTGGAGATCGGCGCCGGCAGCACGATCGATCGCGCCCGCTTTGGCCGCACCTGGATTGGTGAGGGCACCAAGATCGACAACCTCGTTCAAATCGGCCACAACGTCGTCATCGGCAAACACTGCATCATAGTCGCATGCACCGCCATCGCTGGCAGTGCCGTCATTGGCGACTATGTGGTCATCGCCGCCCAGGTCGGCATTGCAGGGCATGTGCACGTCGGTTCCCAGAGCACCCTCGCCGCACGCTGCGGCGTCACACGTGATCTGCCCGGCGGTCAGACCTACCTCGGCTTTCCCGCCATCCCCGCCGGAGAAGAAAAACGCCGCCTCGCCAGCGTCAATCGCCTCCCTCAGCTCGTGGCACGCGTGAAAGAACTCGCCGCGCAGATCGCCGGCACCAAGTCGGCCTGATCACCCCAGGAGTCGCAGCAAACAGCTTCATCGGCATCTGAGCGACAACGGCCCATGTCTGTCAGGAGTGGGATCATCCTGATCCCACAACGCTCCGCCGCGTCTGTCGCCCTTTCCAAGCCACCCAGCGCTCCCACAGGAGAGGGATCATCCTGATCCCTCATCACTCCACTTCCTCCATCGCTCCGCTCTGCTCACTCTGCATCTCAGCCCCTTTGCGGCAAAATCGAACGTCTCATCAACTCCACAACCGCCTATCGCCGAGCCCACCTCCCAAAAATCATTTCGGAAAAAAACGCAGCCCCGCAGTTCGCCCTCTTCGCATCTCCATCCGCTCCGAAATGCCCCTCCCTGCCGCGCCAGGCTGGTAGGGACGCGTTGCGCGCGTCCCACTTTTCGGGTCTGTCCCACCCGCAGGCAATCCAAAAAGGTGCGCCGTCCTTGCAGCCTTCTACATCGCGATGGCTGTGAGATGAAAAAGACACTGCGGGAGTTGTAGCGCTCTGTGAGACGCAGAACGAAGGAACGCACGCAGTGCGACATCGGGCACCATAGACCTGCCTTGCCGGAAATGAGTATTACGAACCGCCAACACCTTCAGGCAGCAAACCCATCTCTCCGCCGCACCTCGCGTCCACCAGCAGCGTCTGCAATTCGCTCCGCCGCACGACCTCCCCCGACATTCGAACCCCCACCACTTCCAAAACCAATCAACCCCAGAACAGCGCGACCACCCAGCAGCTCACCAAAACCCCCACTGCTGCGTCTTCATCACATACAGCCCCAGCGCCAGATTCCCCACCGCGTGCATGAACACACACGCCCCCAGACTCTTCGTCCGTACCGCCACAAAATAAACCAGCGCCCCCCACACGAACGCCCCCAGATAATCCTCCGTGTTGTGAATCAGCATCACCGCCAGCGTCACAATCCAAAACACCTTCCACTGGTGCGTGCCAAACGCAACGCGCTCAAACCGCCCGTCCTCCGTCAGCAAATAGCGCATCAAAAACCCGCGCCAGAACAACTCCTCCACAAACGGCACCACCAGCACCATGCGCGCAAAGCGCATGCCCACCACCAGGCCGAACCACAGCGGTGACTCCTGCGCGATCATCGGATCAAAACCCTCCCGCCGCTCCGCAAGCCCCAGCCAGTTCCACCACCCGGCCGGCTCATGCCCCTGCTGGATCAGGCTCTCCCGCAGCAACGAAGGCGCCACCCACACGGCAATTCCAACCAGCCCCAGGGTAAACGCCAGCCCCAGCCCTCTCCACGGCCTGAACGTGTAATGCTGCCGAAACCACACCAGAACCAGCGCGCAGATCACGGTTTGCAGCGGATAGGCCCAGTGCTCCGGCGCACGCACATGCCACGGCAGTTCGGAATTCTCGATGCGAAACAGCCCCGGCAAACCATTCAGCAGCGTGAACAGCAGCAGCGGCAGCACATACGCTGCAGTGGAGGAGGCGCGCAGTCGTGCAAACATCACTTCAGTCAGGTCGGTTCATTTGAAATGAGATCATAGCTTCTCCAGTCTATAATACCACGATCTATTGCACCCAGATCTGCATTTGAGCAGGCCGGAGCGGCACTCTGCAAAGGTTCCCCTTCGCGAGTGCTGCCTGTTTCCTCAGATCATATCTTGAAACGCAGAGTTCCCTTTGGGTCGAGGTCACCGCCAGCCACCAGCCCTGAAAGGACTGCGGATTATAGCCCAGGGGTGCCGAGCCTCAGGCGAGTGCTCCTCTGGTTTCCGACCAGCAACGCTGGCAAGCAAACCCAACGCTTTCTTCTGACACCGCATTCTCCAGCAGCGTCCCCCCGCCGTGCATTCGCGTCGCGGTTCGCAAGACCTCCAGCGCCCTTCATGGCAGCGCCAGATCCTTCGCACGGTCATTGTTCAGCAGCCACTTGGAGCACCCCTTCAAATACATTCGGTTGAACGTTGAAAGCGTGCCCGCCCCCGTCGCCATCAGCGCGATCGTGCGGTTGGAAATAAACTCCATCATGTTGCTGAACCGTCCTGGATGATCCGCCTTGAGCTGCGTGCCGCGCTCATAAAAAGCCACAATGCGGCCATCGTAAAAGTACTCGATCAGCTCATGCCACGCCTCATGCCACTCACGCTGGCGCCGCTCATAGCGGCCCAGCTCCTTCGCCAGCTTCTCCGGCGCATCAAGCAGCCTCTCACCATGTTTGGCAAACATCGCGCTCAGTGACTCCGCCGAGTCCAGCGCCAGAAACACCCCCGGCGACAGCATCGGATCCACAAACCCAAACGCATCTCCTGCCGACACCCAGCCCGGACCCTGCGCACGGTCTGAAATGAGCTGATAATTGGTGTAGGTGTAAACATCCGTCACACGCTTCCGATTCGCCGTCAGCGGTGAAAGCACCGGATCAGTCGCCAGCACTCGATCCAACCGTTCTTCACCATTCGCGCCAAACTCCGGCAGCGCCTTGGGATTCATCACAATCCCGAAGCTCAGTTTGTCCGGCAGCGGAATCCGCCAGCTCCAGCCCCATGGGTGATACATGATCGCGATCTGCCCCGCCTCATACGGATGTTCGATCTCGGTGAAGTGCGCGAAGTGCGCCGTGTCCCGTCGCTGCCCCGTCGTCGCCTTGATGCCCAGCAGCTTCGCCGACGTGCGTGCACGTCCGCTGCAGTCAATGATCAGATCCGGCTTCGCGCCATCGCAGTAACCGCCGGCCTCCAGCGCTGCCGCATCCAGCTCCAGCTCAGGTGTACCGCCCGGATGCGCCACCAGTCCGGCTCGATGCTTCACAAACTTCACCCCAAGCTCTTTCGCGTAGCCCTTCAAGACATCATCAAACTCAGGACGCGGCACATTGTAGGCATACGGCGGCAGCCGGCCTTCCACCGACTTGAAATTGAAATTCATGCGCGTGCCCAGGTGGTGCAGAAAACTCGCCCCCGGCTTGAACTGCGAGATCGCAGCCACCCGGTCTTCAATGCCCATCCGCTGCAGGATCGCCACAATCGCGGGAATCAACGACTCCCCAACCAGCAGCGCCGGACGCTTTTCATCATCATAGACCAGCGTCTGGATGCCCTGCTTCGCCAGCATCGCCGCAAGCGCGCTGCCGGCAGGTCCGGCTCCGAGAATGGCAATGCGGGGAGGTGGGCTCATGAGTCAGTAGCGGCGGAGTTTGCCGCTGGCGGTCAGCGGCAGTTCGGAAACGAAGGTGTAAAACAGCGGGACTTTGTAGGCGGAGAGTCGCTGCTGGCAAAGTTTTCTCAACTCAATCGCCGCTGGCGGTGCCTCGGGGTTTTGTGGAATGATCTCTGCCGCAGGCATCGCTCCCAGCGCGGGATGGGCACGCCCGGTCACACGCGCGGCCTTGACCCCCGCATGGCTGCACAGCACCGCCTCCACCTCTTCAGGGAAGCACTTCAACCCGCCCACATTGATCACGCTGCGCACACGACCACGCAGATAGAGGCAACCATCCTCATCCATCTCAGCAATGTCGCCCGTGGCGAACCATCCATCGCGCAAAACCGCCTCACGCGGCTGCCACGGCGTCAGATACGCATCAAACACACCCGGCCCGCGCAGCATCAGTTCACCATCATCCAGCTTCACCTCAAACGCTGGCAGCGGCTGACCGATGGAAGTCGGCTTGTCCTCCGCATGCTTCAAATTCAGAATCGGCAGCCCCGCTTCAATGATGCCCATCCCCTGGGTGAGATGCAGCCCGGTCTTGCTGGCAAACAGCTCCGCCACTTCGGCCGTCAGCGCAAACGCCGTCGAAACCGCGAGCCTCAGCGCTCCCAGACGCTCAGCATCCGGCAGGCCGGACAGCATCGTGTAATGATACGGCGATCCGTACATCACCGTCGCCCCATGCGCCTGCATCATCTCCAGCATCACCTTGGGATCACTCGCGGGCGCAAGGATCGTCGTGGCCCCATGATAAAGATACAGCACGATGGAAACCGCAAAGTGATGCGCCATCGGCAGCACCCAAAGCACCCGGTCCTCCGGCCCGATCCGCAATCCCTCGTTCGCCGCCGTGATGCGTGCCAGCAGCGTCTCATGCGAGATCACGATCCCCTTCGACGCTCCCGTGGTTCCGCTGCTGAAACGAATGAACGCAGGGTTCAAAGCCTCCAGCGCCCCTTCATCAAATGCCGGCGGCGCATCATGCGCCACCGCTTCCACACGCCACTCCTCCGCACTCTGCGCATGCACGATGGCATCCAGCGCCGTCGCTTTGCCCAGTTGCTCACGTTCGCTGACCGTCAGCTCATGCGGGATCGGTACAAAGCACGCGTTCTGCTGCAAAATCGCCAGCGCCACCACGATGTAGTCCGCTCCGCTCGGCGCATTCAATCCAATGCGTGGCCGCGCCTTCTTCGGCCAGTTCGGATCGTCATTCAGTCGCTGTGCGCAGCTCTTCATGCGCGCCTCCAGTTCACCAAAGGTGAGTTGCAGTTCCGGGCTCACCACCGCTGAATGCGTGGCGGTGCTGCGTGCAAAAATAAGATCGACGATGTTCACTTGGCGGGTTCCAGTTGGCTCAAAATCCTTCGCACCTGCGGTGCCAGGTCAGCGGTGTCTTGTTCAGGAAAAGTCGCGGCAATCCCTGCCGCCTGCCCGGTGGCCAGCGCCGTGCCCATGACTCGCGTGCTCGCCTGCGCCCGATGCGTCGTGGAAATGCAGCGTCCCGCAATGAACACATTCCGCAAATCACGCGCCCTCAGCGCCCCCAGCGGAATCCCGCAGGCCTTTGCTTCCTTCGGATACAGCAGTCGCGGACCACGCGCCGTTTCCCTCAGTTCCATGGGCCACGTCGCATTCGCAACCGTTTGCTCATCACTCCGGCTTTCAAGAATGTCCTCCTCCGTCAAAGTCACTTCGCCAATCCATCTCCGGCTTTCACGGATGCCAGCGCGTACCGGCAGCGTCGTGATCCGCGCCTTGGCAAAACCCTCAAGCGCTGTCTTCAGATGCTCAACAATCGCATAAGCCACCTCGCGCCCCTGCATCTCAACCCACGTCAGACTCCGGGCATCCGTCGCGTCAAACACGCACTCCGGCGAGTCGCCCGGCAGATCCAGCGTTAGAAACGCCTCACTCAAAACAGCGCTGTTTCTGAAGTGCGCACCCGCAGCTTCCACCGGCAGCTTCTTCTCCTGAATCGCCCGGGCCAGGCATCCCGCAATTTTCAACGGACCATCGCCCGTGAGTGCATCGCCATCGACATCACCCAGTCCGACAATGTAAGCCGGGCGCTGAAGCTCGTTTGCCGAAGTCGAATCCCATGGCTGTTTCGCCAAAGCGGCCAGCACCGCATCACCACTCGCATCCACCAGCCTCTGCGGCTGCAGCGTCCAAGTCGTGCCGCGGCATTGCAAAGTCACTTCCGCGATGCGCCTTTCTTCGATCCGGCATCCAGCCAGTTCAGTATGCAGCAAAACTCGTAAGTTTTGCTGAATCCGACACAAGTTGTCAAAGAACAAAGCCAGCCTCGTCGGCTGATGCATCAGCACATCCACCCGTCCCATCCGCACCGGTCCATGACCAATGCCCTGCTCCAGCAGCTCACGTTCCAGTTCCACCACCAGCCCCGGATTAGCGACGCGCGGCGCCGCGCCAGGAGTCGGCAGATCATACAAACCGCAGAACGAATGCACCAGCGAAGCCGTGCCAGCCCCTCCCAAAATGCCATGACGTTCCACCAGCAGCGTGTTCATGCCCCGACGTGCCGCGGCCAGGGCCGCCGCCACGCCCGCACTGCCACCGCCGATGACGAGAACATCGGGATTCGTGGTGAGGGCGTTGGAATCGGGCATGCAGATAGATGAACTGAAGCGCACGAAAGCGCAAATCACGGCTCAAGGATACTCATGGCCCAGATTATCGTCCGTGATGATCTTCGCCCCGCCCCAGGCAGCCTCCATGGCCGGGCGGCGGCACCAATGCGACATGTCGCCAGGCACAGGAAGGGCCTCCCCCTTGAGGAAATCCAGCACGCCTTCGAGTTGATCCGCAGCCACCACCGGCTGCCCGTCAA
This sequence comes from Verrucomicrobiota bacterium, assembly GCA_017301975.1. GTDB lineage: Bacteria > Verrucomicrobiota > Verrucomicrobiia > Verrucomicrobiales > Verrucomicrobiaceae > Prosthecobacter. The sequence continues at coordinate 112,724 of JAFLEI010000023.1, forward strand.
TGCGATAGGCCGCTAAAACCTGCTGCCAGCGGCCACGGTCCGGCTCCAGGGCTGTGTTGCTCGCCAGGCAGTGATTCATCACCATCATCGTATGCGGAAACACCTCCATGCCCGTTCGTGCCGCTCGCTGCGATTCCGTGCAGTTCCAAAACGCAATGCCATCAGGTGCAAGATGCGCTCTGACCTCCGTCAAAAACTCCCGCGAGAGCAGTGCGGAGGCGAACTCACGCCAGTGGTGCGTGGTGTTCATGACGATGGCGTCAAACCGCGCATCCGGATGCTGCCGCAGCCAGCGCCGCCCGTCGTCGATAACGAGTTCGAGCTTGGGATTTGTGAGCAGACTGGCGACTTCGGGGCGTGCGCGAATGAGATCGAGATAGCCATGGCTGAGTTCGATGGCGGTGACTTTTTTCACCTGCGGGTGATTGACGAGAATCTGTGTCCACGATCCGCTGGCGACACCTATCACGAGGATGTTTTCGATGCGGTCCCGCACGGCGGAAATGAAGTAGGGACGCACGAGCCAGGATTTCGGCTCCAGCTTCGTGCCGATCATCCCATCATAAGCGCCGTTGCCATAAACCGCACCGCTGGTGTCCACCGTGATCACACCATGGCGTGATTCGATGATCTGGGCGAAGTGCATGCCGTATTGAAAGTCATGCTTGTACTGCAAGCGCTCGTAGAATCCTTGGAAGGTGCCCAAGGCGACGGCAATGACGCAAAGCGGCTGCAAGCGTTGGCGAAGGGGCAGTTTAAAACGACCAATGGATTCAGCCCAGAGCCACGAAACGAGCAACAATGCCACGCTGAGCGTCTGCATGCTCATCCATTCCATGAACAGAAAGCCGGTGAGCAGGCTGCCGGTTCCGGAGCCGATGATATTGGCCAGATAGAGCCAGGACAAGCGGCTGCCCGTGTCTTTGCTGGGTGGAATGGCGGCCTGGCAGAGCAGGGGGAAGGTGACTCCCAGCAACGTGCCCGCTGCTATCAAAAGGTAGAACCCATATTCCCAATAAGCCTGCGTCGCCAGGATGGCTGTGAGCGGCGCAATCATGAATGCACCCACACTCGAAAGCAGCACCCAGCGCCCAAACTTGAGGCGCAGGTCACCGGTTCGTTTCAGAGTCCATGGACTGACCAGCGAGCCGAGAGCGAGCCCGAGCAGGTAGCTGCCAAGCATGTAGCCGAACACCGGGGCCTTGGAGGCGCTGGCAAAGTTGAAAACCCGCGACCAGATGATCTCCCAGGAGAGCGTCAGAAAGCCGGAGAACGCAGACCAGAGCAAGGCGGTGCAAAAAGGAATCTCGCAGCCCGCATTGGCCGCAGGTTCCTTGGCATTGTCGGCAGACTCTGCGGCGGGTTTTCTCAAGACGAGCAGCACAATCAGCGCTGCGGCGGCATTCAAACAAGCCGCGATGCGCGTGGTGCCGCTCATGCCAAAGCTGCCGAGCAGCCAGTGTGCAGCGATGAAGGCTCCGAGCGCGGCCCCCAGCGTGTTCACAAAATAGAGGCGGCTCACGCTCTGGCCCACATGCGCAGTATCGCGCACCTGATGCGCCACCAGCAGCGGCAGCGTGGCCCCCATGAGAAGGGTGGGCAGAAACACCAGCAGGAAGACGAGCGCGCCGGTGGTGAGGCCGTGGGCTTGCACGGAAGTCAGCGCACCCACGGCGTCGAACAACTTCAGCGAAATGAGCCCGTAGGCACCTACGCCGAGTTCCGCGAGGCCGAACAGCAGCACGAGCGGTGCGCGCGTCGATTTGGAAATCCAGCCGCCTGCGATGCTGCCGATGCCGAGCCCTGCCAGGAAGGCCGCCACGACCATCGCCACGGATTCGACGTTGCTGCCGTAGATCGTCAGCAGCGCGCGCTGCCAGACGAGCTGGTAGATCAGCGCCGAGATGCCCGAGAGGATGAAGACGCCATGCAGGATGATGGCGTGGAGGCGGCGTGACATGGGATCACTCGAAGCCGTTGGCGCGCAGGAAGGTCAGGCTGTTGGGGATCTGCTCCAGCGATGTGGGGGATTCATCTTCAATGAAGTAATGCTGCACTCCCTCCTGGCGGGCGGCGGCAAAAATGGCTTTCCAGTCCATCTGGCCGGTGCCGAGAGTGACATCGTTGGCCACGTCGGTCTTGCCGGTGAGGAAGCCGGTGGCGACACCTTTTTTCAGGTCCTTGAGATGCATGAGCTTCCAGCGGCCGCTGTATTTTTCCAGCAGCTTCACGGGATCCTGACCGGGGAAGATGATCCACAGGATGTCCATCTGCATGGAGACGAATTCAGGCTTCGTTTCGCGCAGGAAGAGATCCAGCAGCGTGCCGTCGCCATAAGGCTCAAACTCGAAGCCGTGTGCGTGGTAGAACATCGTGATGCCTTCCTTTGCCAGAGCCTCGCCGGCTTTGTTGAAAACGGCGATCGCATCGCGGCACTCCGCTTCGTCAAAGCTGTCCTTGTGGTCGATCCATGCGCAGCCTGCATATTTGAGGCCGAGGGTCTTTGCTTCCTTCACCACGTTTTCCAGATCGTTCTTGTAGCGTGCGTAGGGGAAGTGGCTGCTGACGGCTTTGAGGCCGCGCTGTTCGAGTTCGGCTTTGAACTGCTCTGGCGTGAGATCATAAGTGCCGGCGAGTTCGACCTCCTTGATGCCGAACTCCTTCACACGATCCAGCGTCCAGGGCACGCCACGCAGCTTAAACTGGCTGCGCAGGCTGTAGAGCTGCAAACCGGCGGCGTTGGGGGCATCAGCGGCGAAAGCTTGGGCCGTTAACGCAAGGGCGAGAAGGAGTGACGTGAGTTTCATGAGTGGAGGGGATGATTTTTGAAGAATGGAGGAGGGAATGTCACGCAGGAACTTCACGCCCTCCGGATCGCCGCTGCAAAGGCTCCGTCCATCTGATCTTCTGGCGGAAAGCTGTGGCGGGTGGAGACGAGTTCGTAGCCGGGAGTGGATTCCAGGACGTTGGCGACGAGCAGCTCATTCTCGGCGGGTTCGATGCTGCAGGTGCTGTACACGAGAATACCGCCCGGTTTGAGGACGCGGAGGCAGTTTTTGAGCAGCTGCGTCTGCGTTTCCACCTGAGCGGTGATGTCTGAAGGCTGGAGGCGCCAGCGTACATCGACGCGACGGCGCATGACGCCGGTGTTGGAGCAGGGGACATCGAGCAGGATGCGGTCAAATCCGGCCTTGGCGAATTCAGGGATCTGCGGGTCGGCCCAGTCGTGCTGCTCGATGTGGGTATTGGCGACGTGGAGGCGCTGTAAATTTCCTTCCAGACGGCGCAGTCGGCCCGGAGCGACATCGCAGGCGATGATCTCGCCGGTGTTTTCCATAAGCTGGGCAAGCAGGGCGGTTTTGCCGCCGGGAGCGGCGCAGGCATCCAGGACGCGCTGGCCCGGCTGCGGGGCGAGCAGGCGCGGGGCCATGGCGGTGCTGGGGTCCTGCATGTACACTTTTCCCACGCTCAAATCTTCACGTGGCAGGTGGTCACAGACAATGAAGTCCTCCTCCGTCGTCTCGGTCATTTGCGGATAAAGGCGGTTGATGCGGGCGCAGATCGGGGCCGGGACCTGGTTCCACTCACAGAGAGCGATGGTTTTGGCTTCGCCGAACAGGCCGAGCCAGTGCTCGACAAGCCATTTCGGGTGGGAAGTGCGCGTTTCCAGCGGTAGCGTGGCTGCCATGGCCAGCAGTTCTTCGGATTCGCGGCAGGCACGACGCAGGACGGCATTGATCAGGCTCCGCGCACGGCCCGTGGCGGCCACGGTTTCGTTGACGGCGGCATACTCCGAAACCTTGAGAATCAACACCTGACACAGGCCGATGCGCAGGCCCCAGCGGCTGCGGTGGTCGAGGTGCTTGTCCTCGGTGATCACGGCGATCCAGTGGTCGAGAAGGGAAAGATTGCGCAGGGTGGTCAGGACAATGTCGCGCAAAAAAGCGGCATCGGGCAGGCTGAGGCCGCAGTCCCGCTGGATGTGGTCCATCAAATCGGCGGCAAAACGCTCCCCTGCGGACCATTCGCCCAAAACATCCAGCGCCATGCCTCGGATAGGGACGGCGGGCTGACGGGAAGGGGAGGGTGGGCGTGGTTGACTCATGGGCTTTACGACTAAGGCGGTGTGGCGCTGGACACAAGCCGCCCTTTGTCGGTGGTGGGAGGAATGATTGACAAACTTCCCGCCCCCGCCTTTATAGACAGCCCCCCGCCTTTTTCACCCGCCCAACCACATCTGACCATGGATTTTATCGCCAAGAATATCGCCGAAGTAGCCCCTTCAATGACTCTTTCCATCACCGCCCAGGCGAAGGCATTGAAGAAGCAGGGAGTGGACGTGCTGAGCTTTGGAGCCGGTGAGCCCGACTTCGACACGCCTGCACCGATCATCGCCGCTGCCGTGGAAGCCCTGAATTCCGGCAAAACCCGCTACACCGAAAGCGCCGGCATCCTCGAAC
>JAFLEI010000024.1 GCA_017301975.1 Verrucomicrobiota bacterium
GTACCGGCGGTCGGACTCGAACCGACACATCCTCACGGATACAAGATTTTGAGTCTAGCGCGTCTACCAATTTCACCACGCCGGCATGTCTCAAAGAAGGGTCTATTAAATAGCGAAATCGCGGGTGGATTGCAAGGCTTTTGGCGGACCAAGTATCTCCTGCATCAAAATAGCCTGCCGCATGAGAGCGGGATCACGGCGGAGATCGCGCAAATTGGCCAGGATGGAACCTCCTGGAACAGCAGGCTTCGAAGTGACCACCGCCACCGGAGCGACCTCCACAGCGGGCGCTTTCACCACGGCCACGACTGGCGGCGGCGGCGGAGCTGGGACGCGGGCGGGCTGCGGCTGCTGACGCACGCGCTGGGGCTGCTGCTGCTGGCGCAGGGGCGGCGGAGTGCGTGGTGGCTGTGCCGGCCGGGAGGCGGGAGCCGGGGCCGATTTGGCTGTCTCCTGCAGTTCTTTCCATGCTTTGCGCAGTTCATCCCAAGCGGAGGGGACCGCCACGGGCGGCAGAGGCGGGGGTGGGGAAGAAGCTGACTGCCCGGTCTGCTTGCGCCAGGCGGCCTCGCGCCGGCGCTGCTCCTCGGGATCCTTTGGCGGCACGGGCGGCGCACCTGCCTTCTGCTGCCAGCTTTCCCACAGCCATTTCACAAAGCCCGCCAAGACCGCGATGACGATGATCGCCATCTGGAACGGGTCGAAATCGCTGCTCAGCAGAAGTGGATGCATGATCAAAAAGCGCCTGCAGGGTTATTTCGCGCCGGAGGTGTCGCCTGCGATCTTGGTACGCATCTCGGTGTCCGCGAGCACGTTTTTGTATTTGGCAAAATCCATCACACCGAGCTGGCCGTTGCGGAAGGCTTCGGCAATGGCCAGGGGCACCTGGGCCTCGGCTTCCACCACGCGTGCGCGCATTTCCTGGGTGCGGGCGGACATTTCCTGCTCCAGCGCCACAGCGGCGGCGCGGCGCATTTCGGCCATGGCCTGCGCGATCTTTTTGTCCGCCTCGGCCTGCTCGGTCTGAAGCTTGGCACCGACGTTTTCGCCCACGTCAATGTCGGCGATGTCGATGGAGAGAATCTCAAAGGCTGTCCCCGCGTCCACGCCTTTGTGCAGCACCAGTTTGGAGATCGAGTCAGGGTTTTCGAGCACATCCTTGTAGGAGGTGGAGGAACCGATGCAGGTGACAATGCCTTCGCCGACACGAGCGATGACGGTCTCCTCCGTGGCGCCGCCGACGAAGCGGTCGAGGTTCGTGCGAACGGTCACCCGCGCACGTACACGCAGGGAGATGCCGTCCTTGGCCACGGCATCGATTTTGCCGCCGCGCCCCATGTCAGGGTGCGGGCAGTCGATCACCTTGGGATTGATGCTGGTGCGCACTGCTTCGAGCACCGTCTTGCTGGTGCCTTTACAGGCGAGATCGATGGCGCATGCGCGATTGAAATCCAGCGGGATGCCGGCCTTGTCGGACGCGATCAAGGAAAGCACCACATGGGTCACTTCACCCCCGGCGAGGAAGTGCGCCTCCAGCTGGTCCGTGCCGATGGGGATGCCTGCCTTCGCAGCCGTGATGCGTGTATCCACAATCAACGCATTGGGCACCCCCCGCAGCCACATGGCCAGCAGGGTGGGAAAGCTGACCGGCGCATTGGCAATCCGCGCCCGCAGCCAGAGGTTGAAGAACTTTGCAACCAGCAGGAACAGGACAAGCGCGACAATGATGACAGCGCCGACGATGAAGATTTCTAGGGGGGCCATGGATCGGGGTGGTATTTGGGTTGAGAAGAGAGAGAAAAAAATCAAAGAATGCGCACTAGGAGATTGCCCGGCTCCGCCGCGATCACCTCGATGCGCGTGCCAGTTGCGGCGAGCCCGTCCTGACAACGGACCTCATAACGCTGCCCGGCGATCTCAGCACGCCCCAAGGGTCTCAGCTCCGTGAGCGCGATTCCTTGGCTGCCTGGCGCGGCACCGACAGGCGGAGGGGACTCAATGCTGGTGGTGAGAGTCAGCGTCCGGTGGAACAATTTCACGGCAAACCAGCGCAGCCAGACGATCAACACAGCCATGGAAAACACCACAATGGCCAGTGCCAGCGCCCCCCTCTGGTTGGTGGTCCAGCCCGCCAGTTCCTCTGACATCAGGGCAAGCCAGAGGGCCGTGAATATGGCGATCGTGCCTAGAATCCCGGCCACCCAGCCGGGCAGAAAGGTTTCCAGCATGATCAGCAGGATTCCGAACAGCGTTAGGATGGCGATGCTGGCGAGCATGAGTCTGAAGCTGGATGCTCCCTGACAGGGCGTCAACCTGTGATCCTGTCCGGAACGCGCCTGTTGGGCTCACGGCTCTCGTTTTGGCACCATGGACTGCCGCCAGTCTTTGGCTCCCACAGGAATATCTCCCAGGTTGAGAAAGGTGGGAGAAGCGGGGCTGGCGAAGGTCATGCGGGAGAGGCGGCTGGCATCCGCCGCTGCCGCAGCTTCGAGAAGATTCTGTGTTCCCATCTTGATCGCGGTTCCCACCGGCGCACGCGCCAGGATCGGATCTCCGCCCAGTTCGGCTCTGGGTTCCACGCGTGTCCAGGTGTTGGCAGACCAGTAGTCCCCTTTCCAGGAGCGGCCCGAACTTGTGGGCACATAAATGGCAAAGCGGTCAAACAGCACCTCCGGCACGTAACGACTCCCCACGCGGCTGGCCAGTGGCGGATCGCTGGGATCAGGGCGGCTTTCCGTTGATTCCAGCAGGTATTCTTTGTCCTCGATCTTCACCACACACCACGCATGCCCGCCGAGATCTCCATAGCGTCCCAAGGCCACCCGCACCTGAAATCCACGCGACATCAGCCAGTCGGCCAGGAAAATGGAGGAGTCCTCGCAGTCCCCCCGCTGCAGGCGCTGAGTTTCGTCCGCGAACTGCCAGCAGTCCGTCTGCTCCGGCTTGGCAAAGCTGCTGCCAGCCTTGGCTCCGGGGTCATTGGTGTAGCGGCAGTTGGAATGCACGGCAGACCAGATGGTGAAAAGCTGCTGCACGCGTGACTGGTTTTTCGCAAACACCGATTGGGGAGCGTAGCCCGTCAAAAACTCGTTCACATAATGGAAGCGGCCCGCGCTGTCCGCTGCGATCACGGCATACTTGCGGTGGCACTTCGGGCACTCCAGCGCCATGCTGCGCTGCGCCCGTGAGAGCTTCATGAAATGCGGCTGCTTGCAGTGGACGCAGGTGCTGAAAAACGGCTCATCACCAGATTGTGTCAGGGCTTCCGGGGTGAAATCACGCAGGCGCTGGCCCAGCACCAGCAGCGCCTCGTGCATCAGGCCACTGGCACGGGGCCGCAATGCGATGGCCATGTGCGTCATCTCAGGCTGGGCCCGGTGCGAATACTCATGAAAACGCTGCGAAAGTTCACGCAGGCTCGGACTGCTGGCGGCGCAGACGGAGACCCGGTAATAGCGGGGCATGCCCTCCTGCACCAGTTCGGTGACTTTGTTGAGATCCGTCGTGTCGATCTTGGGAAACTCCCGGTCCAACCAGGCCTCCATTTCAGGATCCACCCGCAGCGTCGGAATTTTCTCCGCCATGCGTGAGTAGTTGAACTGGTCCACCAGATCGAGGCGAAACCTCGCCGCGCTGTACTGGGCTCCCGGACTCGTCATCAATTCCCCGAGACGCATCTCCCAGCCCTTCAGCCAGCCCTCCTTCATCGCGGCCATCCCCCCCGCCAGCAGGACGGCGGAGACGAGCAACCAAGTGATGAGACGGCTGTTCATAACGTCTCAAATTATAGTTTTTATAACGTTTTGCGCAACGAAAACCGGGCGCGATGACAAAGAACTTACGTTTAAATCCTCCAGTTGCGGGGATCGCATCCCGCCAAAGCCTTCCCGCCGGCTACTTTTTCACCTGAAAAGGAATCCGCGGGGTGTAGGGCCACAGTTTCGGTTCTTTGACCCCGATCGCTTCAAATAGCGTTCCAGCCTTTTCGGCCACGGTGGCACTCAGATCGCCAAACCAAGCCGCCTGCGGATTGCCGGGTGCGCTGGAAACAAAGATGCCACCCCGCTCCGCCCGCCCCAGCAGCACTCCCTTGGTACGGATGCGTTCCGGGGCCAGGTAATACGTGCCTTTGGCAGAAACGACTGTCGCCGTATAAAGGCCGGCGGGAAACTGCACCTTCCCCTGACCGCATTCCCGGATTTCGCCCGGACCAATCACGATCCCCGATGTCCCGGAAGACACAGGGGCGACAGAGCCACAGGCAGCGAAGAGCAGTGGGACGAGAGCCAGAAAAGAAGCGCGGAACGATTTCATGAGGTGGTTGGTTTGGAGTATTCTCCTTGGTGGGAGCCTGACACCCATATCAGGATTCATGCCATGAATCACTTTGTCTTCAGCGTCAGCGTCACACGCCGCACTTCCATGACCGTCTGGCCAGGGATCTCCAGCGCCTGCAGCTTTAGCAGTCCGCGCCCGGCGGGCAGCTTGATGCTGCCCAGTGCGAGGCTGTGAAAGTCACGCATGTAGCTCTCCCCCTTGCGCGAGGCACGATCCTGATCATCCAGCAGGCGCGGAAACCAGCCGGGGGTCACTTTGCCGGTGGTCTTGGCTCCGTCGAAACTCAGCTCCACGGTCGATCCGGCATCGGCTTCCGGGCAGGCGTAGTCGATGGTGACTTCATACTCGCCCGCCGTGTGCACCTCGATGTCCCACGTCATGGCATCCTCCTTGGTCTTCCAGTTCACCAAGTAGGAGCAGTTCGGCGCATGGGAGCTGCGCTTCACCTCGCCCTGAGGGATGCCATCGCGGGCCTCCAGCATGGTGATGGGAAACTCCGTGTATCCCACCGGGTAGGGCCGGTCATCCGCGAAGGGTTCTGCACCGGGGTTTTTCCCCTTGGCTTTGCCCTGCCCTTTGCCTTTGCCGCCGGCAGGTGGTGGAACGTAGGGCTTTCCAAAGACCTCCTGATGCCAGGCCGTCGCCTTGGCCGCCAGTGCTGCGGCGATCTGCGGCTGCTCGGCGGTGACGTCCTTGGTCTGATTCGGATCGGCCACCATGTCAAACAGCACGCCACTCGCATCGAGGCGATGAGTCTGCGACCGCACACTCAGCCTGCCGCTGTTGTAGTTCATGAGTTCACGCGGCCCGCGCTTCCACTCGCCGCCGAGCAGCAGGTTGGAAAAATCCCAGCCGTCCAGCGGCTTGGTGCTCACCGGTTTCACGCCCGCCAGCGCCGTCAGCGTCGGCAGCAGGTCGATCGCCCCGGCGATGGGTGTGATGGTGCTGCCTTTCTTGATCTTGCCCGGCCAGCGCATGAAGAGCACGGAGCGCACCCCGCCTTCATCCGTGACGCCCTTCTTCCCCTTCATGCCGCCGTTCCAGCGGGCGCTGTTCGGGCCGTTGTCGCTGAAATAGACCACGATGGTGTTCTCGCTCAGTTTCAAATCATCGAGCTTTTTCAGCACCCGCCCCACATTCACATCGATGTTGTCCATCATCGCCAGCACGGTGCGGCTCACGGCGAGGTCTTCCTTTTCACCCTCCGCGCCACGCATCGTCACCGGCGAATCTTTGAACTTGTCCCAGTGCTCGTCCGGCACGCTGAAAGGCGAGTGCGGCGTCGTCAGCGGGATGTAGCAGAAGAACGGTTTCTCCCGGTTGGTCTCGATGAACTCCATCGCCTTCCCCACCAGCACATCCACGATGAAGCCCTTGGCGCGGAACATCTTCCCATTGTGCTCCAGCGGCGGGTCGAAATACTCGCCCCAGTGGCCCGAGGTGTAGCCCACGTATTCTTGAAACCCGCGCGCATTCGGGTGGTAGGGCCACTGGCTGCCATTGTGCCATTTCCCGAACGCCCCCGTCGCATAGCCCGAAGCGAGAAAAGCATCCGCGATGGTCTTCTCATCCGCATTCAGCCGCTCCAGCCCCGTGGACACGCCTTTCACCCCACCGCGCGAATGGTAGCGCCCCGTGAGAAACTCGCCCCGCGTGGGCGCGCACAGCGCACAGACAAAAAAACGGTCAAACTGCGCCCCCGACTGCGCCAGCTTGTCGATGTTCGGCGTCTTCAGGTTCGTGTTTCCATTGATCGAATAATCCCCCCACCCCGAATCATCCGCCAACATCACCACCACATTCGGCGCCGCCGCCTGGAGCTGGGTGCAGACAACAAGAGCGAGGAGGAGACAGAGTCGATGGATCATGATCCGCCCGGTAACGGTGCGCGAGGAGTGGAGTTATCAGCGGGCTCGTGTTCCATGATCTTTGTAAGCGCCCGCTCATTGTTTGACGGTCTCATTCACGGCTTTGCGTGAGAAACTGGTCGATGAATGCCTCTGACCGGATGGGCTGTGGCCGGTAGCCGCTGCCTATCAGCGGGCGGAAATGCATATCACTAGTGACAATGTAATCGGCATTCACCGTAATGGCACAGTCGGCAAATTTATCGTCGTCCCGGTCAGCGGAGATAGTCCGGAAAAAGAAAGATGGCGAGACCTGCTGCACGTTCCCGGCATAAGTTGCCGCAAGATCAAGCAGACGCTCCAATGACCGCCAGCGTTCCACACCAGATATGCGTGTAACGATTTCTTGATATTCCAGCAGGATGTCTGTGGACAAGGCCCAGACGAAGCGTCCTGCATACCACGCCTGCAAAATACAGGCGAAGGAATGGCGCTGATTGAGCGCCTGCAACACCACGTTGGTGTCGAGCACCACGATCATGCCGCACGCTTGAGATCGTTGCGCACTTCGCGGATTATCTCATCCAGCCGCTCATAGCGGCCCGCTTCCCAGTCCTGGGTGAATCCTGCGCGGACATCTTTCCACAGGCGATCCATTTCGAGCCGTGCCAGCAGTCGTTCTACCAATCCGAGTTCATCATCGGGAAGTTCATCAATCAGCTTGTGCAACACGGGACGCTGCTGCTCCGGGGCTGTATGAAGTGTGGCATTCATGCGGAAAACCTATCATACATACCCTTTTCTTCCAATCTCAAACGAATCTCCACATCCCCCCCTAGTCCTGAGAACCGGGAACTCCTGACGGAGAACCCCTTGACCATCCCCCAAAATCCACTAATCTGCTCATCCCCACGCCCCGGCGAAAGCTGCATTCCGCGCCTCGCCGAACCACGTGGTTCCCCACCCTCATGAAAGAAAACATCCATCCCAAGACCACCGAGACGACGATCACCTGCACCTGCGGTGCCGTGTACAACACGATCTCGACCGTGCCAAACCTCCGTATCGGCATCTGCTCCGCCTGCCACCCGTATTTCACCGGTGAACAGCGCTTCATCGACACCGCCGGTCGTGTGGACAAGTTCGCCCAGCGCTACGGCTCCATCCGTGCCCGCCGCACTGCTCCGAAGCTCGCAGCCGCCGAAGCAGCTCCTGCTGCCGAAGCCGAAGCGTAGGTCTCAGCCCCCTCTTTTTAGTCAAACGGTGTCCATGCCTCGTGCTGGGCACCGTTTTCTTTTTGTCTCTGCCTTTCCCCCTCTTTTTCCCTCCTCATGGACTACTCAGGCGTCATCGCCGGTAAACGCACCCGCTTCGCTGATCTCGAAGACATCATCGGCCGCCCGAATTTCTACGACGATGCCAAGAAGGCGGGCGACATGCTGCGCGAACACCGCAGCCTGCAAAACCTGCTGACCTCATGGGATGCGTTTGAGAAAACCCAGGTGGAACTGGCCGAGAGCCGCATCATGGCCAAGTCACAGGAGGACAAGGAATTCGCCGAGATGGCCGCTGCGGAAATCCCCGTGCTGGAGCAGCGCCTCGTCGATCTCGAAAAAGCGATCCAGGAATCCATCCTGCCGCCCGATCCGCTGGAAGGCCGCGACATCATTCTCGAAATCCGCGCCGGCACCGGCGGGGATGAAGCCTCCCTGTTTGCCGCCGATCTGCTGCGCATGTACTCGCGCTTTGCGGAAGGCCGTGGGTGGAAGATCGAATCCCTCGACACCAGCCCCTCCGAAGTCGGCGGGTTCAAGGAAGTCATCGTCAAAGTCAGCGGCGAAGACGTGTACCGCGTCATGAAATATGAAAGCGGTGTGCATCGCGTGCAGCGCGTGCCCGCAACCGAGGCGCAGGGCCGCATCCACACCTCCGCCGCCACCGTGGCCGTGATGCCCGAGGCCGAGGAAGTCGATTTCGAACTCAAGTCCGACGAAGTCCGCATCGAAGTCTGCCGCTCCTCCGGCGCAGGCGGCCAGGGTGTGAACACCACGGACTCCGCCGTGCAGGTGCTCCACATTCCCACCGGCACCATCGTCCGCTGCCAGGACGGTCGCAGCCAGATCAAGAACAAGGAAAAGGCCCTCAGCATTCTGCGCTCACGCCTGCTGGAAAAGAAACAGCAGGAAGAAGCCGCCAAGTACTCCGCCAACCGCAAAAACCTCATCGGCAGCGGCGGGCGCGAAGAAAAGATCCGCACCTACAACTACCCGCAGAACCGCGTCACCGATCACCGCATCGAACTCACGCTCTACAATCTCGACCAGTTCATGGAGGGCCGCATCGAAGGAATCCTTCAGGCGCTTCTGGCCAGTGATCTGAAGGAGCGTCTGGCAGAGGCTGGGCTGTCGTGATGCGTCTTTGTCTCACCGCTTCGTGGGATGCTCCTTGCGGTACCACTGCAGTTGCTCACGCGCCTCCCGCCTCACATTCTCATCTGCATCCTGTGTCGCCGCCTCCAGCGCCGCACCCGCTTCGGGTGTGCCGATGATCCGCAGGGCATAGACCGCGCGCTGTCTCACCGTGGGTTCGGGGTCTGTCTTGGCCGCCTTGATGAGGAGTGGCAGATTTTCCTTTCCAAACACGCCCAGCACCTCGGTTGCAGCCGCCCTCAGCTCTGCTGGCTGATCCAGTGCAAAAAACTCATGCAGGCGGGCATTGACCTCCGGTGTGTCGGAATCTCGCAGGGAGCGCACAGCGTACCATTGCACCCGGGGATCTGGGTCATGCGTCATGCGCAGCAGGATCGCCACCGCCGCCGGTTGGGCTGCATTGTCCTCACCGTCGAGCGCGCTTATCACAGAAATTCGCACGGCCGTATCCCCATGCCCCGCCAGCCGCTCAAAAGGGGCGATCTCCTCCGCCTTCAGCCTGCGCAGCAGGGCATCGTCTCGTTTCATCAGCGCCCAATGGCCGCAGGCGGTCTTCAACAACAAGGGCTCATCGGAGTTTTTCAGCCATTGGATGACGAGAGCTTCGCTTTCTGGAGTGGACTGATGCACCCATGACGTCAGTCCTTCCACGGCGGCTGCGCTCACTTCATCCGGCTGGTCCTTGAGCAAACTCGTCAGAAACGGAAGCTTCCCCTCTGAAGGCAGGAAATACAGCAGCGTGCGGACGGCCTGCGCACGCGTGGCTGGCGATGCCCTGCTCACAGCCCTCTCAATGCCGGGCAGCAGCCGCGCCTGGTTTTCTTTATCAAAGCCGCCGTTGTACCTGCGCCACACAATCTGCCGCAGCGCCCAGTGGACGACTGCATCTGAGCCTTTGTCCAGGCAGGCCGCGAGCACCTCCGCCGGCTGCAAAGTCTGGCACCATATCAATGCCTCGTTTTTCAGCGAATCAGTGCCGGCAAAGTGCTGATTGGCCCCCACGGCCTCCACCAGCCGTGGCTCGACAGACAGGAACACCTCGATCGCAGCGATGTCATCTGGCGAGGTCTTGAGTTTCTCGGCCGCCGCCCGCACTTTCTCATGCATCGTCGCATCCAGAGGATTGCCATCCAGAGAAAGAACCCCTGCAGTCGCAGCCTGGAAGACAACCCCGCAGGCTGCGAGGCTCATTATTTTGATGAAGCTTCTGGCAAAGGAGTGCATGGCGGGCGTCGTTTGATCAAAGCGGGCGCGATCTGAGCCTTCCTCTATTTGCCATTGCTCGGAGGCCACGACGTGCTGCGCGTGTAGTTAAACACACCCGTTCCCATCGCAGGCCGGAAGACGAAACCGTCCACCGCAGGCTTTTGAGAAAACCATGCGGCCTTGGGCTGGAATGGTGCGACGGGCAGGTCGATGTACTTCCCCTGCTCCACGCCATCCGTCATGCTCTGGGCCACGACAAGATTTCCCCGATGCGTATAGACCTTCAAAGGCCGCAGCTGCACGATGCCCGGGTCCCAGTAGACAGACGGGATTTCCGGGCGGGCTTTTTCGCGATGCGCGAGCAGGGCCGTGTCATACGCCACCAGAGTTCTCCACGCATCGCGTTGCAACCCCTTGTGGAAACTGGAGCCCGGATCGGCGTGCTGCTCCTGCATGCAGCTGCACAGAAAGACAAGCAGCATCCCCATGGAAACCACCGTCATGCGACGCAGCGCGGCAGGAGGTGAAACGGATTCATTCATGATGCCATCTTCTGCCCTGCCCCTGAACATTCAACCTTGTTCTGACAGGCGCATGTCCTGCTCGTGAACCGGAAAAATCAGTCCACCGGCAGATGCTGCTGAAGGTAGTTCGTCATCAGTTCATACAGATGACGCTGGGTGCCTTTGCCGGAGTTGATGGCGTGGTCACGATTCGGATAGGGCATGACGGTGAAGCGTTTGTTTTTCGCAACGAGTTCATTGATGAGCTTTTCCGTGCCTTGGTAATGCACATTGTCATCACCCGTGCCGTGCACGATGAGCAGATTCCCCTTCAAAGCCGCCGCATGGGTGATGGGAGAGCCGAGTCGATAACCTTCCGCATTGGCCTTGGGCAGCCCCATGTAGCGCTCTTCATAAATCGTGTCGTAGAGCTGGCGGTCGGGCACGGGCGCCACGGCCATGGCCGTTTGATAGAGCTCGGGATAGCGGAAGATCGCATCCAGACTGCTGCTGCCTCCACCGCTCCAGCCCCAGATGCCCACACGCTGCGGATCGAGAAACGTGAAGCGCTCCAGCAGTGCCCGCGTGGCCGCCGCCTGCTCCTGGGAATTGATGACTCCGAGCTTGAGATAGATGCTCTTGCGCCAGTCACGTCCGCGCGGTCCGGGAGTGCCGCGTGTGTCCACGCTGGCCACCACATAGCCCTGCTGCGCCAGCATCGAGTGCCAGAGACCGCGCTGCCCGCTCCAGGCATCCCGCACGGTCTGCCCGGCGGGCTCGCCATAGACGTGCATCAGCAGCGGATGCGTGCGCGATTTTTCCAAATCCTGCGCAGTGATGCAGAGAGCATCGCATGAGATGCCGCCGCCGATGTCCACGCTCATGAACTCGACCTTTGGCAGCTTGAGCGCCGCCAGCTTATCACGCAGCCGCTTCTGCGACCTGAGCACGCTCTTCGTATTATGGTCTGGTAGCGAGATCAATTGAATCACAGGTGGCGAGATCGCAGTCGAATACGTGTGCACTGCCCACTGCGCATCCTCGGTCATGTCGTAGCCATGCGTCCCCGGCTGATCTGCAGGCGAGAGCCGCTGCGGCTCACCACCCTTGAGACTGACGCGATAGAGGTACCGCTGCGTGGCATTGGTGGGAGAGGCGTCATAGTACAGCCAGCCGCCTTTGGCATCGACCTGCCTGACATCAATCACATCAAACTCACCCTGCGTGATGGGCGTCACCTCACCCAACAGAGTGGCTCGGTAGGCATGCCGCCAGCCGCTGCGCTCGCTGAGCCAGAGGAAATCATCGCCGATCCAGCGGATGCTGTTCTTGTTTTCAACCCAGGCCTTGTCTGTCTCCGTGAGCACCACCTGCGTGGCACCCGTGGCAGGATCTGCGCGCATGACATGCAGCGTGTTTTGCAGGCGGTTGAATTGCTGCAGCAGCACCGCCTTGCCATCGGGCGTCCACTCGGCATGCGGCAGGTAATGCTCGCGCGGATCTCCCGGCACCTGCAGCCAGGTGATCCCACCGCCTGCGGCAGAGACCACGCCGAGGCGCGTGGCGGAGTTCTTTTCGCCTGCTTTGGGATACGGGAACGTGGTGATGCGCGGATAGCGGCCATCGGCATGATTCACCAGCGTGAAGCGCTTCACATCACGGATGTCAAACTGCCACAGCAGCAGCCGTGCGCCGTCCGGGCTCCAGCGGAAGCAGTCGCGCAGCTCCAGCTCCTCTTCGTTCACCCATTCGGAAGTGCCGTTGATGAGCGTGGCGGAGCCATCCGCCGTCAGCGCGGTGATCTTCATGTCCGCCAGACTTTGCACGTGCAGGTTGTTCTTGTGCACATAGGCCACGCGGCTGCCATCGGGTGAAAACTTGGCAAACATCAGGGTCGCGGGCGCAGCTTCTCCGCCGAGCTTGCGCAAAGCTCCGGTGGCCACATTCAGCAGCCAGTAGTCGCCCCGCGTGTTCTTGCGCCAGACTTTTCGCGTGTTGGCAAACAGCAGCACCAGCGACTCATCCTTGGAGAACTCAAAGCTGTCCACGCTGAGCGGCTTCTTCTCGCCAGGAGCCGTCAGGGTTTCCGCGGAGGCGATGACCGTTCGCAGGCCCGTGGCCACCTCATGGCGCACCAGGTCTTTGCCGGGAATGTCTTGGCCATCCTCGCCCTTGCCGAGTGGTTCGAGGGTAAAGTAAGACGCTCCCTTCTTGCTCCAGTGCAACGCCTCCATCTTCTCCTCCTTGTACTCTTCATCGGTGAAGATGGAGGCCAGCGTCAACTGCGCAGGATCACCAGCAGCATAGGTGGATGGGGTCCCATGGAGGGCAGCCAGCAGAAAACAAAGCAGGCAGAATTTCATAAAGCTGTCATTTAGCGACATTGAACGCGGCGCTTCAATCCTTGAATTGGACTCATGCAGCGGAAGCAGGAGCTCCCCGCCGCTTCACTTCTGCTTGTCCCGCACGTAGATGATCTCGCCGGACTTCAGCCGATACGCCGTGCCAAGCCGCTCCCCTTCACCGCTCTTGCTGGCCTTGCTTTCCTGAAAGCGCTCGATCTTCGTGCGTGCGGCATCAATGCTTTCCGCCGTGGGCGACTTGTCCGCCTGCGCATCCGTGGAAGCAGTAGGCGCAGTCTTGGGCAGATTGAAAAAACTCACCACGGCCAGCAGCAGCGCGGCGGCAAAGGCGATCCACACATCAAAGAGATTGATGAGACCGGCGGCGGGGTCATCCCCTTCGGACTCGTCCCACAGGCGCTTCTTCATGGCAGGGCGGGCTTGTTGGCGTTCGTGAACAGGTGCTCCAGCGTGCTCAGATCACGCTGATACCAGTTTTTGCGCACGAGGTTCATCGTGTAGGAGCAGCAGCCCAGCAGCACGCCCACGACGGTGGCGGTGAAGGCGACGACGAGATTGCTCGAAAGCGTGGCCAGATCCCCAGAGGCCAGTCCAGTCAGCGCAGGCCCCAGCGGAATGAGCGTGCCCATGAGTCCGAGCATGGGCGCGATGCGCGTCATCCATGTGAGGCGCGACAGCGCAGCCGCCACCTCGATCTCCAGATCCACCAAACAATGCGCCAGATCCCCTGCCCCGCCCCATTGAGCGAGAAGCTGGTGCAGACGCGCGGGCAAGCCCGTAGTGGCGGTGCCGAGAATGCTCAGCATCCGCACTTGATCCCCGCCCTCCACGTGCGCACGCCGCAATGCGGTCATGACGGCTCCCACCTGCCGACGCCCCAGCCACTCACGCAGCAGCCCGCCCAGCAGCATGGTGCTCCACGCCACGAGGATGATGATGGCCGCCAGCGTGGGCAGCAGCACCGCCTCGGAAATCAAAGAAAGGAGTTGTTCGAGCAGCTTCATGAAGTGGACCCGGCCCTCCTGAAAAAGCCGAACATCATCAGAAGCACAGCTGCGGCTCCGATCAACCAAGCGAATGAATTCCACGCCGGTTCCAGCACCGGTCCCTCGGGCTGCGGTTTGCTTTCAGCGGGCGGTGCCTGCTCCTTCGCCTCGCCAATTTGCGGTCCGCTCACTTTCTCGACCTTCGCATCAGGTGCGGCGGCGCTTTGCTGCAGCTTGGCCTTCATGTCCTGCGCCAGCGCGGCGGATTCCTGATCTCCCGGCGCGGTGAGTTTGGCGCTGACAAAGTCCGCCATGCGCGTGTTCCCACCGCTGACAAGACCACCCGAGTCTCCATGCGCCTTCACCGAGGTGGCATAAAGCTTCGTCAAAGTTTGCAACTGCTCTGGCGTGGCCTTCCACAAATCCTTGCGCGCGGCCTCGATCAGCGTGGCGCTGATCTCCTGCATGGCATGCGGCGACACGCGCTCAAACCACTCAGGCAGGTTCAGCTCATGCTTGTCCTTCACGAGCACGTCATACACCTCGTCCCACGTTTCCTGCGTGACGCTTTCCCGCCGCGTCACCGACCAGCCAAAGGTGTTCTTCATCAGTTCGGCAATGTGCCCTGCCCCGGCGTAATCATGGGACTTCATGCCCTCCAGCCAGCGGCGGTTCAGCAGCTCGGATTTCAAATTGGCCGCCAGCACTTCTTCAAAGTCGCGCACCCGCGCACCGCTGGGATCGCGCACGTCAGAGATGACAGCGGCGGGCGATTTACCGGTGACCTTCTTCACCGCCATGCTGAGACCGCCGAGATACTCATACGCGTGATGATTCGAAAGCTGGCTCGTCATGTTGGAAGCCCACACGCGCAGCACGGTGTCCGTGTTTTGCAGCGCCTCTTCATAGAGCCCATCCACCTTCTCGCCCCAGGTGTCCTGCGTGTACACAAAGCTCATGTTGTCCGTGTACACATCGGTGATCTCATCGTCCTTGTCCCACACACCGGAGCGCGGCACAAGGTAGAGGATGTGCGTGCCGCTCATGTTTCCCGGCTTCGTGCCAAAGATGCGCGCCGCAGCAAACTGATCCGCACGCGCGGCGGAGTAGCCACGCTTGAGCAGGCGCTCCTTGGTGGCCGCCACCGCTTCACGCACCGGATTCACACTCTCAGAGGCTGTTGCAGCCAGACGCACGACCTTGTCCAGCAGCGCCACACGCGTGGGAAAGTTTTCCTTGTACTGACCACCCATGGCGATGAACACCTCCACCCGTGGCCGCCCCAGTTCCTCCGCAGAAATCAACTCCACATCGATGACCAGATTGTTCTGATTCCAAATCGGCCGCACTCCCAGCAGCGCGAGAATCTGCCCCTCCATCACGCCAAAGTCGCGCATCGTTTCCATGCCATTGAGATCCATCGCGATCTTCTTCGGCTTCCGCGTGCGCAGCAGTTCGTCCACCAGCTTGCGCGCGGTTTCCCACGCAGGGCGCGTCGGTATCTCTTCTGGATTGAGCGAGTACAAATTGCGACCACCAGGAGCCGTTGCGGGATTACGGATGGGGTCCGGTCCCGGACCCGGCTCGATGTAATGACCACCCAGCGCGGTCAGCAAACCCGCATGCTCCTTGCCTGCATCCAGCAAGCGTGCGCGCACATCGCGTGCAAATTCCAGATCCTTCTCCAGCTCCGCCGTCATGCGCACATCTGTAGGCGGCGCACCATCCAGAGCAGCGCGTAGAAATTCCACCGCCTTGGCGCGATCCTGCTGCTTGTGCTCCAAAGCGGCACGATGAATCCCACGCGTGGCCGCCAGATGATCCAGCAAAGGCTCGCCGAGAATCTGCGCCAGATACGGCACCATCTCCGCCTCATGCGGCCCTTCACCCAGCACATGCAGCCGCAGCGGCGTGCGTGACTCAAACAGATTGTGCAGATGCTCATCCAACCGCGTGACGGCAGCGTCATCGAGCACCTCAGCACCACTGCCGTGCAGCCTGGCCTCACGCGCCTGCTGGCTGATGCGCTTGCGATACTCCTCTTTAAGCAGACCATCCTCCAGCGTGCGGAATTTGTGAATGTCTTCGTGCAGGTTTTTGAATTCGTCATCGAGTCCCGCAGCCAGCGTGGGCGGCGGCAGGTGATCCACCAGCGCGGCGTAGGAGCGGCGGCGCGCCAGCGTGGCCTCTCCCAGATTGTCCGTGATCCAGAGATCAACAACCGGCATGTGGCCCACGCAGATGTCGCTCCAGCAGTCCTTGGAAAGCCCGGCCTCTTTGCCCGGCAGCAGCTCCAGCGTGCCGTGCGTGCCCCAGTGTACAATCGCATCCGCATGATACTGCTCCTCCAGCCACCAGTAGAAGGCCAGGTAGTTGTGCGGCGGCGGCACATCGCGGTTGTGCAGCAGGTTTTCATCCTGTTTTTCGCCGCGCTCCGGCTGCGGCATGAGGATGAGATTGCCCATCTCCAGCTTTGGCAAAACGATGTGCGGCTCGCCGTTGCGCTTCACCACCATGATGCGTCCGGGCAGCGGGCCAAACTTCTCCACCATCGCCTTCCTCGCCGCTTCGCTGAGCTTCGTGTTGAACCACTCCTCATATTGATGAAGCGGCACCAGCACCGGCTGCGATTCATCCACGAGTTTCTCCAGATCTCCCTGCACCCACGGGCCGATGTTCCTCCCGCCACGCTTCATCTCCTCAATCAGCGCCGCCGTGCTGGCCGGGATGTTATTTAGCGTGAAACCCGCCTCCTTCATGCGCGGCAGGAAGCGCATGAAGCTCTCCGGCGCATCCAGAAATCCGCCCGTGGGGCTTCCCCGCATCAGGTCATCCTGCCCCAGTCCCTTGTTGTAATAGATCAGCGCGATCTTCTTCTCCGCATTGTTCTTGCGCTTCAGCGAGGCCCAGCGCGCCGCGCGTGCGGCGAAGGCTTCGATGCGGTCCGGGATCGGTTCATGCAGCCGGAAGCCCTGGATGTTCTCCTTCAATCCGCCCACCACCACAGGCTCCAGCGTGCCCCAGGACTCCTGCAGCGCCATGAACATGCCCACATCCCGGTGCGAGAGCCCGCGCGGATCTTTGAGCCATTCCTCATTCGTCGTCGCCAGCATCGAGATCGGCCGCAGGTAGGGCGCATCCAGTTCCTTCAGCAGCGCCGTGCTCTGCCACATCGCCCCATGGCGATCCTCGATCAAAATTGTCGGCGCTGCCGCGCGCGTCAGCTTCGTCACGTTCTCCTCGCGATCACCAAACACCGGCACCACATTCAGTCCCCGTTTTTCCAGCGCGGTGATCTGCGCATCGATCACCCGCAGATCATGCGTGATCCAAAACGACTGCTGCAGCAGCAGCACCGCCACCGAGGCACCTTCAATCCAGCGCTTTTTCCCGCGCTTGAAAGCAATGAACTCACCGATCTCCGCAAACGCATCCTCACGCGCCGGATCATAGTAGCCCGAATCCGGAATGAGCACCGGCGGCTCGATCTCACCAGCCGCGCCGCAGTGCTTCACCATGCAGTAGCGGATCAGCCGCCGCACGTTCACCGTGCCATTGGGCCGCCAGTAGGCCGGCACCGCTTCGTCTTTGAGCAGCAGCCCCGCCTTCTCCAGATCCATCTGGCTGCCGCGCGCATCCAGCGGGATCACCCGCTGCTCCGGATTCAGCGCCCGCGATTCCTTCAGCCGCTGAGTGAGCGCAGGTGCCTGCTCCGCTTCGAGATTCAGCACAAACACCAGTCGAAACCGCGCCGCCAGCTCCGCCTTCTGCGTTTCATTGAAGGCCTTCCCTTTGAAAAACTCCGCATGAATGCCGCTCTCACGGCACGCCGCCTCCACCTGCGGCATGGAGCGATCCCACACGCCAATGAAGGCCCAGTTCAGCGCCTCCGCCGCACACAGATTTCCTGCCAGTAGCAGCAAACAACTCAGCCAGCAGAAGATATCACGCATGGTTCGCTTAGAAGGTGAGGCGGCCACCGACAACCACATTGAAGCCCGCCGCCTGGCGCTGCTGCTGGGAGTATGCCTGGCGGTATTTGGTGTCGAAAACATTGTTCAGATTCACGGTGAGAGAGAACGAACGGGGCCCCTCTTCCCAGACCTTCCACCCGGTGCGGATGTTCGTCACGAAGAAACCCGGGATTTGGAAGTTCTGGTTGATCGGCGGGTTGGTCGCGCTGGGAGATCCATACGCAGGATCGGTGGAAAACCCCGCGTCGATCTCATCGCTCGGATTGTGCCGGATCAGCGGCCCTGCCCACAGCTCGGAAAGCTCCACCCAGTATTTCTTTTCATCGCTCTCAAAGCGCACCCCAAAATTCCCGTACAAGGGCGGAATGAAGCGCAGCGGCACATTCTGCGACTGGTTCTGCCCATAGGTCCACGTCGTGTTGTTAAAGATCGTGAAATGCCGGTCCAGATCGTAGCTCAGCGCAAACTCCACGCCGGTGATGTAACCCTGCGCGGAATTCGAATTCCGCGTCGCATTGAAAGTTGTTCCACTGATCACCACCGTGCCTGAAGTCGTGGACGTGATCAGATCCGAAAGCTTCGTCAAGTATCCCGTCAGCGATCCCTTGAGCTTTTCCGTGTGCACGCGAGCACCGATCTCATACGTGATGCTCCTCTCCGGATTGATCATCGTGCTGGGCAGCGATGCCGTCAGGCTGGAAAACACCGGTGTGCCTGCGCTCAGCAGATCGCTGTAAGTGGGCGAGCGGAAGCCCGTGGCCACATTTGCCACCAGATCGAAGGATTTCGTCGCCTGATACACCGCACCCACGTTCCACGTCACCGCGTTCCAATACTTGTTCGCCGCGAGATCGCTGACCGTGTATCCGGCGCCGGGGATCACGTCCAAAGGTTCCGGGTTCGAATGCAGATGCGTGTTCTCATAGCGCGCGCCCACATTCATCAGCAGTTTTTCAAAGGGTTTAAAGTCCAGGGTGACAAACGTGTCGAAGACTTCGTAGGTGCCGTCCGGCGTGATCCCCGCCGGCTGGGAATTGGTGGTGACACCCGTGGCCAGCACCGTGGAATTCAAAGTTTGCGCAGCCGAAAGATTTTCGTGCCGGTAGTCCATCCCATAGACCAGCCGAGTGCTCTTGCTCCGGCCAAAGGTCGCCGCGTTTTGAATGCCCACGCCCCAGACATCTTGGTCGGAGTTGGTGATGGTGTTGTTAAAGTTTGTGGCCGTCTGCACACGGCGCTCGCGCAGCTGGTCGTAGTACTGGTAGTAGCCGTACACCTTGAGCTCGTCGCTCAGGAATCCCAGGTCCGAGGCGGTGTAGTCCAGCTTCACGATGCCACGGCGCTCCAGCGGGCTGAAGATGCGCGGCACGCCGTTTGCATTGAGCTTTGACTGCACGTAGCTGTTCACACCCGTGCGTTCATTGCCCACCCATGACAGGCGGAACACATGCCCTTTGACCGGCTGAAACGCCAGATTGGCATAGCCGCCGCTGGAATAAAAGCTGGTGGGGGCGACCGCGCCGCTGGGGCCGTGGTAGTTTCCCACATCCTGCATGGACCATCCGGCGGCAAACGCCCACTTGTCGTTGCTCATGTGCACGTTCATGGCGTTGGTGAATTCCGTGTTGTTGGTGCCAAAGCGTGAGTACACATCCCCGCCCACGTTCAGGCTTTCGGAAAATTCACCTCGCTTGGAAAACACATTGATCACCCCGCCGATCGCATCGCTGCCATACTGCACGGATCCCGCGCCACGCACCACCTCCATGCGGCCGACGGCATCCACGGGAAACTGATTGAAGAACGGATTTGGCCCCGAAAAAATCCCACCGTTGTTGATGCGGATGCCATCCCAGAGATACACCAGCTTGTTCCCCATCTGCCCCCGGATCACCGGAGAACCCTGCGCCGCCACCTGATTCACCCACACCCCCGGCTGCTCCTGCAGCATTTCTGACGGCGTCGTCGCCTGGAATCGCTCGATCCTCTTCTGCTCCACCACATTCGTGGACTGCGGCACCTTCTTCTGATCCTGCGCGGTGCGGGCGGCCGTGATCACCATCGTGGGCAGCTCCTCCCCTTCATCCTTCTCCGGCTTTTCAGCCGCCTGCAAAGAAGGCACGGCCAGCAGCGCGCCCAGCGAAAGCATCAGTCGTGGAAAACGAAAATGTGTGACAACCATTCCCCGCTTTGGCACCCTGCTGGAGAATGCGCAATGCGGGCGCCGTTTGAAAGTGCATGGATGGACAAAAATCGTCCATGGGAGCAGTCAAAAGAAACATTTCATTCCCACAGCAGCAGGCAGGTCTCCAGCTTGCTCGCGCCTCCCGTGAAGAAGTCGGATTTGGGATTGCAAAAAGCAGCCCTGTAAATACTGTTCTTTAGAACAGTATGGAATTACCAACCAACATCACCGACATCCGCGAGCTTCTGCGCACGCGCTTTCCTCTGGCGCAGGCGGCTGAACTCACCCCTGCGGCTGAAATTCACACCGGCGTGACCTGTTTGGATCAGATGGGCATGCAGGCAGGCCGTCTGCATGAGATCGTCTGCCATGGCCGGGCGGCAGGCGCGGGGCTGCTCCTCTCCGCCTTGCTGGACGGCGGGGGGCAGGAGATCAAACAGCCCGTGGCTTTGGTGGACGGGGCGGATGTTTTCAATCCGCTCGATATCTCCGCAGAAACACGGGAAAGGCTGCTCTGGCTGAGATGCCGGGATGCCGCGCAGGCGGTGAAGGGGGCGGATCTGCTGCTGCGGGATGGCAACATGCCGCGCGTGCTGATGGACCTCATCCTGTGCCCGGACAGCACGGTGCGCCGGATTCCCGCCCAGGTGTGGCACCGGCTGCGCATGCTGGCGGAAAAAAGCGGTGCGCTGTGCTGTGTCTTCACGGCTTTTCAAACAGTGCCCTGCGTGCGTTCACGGCTGGTGCTGAAGCTGCCGCATGGGCTGGATGCCCTGGACCGCCCGCGTGCAGAGCTGGCCGCGCAGCTTCGGGGTGCTGTGGTATGCCGTGGTATAGGAGGGGAAACAGCGCTGCGAACATCCGGCCTGCCCCTGCCCCTGCCCCTGCCCCTGCCTCTGGCGGCGGCGGGCTGAAAAAAGAAACACTTCCGGCCCATGAAGACGAAGACATCATCATCTGTTCACGCAGCCATCTGGCTGCCGCGTTTTGCCCTGCAGGCGGCGCTGCGCGTCACACCGCAGCCTGCCGGTGCGGTGCTGGCCGTGCTGGATGGCGGCGCGGAGCCGGCTGCTGGAAAAGAGGCCGGCGCCGGCCGCATCATGCATGCAAACCGCATCGCGGAATGCCGCGGCATCATGCCAGGCATGACGGCCTCCCAGGCCATGGCACGCTGCATGAAGCTGACCCTGCTGCACCGCATGGCGGATGAGGAGGAGCGGGTGCAGCAGGAGCTGCTGGAATGCGCCGACCGCTGGACACCGGACTATGAATCCACGGAGCCCGGCCTGTGCGTGCTGGACCTGTCTGCGGCACGCGGCATCCGGCAGCGCCGTCTGGCCTGTGGCGAGTCCATTCGTGAGGAGCTCGCCACGCACAGCCTGGAAGCCCGCGTGGGTTTTGCCGGGGATCCGGATCACGCCTGCCTCGCAGCGCATGCCGCTGAAAGTGTCCTGATTCATGAGGGCGGCGGAAGTGATGCCACCCTGCTGGAAAAGCTGCCGGTGGCGGTGCTGCATCCGGCGCCTGCCGTGATGGAGGTACTGCGGCTCTGGGGCGTGCACACACTCGCCCAACTGGCCGCCCTGCCGCGCGAAGGCGTGGCCGCACGTCTGGGCGCGGACGGCCTGCATGCCTGGCAGCTGGCCAAAGGCGGTACTGGCAGGCTGCTGCAGCGGGTGCGGCCCGCCGCGCTGTTCTGTGAAACCACCGAACTGGAGCACCCCGTGGAGTCTTTGGATCCCCTGCTTTTTGTGCTGCGTCGGATGCTGGAGACCCTGTGTCGGCGGCTGGCGGAACGCTGGCTGGTGGCTGCGGCTGAGCACCTCCGGCTCACCTTTGAAGACGGCAGCCAGCATGAACGCCTGCTCCGCGTGGCGGAACCCACGCGGGATGAGGACCTGCTGCTGCGCGTGCTTCACACGCATCTGGACGGCATGCGCTCCGCCGCCGCCGTGAAGTCCGTGACGCTGGAGCTGACACCCACGCGGCAGTCGATGCGTCAGAACCTCCTGTTTGAACGCAGCCTGCGCGATCCGCAGCGCTTCGCAGAAACGCTGGCGCAGCTGGAGGCGCTGTTCGGCATCGGCCGCATGGGCAAACCGCGCCTGCTGTCGAGCCACAGGCCGGATGCCTTTTTGATGGCGGGCTTTCTGGAGCCCACGCCCCCTGCCCCGGGGCGCAACGACACGCCGTCTCACGGCCTGCCGCTGTGCCGCTTCCGCCCGCCGCGCACCGTGGGCGTCAGCCTGCACCAGCACCGGCCTGCGTTCATCACCACGGCTGGCACCACCCTCACCATCACCGCCGCCAACGGCCCCTGCTATCTCTCCGGCGACTGGTGGGACCGGCAGGCATGGAGCCGCGAGGTGTGGGAGGTGGCGGCAAGCGATGGTGCTTTATACCAGCTCAACCGTGAAGGCGCTCACTGGGTGCTGGACGGAGTTTTCGGCTGAACGGTCATGGCTTTCGTGGAACTCCATGCACGCAGCGCGTTTAGTTTTCTGCGCGCCTCCAGCACGCCAGAGGCGCTGCTGGACCACGCCGCCTCGCTGGGGATGGGGCAGATCGCCATCACGGACCGCGATGGCGTGTACGGCTCCGCACGTGCGCACCACCGGGCTGGGGAGCATGGCATGCGCGGCATCGTGGGCGCGGAGCTCACGCTGGAAGATGATTCCGTGCTGCCCGTGCTCGTCCGCACGCGTGAAGGCTACCAAAACCTCTGCCGCATGCTCACCCAGTCCAAGCTGCGGGCGGCGAAATACGCAGGACGCATCACATGGGCGGAGCTGGAGCAGCACGCGCAGGGCCTCATGGCGCTTTCAGGAGATGAGGAGGGGCCTCTCCTTCGTGCTCTGGCCAAGGATGATCGCCAGACCGCTCTGTGCACCATGGAAAATCTCGTCCGCATCTTCGGCAAAGAAAACGCTGCCGTGGAAATCCAGCGCCACCATCTCCGCAAAGACAAGCTCAGCGTGACCTCACTGGCAGAACTGGCGGAACGTTTCGATCTGCCCCTCGTCGCCTCCAACGGCCCCTGCTACGCCATGCGTGAGGGCCGCATGCTGCTGGATGCCTTCACCGCGCTGCGGCACCACACCACGCTGGATGAAGCCGGGCTGCTGCTCTCTCCCAATTCCCAGCGTCATCTCAAAGGTGAGCATGAAATGCGGGCTCTCTTTCCCGATCTTCCCGCCGCCGTGGACAACACCGCACGCCTCGCGGAGCGCATCGATTTCACGCTCGAAAATCTCGGCTATCAATTTCCCACCTATGCCGTCCCTCCCGGTCACGACATGAACTCGTTTCTGCGCGAGGCGTCTTTTCACGCCGCACGTGAACGCTATGGCGAAATGAACAACGAGATCAAAGCCAAGCTCGATCACGAACTGCGCGTCATCCACCAGCTCGGCTTCAGCGGCTACTTCCTCGTGATCTGGGACATCGTGCGCTGGTGCAAAGATCAGGGCATCATGGTGCAGGGCCGTGGCAGCGCCGCCAACAGCGTGGTCTGCTATTCGCTCGGCATCACCAATGCGGAACCGATCAAAGGCAAACTCTTGTTCGAACGCTTCCTCAGCGAAGGGCGGGACACCTGGCCGGACATCGATCTTGATCTTCCCAGCGGCGACCGGCGTGAACGCGTGATTCAGGAAATGTACCGCCGCTTTGCCCCGCATGGCGCTGCGATGACCGCCAACGTCATCACTTATCGCGGTCGCAGCGCCCTGCGTGAGATGGGCAAGGTTCTCGGCCTGCCGCAGGATGTGATCGACCGCTTTTCCAGCCTCTTTGCCAATGGTGATTTCCAGCACACGCTTGGGATGGAGGATCACGTGCGGCGCGCGGGAATGCCCGGCGATCATCCGCGTCTTGCGGCTCTGCTGCGCCTGCATGCCGCCGTCTATGGCATGCCGCGCCACCTGGGCCAGCACAGCGGCGGCATGGTGCTGTGCAGCCAGGGGCTCGATACCGTCGTGCCGCTGGAGCCCGCGTCCATGCCCGGCCGCGTCGTCGTGCAGTGGGACAAGGATGACTGCGCGGATCTGGGCATCATCAAGGTGGACCTCCTGGGTCTCGGCATGATGGCCGTGCTGGAAGACACAATCCACACCTGCCACGAACGCGGAGAATCACGCGCCGTCGAGATACATCGCCTTCCACAGGACGACCCCGCCACCTACGACATGATCTGCCGTGCCGACACCATCGGGGTGTTTCAAATCGAAAGCCGTGCGCAGATGGCCACCCTGCCACGCTTGCAGCCGCGCAAATTTTACGATCTCGTGGTCGAAGTCTCCCTCATCCGGCCTGGGCCCATCGTTGGCAAAATGGTCCATCCATACCTCAACCGCCATGCAGGCCGGGAGAAGGTGGACTACATCGCCGACTGTTTTGAACCCATCCTGGAAAAGACCCTCGGCGTGCCTTTGTTTCAAGAGCAGGTGCTGCAAATGGCCATGGTCATCGCCGGATTCAGCGGCAGCGAGGCCGAGGAACTGCGCCGCGCGCTGAGCTTTCACCGCTCCCAGGAACGCATGGACAAGGTCATGGCCAAACTGCGCGCAGCCATGACACAGCGCAGCGTCCCGGAGATCACCCAGGACCGTGTGGTAAAATCGATCCAGTCCTTTGCCGTGTATGGCTTCCCCGAATCCCACGCCATCAGCTTCGCGCTTCTGGCCTATGCCAGCGCCTGGCTGCGCACTCATCGGCTGGCGGAATTCACCGCTGCCCTGCTCAACAACCAGCCCATGGGCTTTTACTCCTGCGCCACACTCGTGCGCGATGCCAAACTGCATGGCCTGCGTGTGCTGCCCGTGTGTGTCACCCTCTCCGATCTCGACTGCCGCGTCGATGACGACTCCACCATCCGCCTCGGCTTCAGCCAGCTTCGCGGTTTCTGCACCGCCTCCCGTCACCTGCTGATTTCAGCACGGCAGGCAGGCCCCTGGCTCAGCATCGAAGACTTCCTTTTGCGCTGCCCTTTGCCCAAGGATGAACTGCGCGTGCTGGCCAAATCCGGCGCCCTGAATGCACTGGCCTCCAACCGCCGCAGCGCCCTGTGGGAAGTGGAGCAAAAACGCGAAGCCGATCTCTTTTCCGCCTTCGCAAATGCACCAGAGGAAACGTCCTCCCCGCTCGCCGTCATGACGCCGGCAGAAAGACTCGAAGCCGACTACGCCGCCACCTCCCTCACCGTGGGCCCGCATCCCATGGCTCTCATGCGCGCCACGCTGCCAGACCTGACTCGCGCCTGCGATCTCCCCAGCCGCAGACCCGGCGCCCGGGTAATCATCGGCGGCATGGTCATCTGCCGTCAGCGCCCTGGCACCGCGAATGGCCACGTCTTCATCAGTCTTGAAGACGAAACCGGCATCGCCAACGCCTTCGTTCCCTCCAGCTTGTTTGAAGCACGCCGCCTCGTCATCACCCATGAGTCCTTCCTGCGCATCCGCGGACGTCTTCAGATTGCCGACAATGTCACCACCGTGCTCGCTCTCGCCATTGAGCATCTGCCTTCCACCACGCAAGGCGGCGTCAAATCGCATGACTTTCATTGATGCGCCCTGGCCACAACTTGCATGGCCTTCTGATAAAGAGGACAGCCGGTGAATTTCCGTGCTGCCACGAAGCTTTGCCAGCCTGGTGGTGTCAGACACACAGGCCTGTGTGGGTTCGCTTGCCGAGATTGCACCGGAAACACATCCAGATCGCAGGCGCGCTGTCCTTTGCTCCTGTTCACCACCCTGAATGAGTCCTCAGGGCTTTCCAACGCGCGCAGACCTTTTTTCACTCACTCATCCCCCCCCGAAATCTCGGGGTCCTCGCACAAACGCTGCCTCAGCCACGTATTGCTCACGATTCCATGACTCGTTTCGTTTTCAGCCTCTCCACCCTCCTTCTTGTCACCTCTGGCCTGCCCCGCGTCGTCTGGGCAGCCGAGCCGTTTGACGCCTTCCTGCAGAAGCACTGCATTAGCTGTCATGGCCCCGATAAGGAAAAAGGAGATCTCCGGATCGACCAGCTCTCGCGTGATTTCAAACTGGGCGCCGACACGCATCACTGGGCGGAGATGATCGAGCAGGTAAATTCCGGCGAAATGCCGCCCAAGAAGGAAAAGCAGCCGACGCAGGAGGAGATCGCACTGTTTGTGACGAGTCTGGATGCGCACATCAAAGAAGGCCGTGCGGCGCGCATGGCGGCCCGGCCAGCGGTCGCCCTTTACCGGCTGAGCCGGAAGGAGTATCAAAACACCGTCTATGATCTTCTCGGCGTACGCTATGATCCGGCCAAGCCCGGGGAGCTGAATGAAGACACCCTGTGGCATGGCTTCGAGCGCATCGGCTCGGAGCTTTCGCTCTCGCCTTCTCATGTAGACCGCTATTACCGCGCCGCTGAACTCGTGCTTGACCGCGCCTTCACCGCCGCCTCGGCCGAGGCTCGCAAAGTCCACAAGACCGCCGCCGAAATTCGCTACAACGGCGGCAAGGATCAGCAGGCGGCGCTGGACCGCTTTGGCATCAAGCGCCCGCTGCGCTACCTCATGTTTCCCGGCAACACTCAGAATGCGCTCTCCCCCAACTGGTTCGGCAAGACCGGGCCGGAGCACAGCGGTCTCTACAAGCTCCGCATCCAGGCCAGCGGCATCCGCCCGCTCGGCGGTCAGACAGCCCATCTGAGCATCGGCAAACGCACGGGCGAAGAAACGGTGGATGGCATGGTCGAGTTCGACATCACGGCGACGGAGGACAAACCGCAGGTGTATGAGTTTGAGGTGTTTCTTGAGATGCCCGCAACGCTGGACTTCTGCGTGGTCGCCACGGATGTCGTGGATCGTCGGCAGGGTGCCGCCTTCCGCAATGCGCTCAGCAGCAGAGGCGGCTACGTTTTCACCCACAGCAGCGAAACCACCCTCCTGAATCCGAACGCGCCGCAGATGTTTGATGACAAAGGCAACGGCCTTTTCTCCACCGTGCTGCTCGACTGGATCGAATGGGAAGGCCCGCTCGTTTCTGACTCAGAAAAGGCACGGCGCAAAGACGTAGTGCCGCCTGATGATGCGACGCCCGAAGTGGTCGCTTCACATTTGCAGCGCTTCGCCGAACGCGCCTGGCGTCGCCCGGTGAAAACGGAAGAGCTGGCGGAATATCTGAAATCCTACAGCGAAGAACGCGCGGCAGGCGAAAAGATGGCCGATGCCTATCGTGTCGCCTTGCAGGGCGTGCTGACTTCCCGGCACTTCATCTACATCGTCGAGGGCGACACCGTGGCCCGTGAGCAGCTCACCGACGCGGAACTCGCCACGAGGCTTTCCTACCTCCTCTGGAGCTCGATGCCCGACAGCGTCCTCTTTGCCTCAGCCAAAAGCGGCGCGCTGAAAGGCGATGCCCTCGCCAAAGAAGTGGACCGCATGCTCGCAGACACCAAGTCCAGCCGCTTCATCGACGACTTCGCGCGGCAGTGGCTGCAACTGAACCGCGTGGGCATGTTCCCACCGGACAAAAAGCTCTACCCTGCCTATGATGCCTGGCTGGAGGAAAGCATGCGCTCAGAGCCCGTGGAGTTCTTCCGCGAGATGTACGCCAAGAATCTGTCTCTCGACAGTTTCATCGATTCACAGTGGACCATGGCCAATGCCCGGCTCTGCGAATTCTACGGATTGCCCGAGCCCAAGTCCGGCGCGTTTCAACGCGTGTCATTGAAGCCCGAAGACCGTCGCGGCGGACTCCTCACGATGGGTGCCGTGCTCGGCCTGACCTCCGATGGCACCCGCCATCGTCCCGTGCATCGCGGCGTGTGGCTCAGCGAGGTCGTCCTCGGCAAGCCGCCGCCCCCGCCCCCGGCGAACGTGCCCGCAATCGAGCCCCCGACAGCTCAAAGCCCCAAGGCCACCCTCCGCGAGAAACTCGAAGCCCACCGCGCCGATGCGAACTGCGCCGCCTGCCACGCCAAGATCGATCCGCTCGGCCTCGCCTGGGACAACTACGATGCCATCGGCCAGTGGCGCACCCATGAAAAAGTCGCCGCCGGTGTCGGTGCAGACCCCGTGATCAATCCCGCCGGTACCATGCCCGACGGCCGCGCCTTCAAAGACGCCACCGAATTCAAACGCCTCCTCCTCGAAGACCGCGATGAAGTCGCCCTCGCCTTCATCGAGCACCTATGCACCTATGCCCTCCGCCGCGCCCTCTCCTTTGACGACCAAGACGACCTCAAAGCCATCCAGGCCGAAGCCAAGAAAAACGGCTACCGCATCAAAGACACCGTCCGCGCCGTGGCGCTGTCCGACCTCATCCGCAAACGCTGAACAAAACACCATCACGCCACCATTTATTTTATGAGCAACTACCTCTCCCAAAACTGGCTGATGGATCGCCGCCACGCTCTCAAGGCGCTGGGCTCCTTCATCTCTCTCCCCCTGCTTGAGTGCATGGTGCCGCTTAAAGCGGCAGCGGCGGAAAAGATCACAGCCACGCCCAAGCGCAGCGCCTTCATCTACCTCGCCAATGGCGTTCACTCGCTGAACTACCAGATCACCACACCTGGCAAAGACTACAAGTTCTCGCGGTCACTCATGCCTCTGGAAAAGCACCGCGACGTCATCACCCCCATCAGCGGGCTTCATCATCCCGGAGCTCTGAGCCATCATCACAACTGCATCTCCGTCTGGCTCACCGGCGGCAAGCTCGGCCCGTCTGACCGCAACACCATCTCGGTGGACCAGAAGATGGCCGAAGTCTCCGCGCCGCACACGCGTTACCCCTCCATGGAGGTCGCCATCACGCAGGACTCCCTCGCATGGACGGCAGACGGCGTGCGCCTGCCCGCGATGCGCCGTTGCAGCGAAATCTTCGCCTCCCTCTTTGAAGAACCCAAAGGCGGCAAAGCAGTGCAGCGCAGAGCCTTGCGCCGCAAAGGCAGCGTGCTGGACGCCAACCTTGCGGAAGTACGCCAGCTCGAAAAGAAGATGGGCTCGGCCGACAAGGGCCGCCTGGAGCAGTACCTCACCTCTGTGCGTGAGGCGGAAATCCGCACGCGCAGGGCCGATGCCTGGCTGGACACTCCCCTGCCCGCCATCTCCGAGGAAGATCGCAAGCGCACCAACCGCGACATCGCCGCCACCAAGGCGGGCGATTACTTCCGCACCGTCTATGACCTCATGGTGCTCGCCTTCCAGACGGATGTCACACGCGTGGCCACCTTCAGCCTCGGCGGCGAGGGCGATGCCATCTCCATTCCTGAGATAGGCATCACCGAGTCGCGCCATCAGCTCAGTCACCATGGCGGCGATTTCGGCTACATGGAAAAGCTCACCAATTACGACACATTCGCCATCGAACAGTTCGGCTACTTCCTCACCCGCCTCGCAGAGACGAAGGACCTCAGTGGCAAGCCCCTCCTCGGCACCACCATGGCCCTCTTCGGCAGCGGCATGTCCTACGGCCACAGCCATGGCAATGCCAACCTCCCGCTGGTCTTCGCCGGCGGCACCGACCTCGGCCTCAAGCACGGCAGCCATCTCGACTTCAACAAAAAAGGCGCAGGCTTCCAGGGCTACGCACTCGGCGCAGACGGCGCACTCACCACCGCCCACTACCAGCTTTGCAGCCGCCCGGCCAACTCCGACGCCCACATGAGCAATCTCCTCCTCCTCATGGCCCAGCGCTTCGGCGTGGAGATCGACCAGTTCGGCGACAGCAATCAAGTGATCGCGCTATAATGAAACACTTCCTTCTCGTTCTGGGCACCTCGTTCCTCGTTCTCGGTTCATGCGCCGCATCAGCGGAGGACGCCCCCTTCCGCCCCGAGGCGGGCAAGTTCCCAACTGTGGAAAAAGCCCACACCTACCGCGGTGAGCTTGTCTTCGTGGATCACGCCACCCGCCGCGGCAGCCTTCGCGTACAGGGCTCCGGCATGTTTTTCCGCAATGATCCCCACCCCTTCGCCATGCTGCCTTATGGTATGGTCCGGTATCACGGCGCACCGGCGGATCTGCGGGACATCCCCCTCGGCACCGTGCTGCACGTCCGCGCCTACCTCCCACCGGACCCCAAGCTCTCATCCGTGCCAGTGCTGCCGGTCAACAACAAGACCCTCGACGCCAACCACAATCGCGGCGCCGGCATCGCCCCTGCCGAGAACCACATCCTCCTCCTCGAAGACGAGCTCAGCCACTGCCTGCGCGAGGGCCTGGTCTGGAGACTCAAGGACCTCGACATCAAAAACCACGAGGGGATGATCATCGCCACCTGCGAGCCGAAACAAGGCGGCGACACCAAGGCTGCCGAGGAAAAACTGACCTTCGATGCCGCCACCCGCGTCTGGCGCGGCAAAGAAGCCCTCACCATCGAGGACCTCGTCGCCGAAGGCATCTGGCCTGCGGAAGGAAAGAAATCCCTCGCCGGTCAGGCCGTGCAGCTCGGCATCTGCTGGAAGCCCACCCCCGATGGCATCTTCACCCGCTTTCACATCTCGGACATCTGGCTGGACGATGCCTCATTGCAGCGCAGCGCCCACCAGCAAACCGAAACGCACAAGGCCTTCATCCGCAGCCGCTGGATGCCTGCTTCCATCGACGCCGTCGAGTACGGCAAGTTCGGCCGCGCCACCGTCACCGCCACCCTCTTCGGCGGCATGGACGCCGCCCTCTACGCCGATTTCACGAAAGGCAGTGGTGCCATGATGAACGCGGTCGAGAACACCTTGAAGCACACCCACGGTGCCTACGGCCCCGGCCACATGGCCTCGCGCGGCACGCTTCAGGAGGTCATCAAGACACCGGGAGAAGCCCCTCTCGGCAGCAGCGGCATCCAGATCACTTTTGAGACCGACCTCATCATTGAAGGCATTCGCCCCGGCAGGACCGTGCGCGTCCGCCCCAGCGTCTGGCCCCTCGTCAACGTGCCCCGCGAAGAATACCTCAACGACGGCTCCACCAGCGTTGACGAGCGCTTCCCCACCCCGGCCATCTTCACAAAATACTGAAGCGGCACGAAGCATCCCAGACATGAGATTTGTCGCCCCCCTCCTCACCGCCCTCGGGTGCGTGCTCACCTCCGCCGTCCCTGCCGCAGATGAGCCCTTCCGGCCAGAGGCGGGCAAGTTTCCCCCTTTGGAAAAAGCCCACGCCTACCGGGGTGAGCTGGTGTTTGTGGACCATGCCAACCGTCGCGGCAGCATTCGAGTGGCGGGCCAGGGCGTGTTTCGCCGGAACGATCCCCATCCCTTCGCCATGCTGCCTTATGGCAGGGTCTACTATCACGGCGCACCGGCGGATCTTCGAGATATTCCACTCGGCACATTAATGCATGTCCGGGCTTACCTTCCCCCGGACCCCAAGACCTCCGCCGTACCCGTGCTGCCGTTCAACAACAAGGAGAAAGACGCCAATCACAGCCGTGGCATCGGCATTGCCCCTGCTGAGAACCACGTCATCCTCCTCGAAGACGAACCCAGCCACTGCCAGCGCGAGAGCTTGGTCTGGAAACTCAAAGAACTCGACCTCAAAAACAACGAAGGAACAATCACAGCCTGCCGCGAAGCCAAGGCAGGCGCAGACGGCAAAGCCGCCGATGAAACGCTGACCTTCGACGCCGCCACCCGTATCTGGCGTGGTCGCGAATGCCTCGCACCCGCAGACCTCATCGCCGAGGGCCTTTGGCCCGCCAGCGGCAAGAAATCGCTCGGCAGCCAGT
Organism: Verrucomicrobiota bacterium; assembly: GCA_017301975.1. Taxonomy (GTDB): domain Bacteria; phylum Verrucomicrobiota; class Verrucomicrobiia; order Verrucomicrobiales; family Verrucomicrobiaceae; genus Prosthecobacter. The sequence continues at coordinate 31,531 of JAFLEI010000024.1, forward strand.
CCGTCCTGCTCGGCCTCATGTGGAAGCCCACGCCAGGCGCTGTGTTCACCCGCTTCCACATCTCGGACATCTGGCTGGACGATGCTGCCACGCAGCGCGCCGCACAAAGCCAGACCGAGACGCACAAGACCTTTATCCGCAGCCGCTGGATGCCCGCTTGGGTGGATGCCGTCGAGTACGGCAAGTTTGGCCGTGCGACCGTGACCGCGACCCTCTTCGGCGGCATGGACGCCAGCCTCTACGCCGATTTTCAGAAACGCAGCCAGGTGCTGGTGAACGGGGCCGAGAACACCCTGAAACACACCGAAGGCGGCACCGCCGGCCCCTCTCAAATGGCAGCACGTGGCGCCATCCTCGACGTCACAAAACTGCCCGGAGACGCCCCTCTCGGCAGCAGCGGCATCCAGATCCGTTTTGAGACCGACCTCATCACCGAAGGCCTCCGCCCCACCCGCATCATCCGCATCCGCCCCGCAGCCTGGCCCGATGTCCACCTGCCCCGTGAAGAGTACCTCGACAGCGGAAACTTCAGCCTCGAAGACCGCTTCCCCACACCCTCCATCTTCCCCAAGTATTAGTTCTACATGGTTAGACTTGATCGTCAGGCATGTTGCCTTCGGCTGACGTCTCAGCGCCGCATAGTAGCCTTGTTCCTGTGGAACAAGGAACGCTCCACCTCCCCCCGGACGCTTAGCAAGGTAGAATTAGAGCCGTGTTTGAAACGCCTGGACAGATCTTCCACCACCTCACGCAAACTTCCCCCTCATTCGTCTCTCCCTCCGAAAGCCCGTAGGGCTGGCACAACCGTAGCCGGGGGCGCCAGCCCCCGGAACAAGCCCACACCTTCCAAATCCCGTGGAACCGCGTAGCGGTGACACAAACCGCCACCCGCCCCCAACCGCACAAGCCACATCAATCCGCCAGCCTCTGAATGCTTTTATGCTGGCGTCTTACCCACCGAACTTCTAGCGTACTCCTTGCCACCCATTTCCAAACCATGACCACACCCGAAAACGCCCCCAGCCCGACTCGCCGCAGTTTCGTCAAAAAGTCCCTCGCCGCAGGCCTTGGCTTCAACTTCATCCCCGCCTACCTCACCAGCGCACGCGCGGCGGACAATCCCAAACTGCCGCCCAGCAAGCGCGTCAATCTGGGCTGCATCGGCCTTGGCGGCCGTGCCGGCAGCGTCATCCCCGGCCTCACCGAAGGCGGCGCAGCTGTCCCAGTGGCCTTTACCGATGTTGATTTCATCACTGCCAAGAGCGCGGACAAGAACCTGAAGGCCTTCCCCGACGTCAAGCGCTTCACCGACTTCCGCGAGATGCTCGACAAAATGGGCAACGACATCGACGCCGTCAGCGTCGTCACCCCGGACCACACCCACTTCACCGCCGCCATACACGCCATGGCACGCGGCAAGCACGTCTACGTGGAGAAGCCCCTCACCCACACCTTTGAAGAAGCCGAGATCCTCATGCGCGCGGAGAAAAAATTCAAGGTCGTCACCCAGATGGGTAATCAGGGCCACACCTCCGCCGGAGCCGAGCAGTTCAAGCAGATGCTCGCCGCCGGCATCGTCGATGACATCGTCAAGATCGACGCCTGGAAGTCTCCCTCGCTGTGGTTCATGAACGCCGCCGAGCGCGCACTCGTCAAAGGCTATCCGACCGAGGAGCCAAAGCCCGAGTCGCTCAACTGGGACCTCTGGTGCGGTCCGCAGGAGGTCAAGCCTTTCAGTAAGATGTATCACCCCTTCAACTGGCGCGGCTTCCACCTCTACGGCGGCGGCATGTTTGGCGACTGGGGCGCTCATATCATCGACTTCGCCCATCACCACCTCAAGCTCGGCCTGCCCACGCGCATCACGCCCATTGCGCTCGCCGACTACAATCAGATCGCCTATCCGCTGAGCTCCGACATCCGCTTTGAATTCCCTGAGCGCGGCGAGAAACTGCCCGCCGTGGAGCTGCACTGGAAAGCCGGCGGCGACACCAAGATCGACCTCGCGGAAAAATTCCTCGATCGCGACTCGGACGGCAAATTGATGACACCAAACCTCGGCGGCGCCGGCTCCCTGCTCTATCGAAAACAGGACGACTACATCGTGCAGCGCGGCTCCCATGACCGCCATTCCATCGTGTATCCACGCGCCAAGATGGTCGAGTTCAAGGACGCCATGGCCCTTCATCCGCCAAAGTACAATCACTTCCAGAGCTTCGTCCAGGCCTGCATGGGAAATGGCAGCACCGAGTCTCCCTTCAGCATCGGCGGCGCGCTCACCCAGGTGCTGAACCTCGGCACCATCGCCGAGTATCTGAACGTCGAACTGCAGTTCGACCCCGCCACCAAGCGCTTCATCAACAACGACGCCGCCAACGCCCGCCTCTCCGGCCCCGCCCCCCGCGCCGAGTGGGCCGACTGCTACAAGCTGGCATAAATAAATACTGTGACTCGCCTCTGGGCTGCCCCGTAGCAGTCCAGAGGACTCACCGTTCCATAAGCCATGGGATGGCTTTGTGCTGCTTCATCCTCAAAATCTTCAGGCTGGAAGTGAGCCTCTGAAACTTAGGCAAAAGAGTTTCCAACATCAGGCCGTAACTAGTCGCAGCAGGCACCCGGCATGAAAAGCGTTGCCTGTTCATGCCGCTGCCTCACCCTTCCACCATGATCCGTTTTCTTCTTCCCGCTCTGGCTTTGGTCATCACCCAGCCAACGCTTTGCGCACAAACCAGCACTGCAGCCCCGGCCTCGGCTGTGGTCGAGAAAGCCCTCACCGCAGTCGGCGGCAAGGACAAGCTGCTCAAGATTTTCCGCTTCGGGGAGACCTTTCACTTTGGCGACAAACCCGAGCCTCCCGAAGGAAAAAAACGCACGAGCCGGACTTCCGTTATCGAACTGCCCAATCGCTGGTGGCTTGGCAAGAAGGAACGCGGCGATGAGCCCGCCAAAGAAGATGTGCGTGCATGGTCGCTCGATCTGCTCGTTGATCCCAAGTCCCAGTTCGAGCCCATCGCAGAGATCACCGACGAGGGCAAGGCCTATGAGGGCGTACAGGTAAGCGGCAGCGTGACACCGCCCATGAAGTTTTACTTCGACAAGGAAAGCCACCTCCTTCATCGGCTCGACTGGCGTGGAGACTTCTACCGCTTCGGCGACTGGAAGGAGCACGAGGGTCTGCGCTACGCCTCAAAGACCATCATCTTCAAGCTCAAGGACGGGAAACCTTGGTTTTACCACGAGATCACCTCCATGGAGCGCCTCGCCAAACTCCCTGATGAACTGGTGAAACCGTGACAGCCCCGCTCACATACGCATCAGGCAGCAGATTGGAATCCTCAACCGGCTTTGTCTGTCGTCATCGCTGCCCTCGAATGAGTTGTAGCTCTGCGACCTCGACAGCCACTTTCTTCCTGCGCCGCCTTATTTGACTCGATACTTATTCATCCATCGCTTCGCACAGTCCGTCTGCTCATGGGTTTCCAGGCAGCACTTCCGGCGGGCACGAATCCACTGCACCGGATCGCTGCCAGCGGGGATCAAACCCGCCTTGGCACACCAGGCCACGATGAACTGCCCCGTCCGCCCGCAGCCCGCCACGCAGTGCACCACCACAGGCTCGCGCGCGGCATGGTGCGCGTCCATCAGCATCATGAAGCGCTCCATCTGCGCATCCGTGGGCACGCCGTAGTCCGGCACATCGATGTGATGGTAGACAAAGTGAGGCGGCACATCCTTGCGGTTGTCAAACTCGCAGCAGTTCACCACCGCACGGATGCCGTGCTCGTCATAAAGATCAAACACATACGGATCCGGCCACCACGACGCAGCAATCACCCCCTCCACAATCCAGGTGAAGGGCTCGGTGCGTTCAGGCTGGCCTCGTTCAGGCCAGTACCAAGGGCGTATAAGTGAGGGCATCGAGTTCGGCTTCTTCAAAGTTTGCTACGCTGTGAAGTAGGTATCACCCTATTTTGCCATTTTGCTTTTTCATGCTCCGGGTGGACCCGGAAGCATTTAAAGCATTCATTCTCAGAAAGAAAGGTGTCATCCCCTTACCCCAGACTCTTGGCGAACACCTTCGAAATCGGAGGTTGGTGCTGGATTTGCGGCAGGAGGATGTAGCGAGACAACTTGGCACTCTGCGTGAGGTTTACGAACGATGGGAGCGCGATGAACGACAGCCTGTCGTCTCTGAGTGGCCGGGCATCCTTTCCTTCCTCGGTTACTATCCTTTCGGTCAAGAAACCACTGCCGATCTTGTGATGAAGGCACGGCGGTGCCAAGGTATGGATCAGAAGGAATTGGCCCAATTAGTCGGCGTGATTCATCAACAACTCCGCCGATGGGAACATGGGGACGAAATGCCCGCATCCGACAAGTTGGAAGCCCTTCACTTCCTCGCATCCAACTAGATCGTGGTGGGAACACCTACCCCTGATGCCGCATGCGGAACTGCTTGGGCGTCATTCCGATGCGTTTGCGGAAGTGCTGGGTGAAGGCGCTTTGATCGCAGAAGCAGCCCGCAGTGAGTCCTGGTTCGGCTGCCGAGGCGCTTGCAGGAACTCCGGGAAGCGATGGCCTGAAGGAACGTTCACCCTGGCTCGTGAGCGTGGCATCAGCCGGGCATTTTCGCCCGGTGAAAACTTTTTTCGGCAAATGAAGCGGGCACTGGTCATGTTTGTTTAGTGACCGACTCCGAACAGCAACGCCATGACCTCTTCCTCCGACTCTAACGCGCGTTGCGCCGTTCGACTGGGCATCAGGAGTGTGACCTACTCCGACTCCCGCGACGGCTTCCGGGTGTGTTTGGGAACGCCGCGCAGCGTCAAGCCGTGAAGCGAGATTATCAGAGCGCAAAGTTTCCGTCCCGTTGTCATCGCTCCAACGATTGACTCAAACCATTTCCCCATGCCCGCCCCTCTCACCTGGGACAGTCCCGCGAATCTCAGCACTGGCGGACAAGCAGGTGATCTTTAAGGAACTCTGGGGCAGAACCGACGTGCCCTCCACGCCTGAAAATCATGAAGCCCATGACTACGCTGAGTGCATCCGCGATCTCTTGCCACGTCGGCTGCAAGAGCTGCGGGAACGCTGCGGGCTGAGCAAGTATGGGCTGGCTCGAGAGAGTGGGCTGAGTCGGGAATACATTGGCAAGCTGGCAGCGGTGAGGCGGCTCTCGCGATCCTTCACAAAGAAGAAGACGTTGGGCTGCTGATCAAACATGAGCCTGAATGCCTGCGGATCGGCCATGCTGGCGAAAAAGGCGCTTTGGAGTGCTTGGTTGACATGGCAGGATGATAACAACTTTTGGCAGACCTAGGCCATGTATTCCCGAATGGAAGGGCGTTTTACTGAAATCATGAAATCCCGCCGCTTCTTCGGCTTCCTCACTCTTTGCCTGCTCGCCACGCTCGTTGTTCTCAGCAATCTTGTCCGCGCTGACGAACCACCTCTGCGTGTGGCGATCACGCCGGATTCGTTGCGCTTTGCGTGGCCGCTCGGCACCGGACAGACGGAGATTCGCGAGTTGCCGCTGCATACCTCGGCGGCGGGAGAAGGCCACGTTTTGTGGAGTGGTGAAGGCCCAGGTGCGACGGTGCCTCGCTTCGATGGCAAACGCGACCGACTGTTCGCGAAGTTTGAACGTCGCTCGGGCGGGAAGGCGCTTGGTCCGCCGCTGCATGTCACGGATTTCTCCGCGCTCCCGCAGCGGACGAACACCCTCGGCTCGCTCGCGAACAAGAAAGGGATAGCCTGCCTGCTCGACGTGGAGGATGGCAAGGCGCTCGGCTTCGGGCAGTCTAACCAGAACATCAACATCGGCTGGCTGATCGATTGGCAGAGCGCGGAGCCGAAGCTCAGCTTCGAGTTTGAGGGGAGAAGGATCGGGCTTCGTCCGGCTGCGGTCGCGGCGCTTGATCGCGACTTGCAGGCGCTCCACGCGGCCAAGATGCGGGTGACCGGCATCCTCGGCAATACCGTTCAGAAGACCATGTCACGGACATCGCCGCTCGTGCACCCGCTCACCGATCCGGCGACGGTTCCGGAGGGCCCGGCGGCGTTCAACACGGCGACGGAGGAAGGCGTCTTCTTCTACCGCGCGATCCTCCACTGGCTGGTGGATCGCTACACGCGTGAGGACGCAAAGTTTGGCCAGATCGCCGGGCTCGTGATCGGCAACGAAGTGCAGAACCACTGGGGGTGGTATCACCTCGGCGCGGTCGAGCCAGAGGTTTTGTTGCGTGAATACACCGCCGCGCTCCGCATTGCCGATCTGGCCACGCGCAGCGTCCATGCGGACTTCCCGATCTATATCTCGCTCGACCATCACTGGACGATGCCCGCGACGACGGATCGGACACACGACTTCACCGGCGTGGAGGTTCTGGAAAGAGTCAAAAAGCGTGCGAGACGGGAGGGCGATTTTCCATGGAACCTCGCGCATCATCCGTATCCGGAGAACCTTAGGCAGCCAAGCTTTTGGAATGACCGCTCCGCGCCCTTGCGCTTCGATGCGCCGCAGATCACTTTTCACAATCTCGAGGTGCTGCCCGCCTTCTTGCAGCAGCCGCGCTTCCTTTTCGAGGGCAAGCCCCGCCGAATCGTGCTGACCGAACAGGGCTTTGACTGCCCGCCCGGTCCCGACGGTGAACTCGTGCAAGCCGCCGCCTTCGCGCTCGCGTGGAAGAAGGTGCAGGCGCTGCCGGGCATCGAGTCCTTCCTGTATCATCGCCATGTCGATCACCCGCTCGAGAATGGTCTCCTCTTCGGCATCCGCGAGCACGATGGCAGTGCGAACGTCAACGGCATCGGCCGCGCGCGGAAGATCTGGGGCGTCGTGCAAAAGGCCGGCACGCCGGAGGAAGATGCCGCGTTCGCCTTTGCGCTGCCAATCGTCGGGCGTAAGGACTGGAGTGATGTCGTGGCGACAAAGTTCGACCCGCCGCGTGCGGTGAAGCGCGAGACGGGGCACCAGGTCTTCGACTTCGTCGCACAGCGAACGAAGGCGCAACAGGAGAATATGCAGTCAGTCGAGCTGCGGCGCATCGGCCCGCCGGACGAAGTGCCGGAGGATGCGCTGCAGCAACATCCGAAGCCGAAAGGCCGCGCCCTGCTGACTTACCGCGTCGCGATTCCCGCTGCGGATGCGAAGCGCTGCCTGCTCACCTTTGACGCGCTGCTGAACAACGCGAAGAGCAATGGTGCCGCCTTCGCCATTGAGATTGATAGACGCGAAGTCTTCGCGCGCCAGCTCAAGGGCGCGGAGCGCGTGCCGGCAGAAATCGATCTCGCCGGTTTCCGTGGTCAGGAAGTGAGCATCGCCTTCATCGTCGATCCCCTCACCGATCCCGCAGCCGACTGGGCGACATGGGTCGCCCCGCGCGTCGTGCTGCGCTAAGATCGTCGCCGCGCGTTCAGCCCCATTCCATTTAATTAAACCATGAAATCCTCCTTTCGACACCTCTTTGCTCTGCTGCTCGCGCTGCTCAACCCGCTGCCAGTGATCGAACGCGAAATCGCGGCAGCATTGGAGCGGGCGCCGAAATCGTGAGCCGCAGCATGGGCTGGCGCTTGATTCCCTCACGGAGTCAAGTTACGGCACAAAACACCTCACGCACCACCAGTCGTCAGCTCATCGAGATGCCGCTGCCGATAGGAAGATGGAGTCAGGCCCGTGTGAGCGCGGAAGGCGCGGGTGAAGGCGCTTTGGTCGTAGAATCCGCACTCGAGGGCGATGGCACCCGCGGTGTGATCGGTGGAGATGAGGTCCTGGCACGCGGCGCGGATGCGCTGGCGGATGAGGTAACGCATGGGAGGCTCGCAGAGCAGCTTGTGAAAGAGACGGGTGAATTGCCGCTCCGAAAGATGCGTGAGCGCGGCGAGATGTTTGGTTTCAATCGGATCACGAAAGCGCGTGTGCAGATGACGTAGTGCGGGCTCAAGCTGCTGAAAGTGATGTGTCACGCCGCCGACTTCGTGCATGTCGTAGAGCACGAGGGCGACGCCGCAGATGCACCCACGCCCGTCACGCAACGGAGCCACGGAAACGACATACCAGTTCAAGGGGCCGTTGATATCGGGCACCATTTGCGAGTAGTAGGTGCGCGTTTTGCCAGTGTGCATGACGCGGCGATCTTCGTCCACAAAACTGGCGGCAAGTTCGAGAGGAAAGAAGTCGCGGTCCATCTTGCCGAGCATCTGCCACTCATGTTCCAAGTTGAAGATTTTCAGCGTGCGAGCGTTCGCGCACACGAAGCGGCTGTCCTTGTCCTTGGCCAGGAAAGCGATCATCGGCAGTGTGGCGAAAAGTGCAGATAGCTGTAGGCCGCCACTCATGCGTTTGAGGAATGCCTGCTGAAATTGTTGCGCCCGGCGTTGTTCGTTCATGGCCGGAAAATACCAAAGGTTGGCGTTCTCGGCCAATGCTTTGAGCCAACTGGTGGCGTTATACTGAACCGATGAAACAAACAGTCGCCATCTTTGGAGCCAGCGGAAAACTCGGACGCCATGCGTTGGCGGTTCTGGCGCGGCGCGGGTTTGCGGTGAGAGCGCTGGTGCATCGCACGCCGGTTGTCGGAAGCAACATCACGTCTGTGACCGGCAGCATCACCGACGCGAAGGCCGTGAATGAAACAATGCGCGGCGCGGACATCGTGGTGCAGCTCGCCACGACCAAGGAGGACGCGGATACTTTCTTTGACGTGAGTGTGCGTGGCACTTTCAACATCCTCGAAGCCTGCCGCCGCGAGAGCGTGAAGCAGTTTATTCTTTTTGGCGGCGATGCGGCACAGGGCATCTGGTTTTATCCGCAGCCGACCCCCATCGACGAAAACCATCCGCTCACGGCCTATCCAGGCTACTACGCTTTCTCCAAGGTGATGGAGGAGACGATGGCCGCGCAATACGCGATTCAATACGGCCTGCCAGTCACGGTGCTGCGCTCCTCATGGGTGTTTGAGCAGGACGATCTGCTGAATCATTTTTCTCTGCTGCTAAATGTGAACCCCGCTGAGCCTGGCCACGGCTTTGGCGAAGTCAGCGACGACGTGCTCGCGCTGGTGCGGGCCAAACAGGAGCGCATCCCGATCCTCACGGACGCGAACGGTGCGCCACTGCGGCGGCACATCGTGCATGTCGATGACGTGATGCAGGCCTTTGATCGCATGATCGACAATCTCTCCGCGCTCGGGCAAACCTTCAACATCGCGGGGCCGTCGGCCTTCGATTACCGCAGCGCGGCGGACTATCTATCGAAGCAGCTCGGCGTGCCGACGGTGGAGATTCCCAGTCCGAAGTATCACCCGTTTGAAATCAACATCACCCACGCCCGCACGGTGCTCGGTTACGCCCCGGAGAATGATTTCTTCCGCATGGCCGACCGCGCCATCTCCGCACGCAACTCATCTAACCTATAAACATCATGCGCCAGTTCCATCATATCGGCCTGCCGACTAACGAGAGTCATCCCGGCGAGTATTTCGTCGAAGACACCAAGGTGTGGGTCACCGACCCGCGCAAGCATCCCTACCTCGTCGAGTATCTGCGGTTCGAGCCGGACAGCCCCGTGAGCGGCCCGGTGCGCGACATGCCACACGTCGCGTATCGCGTGGACGACATCCAGGCCGAGCTGCGTGGCGAGCAGGTGCTCATTGAGCCGTTCGAGCCGTCGCCGAATTTCACTGTGGCCTTCATCCTCAAGGACGGCGCTGTGATTGAGTTCATGAAGTTTGAAAACGAAAGCGATCTGCCTTGGAGATAAAAAATATGAGCATCAAAGACAAAGTCATTCTGGTCACCGGCGGCACGTCGGGCATTGGCGAGGCGTGCAGTCGGCATTTCGCGGCGCTCGGCGCGCACGTGGTCATCGCATCGAATCAACAGGAGCGCGGAGACGTGCTCGGAAAGGAACTGCGCGCTGCCGGTCATGACGCGCGCTTCGTTTTCGCCGATGTCTCGAGCGAAGACAGCGTGAAGGCGATGGTCGAACGCGCGGTGGAGCTTTACGGCCGCATCGACGGCGTGCATTGCAACGCGGGCGTCTGGGGCAAGGGAAAGGTCACTGAGTTTGATGACGAAGCGTGGGACAAGCTTATGGGCGTGAACGTGAAGAGCGTGTTCTGGACCGCAAAGCACGTCATTCCTGTGATGGAGCAGCAGGGACAAGGCGTGTTCCTCATCACGACCTCGGTAGCAGCGTTCATCGGCTTCCCGGCGCATGCGCTCTACTGCGCGTCGAAGGGCGCGCTGGAGTCGCTGATCCGCTGTCTCGCGGTGGATCACGCGGGCAAGGTGCGCGTCGTTGGTATCTGCCCCGGCACGATCGACACGCCGATGCTCGCGGCCACCTGCGAGGGCTGGGACAAACCCGTCGCTGAACTTTACGCCGATGTCGCGCGCCGCATTCCCGTGCGTCGGCTCGGCCAGCCCATCGACATCGCACAAACGGCGGCTTTTCTGCTGAGTGACGACGCGGGCTACATCAATGGCACCTCCATCGTGCTCGATGGAGGAACGATGGGGCTGCCGCCGTGGTGAATTGAATCTGAAAGAACCAGACAATGAAACCCGACCTCGCCAAATTTGAAAACCCGCTCCAACTCGGCGGCATCCGCACTGGCACGCTCGACTCACCGGGCGCAGGTGGTGGGCAACCGGTGCGTGTGGCGTTGTTCGACACAGGCGCGGGTTTGCGCTTCACGGTCGCGCTGGATCGTGGCGGCGACATCGTGGACGCGAGTTTCAAACAGCATGCCTTCGCCTACCTCACACCGAACGGCCTCGTGCCGCCGAGTGCTACGTTTCACACGGGCGCGGAGTGGTTGCGCGGCTGGGCGGGCGGGCTGGTGACGACTTGCGGCCCGGAATACATGGGGGGGCCACGCATTGAGAATGGTATGCAGACATCGCTGCATGGCCGCTACTCCGGCCAGTGCACGCAGGTCGAGACGCTTCGCAATCCCGACCCGCACAATGGCCGGCATGAAATGGAACTCGGCCTTGTCGTGCGCGACTCGCGGATGTTCGGCCCGGTGTTTGAAATCCGCCGCATCATCCGCTGCACGCTCGGTGTTCCGGAGATTCACATCGAAGACGCCGTGACGAATCGCGGCGACATGCGTGTGGCGCATCACTGGCTCTACCATTGCAATCTCGGCTGGCCGTTGCTCGACTGTGGCGCACGTTTCGTTTATCGCGGCAAGGCGGAGTATTGGACCATTCCTCCGCCAGCGGGCCAGGACATCGTGCAGCCACTCTCCGCCACGGCGATGAACAAACTCAAGCGCGTGCCTGATGGCCTGGCACAACACGCGGGCAGCGGTGAGCGTGGGCTCATCGTGGACACGGAAGCAGAACGCGATGGCTGGTGCCGCATCGGTCTTATCAACGACAAGCTCAAGTTCGGCCTCGAAATCAGCTATCCGAAGAAGGCGCTGCCGCGCATGGCGAACTGGCAGCACTACGGCCCGCGCGGCTGTTACGTCAGCGCATTGGAACCCTTCTCCGGCTCGCTTCTCGGCACTGCGCGCGACAAGCACAAGCTCGCGCAGCAGTTCATGGAGCCAGGTGAGACGCGAAACTACCAGCTAAAAATCCGCGCACTCAGCGGTGCCGCCGAACTCGGCTCACTCGCGAAGCATGACGGCCCGGTGCGCCCCGTCTGAACAACACTTCAACACAATCCACTCCTATGAAAAAAGTAAAACACGGTGTCCTCGGTCTCGGCTGGTTTGGTGAAAAACATTGCGAAGCACTCGCTGCGATTCCCAATGTGGAACTTCACGCAGTCTGCACCCGCAATCCTGAGCGGCTCAGTGAAATACAAAAGAAGTTCGGCGCGACGAAAGTCTTCACCGACTACCACACGATGCTCGCCGATCCCGAACTGGAATCCGTGAGCATCACCACGATGTGGGATCAGCACACCGCGCCCGCCGTGGCCGCTCTGCAAGCTGGCAAGCATGTCTTTCTCGAAAAACCAATGGCTTCGACCATCGCTGACTGCGATGCCATCGTGGATGCGGCCAATGCGGCAAAAGGTTTCTTCATGGTCGGTCACATCTGTCGCTTCAATCCACGCTACGCTGCCGCGAAGCAGGAGATAGCGGCGGGCAAAATCGGCAAAATCATTTCCATGTATGCACGCCGCAATTTGCAGGCGTGGGTCGGTGCATCGGTGCTCGACAAGATCGGCCCGATCATCGGCGATTGCGTGCATGACACCGACCTGATGTTCTGGTTCAGCGGCTCGCGCGCCATCTCGGCCTACGCGCAGACGGTGAAGGTCCGTGAGCATGCGAATCCCGATCTAGGCCAGGTGATGTATCGCCTGGAGAGCGGGGCGTCGTGCATTTTGGAGTCCGTGTGGTGCCTGCCGAACACCACACCGTTTCAAATTGATGAACGCCTTGAAATCGTCGGCACCGAAGGCGCGATCTCCATCCAGGATACGCACCCGAACCTCATGATCGTGGACAAGGACGGCGTGCGCTGCCCCGACACCACCTATTGGCCGATGATCCACGGCCAGTTGCGCGGTGCCCTGCGCGATGAGTTGGCCTACTTCGTGAACTGCGTCGCCACAGGCGAGAAGCCCACCGTCATCACCCCCGAGGAATCACGCGAGGCTGTGCGTGCCTGCCTTGCCGCCGAGGAATCCGCTCGCACTGGCCAGGTGATAAAGCTTTGAAAGCTCAACACTCAGGAAGATCTCCCATGAACTCAACCCACACACCATGACCCACACATCCTCATTCGTCCGAATCAGCCTCGCCGGACTTCTGTTCTGCGCGGCGCTCATCACAGGTCCATCGCTGACGGCGGCGGACAAAACTAAGCTCGTGGACTTTGGCGGCGGCGCGACGCTTGAGCTGGTGGGCATCCCGGCAGGCGAATTCATGATGGGCAGCACACCCGCCGAGAAAGCCTGGGCCACGGGCATCGAGGGAGGAGCGCAGCCGGGGACCTACTCCGACTCCCGCGACGGCTTCCGGGTGTGTTTGGCAACGCCTCGCGACATCCAGCGCATCACACCACCGATCAGCAAATAACTTCACCCCAACTCACCATGAACAACCAGCCCACATTACAGATAGACCGCCGCGCATTTGTCACTCGCTCAGTCGCCACCCTCGCCGCCGGACTCCCGATCATCGGGCGTGCCCAATCAACGCCGCTGAAGCTCGGCATCATCTCGGCGGCGACGTATGCTCCCACTTACAACAATCCTGCCGCGCCGCGCATGCCGGGGTCGCATCATGGCACCGCTTTTTCCACCACGTTCAACGGCTGGGATGAAGAGAAGGCGAAACAACTCAAGGGCACGTTCGTCAAGTCAGGCCGCAGACTCGAAGGCGCGCGCGTGGTGAAGATTTGGGACACTGACAAAGCCGCCGCACACGCGCTGGCAGATATCTGCGGCATCGAGACCGTGACAGACACTCCAGAGCAATGCTGTGACGGTGTGGATGCCGTGCTCATCGTCGATGACGGCAGCGGCGCGCAGTGGAAATACGCTGAGCATTCCTTGCGCAAAGGCGTGCCGACTTTCTGCGACAAACCACTCGCCATGACCGCGCGCGAGGCTGCCGCCGTGGCCAAGCTTGTGCGCGAAACCAAGACGCGCTTCATGTCCGCCAGTAGCCTGCGTTTTGTGCCGGACATCATCAAGCTGCGCAACGAACTGCCGCAGCTCGGCGAGGTGCATCTTGCCAGCGCCGTGTGCGGCAATGAACTCGTCTATTACGGCATCCATGCGCTCTCGATGATCTATGCCGTGCTAGGCAAGGGAGCCGTGAGCGCGATCAATGTCGGCAAGCCAGGCGCAAACATCGCGCGTCTTCGTTTCGGCGATCAGCGTGACGTCATGCTCATCGTTGCCGACAAAGAAAAGATGCGCGCAGGCTACCAGATCAATCTCTACGGCGAGAAAGGCTGGCGTAACGTCACACCTGATCTCAAAGACCTCTATGCTTACCTGCTGGAGGCCTTCCTCGATTTAGTGATCACCGGCAAGGAGAGCGTGCCCATCGAAGAAGAAGTCGAAGTCATCGCCGCGCTTGAAGCCGCCAAGCGCTCCCTCGAACTCGGTCGTGAAGTGACGCTGAACGAGGTGATCGCGGGCATCTAATTCTTTTTTGATCCAGAACAACAACCCAAACTCAGCCATGAACACACCCAATTCCACCCATCTCACCCGTCGTGATTTCTTCCAGCAAAGCAGCAAGGCCGTCGCCGCCTCCGCGCTGGCCGGGATCGCCATCCCGCATGTCCATGCGGCGGGTAGCGATACCATTCAACTCGCCATCATCGGCAGCGGCGGGCGTGGCAGCGGTGCCATTGCGAATGCGATGGAAGCCACCGGCAGCACCACGAAGCTCGTCGCCATGGCCGATCTATATGAAGACCGCCTCCAGGGGGCTCACCGCGTGCTCTACGATAAATTTCAAGAACGCATTGATGTGCCCTCGGAGCGCCAGTTCATCGGCTTTGATGCTTACAAGAAGGCCATCGACTCGCTGCGGCCAGGCTCCGGCGACATCGCGATGCTCACCGGCTATGCAGGCTTTCGCCCGCAGCAGCTCGAGTATGCCGTGGAGCGCGGCGTGAATGTCTTCATGGAGAAATCCTTTGCCACAGATCCCGTCGGCGTGCGCCGCGTGATCGCCGCCGCCGAGGCTGCGGAGAAAAAGGGCGTGAAGATCGCCGCGGGACTCATGTGCCGTCACTCGCCGAATCGCGAGGAACTCATCCGTCGCCTCCGCGCTGGCGAGCTAGGTGATCTCAGCTACACCCGCGCCTATCGCATGGGGCCTGCGGGAGCGCTCAGGCCGAAGCCTGCGGACAAGAGCGAGCTGGAGTGGCAGTTGCGCAACTTCACGAAGTTCTACTGGGTCTGCGGCGGCCTTTGGGCCGAGATGGACATCCATCAGATTGATGAATTGTGCTGGCTGCACGATGCGCTGCCCGTCTCCGCGCAGGGCGTGTGCGGACGCGCTGCGAACAGCCAGGATTGCAGCCAGAATCTCGATGCCTTCAATGTTGAATGGACCTTCCCCAACGGCACCCGCGCCATGCATACCGTGCGCTACACCGCGAATACTCAGAGCCAATTTGCCACCTATGTGCATGGCAGCAAAAAGGCCGCGCAATTCTCCGGCAATACGCACGTCGCTGACGTGGAAATTTACAAAGACCAGAACACCACGCGAAAGAATATCGAATGGCGAGCGCCAAAGGAGAAGAACACCGTGTGG
Organism: Verrucomicrobiota bacterium; assembly: GCA_017301975.1. GTDB lineage: Bacteria > Verrucomicrobiota > Verrucomicrobiia > Verrucomicrobiales > Verrucomicrobiaceae > Prosthecobacter. The sequence continues at coordinate 46,785 of JAFLEI010000024.1, forward strand.
CAGAATCAGTGGAATGATTTCCTCGAAGCGATCCGCACGAACAAACCCTTCAACCAGGCGAAGCGCGCCGCGCACTCGAATCTCGCCGCCATCATGGGCCGCGCCGCCATGCACATGGGCCGCACCGTGACGTGGGACGAAGCGCTCGCGTCGAAGTTCGAATGGTTCCCTGGCATCGACCACCTCACGCATGAGAGCGATCCGCCGATCAAGTCCGATGACAAAGGCCGCTACCCGGTACCCGTGCCCGGCCAGTGGACGGAGCTTTGAAAACAACCCACCTCTCCACCCATGATCATTGACTGCCACAACCATGTCGGCACCGACCTGCTCTTCTACCTGCACGGCGATTTCCCCTATGCCCAGCACCTCGTCGCCATGCACGATGAAGGTCGCGCTCTTGGCGTGGATCGCTGGATCGTGTTTCCATTCGTCAGTCATCTGGCGCTGGATGTCACCGTCTTCATGGACAACAAGATCAAGGACGAAAAAGGCCGTCTGCATGACGTGCCGTATGCCTTTGAGAACCGGAGGCTGCTGAAGGAGATCAACGTGATGTTCCCCGAGGAAGGGAAACGCATGCTCCCTTTCGTTATGGTTGATCCCATGCGCAACGTGGCCGCGCAGGCGAAGGAATTGAGAAAACTGCGCGCCGACTACCGCTTCTACGGCATCAAGCTGCAAACCACGATCCTGCAAGCCGACATCAAGCACCTCAATGATCGCGGTAAAGTTTTCCTCGAACTCGCAGCGGAGTGGGATCTGCCGTTCCTGATTCATTCAAGCGTTGCGGAGACCGATGTGTGGGCGCAGGCCAGCGACATACTCGACATCGCCGAAGCGAATCCGCACCTGCGCTTCTGCCTCGCGCACTCGTGTCGTTACGACAAGGAATGCCTCGACCGCGTGAATGCACTGCCGAACACTTGGTTCGACTGCTCCGCACACTGCATCCACTGCGAAGGTGCAGTGAAGGACTTGCCTTACATCGCGCCGAAAGCGCGGCGGTTTGACTCCGACTTCACCAACCCAGGCCGCGTCATCGCCGACCTCGCCGCTGCGTATCCGCACAAGTTCATGTGGGGCAGCGATTCGCCTTTTTACAGCTACGCGGGCGAGATCAACGGCCAGGTCGTTCGGCTGATCAGCACCTACAAGGCCGAGGTCGCCGCGCTGAAAGCCAGTCCGCCTGATGTGGTGCAACGCATCGCCAACACCAACACCCGCAACCTCTTGAAACTTCATGATGAAAGCATTCTCTCTTAACGGCCACGCCGCTCTCGTCACAGGCTCCTCGCAAGGCATCGGGCTCGCCATCGCACTCGGCTTGCATGAAGCAGGCGCGCGTGTGGTAGCGCACGGTCGGCAGGCGCGGCCCAGCGACCTGCCGGCCGATGTTTCCTATGTCGCCTGCGACCTATGTGACTCAGGTGCGCCGGGAAAACTCATTGAGCGCGCCATCGCCGCCGAGCCGGGGCTGGACACGCTCGTCTGCAATGCTGGCAGCTTCTTCGATGTGCCGTTTCTGGAGATGACCGGGGAGCTGTGGGACAAAACGATAAACCTGAATCTGCGCACGATGTACTTAACCGCACAGGCATTCGCGCAGCATCTGGTGCGTGAAAAACGCGGTGGCAGCATCGTCATCATGTCTTCCACGAATGGCTTCCAAGCCGAGTCCGACAGTGTGGCCTACGACGTGAGCAAGGGTGGCCTCGTGATGCTCACCAAATCGCTCGCGGTCTCGCTCGCGCCGCACGGCATCCGCGTAAACGGCATCGCGCCCGGCCTCATCAAGACACCTCTGACCTCCGTGTGGATGGAGTCGCGCAACGATGATCTGCTCAAGCACTACGAGAAGAAAATCCTGCTCGGCCACGTCGGCAAAGCCGAGGACTGCGCCGGTGCGGTGATGTTCCTCTGCTCCCCCGCCGCCAGCTACATCACCGGCGAGATCATCGTCATCGATGGCGGCCTTACCGTCTGCCAGATGGGCCGTCTTTAAAATCCAAAATCCGAAACATGAACCAAATCGATCTCAATAACCGCAACGCCATCATCACCGGGGGTGCGCGTGGCATTGGCCGCGCCATCGCCGAACGTCTCCTCGCTTCTGGCGCTCGTGTCTCGCTTTGGGATGTGGATGCGGCAGCGTTCGCGCTGGCTTCCGCTGAAATGGGCACGCCTGACACCGTGCATACAGCCACCGTGGATCTCGCCGACCTTGCCTCCGTCCAAGCCGCCACTGAGGCCACGATGAAGGCCTTTGGAAAACTCGACATCCTCGTCAACAACGCCGGCATCACCGGCGGCAATGCCAAGACCTGGGAACTCGATCCCGCTGACTGGCGGCGCGTGATGGACATCAATCTCAATGGCCCATTTTACTGCTGCCACAGCGTCGTCCCGCATCTGCTCAAGAACGGTTACGGACGCATCGTCAACATCGCCTCCATCGCTGGCAAGGAGGGCAATCCCAACGCCGCTCATTACAGCGCCTCGAAGGCCGCCGTCATCGCGCTCACGAAGTCACTCGGCAAGGAACTCGCCACCTCCAACATCACCGTCAACGCCGTCACGCCCGCCGTCATCGCCACGGACATCCTCCTGCAAATGCAGCAGTCGCACATTGATTACATGCTCTCGAAGATCCCCATGGGCCGCTTCGGTAAAAAAGAAGAAGCCGCCGCTCTCGTCGCCTGGCTTTGCTCCGAAGACTGCTCCTTCACTACCGCCGCTGTGTTCGATCTCTCCGGCGGTCGCGCGACTTACTGAACTCCATCCTCCTCATTTACTTCATGAAACCCTTCCGTTCCTGCCTCGCAATTCTTCTCGGTCTCTGCTTGTCGAGCTTCGCCGCCACACCTGACGCGAAGATTGCTATGCCGAAGTCGAGCGATCCGCAGCTCGAGTTCACGCTCATTGCATCCGAGCCACAGATCGTCACGCCCATCGGCATCGCGATCGACAAGCGCAATCGACTCTTCGTTGTCGAGTCGCACACGCATCATCGCCCCGCCGATTACAAGGGGCCGGAGACGGATCGCGTGAAGGTGTTTCTCGACACGAATGGCGACGGCATTCCCGACACGCCGAAGGTGTTCGCGGAAGGCTTCAAGACCGCCATGAATCTTGTGCTTTCTCCAGCAGATGAGCTTTACCTCGTTCACCGCAGCGGCGTGGTGCTGCTGCACGATGCGGATGGCGATGGTGTCTCCGAGCGGAGCACTAAAATCGTGGAGCTGGTGACCACTACGGATTATCCGCACAATGGATTGAACGGCATTGTCTTTAGCCGCAATGGCTGGCTTTATCTCGGCATTGGCGAAAACTTCAGCGCCGAATACACGCTGCGCGGAACGGACGGCAGCGAGGTTCACGCCGGTCCTGGACGTGGCGGAAAAGTCTTTCGCTGCCGTGCTGACGGGCGCGAGTTGCAGGAGGTCGCCACCGGTTTCTGGAATCCCTTCGGTCTCGAGCTGGATCGCGCGGGTCGTCTCTTCTGCGTGGACAACGATCCTGGCGGTCGTCCGCCCTGCCGCCTGCTTCACGTCGTGCCCGGCGGCGACTATGGCTACAAGCGCCGCTACGATGACACGCATGTTTTTAATGGCTGGGATGGAGAACTACCCGGCACGCTGCCGATGCTCAAAGGCACGGGCGAGGCGCCCTGCGGTGTCATTTCCACCGACCGACTTGCGCTTCCAGCCGGCTACGCGGGATCACTGCTCGTCGCTTCATGGGGCGATGCCACCATCGAACTGTATCGTCTGAAGCCGCTGGGCGGATCGTTCAGCGCGACGAAGGAAAATCTCGTTGTGGGCGAGAAGAAGTTTAACGAAGCCTTCTGTCCCGTGGATTTCGCCGCCGCGCCGGATGGCTCGCTCTACGTCACCGACTGGGCCGACCGCACCTCGTATCCCGTTCATGGCAAGGGCCGCATCTGGCGGCTCGCGGCGAAGAAGGGTGTGAAAGTGGAGCCGCCAACTCACGAGCAGCCACTCGCCGAGACAAATGCCGCCGCGCTGCGCTTCCAACGATTGCTCGCCGCTGATTCGCCGAAGCAGATTGATGAACTCAAATCCGCGCTCACTGATGCCGATCCCTTCATCCGCTCCGCCGCGATCACTTCGCTGGCCAAGCCCGCCTACCGCGATGCAGCATTGAAGGCTGCGGATGATGCGGATGCCGCCGTGCGGCTCGGCGCATTGTCCGCGCTGTGGCGTGGTCAGGCTGCAGATCCGGTGCCGCTGATCCGCAAGCATTTGTCCGACCCAGACGAGCGTGTGCGTTTTCTCGCGCTCTGGTGGGCAGGTGAAGATGGCATCAAAGCGCTCGCAAATGATCTCAGCCGCGCCGTCGCACAGGAACCGACTCCGACCTTGTTCCAGGCTTACCTCGCCTCCGCCGAAATGCTCGCCACGGACGCTTCGGTGCCTGCCTCAAGAGCAGCGCTCACCAAGCCCCCGGTGCCCGTGCGGCAGCAATTGCTCGCCAGCATTCTCTATGATGACAAGCAACCCGCCGCGCTTCACGCGATGGCCGCAGCGACCGTCTCCACTTTGACCGACGCGAAGACCGCCGAGCGCCTGCTGCACTTCGCACGCAACGGCGACACGAAACTCCGACAAGAAGCCATCCGCACTCTCGCCGCCTGTCCTCATGCCGACGTGCCAGGTGTGCTGAAGTCGCTCGCACTCGACACCAAACTCACGTCCTCACTGCGAGCCGATGCGATCCTCTCAATCGCCCGACGCGATGCGACGCAACTCCCCGCGCTGACCGAATTGCTCAATGACAGCGAACCACATGTGCAGTTGGAGACCGCGCGCGCCCTGCGTCTCGCGATGAGCGAAGCCCCAGTGCGCATGGCATTGCAAGACAAGCTCGCCTCTTTGAGCGACACATCTTCAGCCTTGGCCGAGCAGCTTCAGTTTGCGCTCACGTCCAGTGCAGCCAAGCGTCCTGCCACTCCCGCCGAATGGCGCAAAGCTGTGGCCGTGGGTGGTGATGCCGAGTCCGGCCGCCGCGTGTTCCACAGCGTGCAAACTGGCTGCACGATGTGTCATCAAGCAGAGGGACGCGGCACAAGCATCGGCCCGGAGCTGACAAACGTCGCCCGCTCATTTGATCGCGCCAAACTCATCGAAGCCATCCTCGATCCCTCACGCGAAGTCGCACCGCAATACGAGCATCACATCGTCGAAACCAAGTCCGGCACCACCTACTCCGGCGTGCTCGTTCACATTGGCCTCGATGGCTCCCCTCTGATCAACGCCCTCGGCACTGGCCGCCAACGCATCCCCACCGCTCAGATCACACGTCACACCACATCGCCCCTCTCGATGATGCTCTTCGGCTTGGAGAACACCATGACCGTCCACGACTTCCGCGACCTGCTCGCCTTCCTGCTGACTGGCAAATAGAACCTCCCACCATGAAGCACACTCTCTCAATCCTCTTCGGCTCTCTCTGCATGTCATCTTCTCTCACCTGGGCTGCTGATCCACTGGTCTTCATCTCCGCCTTCGCTTCTGGCGACAATGCGGGCACCGTTCCATGAGGTTCGAAGTTCACGGCCTTGTTCAGAAGATCAAGGTGCTTGCAATGACGTCGCTTGCCCTGTCCAAAGCACTTCCATATGGCTTTCCTGTGCCGGATTCCTCACAACCACTCATCACGGACAAGGTCGGCTTGATTTTTTGAATTTGTTGTCAGCCTTACTTGAAAAACACGTCATCCTATTTTGCCATTTTGCTACTTCACTCTCAAGTCCTCCCGGACTGCCTTGAGATTCAGGAATCTCGTCCATAAAGGCTTCATTTTGAAGCCTGAAACCCTTGGGCAGCACCTCTTGTCTCGAAGGCTCCTGTTAAAACTGACCCAAAAGGAGGTGGCTACTCGTTTGAGCACCTTGAGGGAACATTATGAGCGATGGGAACGAGACGAGGTCGAGCCGACTGCCTCGTTCTGGCCCCGCCTGATCGACTTCCTTGGCTACTATCCCTTCCCCTCCCCAACTCCTGCGGATTGGGTGCTGATGGCCCGCCGCCTTCTTGGGTTAAGTCAGTTCGGTTTTGGAAGACGGGTGAAAGCTATCGCGAAAGATGTCCGGGAATGGGAGCATGGTGTGAGTGAGCCTCCACCGGCTATGCTGGCAAAAATCCAGCAGATCGCCACGCCCCTTGTCGGAAAATCGCCAATGTGATAGTGATCTGGTCGTGCCTGAAGCTCTCAACTCACCTATCACAGATAAAGCTCGCCTGACGGCCTTGATTGCTGGTCTGTGCGCTGGGATTTCAGCCCCCTTTCTCCTGGGGTTCCTGCGGAGTCCAATCATCGGACTCAATTCGGCGCAGGTGCTTCTGATTGCCATTTTGACCCTGAGTTTCATATCTGGCTGTGGGGCAGCCTTGTGTAGTCGGAAGGAACTTCCTGGTCGGGAGCATGCCATGGGAGTCAGCGCAAGAATAGGAATGCGAGCAGGCATCTGGGCGGTCTTGGTTGTCGGAAGTGTATTGATCTTAATGGCGACATCTGCCTCACATTCCGCCACCTCAGCGGCACTGGATAGATTCCATCGGGGGCAAATGTGGCTGACACTGGCAGTCAGCTTGGCTTCTGTGCTGCCAAGTGTGCTTTGCGGATTTCTGGGTGGCATCACGGGTGCCGGAGTTATCGCGAAAAAGCTGCCAATTCAAAAACCCGATCAGCCGTCCATACCGCTTCCCTGTTTGAAATGGCTCAATGGGAGCATCACAGCAGCAGTAGTGATCGCCTTTGCCGCGCCACTCTCACGAGTAGGCCAACCGCTGGTTGTCGATCCACCACCACCAACGCCACCTGTTGTTGTAGCTCCACCCTCCCCACCGCCTTTCCGCTATGAGCCTCCTCAGGGGATCAAAACGGCAGGGTTGGGGGAAATTCAGCCTGACTTCTCCAAGATTATTCCAGATGTGCAAAGTTCTTGTCCGGTCGCCTTGTCTCCCGATGGGGCGATGATCGCATTTGGCGATGCCTCAGGAGGGAGGGCAGCCGTTGGCGTTTTTGATCTGCATCGCTTTAGCAAGGTTGCATCCATCGTGGTGCCAGCCTTTCCGCACGGCCTTCTAGCCTGGGCACCTGATCGAAAATCTATCGCATGCACGCTTGGTGAGGGGGCGTCCCGACGCATCTGGATTTTGAAAATCGAGACTGGTGCGGCCATTGAACTGCCTCGTCCGCCAGGCCGGGATGTTCCTGGCGGGGATCTGTTTTGGTGGCAGGAGCATGAACTCTCTTTCTTTCCAGAGGATGAGGCTCCGCTGGCTTTTAATCTTGAAAAGTTAGAACTGGGGGCATTCGAGGAATCCCCAGCATTCAAAAAGCTCGACGACGCCAGAAAAACGATGTGGATCGAAGGGCCAAGATCAAGCTGGCCTGAACAGACGGGCTGGAGACTTGGCCTCCGAACGACGCTCAAATCGGCGATTCCACCGGCGCGGCGGGAACCCGACTCTCCGTGGGAGCTTTCAGGCCAGACCATATGCGCCTATGAGCATCCAAAACTGCCCTTGGCATTTGGTTTCAAGTCACTGTCGGTGAATGAAGGGGACAAGATTCTTTGTTCAGCAGACGGCTCCAAGATCATCCGATTGCTGAACGGGCAGATCGAAGTGACTTTCATGAAGAAAGCAGCCTGTCCTGACTTCATTTTTGAAGTCGAGATGCCCTTGCCTTTGGAAGAGATCGGGAACACCGGCTGGCGAAACCAAATTGATTCCAAGATGCTGTGCCTGCTGGTTTATGCACCTTTGAGAAATCCGCTGAACAATGTGATCGTCGGGCCTGATTACAATCAAGTGCGGGCGCTTGCCCGCCTGGTTGAGTGGAAAGGACGCAAGGCCGTATTCATCGTGCAGACACACGATGAAAGCATCGAGGTGGAGGATGTCGCCTCCACATTGCATTATTGGGAGCCTGGAAAAATGTCGGAGTGGAAGCCAATCAGCACTCGCAAATGGTGGGCTGCCATCAAGCCAAGCCCTGCTGCTTTGCCTGACAAGCTGCCAGAATTGGAATCCCCGCAGCTTTTGAGTTTAATCCAGGAGCCGAATTCTTTGCTGGTAATGAAGGCTGTGGAGAAGCCCAGCTCTCCATTTCCTAAAGTTGTTGAGGAGGCTCCTGTTGCTCCCACGCCCGCACCGCCACCTTCTCCTGTGATCTCTGAGCAGGATGTGAAGGCCTTTTTGAGCGAACATCACGCCAAGGCATCACGCGGAGATGTGGCCGGGATGATGGCCGATTATGATCGAATGGTGGATTTCCTCGACAAGGGCCGCATACCTGTTGCCAACATCGAGTCCGAGGAAAAAGAGCATCGGCAGAAATGGCAGAAAGGCAGCGAGCAAGTGGTCGGAGTGATTTTCGTGATTAACCAGTCAGGCGTGTGGAATGCCACCTACACGATCGAATTCTACAATGAGAATACGTCTGGCGATTGGCACAAAGGCCGGGCTGATCTCTCAATAAACATGAGGACTGAAGGCGCAAGGCTCTACATCACATCGCAGCGAGCCAAGGTCTATAACGTGACCGATAGCCGAGCATCTTCTCCCAAGATTTCGACCCCGGCGGCGGGAGCGGCCAAAGAGTCGAAGGGGGCCGCTATCTCGGTTCCAAGACCCTGTTTCGTTACGGTGACACGCGCTAAGGATGCCCCTCAAATTGAGTTCACCGATCAAATCAGCTTTGTGAAGGGCATTGTCTGGCACCGCACCTACAGGGAGTTGTCGTCCGATGGTAAAGTGCTCCGCACCTGTCGTGCAATCTACACTGGCAGTGGAGGCGTCTCGCCAGACCGAAACACAGCCCGTATTTATGTGACAACCCAGGAATGGGATCAAGGTTTCGGAGACGGATTGCTCACGGGGGTTTGTCAGCGGAGTGCTCAATCCATGGTCGGTAAGGCCTTTCAGTTTCAGTTTGTGACTGGAGGAATGGTTGAGTCACAACTGGGCATGGTCTTCCAACTTCAGAAGTAGGCTTTGGTGGGGAATGCTTTCCCCTCGCGGCTACTGCGTGCGCCGCTACCCCTTCGAGCGTGGAGGTTTCCCCGCAACGCCCCTCGCTGTTAAACAAGCCCCAGCTCTCTCGATCTGCGATCCAGTTCGCTCTTCCAAATTTCGTGCCTCAGTTGGCAAAGCTGGCCCTGCCCCGCCCCCGCCTGCATCGCCAACTCAGGCACCAAGGCCAGCCACCATTCCCGCTCAGCCCGTCTGGCATCAGATTCGTTCCTCACCGTGAATGACAAACCAGCCTCGCCCCCGTCCGCCCTGTGCCGCGTCACGGCAAAATGATCTGCCTCGATTCCTCCCCGCCTTCCCACGAGGATCGAGCCTGCTCATTCTGCCGCCACGCGGGGAACGGATGCGGAAAGGAAAACTTCGGTCGCCCGAAGTTCTACATGGTTATCCACAGGGCGACGTGACACGTCAGGTCACCTTCATGGTATGATGAGGGAATGGAAAAAATAGTGCGCAAATCAGCGGGAGTGAAGTTTGAGAGCGACGTGTTGGATTTCATCGACGGCATGGCACGGGAGCAGCAGCGTAGCCGGAGCTTTATCATCAATGCCATCTTGAGATGGTATTCCAAGTGGCTCGTGGAGCAGCAATCAAAGGTCGAGCCGGGGAAAGATCAGCCGGTGATCCGGTTGTAAGCTGCCATGCGGAACACGCTGGATCGAAAAGTTCTGCACCTCATGTCAAAGGCTCAGGAGCCTGGAATTTCAGTGTTCCACGGCTTTAAAGCACCAACGTCGAATACCACCTACACTCCGAATCAGTTCTTCGATGTCGTCATCCCAAACTTCTCGCGGGGCGTGGTGCGTATCGTGGCCTATCTGGTTCGCAAGACTCTGGGGTGGTGCGATGCCAACGGCAATCCGCAGGAAGAGCAGATTGAGGTGACTTACTCCGAACTCGAAACGAAGGCTGGAGTGAGTCGTGACATGATCCGTGGTGCTCTGGACGATGCACTAGCCGGGCATCTCATCGAATGCGTGACCGAAGGTCGTGCGAAGCACGCGCATGATGCCGGACAGTCCGCCCGCTATCAGCTTTGCTGGTCATCGGCACCCTACACAACACGCCCTGTGGACTTTCGCGGTTTCTTCGAGGGCGAAGGCAACCGCACCGACATCCCGAACGAGTTTTTCGACGTGCTGATCCCCAACGAACCACTGTCCGTTATCAAAGTGGTCGGAGCGATCATCCGCCACAGCATCGGTTTTCAGGCCAAGCATGGTCGCAGACGCCAGCAGGTTGCCCTGTCCTATCAGCAGATCGAAAACTATGCGCGTTTCGGCAGCCGTTCTGATCTCGCCAAGGCGCTGCGAATCGCGCTGGAGAAAAACTACATTGTCCGGCTGGAGAGCGGTGTTTTCAGCCACGAGGCCATGGAGCGACGGCGGGCTGTGTATGCGATCCGCTGGTGCGATTATCTGAACGGTCAGAAAAACGAACCAGCCGCGGAACGGTCAGAAATCCAGACCAGCAACAGTCAGATTTCCGAACCAGCGGATCGGTCGGAAAATCGAACCAACATTAAAACGAAACCAGGAAATGAAACTAGAAACAGCCTTGCGGCAGACAGCGATCTTCTGAGGAAACAGCTCCTCAGCTTTGGCTTCACTGAGAGGACGGTCATCAATCTCATGCGCGAGCATAGCCGGAAGGACATCCAGCAGCAAATCGCGTGGCTGCCGGATCGGGCACCGGCCAGAAGTCCAGCGGGACTCTTGCGTCGATCCATCGAGCAGCAATGGCCTGCTCCCATCAAACTTCGGGCGCCCGAAGTCGCCGGAACCTCGGGATGGGAGTTCGCCCGTTCATTTTACGCGGCCTATGGTGGCAATCGTGGCGAACCGGTGAATGAACCGTCATCGCGGGAGGCCGAAGCCGCCGAGGCTTTTGTCCAGCGATTGATCCGAGCCACGAAGGAGGAAGGGCGTGCGGCAGAGTGGGGCCGGGAGTTGGGCTCCCTGGTCCGCGATCAGCGCAATCCCTTTCCATCACTCACGCTCGCCATCCGGCAGCTTGGAGACGCCTTCCTCGTTCAACGGGAGAAGCAACGCCTCCAAGTCCAGCTCGTCGGCATCACGCAGCGACGTGAAGAGCACGAGCAGAGGTTCCGTGAAGCATGGCTTCAATGGCTCGCTACTCGGGAAGCGGAGATGAGCGTGAACCAGCCGGAGGAGCTGGCTCGCTTCATCACCCAGCGCGAGCGCGACCGTGCGGAGTTGGAAGCTGACCCGAAGCCGTGGTCGCGGCGAGTCCTGGAGCATTTCGACACTGACATCGCCCGCCTCGGTGCCTTCCGCCAGTTCTTCGGCCTCCCGGACTTCTGGCAGTGGGACACCGACATTAACAACCAGTCATTTCAAACCAAACCATGAACATCATCACCGTCATCAATGCCAAGGGAGGTTGTGGCAAGAGCACCATCGCCATGAACCTCGCCAGCGGCCTCGCTCGTCACGGGCATCGAGTCCTGCTCATGGATCTCGATCCCCAGGCACAAGTGACGCAATGGCTCGCCGCAGGGGATGGCCTCACGCCGGAGGGCACGCTGGTTTCCGCGCTCACGCGGCAGCAGTCCCTCAGTGAGGTCATCCAGCCCACAGGCTTTGAAAACCTTTTCTTTGTCGCCAGCGCCGACGGCCTTGAAGACCTCGGGCGTGAGATCAGCCAGACCGACGGTTATCCGTCGATGCTGACTCAATTGCTCGCCGAGGAACACATCGCCGACCGCTTTGACTTCATCGTCATCGACTCGCCAAACCAGATTTCGCCGATCATGGAAAACGCCATTTATCCGGCGGATGCCTTCATCGTGCCGTTTGAGAGCACGAAGGCGGTGAAGAGCTACGCCAGTATTTACAAGCTCCTCGTCAAACTGCGATCCCGCGCCGACTTCCGCATGCTTCATGTTCTGAGCAATCTTACACGCCTGCCAGGCTTGAGAAAGCGTGTGCTCACTTTGCTTGCGGATGACCAGATTTCATCTGCTCGCAGCGAGATTCGCTCCTGCGGATGGATGGCCCAGGTGGACGAGAATGGAGGAAGCATCTTCCACTACCGCCCTCTGTCAAAAGGAGCGCAGGATATGGCCGCCCTCGTCGAAGAGGTGCGTGAATTATTCAATAACGGGCCGCAGGCCCACACGGAGGCAGCAACACCTGAGATGCCGACCATCACCTCATCAGTGGATGCCGCCTCCGCTGCAATAGCATGACCAAACTACCCGAAGGGAAAAGCCGTCTCGATCTCGTGAAGTCGGGCCTCACCGGCGGCCTTCCCAAACGAGGCCGCTTCATTGTCAGCATCGACCGACTTCAAGAAGACCCGGACAACGAACGCAAAATCTTCAACAACATGGACGACATGATCGAGTCCGTGCGTCGCCACGGCATCATTGAGCCGATCACCGTCACCCAGGATGGCGAACGCTACCGCATTCTCACCGGCCACCGTCGCTATCGAGCAGCGAAGGCTGTCGGCCTCGCCGAACTCGAAGTTCTCGTGCGCGAGCCGGATGACCAGATCACCCGTCGATTCAAAAGTCTCATCTCCAATATCCAGCGTGAAAACATCGCTGCCGTGGAGCTTGCGGAAACGCTCCGCAGTCTTCTGGATAGCGGTGCTGTCACCACCCAGCGCGAACTCGCCGCTCAGATAGGGAAGAGTGAGCAATGGATGAGTTCCATGCTCCGTCTTTTGGAATTGCCTGCTCGTTTGCAAGAGGAGCTGCGCAACACACCAGGCATCGGCTACGAAATGGCGCAACGTATCGCTCAGGTGGACGACTCCCGGCTTCAGGAAGAGTTGGTGTCAGCCGCAGTGGCAGGGGAGAGCACCCGCAGTATTCGTGCTCGGATTGAGACCCACCGCACCCTGCATGGAGTAGGGAAGGGCAAGCGCGATGCTGGTTCACGCACAGGCAGCCTCATCCAACTCAATCATCGGGAGGGGAACTGCATCGCCACCTTACGGGCGAAGCGAGAGCCTGACGCGAGGGAAGCGATGCTGGAGGCATTGCGTCAGCTCACACGACAGGTGAAAGAGGACGATTCGCTGCGCTGAGAATGTCCACAAGGAGGGGATTGACATTTCTCTGCGCTTCCCCCATAATCAAGCCAGCCTTCTGGGCACCGATTTATCTGCCCCCCGCCCGACACGCCGCAAGGCCTCGGGCGGGGTTATTTTTGCCCTGATGTCTGCCGAACCCACCATCAAACGAGCCATAGTCTTCATTGACGGTCAAAACCTCTTCCATGGCGCGAAAGAGGCTTTTGGGCATCCCTTCCCAAACTACGACGTGAAAAAGCTCGCTCTGGAGGTCTGCGCCCGCAAAGGCTGGCAGCTCCAGCAAGTGCGCTTTTACACCGGCTTTCCTGATGCGTCCGACAATCCTTTTTGGAACCACTTCTGGACGGCCAAGCTCGCCCAGATGGGCCGTGAAGGCGTTCATGTTTTCAGCCGCCCGCTCCGCTACCGGAATCAGAGCATTGTGCTCCCGGATGGCACAGCCAGCACTATCCTGGTCGGCCAGGAAAAAGGCATCGACGTTCGTCTTGCCCTTGATGTGATCTCACTTGCTTGGCAGGGAGATTACGATGTGGCCTGCATCTTCAGCCAGGATCAGGACTTGTCCGAGGTGGCCGATGAGATTCGAGGCATCTCACGCATCTCCAGCCGGTGGATTCACATCGCTTCGGCCTTCCCATTCAGCCCTGTTAGCCGCAACAAACGCGGCATCAACAGCACCGACTGGATTAAACTGGATCGCCCCATCTACGACATCTGCATTGACCCACGCGATTACCGCCCAAAACGTAAACCTTGATCGCTTGTGGCAAGACCACATTTCCACCCAATCGTCAAGACCACTGACCTTTAGAGGGCTGCTGCGAAGCAGCTCTTTTGCTTTGCATGAAACCTCAACGGCGATTGGCACTCGTTGACCCACCACTCAAAGACACAGCAGCCAAAACTACGGGCGACCGAACTCCAGTATCAAGGACACGCGAGCGTCCAAGAGCCTTGTTTGTGGCCGTGAAAGTGTCTTTGAGTCGGAAAAACAATATTCTGCGACGTGCCTGCACCCCTCTCTTTACCCCTATTTACATGGTATGTAGGGGCGCGCGAAAAAATCGCGGCGAGTGCTACCGCACCAGACGACGATTGCACGGCCTCACTGAGCGACGATTCGCCGCCAGGGCCGTAATACGGGTGCCCCCACGTGTTCGGGCTCAACGCCCGACTTCACGCGTTTTCCTCCAGCGACAAGGACTTGATCGACTTACGGACAAAGGTCATGCCGGAACCGGGCTAACCGCCCTCGGACAATGACCAAACGCGTGAAGTCGGCCGCTGCGGCCAGCCGGCAAAAGCCGGACTGCCCTCGCCCTCACACGTGGGGGGCACCTCGCGGGCTGCGCCCGTCACTGAAAACGACGGCTGTTGAAAGCCACGACGAGGGCCTGGCGGCACGGACGACGCGGCGCGGTAAGATATAGCTCAATGCGCACAACCAATTTGCTGCTGGGTCACCCAGACAAATTATCGACATGGCAAAGAAGCTCGATCCCCTTTCCCAAATGCGGAACTGGCGTGGATTCCGCAGTGCATACAGTTTGCATGATGGGTCAGTCCAACTTTGGCCCAGTGCCGCTCACGAGCAAAGTGCTGACGATACCCCGGCTGGGCACTCGTTTGGAACATGCCTTGAAAACCCACCAGGAAGTCGTTCACCCCTTGGGCCGCACCAACCGCGTTCAACGTGATGACGCTGGGCGCCTTCACGTCTTTGACGTATGCCTGACGTTTTCGCTCATCTTCGCTGATTGCCTCGTCCTGGAGTTTACCTGCATCAATCAGTTGATTGCAGAGAAGGCAGCCCCCACCGCTGAAGGGCAAGATCAACCGCGACACGCTGAAGACATCCCCCACCGTCCCGCCATCATCTACCATCACCTTCGATCCAATTTGGACTCCAGGAATCAGATACTGATGAACTAGCGCATTGAACACAAGGCGGCTTTGCATGGTGTCCGCGCACAAGAACAGGTAATCCACATCAGCCATCTTCAGGGCCGTTTCTCGATCCACGATGTCTCCACGAATCGCTTGGTAACGGACGGCATGATTGGCCTCTCGCGCCACCCGCCTGGCTACCTCCACTTTCGGCTTTGCCAGCCACTCTCCGATTTGCTTCAGCGCGGGCCATTTACTATTCACCAGCCAGTCTTGCGAATCCCAGCGCCTGGAACCAACGACACGAGAGCGGTTGCTGGACTCCAACTTTTCAGGATCAACAGCAACGATTTCGCCGACTCCGACCCTGGCGAGCACTTCGTTGACCAGCGAGCCAACGCCACCAAGGCCAATGATGCCAACTTTCGCCTTGGCGAGACGTTGCTGCCCCACCTCGCCAAAGATGAGCGATTGCCGATGGAACATCACATCAAGAGCGGCAACTTGACGTAGTGGGGCCGGAAATAACTCCAGAAGGTTAAGCCCCACCACTGTCATGTTGTCGAGCGGACGGGTGCCGCTGCGGGTCCAAATCTCTCCGGCCACAGCATTCTCAGCAAACACTAACGCCCCAACAGGCCCGCCGCAGGTAATGTCGAGGAGCGCCGGATAGCCGCGCTGGTGCGATGCCAGATCTGTGTCCGAAAAGGAAACCGAGTCACGTCCGCCATGGCAGTGAACTGCGAAGTAGCAGAGACGTTCTTTGGCCGCCATGTGAGAAGCCTTAGCGACAAAGTCCGCCGTTAGCATCCGGTAGCCACGACTGCCGGGAACATAGTCAACGCCATCCTTTGCCAGAAGAACTTGGCGCACGAGGAAGCGAGTCTCACGCGATGATTCTGAAATCCCCGCCAGCAGAACAGCCCCATGCTCATCACCATCCCCAGGAAAAAGATGGCGATGAAGTTTGTCAAAATCAACCGAACTGATTCGGAAGCGAAAGGGTTTCATTGCTGGGAGCGAAGCCATTCAAGGACGCGTTGAAGTTTTAGTGCAGCCGTGTCCACGGCTGCATCTCGCCGGTTTGATCTGCGGGACAGCATGACTGCTGCCTCCTTGCCACTGGGTGGCCCCCAGAACTGATTCTTGGGATGAAGCGGGCTTGTGAGTTCCTTGCCATCCTTGCGCTTCAAATGAGGCACCAGGAAATGAGGGTAAACATCCGCGAACGGATACTGGAATGTGATGCGGAACGCCACCCAGCTTCGCTCAGGCTCATAATGTGAGCCGAGGTCGAGGTCGAGCACCTTCACGAACGCGCCCTCTTCACCATCCGGCTGCACCTCGACCTCGCGGCCAAAAGACATCCGAATCTCCTGAATGGCTTTTTCGATTTCTGGTTTCATGGCAGCTCAGGAATTGTCATCCGCCGCGACGCAGCGGAACTCATCGCAAGGTTTGAGGACCAGCTTCTTGTCATCAGGGATAGCCGGCCCCTGGTTGCCATCTGGAGTGATCGCGTGAAGGACGAAGTCCTCACCGATCTGGACACCTTGCGCGATGGCGGTCTGCTTGACCTCCAAGGCAGTGACGCGACGCTTGGTGAAGCGAACAGGATTGTTGTTCACTTTGATCGTCAGCACCAGTTTCCTTGCCGTGAAGACGCAGCCTTCAGCATGATGGACGTGCTCATCGTCGGCGATCACCTTGTCATTAGGTGACTCGAAATCGCGCAGAAGCTCAACGTCGTTGGGAAGATCGAAAAGACCTTTCAGTGATCGGCCGGTCTGCTTGGGAATCACCGTCACCTTCCAGTCGTCATCCAGGACAAAGGCACGTTTGGCAGGCTCCACGCACGCAGGCAGCGGCCCGGCCTCGCAGCGCGGGATCACTCGGAACACGTTGCCCTCGCCGAGATCAACGACCTGGTCATCATCGAGAATAACGTCGTTGGGACTATTGTGATCGCGCTGCAAAACAACGTCGGGGCCAAAGCCAGCCTGGTCGATAATGTCCCTGACCGTGAGCTTCTGACGTGGCATCGGGAAGAGCCGATCTTCAATGACAGCCGCCCACTTTGGCGCGGGGCGGCAATTTGACGCATGTTCTGCCATAGCGGTGCCGTGGCCTTCGTTTTGTTTTGGGGGTGTCTGCATAGTCTTGAGTGAGGCGCTGTTGATGGCCTTCACCTGTCTTCTGCCGCGAACTCCCCCAAATTTGCCGATGCTTCTGAAAAAAAGTTTGAGACGACGGAAAATTCCGCCCGATTCTCGGCAGTAACTAAAAACGGAGAGCTTTTCTCAACCCGATGAGTGCGCCCACAGATGACATTCCCCAGCAAATAAAACGAGAGCTTACCCAGGCGCTTTGGAACAAGCTTTTGCTATATGCAGACATCAGCATTCGCCAACACATCTGGCATGGTGTCTTGGGTGGCCTTCCGCTGCACGGGAAGTCGGCAGATGACTACCTGCAGGATGCGCTGATGAAGACATGGACCGGCAAACGTAAATGGAAGCCGACGAATTGCTCATTGGAGCAACATCTCAGGGGAGTGCTGGATAGCGACATTAATCATGACTCGATGCGTCCCATGAATCAGCGGATACTTCGCGAAGGGAGCTCAGACTGTGACGACTCTCAGGACTCGACATCTTTCTTCGATAGAATCGCCGCCGAAACCATCACCATCGAAGAGGTCGAGAAGTTGAAGGAATGGGACACAATGATTTTCGAGTTCTTGGAGGAACTCTCGGACGACAAGCCGGTCCAGCAATTGTTCGAGGCCATTTTCGACGGCACGATCAAGAGAGCCGATCAAGCAAAGGCACTTGGAGTGCTTGAGACTCAGATTGACGCATTCAAGAAGCGTCTATCCACACGAGTGAAAAATTTTATCACCAACCAAATTCAGAAACCCAAGGAGGTTCACCATGCCTGACCAACCGCCATCACGAAATTCGGCGCATGTTCTGCGAGACTTGCATAGTTACATCGCTGAACCTGCACTTAACATAGATGCCCTCTCCGAGCAGCAAATCGAAGCGGAACTCAAACGCCGTTCCATCTCACCACAGGCGTCATTCCGAGCTATTCATGAACTGCTTGATGATCATCTCGCAGCTTCAGAGCTAGCAGCAGCAAGGCAGAACCGCCTCACTCGATTGGAGGCGGTGAAGCCGACTGGCTCAATTTTGGCTGGGGTTCGTGAAAAAATTCACAATCTCATCCAGTCGCTCAGTCCACAAGTTGCCGGAGCATACTGGAGCAAGTTCGAGTCAGCTAGTGATGAGGAACTACAGACTCTCTATGACGACTTGATGGAACTTGGAGGCCACCCAGACAATACTGATGCCAATGGCGAAGCGTGATCCAAACTTCATGCGCGCTCAGGGTGAGGCGTTTCGCTTGAACAAGAGGTTCGCCGGACGAAAGCCTGGCGCGCTGGATTTTGACGATGTTGCCATGGCGCTGGGTGTGCTTGTGATTCCGCATGGAGTAAGCGGGGCAGCAGCAAGTCTGGTTCGCGGAAAAGAAGGTGGAAGAATACGCCTCAATCCCAAAATTAAAGAGGAAGGAGCCCGCCGATTTGCCATTGGACATGAACTCGGCCACTGGCTGATCCACGAGACCGAGTCACAGATGTTTGTCTGCTCCGCGACGGATTTGCGCGATTACCGAGATAGCCCCCTGGAGGCAGAGGCCAACCATTTCTCTTCTGAACTGCTAATGCCTACAGTATTGTTTAGGCCACTGATGGAGAAAGCTGAGCCTGATTTGAACTTGATCAAAGAATGGGCGTTGCTGTTTCGAGCATCTCTAACCGCCATGACACTTCGTTTCATGCGGGATTCCAAACACGATTGTATTGCGGCCAGCATCAAGAACGGTGTGGTTGACTGGTCGTGGAGAAAACCGGATGGCCGGAGGGTTTGGCTGCAAAGTAAGCAGCGAATTGAACCAGGCTCACTTGCTTGGGAATTGCACGAAGGACGCAGTGTCCCTGAAAAAATGGAGGTGGTTGATTCGACTTCGTGGTTTCGACATCTTCCATTTGAG
This sequence comes from Verrucomicrobiota bacterium, assembly GCA_017301975.1. Taxonomy (GTDB): domain Bacteria; phylum Verrucomicrobiota; class Verrucomicrobiia; order Verrucomicrobiales; family Verrucomicrobiaceae; genus Prosthecobacter. The sequence continues at coordinate 65,861 of JAFLEI010000024.1, forward strand.
TTCTCTGGCGAGGTCCAAGAGCAATCTTTTTATATGCCCAACTACAACACGATTTTCACGCTTTTGTGGATCTCGTGAGGAATTGCTTTCACTCGTGCTATAATACCAACACCCTTCAGCCGCCGAAGCCAGTCGCTGATTACCCGCCGGGTTCGCCCACAATGCGTTTGCCCGGTGTCATTGCCGGGCAAGCACCAACACACGAGGGGTGACTTTCCGTCCGGCGGATCAATTCATGGAGCGGCGGCTGGCCTGGGCGGCTTGAACACACACATGGGAGAACATGATCTTCACATCGGCATGAGACAGACGTGGGGCGGCAGTGAAGCGCCGTTCAGTTTTGAGTTGGGCGATACCCGCTACCACACCTACATCATCGGAAAAACGGGTTCGGGAAAGACGACGCTCTTGCGCAATCTCATCCTCCAGCTCATCCAGCAGGGTCATGGAGTCGGCCTCATCGACCCGCATGGCGATTTGGCGGAGGAATTGCTCGATCACATCCCGCCCGGGCGGGCCGAGCAGACAGTCTATTTCCACCCTGGCGATCTCGATCATCCCATCGGACTCAATTTGCTCTCCCAGACCACTCCCGAGGATCGCCATCTCGTGGCCTCCGGCATCGTGAGTGCCTTCAAAAGTCTCTGGCATGAAAGCTGGGGGCCTCGGCTCGAATACATCCTGCACAACGCCATTTCCGCGCTGGCGCATTGCCCGAACACCTCCCTTCTCGGACTCAATCGCCTGCTCACCGACGCGGCCTATCGCCGCTGGGTGGTGAACCAGATCGACGATCCTTTCCTGCGCGACTTCTGGGAGAACGAATACGAAAGCTGGGATGCCCGCTTCCAGCGCGAGGCCATCGCCCCGATTCAGAACAAAGTTGGCCAGTTGCTCCTCTCTCCAGTCATCCGCAACATCATCGGTCAAGTGCGCAACAAGGTGAGCATTCCCTTTGTCATGGACGAAGGCCGCATCTTCATCGCCAACCTCTCCAAAGGGGAGATTGGCCACGACAAGTCCAACCTGCTCGGCTCCCTGCTCATTACGCAGTTCCAACTCGCCGCCATGGCCCGCAACCGCCAGACCGAGAACCAGCGGCGCGATTTTTATCTCTTCGTCGATGAGTTCCAAAACTTCGCCACCGAGAGCTTCACATCCATCCTGGCCGAAGCGCGAAAATACCGGCTCAACCTCACGCTGAGTCACCAATACATCGCCCAACTCTCCCCCACTGTGCGGGAGGCCGTCTTTGGCAATGTCGGCACCCTCGTCTCCTTCCGCGTCGGCTTCGCGGATGCCGAGCACCTGCACGGCGAATTCGGCGAGGAGTTCCACGCGAGGCAGTTCGTCGATCTTCCGCGATACGAAACCCTCATCCGCAACCAATCCGCCGATGGCGCGATGCATTTCCAACGCACGCAGCTTTCTCCGCCCATCGAAACTCATGCGGGCCGTCGAGATCGCCTGCTCAAACGCTGCCGCGAGCGTTTCGCCACTCCGAGGAGCGAGGTCGAGAGCAAGCTGACGAGGTGGCTGAAGCAGCATCCATGACGGTGCATCCCTTGCGTGAGGACGCTGGGTTTTGGTATCCTGATTGGCAGAGCGCTCTGCGGCTCTTGGGTCCTGCGGTTGCCAGCCTGAAGCCTGCCTCACCTACGAGGTCGGCTTCTCCTGACAACCTCAACTCCGAAGCCCCCATGAGCACCGCAGAATCGCGCATAGATCCTTATCAAACCGTCACCCATCTCATCATCGAACATCTGGAACGCGGCGTCGTTCCCTGGCGCTGCCCCTGGCAGCGCGAAGTTGGTATCCCGCGCAACTTCCACACTGGCAAAACATACAACGGCATCAACGTGCTCCTGCTCGGTCTGCGGCACTTGCCCTCCCCCTACTGGCTGACATTTCGTCAGGCCCAGGAAAGAGGCGGTCATGTCCGCAAGGGCGAGCGTGGCGCACACGTCATCAAGGTCGGAGAATCAAAATCCTCGTCCGCCGAGGACAAGGACTCCGATGACCCGGCACAACCCCTGCGCAAACGACTCTTCCTCCGGGAATACACAGTCTTCAATGCCACGCAGATCGAAGGCATCGAGTTCCCCGCAACACCGGGCATTCCGGCGCTTAGCCAGAATGAACGGATCGAAGCCGCCGATCAGGTCGTCGCCGAGATGCAGCTACCTCCCGTGATCCAGGATGGCTTGAGCACCGTGGCCTGCTACCGCATGGCAACAGACACGGTTCAAATGCCAGCCATCGCGTCGTTCGAGAGTGCCGAGGCTTACTACCTCACACTCTTCCACGAGTTGATTCACTCCAGCGGCCACCCAAAGCGGTTGAACCGCGAAAGTCTCATCAAGCATGACGGCTTCGGCGGGAAGGTCTATTCCCATGAAGAACTCGTCGCCGAGATGGGCGCTGCGTTTCTCGGTATGGAAACCCATATCGTGAGCGATACCCATGAGCAGTCCGCCGCCTACCTGCAAAGCTGGCTGGATGTCCTGCGTGTGAAGGAACACAAACGCTGGATCATCCTCGCCGCATCCCAGGCCAGTAAAGCTGCCAGCTTCATCCTCAATCGTGCCGCACGTTCAACGGACGGAGCTGAAATTACGATGGCGGCATGAAGCAAGAAGCCTCTCCACAACCTGGAGAGGCTTTATTCGTGATACAATCTCTGCATGACTGACAAACCGCAAACGCGGCTTCCGCGCTTCAAGCGCGATCCCGATAGCACAGGAGCGTTCCAAGTCACTCAGCGCGACATCGAAATCCTACGCCATGTCGCGGAGCACCGCTTCATCCGCTCCGAGTGTATCATCAAACTCGTGGGCGGCAGCAAACAGCAACTCGTCCGTCGCTTGAACCTACTTTACCATCATGGCTATCTGGATCGCCCAGGCTGCCAGCTCGACTACTACCATGAAGGCGGCTCCAAAAGCCTCGTATATGGCCTCGCCTCACGCGGCGCAGGCCGACTTCGCCGCGACCTCGACATGCCCTTCGAGCGCATGGATTGGACGACTCGAAACAAAGGCGTTGGCCGTCTCTTCCTGGAGCACACCCTCATGGTCAGTGACTTCATGACCGCGCTCGAACTCGACTGCCGCCAGCGTCCTGATGTTCGTCTGCTTTTCGCTCACGAACTGCCTCAACCCAAAGGCCGAGAGAATCACCGTGAACCCTTTCGCTGGACGGTTGATCTCCCCGGCAAGCGTCGTGTCGGCGTGGTGCCCGACAAGGTCTTCGCGCTTGAGTTAGCGCATCCCGAAGGTCGCATCGAACGCACCCACTACTTCCTCGAAGCAGACCGTGGCACCATGCCTATCGAGCGGCATGATCTTCGGCAGAGCTGTGTGCTGAGAAAGCTGAAGTCTTATGAAGGAACGTATGCCACTGGCATCCATCGAACCAGACTCGGTGCAGAGCGATTTCGAGTGCTGATTGTCACACCGCAGACCACACGAGCGCAGAATATCCGCGAGGCCGTTGCCGGCCTGGAGAAAGGTCGAAGGCTGTTTTGTGTGTTCAGCGATGATGGCTGGCGCGCTTGTGACGGCGTGCTTGATCTCGTCACACCACATTCGCCAGCAGGAGTCAACTCCCGGTGAACCGAACTGATTGATACGATGGACTGCGGAGGTGTTTGCATCCTGCAAACGTCCCACAAACACCAACACAAAGTTCATTATCATGCCCAAACAATTCATTGATTTTGGAGCGGTCAAAGCCGCTGTGTCGTTTCAACAGGTGCTTGAGCACTACGGCTTCACCGCCGGAATGAAAAGCACTCGCCATGGCGACGGCCTCGACGGCCCTTGCCCTATTCACCCAGAAGCCTCCGGGAAAGACACTTTCAAAGTGACGCTCTCGAAGAACTGCTGGTTCTGTCATCTCTCCACATGCAAATGCGGAGGCAATCATCTCGACTTCGTCGCTAAGATGGAGAATTGCGATGCACACGAGGCCGCGTTGAAGCTGGATCAGTGGTTCAACCTCGGACTCGCTGGCAAATCGGACACACCTCCGCCGCGTCAGCAGCAAAGCCAGGCAACGTCAAACGCTCGTCCATGGTCTGGTTCACCACCCGCTCATGGAAACAGCACACAACCCTCACGGGTTGTGGAGACACCTGAGCCAGCGGAGGAACCTGGCGACAATCAACCTCTCAGCTTCAAGCTTGAGAATCTGAAAACAGATCATGGGTATCTGGACGAGCGAGGACTCACCTCGGCAACGGTGGCGGAGTTTGGACTCGGTTTTTGCGCCAAGGGCACTATGTCCGGGCGCATTGTCATCCCGATCAACAACAAGGATGGCGAACTCGTGGGCTACGCCGGACGCTGGCCTGGGCAACCGCCCGAGGATCGACCGAAATACAAGCTGCCGAACGGCTTCCGAAAAAGCACCGAGGTTTTCAATCTCGACCGCGCTTCCAAGGAGGAAAAGGGGCTGCCGTTGATCGTCGTCGAAGGATTCTTTGATGTCATCAAGCTCTGGCAGCTTGGTTTTCACCGGGTGGTTTCCATCATGGGGAGTTCCCTCTCCATGGCACAGGAAGCCGCCCTCGTGGAGGCTTCTGAAGGCAGGGCGGGCATCATCCTGATGTTCGATGAGGACGAAGCTGGACGCATGGGCCGTGAAAAGGCCCTCGTAAAGCTGGCGAAGCGGTTGTTTGTCCGGGTCGTGCCCCTTCCTCAAGAAGGAGCACAGCCTGATCACCTGACCGAGAACGAGCTTCACGCTCTGCTGGACTGAGAACCCATGACTGAAGACCATCACCATGTTCATTCTCTACCCGCAGGCCGCCCGGTTTCCACTGGGCCAGCTCTTTGCCACTCCTGGTGTTCTCGCCGAGGTGTCTGCTACGGACATCTCATCTGCCCTCGCCCGTCATGCGATGGCCGACTGGGGCGAACTTACGCAGGAGGACATCGTCGAGAACAATCGCGCCTTGGAGGAAGGCAGCAGGCTTTTCTCAGCCTACCGCTCCACCTCCCGAGTGAAGTTCTGGATCATCACGGAATGGGATCGTTCCGTCACCACGGTGCTTCTCCCTTCGGAATACTGAGCGGGAACCGAAACCGCAGGCGACCATCTCATCGCATGACAAAACAACCCCGCCCGGAGTCAAACCGGGCGGGGCTTTTCATCGTATCAGCCTTGCATCATGATCTCTTCCGTTTGAGTCTTGATGATCGCTTTCGCCGGCAACAACGCCACTTGTTGGCCTTCGTAATGAACTTCATCGCCTACTTCAATTTTATGCCTGCCCTGTAGCCTACGCCGTTCGGAATAAAGTCCCACCTTGACCATCTCATGTTGTCGGCGAGTCTTGCCGCCTCTTCTCCAATGAAACGCTTCTGGCAAATCCTCGCACTTCTGCTGCTGGCCTTGATGGTCCCGGCTTCGATGTGCTGCTATGGGGCGGATGGTTGCAAGGCGGATGTTTGCTGCTCCGAGGACAGCCACGGGCATGAAGGCCACGAAGGAGGTGAGCATCACGCTCCCGTCTCCTGCCCCAGCGATACGATCTCCCACAGCCAGGTTCCCGCACCGACCATACTGCCTGCGATGCAGATGGTGGAGCTGGTGGCCTTGATTCAGGCGATAATCCTTGTTCAAGATGAACTCACCACGGCTACGGAGTCTTCCGAGCTGCTAGTGACCACGGCACCGCCAGAGTTGCGAGCGACATGGCATTTCACGCAACGCACAGCGCTGCCTGTGCGCGCGCCTTCGATCCAGGCTTAAAGCTCCGTGCGCTGATCCGCCCATGATGGCGGTGACATCTACGCAGGAGCTACCCACCACGACCGCTCATCCAGCGGCATCGTGGGCTTGTCGTGCCTCCGTCCAAACTCGAACCCCTTTTTCATTATGCGCTTCTTTATCCTTTCATCCCTATTGCTGGCCGTTGTGCCACAGCTCCATGCGGCGGATCCAAAACCTGCCGCCTCATCCATCTCCGAACTCGTGGGCCGAACGCTCGCGGGCAATCCTGAAATCCGTTTCTATGAAGCTGAGGTCGCCGCAGCCAAAGCTGCCCGCACCACCGCAGGCAAGCCATCGAACCCCGAACTCAGCCTGCAAATCGGCAACAACCAGATTCGAAACACCGACAGCCGTTCTAACGGCCTCGCCTTCTCCGCCGAGCTGGCGCAGCCCATCGAGTGGCCGGGTCGCTTGGGATTGCGCAAGGCCATCGCGAACCGCGACATCGCCATGGCGGAGTTAGGGCTGGAGCGATTCCGCTTTCACCTCGCGGCTCGTGTGCGCGTGCTGGCTTTCACGTTGGCAGCGCAGCAAGACCTCGCCAATGCGGCGAATGAAGTCGCCGCACGCTATGCCTCGCTGCGTGAGGTAATGGTGCAGCGTGAGCCTGCGGGTATCGCTCCGCAGCTTGAGATCGCTACCATTGAGGCAGCGGCACTCGTGGCCGAATCGCGGGCGGCAAAGGCCGGTGTGGTCGTGCAAAAGGCCCTGCTGGAGTTGAATCAGCTCATGGGTCGCCGTGCGGATGCATCGCTCATTGTCAAACGTGACCCACTGGACACAAAACCCGCACCGGAACTGCTCTCGCTGCTCGGTGCCGCCATGAAGAACCACTACGAACTGCGCACGCGCCGTGCGGAGCTGGAGCAGCAGGGCTTCAAGGTCGAGCTGGCGAAGAACGAGCGTTACCCAGCCTTCACCGTCGGCCCGTTCGTTCAGGTGCAAAACACGCGTTCGTTGGATGATCAGACCACGGCGGGTATCGGCATCTCCTTCCCGCTGCCCTTCTGGAAGACTGGCAAAGCGGAAGTCACCGCTGCGGAAGCGCGGCAAGTTCAGGCGCAGGCCACGCTCGCCACTGCCCAGCGTGAGGTCGAGCGGCAGGTCACGGAGCACCTGCTGCTCTATCAGACCCAGCGGGCAAGGCTCGCCGTATGGAAGGGGGATGCGGCTGCCAAGTTCAGCGATGCCGCCGCGCTCGCCGACCGTCACTTCAGACTCGGAGCCGTGCCCATGAGCACCTTTGTCGAGCTTCAGGATAAGTATCTCGAAGCTGTCGATGCCATCCACAACACGCAGGCCGAGGCACTCGAATCAGCCCTCAGCCTTGAAGAACTCACCGGCGCACCCGGCAGCCTCGTAACTACCAAAAACTAATTCAATCTCCACATGAAACTCTTTCTCGTCCTCTCTCTCGCGATCATCGCCGCATCACTCACCAGTTGCAGTGAGTCCTCCGCCAGTCCCACCACAGAGCCTGCCACCGCACCGGAAAACGGCGCTCAATTCAAAGAAGGCAAAGGCGTGGCCCTCACTGCGCTCATGGCCCAGTCCATTCGCCTGCAAACCGCCGAAGTCGCCGAAGAAAAGATCGCCCCAGCCTTCACCATCGCGTTGCAGGCGATGCAGGCAGGCACGGAGGCCAGCGGATGGCTCACCGCTGACCAAGCCGCCCGCGTGCGGCCAGGCATGGAAGTGAGTCTTGGCACCACAAAAGGCAGCGTGCTCCGCATCGAAAAAGCAGCCTATGTCACGCTCGGCGATTTTGAAGTCACCGTGCAAACATCCTCTCCTATCGAAGCCGGCAGCGCCCTGACCGCCACGTTTCAGTTCCCCGCTGGCGATGCCGTGACCGCCATTCCTGCCAAAGCACTGCTGACCACCGCCGAAGGCACTTTTGTGTATGCCAAGAACGATGAGTTCTTCCTCCGCACTGCCGTTAAAGTTGGCTCACGCAGCGGTGAGCATGTCGAGATCACCGATGGCCTCTACACCGGCGATGAGATTGTCACCACGCCCGTCATGGCCCTCTGGCTCGCTGAACTCCAAGTCCTGCGCGGCGGCAAAGCCTGCACCTGCGGCCACTAACTGCACCACCATGCTCACTCATCTCATCACCTTCGCCATGCGGCAGCGGGCCGCAGTGCTGCTTGCCACGCTCATCCTCGTCGGCATCGGCACCTACTCCGCCATTCATCTGCCCATTGATGCCGTGCCGGACATCACCAACCCGCAGGTGCAGATCAATACCGCCGTGCCCGCCCTCGCCCCAGAGGAGATCGAAAAACTCGTCTCCTTTCCCATCGAGAGCCAGATGGCCGGTCTGCCGCAAATGGTGGAACTGCGCTCATTATCGAAGTTCGGACTCTCGCAGGTCACCATGATCTTCCACGACGACGTGGACCTCTACCGCACCCGGCAGCTCGTCACCGAACGATTGCAAACCGTGCTGGATGACCTCCCGCCCGGACTCACGCCAAAACTCGCGCCCGTCGCCACCGGCCTTGGCGAAATCTTCTACTACAGCCTCGATTACAGTGAAGACGCCGCCAATAAACCCACCACCCGCGAGGCGCAGCTCATGGCCCTCGCGCAAATCCAGGAATACCAAGTGAAGCCCCTGCTGCGTGGCACCCCCGGCGTGGCGGAGGTCAATACGAGCGGCGGTTACCAAAGGCAGATCGTCATCCAGCCTGATCCCGCACGCCTCGCCGCACGCGGCATGTCACTGGACATGCTCGCGGAGATTGTTGAGCAAAACACCCGCAATGCTGGCGGTGGTTATGTCGAGATCGGCGGTGAGCAGCTCATCATCCGCGCCACCAGCCGCGTGAATGAAATCGACGAAATCCTCGCCATACCGCTCAAGTTTGCTGGTGGTGTGAAGCCCATCCTGCTCAGCGAAGTCGCTACCGTCAGCATCGGCAGCGCCTTCCGCACCGGAGCCGCCACGGATGACGGCAAAGAAGCCCTCGTCGGAGCCACCATCATGCTTGCCGGAGAAAACTCCCGCCTTGTCGCCACGGCCGTGCGGGCCAAGCTCAGCGAAATACAGCCCAAGCTCCCGCAAGGCGTCGTCATCCGCGCTTTGTATGACCGCAGTGACCTCGTCAGCCGCACCATCGCCACCGTGGAGAAGAATCTGGCTGAGGGCGCACTGCTAGTCATCGTCGTGCTCTTTGCCCTGCTGGGAAACTTCCGCGCCGCGTTCATCGTCGCCCTCGTCATCCCGCTTTCCATGCTTTTTGCCATGACCGGCATGGTGCGTTACCAGATCAGCGGGAACTTGATGAGCCTCGGAGCCATCGACTTCGGCCTCATCATTGATGGAGCTGTCGTCATGGTGGAAAACATCGTCCGCCATCTCGGTGAAAAACAGCACGCCCTGGGCCGCAGGCTCACCGTGGCCGAGCGCACCGAAGAAGTGCTCAAGTCCGCCAAGGAAGTAGCCAATCCTATGTTTTTCGGCGTGCTCATCATCACCGTCGTTTACGTGCCCATTCTCGCCTTGCAGGGCATCGAAGGGAAGATGTTCAAACCCATGGCCCTCGTCGTCATGCTCGCCCTGGGCGGTTCACTCGTGCTCGCCGTCACCTTGATGCCCGTTTTGTGCTCATTCCTGCTCGGTGGGAAGATTCAGGAGAAAGACAACTGGATCGTCACCTTCACCAAACGTCTCTACACACCGCTCCTGCGCTTCGGCCTGCGCTTCAAGCCGCTCATCGTGCTGCCCATGATTGTGCTCTTTGGTTCCTCGATGTGGGTGCTTTCTCGCATGGGATCCGAGTTCATCCCGCAGCTCGACGAGGGCGACTTTTCCTTCCAGTTCATCCGCAGCAGCAGTGCTGGCCTGTCCTCCTCCATTGACCTCCAGAAGCAAAGCGAGGCCGTCATCCACCGCGACTTCCCAGAGGTAAAAGAGATGTTCTCCCGCATCGGCACCGCTGAAGTCGCCACCGATCCCATGGGGCCAAACGTCGCCGACACCTACCTCATGCTCACGCCCCGCGACCAGTGGCGCAAAGAAGAAGGCAAACCCATCAGCAAAGAACACCTCGGCGAACTCATGCGGAAGGCGCTACTCGAACAGGTGCCAGGTCAAAACATTCTCGTCACCCAGCCCATCCAGATGCGCTTCAACGAGATCATGGCCGGAGCACGCGCCGACCTCGTGTGCAAAATCTTTGGCGATAGCTACGACGAACTCGAACGCCTCGCCGGAGAGGCCCGTAGCATCATCAGCGGCATTCGTGGCGGCAGCGAGACTGAGTTCGATAACATCGGCAAGAACCCCATGATCGAGATCCAGCCTGACCGAGACGCCATGCGCAAGTTCAACGTCCATGCAGATGAATTGAACCGCCTCATCGAAACCGCCCTCGCAGGCACGGAGGTCGGCATCGTCATGAATGGCAACAAACGCAGCCCCATCGTCGTCCGTCTCGGCGAAGACCGCCGCAGCGACCTCGAAGGCATCAAACGTCTCGCCTTACGCACCGAAGACGGCGGCATGTTAGCCCTAGGCCAAGTCGCCAAAATCGTCCTGGCCCCCCAGCCCGTGCAGATCGCCCGCGAGGACGCCCAGCGCCGCGTCAGCATCCTCATCAACGTCCGTGGCCGCGATACCGAAGGCTTCGTGCAAGAGGCCACCCAGGCCATCCATGACAGAGTGAAGTTCCCCGACGGCTACTACTTTGAGTTCGGCGGGCAGTTCAAAAACCTCCAGGAAGCCAAAGCCCGACTCACCATCGTCGTGCCGCTCGCCCTCGCCTTGATCTTCGTGCTCATCTTTTTGAGCTTCGGTTCCTTCAAGCAAGCCACGCTCATCTTCATGTGTGTGCCTCTTGCCGTCACTGGCGGCATCTTTGCTTTGTATCTACGCGACATGCCCTTCACCATCAGCGCGGCGGTCGGCTTCATCGCCCTGAGCGGTATCGCCGTGCTGAATGGCATCATGCTCATCAGCTACATCAACCAGCTACGCAGTGAAGGCCGCGAGGTGCGCGAAGCCGTCGTCGAAGGCACCCTCACCCGCCTGCGGCCCAAGCTCATGACCGCGCTCGTCGCCAGTCTCGGCTTCGTGCCCATGGCCATCGCCACCGGTGCCGGGGCCGAAGTCCAGCGACCCATCGCCACCGTCGTCATCGGCGGCATCATCACCTCCACTTTCCTCACCCTGCTCGTCGTGCCTGTGCTCTACGACTGGATCGAACGGAAAACCAAAGCCCAAACAAACACACCATGAAAACACTGACTAAACTGGGCTTCCTTGCCCTTCTCGTCTCGTTCTGGCTGCCATCCACAGCCGAGGCAATACGCCCGATGGGCACCACCATGACCGGCACGGTTCAAAGTGTTGATCACACCACTCGCTGGATCGTCTTTGCCCAGGATGGCGGCCCAGTGCGCCGCTTCGTCTATTCGGAATGGGCCAAGTTCTGGCATGACGCCGCTGACAGCTCCCCCGCCGCCTTGAAGGCGGGCATGCATGTCCGGGTGCAACTCCACAATCCACTGATTGGCCCGGATTACGTCAATCAAATCGTCCTGCTTGTACCCATAACCCCAACCCAGAAATATCCATGAAAACGTCCTCCTACCAGCCAGACAGGCTGCGCCGCAAGTTGCGGCGCATCACTGCTCACTTTATTGTCATCCTGCTGACCAGTGCGGGTTCTGCACTTGCCGACAACAGCGTCAAACTCCAGATCGCTCCCAAGAGTCATTTCAGCGACCCCAAGAACAGTCCTGAGGAGGTGCAGGACCGCTGGTTGGAGATCACCGCCACCGCCTTCCATCTCGAAAAGCCGAGCCAGGTGCGCCTGGAGTGGGCGTTCTATGGTGATGACCTCGTTGCCCGGAAAGTTGTCAAACATGCGGAGGGTAGTGGGACTATTGAACTGATACAGGGCAAGACAGCCAGCCTTAAAACCAAGCCTGCGCGCTACAATTTCACTCCCAGGCATACGGTGAAGACCGGCAGCGGAAAGCGGTCCCGCGCAAAAACGGTCGAGGCCACAGGTGTCCGCTATCACGCCTGGGCGGTGCGTGCCTTCATCGACGGCGTGCTCGTCGGCGAGGCCTACAGTCTGCCGGCCATCAAGAAACTTTTTGATGGTGGCGCGCAACGCTGAACACACGACCATGAACACGACGCCAACGCCTTCCGCTCCCTGCGGCTCCTGCGGGAACGACAATGACAATTCCGCGCTTCGTCGCGGTTGGTTGGTCGCCACTTCAGGCGGCTGGCTCTCCCTTGGCCTGCTAATGCGGCTTCTTTTTCCAGACTCCGTGCTAGGCACCACCTTGTTTGACGCGCTAGCCACGCTCACGGGGGGCATTCTTGTCGTTCCCGCCGCTTGGTCGGCATTAATGAAACTCCGGCTCGACATGAACGTCCTCATGACGGTGGCCGTGACGGGCGCATGGCTCGTGAATGAAGGCGGTGAGGCTGCGGTAGTCGTTTTTCTCTTTGCACTGTCAGAGCTGCTCGAATCCTGGAGCGTCGGCAGAGCGCGGCGTGCCATCGCTGCATTGCTCAAGCTCACACCTCAGACTGCCTTGGTCAAAGGAGCTGATGGCGTTGCCAAAGAAGTGCCCGTGGCAGACGTGGCGGTGGGTGCGGAGATCAGCGTGCGCAGCGGCAGCAGCGTCCCGCTGGACGGCGAGGTCATCGCTGGAGAATCCGCCGTGAATCAAGCCCCCATCACTGGCGAATCCGTGCCCGTGGAGAAGAAACCCGGCGACACCGTTTTCGCAGGCACCATCAATGGTGAAGGCTCACTCACCGTGCGCGTAACTAAAGCCGCCAGTGACTCCACGCTCGCTCGCATCATCAAGCTCGTCGAGGAAGCCGAGGAGCAGAAAGCCCCCACGCAACGCTTCGTGGACAAGTTTGCCGCTATCTACACACCCGCTGTGTTTGTCGTCGCGCTATTGGTTGCCCTGCTGCCGCCCTTGCTCATGGGCGGCGCGTGGTCGGAGTGGACTTACCGCGCCCTCGTGCTGCTCGTCATCGCCTGTCCGTGTGCGCTCGTCATCGCCACGCCTGTTTCCATTGTCTCCGGCCTCACGGCACTGGCGCGGCGTGGCGTGCTCATCAAAGGTGGCACACATCTCGAAGCCGTCGGCAAGCTGCGTGTCCTCGCCGTGGATAAAACTGGCACCATCACGCAAGGCAAACCGCAAGTTTCCAGCGTCATCACTGTCGGTGACATCACGGAAGAAGAAGTCCTGCGCCGTGCAGCCGCCATCGACGCACATTCCGAGCACCCGCTGGCAAAGGCCGTCGTCGCCGCTGCACAAGCCAAGAACATCACCTGGAGCGAGTCCACGCAGTATCAATCCGCCACCGGACGCGGAGCCACTGCCATCATCGACGGCCACCCCCACTTCATCGGCAATCACAAAATGGCGCATGAGCTGGGCCTATGCAGCCCAGAGATCGAGGCCCGCCTCACCGAGATCGAGAGCAAAGGCCAGTCTCTCGCCATCCTCGGTCACACTCCGCATGAAGGCTGTGCTGGTGCCATCCTCGGCATCCTCAGCATCGGTGATACCATGCGCCCGGAGGTTTCCAATGCCCTCACCCTGCTGCACGACGCAGGCATTGAAAAAGTCGTCATGCTCAGTGGCGACAATCAACGCACCGTCGATGCCATCGCCCGCGTAGCAGGCATCGACGAAGCCTACGGCGACCTCATGCCCGAACAAAAGATCGAGCACATCCGCCGCCTCATGGCCGAGCACCATTTCGTCGGCATGATCGGCGATGGCGTGAATGATGCCCCCGCACTAGCCCTCGCCAGCGTCGGCATCGCCATGGGAGCCATCGGCAGCGACACCGCCATCGAAACTGCCGACATGGCTTTGATGAAGGACGATCTCACTCGCGTGGCCGAAGCCATCGCACTAGGCCGCCGCACCCTGCGCGTCATCCAGTTCAATGTCGCCTTTGCCCTCGTCGTGAAGGCCATCTTCCTCGTCCTCGCCTTCACCGGCCACACCAGCCTCTGGCTCGCCATCCTCGCCGATACCGGTGCGACCCTGCTCGTCATCCTTAACGCCCTGCGACTGCTGGGCACATCCCCTTTCCTGAAACCAGAGATCGGCTCCAAGCCCTGAACCTGGCTCCAGTAAAAAACCAAGAACCCACAACCCAACCCAAGCCAACGAACTCATGAAAACACTGCTCAACATCCTCATCATCGCCGCCCTTGCCACCACCTCAGCCTTCGCTGCCGACGCCAAAGTCAAAGCCGGCCCCCGCAAAGGCCTCATCCTCGATCTCGGCGGCAAACAAGCCGAGTTCTTCGTCGAAAAAGACCGCAGCATCAGCATCGCCGTCTATGACGCCACCATGAAGGCCCAACCCGCCAGCACCGAAGTCATCACCGCCACCGCCGAAGTCCCCAGCGGCAAGGCCAAGATCGCCTTCGAGATCAAAGACGGCAAACTCATCTCCACCACCAAACTCCCCGAAGGCGAAGGCTATCAAGTCGTCGTCCAGGCCCAAGCCGCCCCTGATGCCAAGAAGAAAAACTTCCGCATCAAGCTCCTCCTCCACACCTGCAAAGAGTGCAGCAACCCCGAATACGCCTGCATCTGCGACGAGTAACTTTCTTTTCAGATATTCGGAGGGGTTTGTCGAGGGGTGGAGTTGCACTGGATGAATGCACAACACCGCGTCCAACCAAACCAAACCAAATCCAACCATGAAAACGAAACTCGCCCTCCTCGCCGTCACGATCCTCCTCGGCTTCAGTTCCACCAGCGCCAGCGCCAACCCTTGGAAGGGAGTGCCTCCGGGCTTCACCGCCAAAGCCAGCGCACCCGCCAAGCCTGCGTTCAAGTCCTGCTGCGAAACCAAAACGCGCTACACCACCAACGGTATCAAGAACGGCATCGTGGTGAACAAGAGCATCGTGTGCAACACCGGCTGCGCCGCGCCACACGCCGGGAAGAACTGCACCGGCGCCGAGCGCACGCAATGCGCCAACTAAGGGACCAACCACCCTGCCAGCCCGCCAGGCATCCGATGACCTGGCGGGTTGATCTTCCACCCATCATCCGACACCTTTCCGCGTCATGAACGATCACGAACTCGACTCCCTCATCCGCCAGTCCCACCCCAAAATGGAACTGCCAGCCTCCTTCAATCGCGAGGTCTGGGAACGTGTCTCCGTGGCTTCTCCCGTGTCCGCTCTGGGCGGATGGCGCGAGATCGCGGATGCGTTGTTCCTCTGGATTGCCAAGCCCGTCCCTGCCGTTGCAGTAGTCACCGTGATGCTCGCGACAGGCGCAGGACTTGGCGGTTTTGCCGTGAATGAGAGCAGCGCATCCGCCCAGCGCACCGCCTACTTCGCCTCCATCAATCCGCTCCATCCAGCGCATCTCTCCACCCAGGAATGAAACGCGGACTCATAATCTTCATTCTTGCCGTGGCAGCCTCCTCGGCGGCTTTTTTCATCACGCGCAACCAATGCCAGTGCGGCACTCGTCTGGACGCCACTTCGCATGATGGCGAGACAATGCTTCCCGAACTGGAATGGCTGCACCAGGAACTCAAACTCGACGACATTCAGTTTGAGAAGGTCAAAGCCCAGCACCTCGCCTACAAGCCCACCTGCGAGGCCTTGTGCATGAAGGTGATGGCCGCCAGGAAAAAACTCGGCCAGCTCGCTGCTCAAGGAAACCTGTCTTCGCCGGAGTTTGCCACCGCCTTGCAGGAGCAGGCCGCCGTTCACGTCGAATGTCAGAAAGCTCTCCTGCGGCACCTTCACCAAACAGCAGGACTGATGTCCGAGTCCCAGGCACGCCAGTATCTCGATGCCATGCTGCCGCAGATCATCGGCGTGGCGGCGGAATCCGTCAGCCACGGGCATTAACCACGCATGCCACTCATGAGCTATCAAGACGAGGAGGACATCCCACTCATGCAGAAGCTCGCTGCGGACGAGGATCTGGCTTTGAACGAGTTGATGCACCGCTGGCGGGATCGAGTGGCCTCCTTCCTCCTCCGCATGGTCGGAGATCACGCCACGGCCACCGATCTAGCGCAGGAAACCTTCGTCCGTCTCTACACCAGCCGGAAAAGCTACAAGCCGACCGCTGCCTTTTCGACCTACCTCTTTCACATCGCGGCCAATCTCGCCCGCAGTCATGCCCGGTGGAAAGGCAGGCATCCCACCGTCCCCATGGAGAATGAAGCTGGTGAGCTGACCCATGATCCGGTTGATACGCAACTCACGCCGGACGACGCCGCCACTCTGAACGAAAAGGCCGCAATGGTGAACAAAGCCATTGCCAGATTGCCTGCTGAGCTACGGGAGGCTCTGCTTCTATTTGCCGTTGAGCAGATGAGCCAGTCCGAGATCGCTACGGCGTTGCGTTGTTCGGTCAAAGCTGTGGAAGTTCGGGTTTATCGAGCACGCCAGATGCTTCGTCAGATGCTCGACACCAGCCTGTAACGCGCTGATTTTGCGCTGTATGATGCGCGGATTGTGAAGATGGAGGGGTTCTTTCGGAGGTGGAGTTGCAAACGATGAGGGTGGGTCAGTCACTCGCTCCGAAAACCAAACACAAACCAAACACATCCATACCATGAAATCCAAACTCATCCGCACCTCGCTTCTCGGACTCGCCGCCATCGGCACGCTGGTCCTCGCGTCATGCCAGGCTCCATCCTCCGCCCCCACAGCAGCCGTGAGCTGTGACAAGTGCGGCACCGTCCACTTCAAAGCGCCGTCCACGGGCTACGGGCCGGGCAACAAAGGCATCGTCACCCTGCGTGACGCCAGTCGCATGTCCTGCCCGGATTGTGAGAACCAGGTCATCGCCATGATGAAGACCGGCAGCCTCACCAAGCATGTGTGCAAATCCTGTGGCGGTGCTCTGCGCCACTGCACGCAGCATTAAGCACACTGGAAGCCTCCAAAGCCGCCTGCGACTCACCTCGCAGGCGGTTTTTCATTTTCAACCACGGTTTCGAGGAAAAAAGAATCTTGAGGGGTTAGCCCAGCAGCGGCGTTGCACCCCACGTCCGCACATTTGGACAATCACAAACCCAAACTCTGAATCCATCATGAAACTCGTCCTCCCCCTCCTCTCCAGTCTGCTCCTCGGCGCGGGCATCGTCTCCGCCGCTGATGCTGGCGTGCCTGCCACCTACCCACTCAAAAAGTGCGTCGTCTCCGATGAAGACCTCGGCACCATGGGCAAGGCCGTCAAAGTCACCCACGAAGGCACGGATGTGTATCTCTGCTGCAAATCCTGCACTAAGGACTTTCACAAAGACGCCGCCAAGTTCGTCGCCAAAGTGAAAGCGGCGGAGAAGAAATAACCTTTACACTCAGCAGGCTCAATCTCGGGCAGTTCAAGTGGCCGGTTAATCAACCGGCCACTTTTTATTGATACCTGACGAATGAACAGTCACCCTCGCTAACTACTCTCCCGAGAATCATGAGCGACTTCACATTCACGATGGCCCCTTCAGGGCAGTTTGTATCAAAGTTTGGCTACAGCGCAGGCATAGCTAACACCGAACCTCCCGTCATCTGGAATCCAGGCGTATTCGATCACCTGCGCAACTCCTACAAGATTGTGGATTATGAAAGGAATCTGACCCGCCTTGGGGACACGCTCACCGGTCACTACCAGGTAGTGAACCAAACTGACCTCGACTCTTATGGCGAGGTCCTTGCAAAGCTGGCTCATGATGTGAAGAACAATGCAGCCCATCTCAATCTCGGGCCTCTCAGGGGAGCATTTCGCCCATGCTCCATTGTGGACGTGATGACAAGAAACCAAGCCGGTTATCAATTCCTGAACTATACTCGGCACATAGACAGAGAAGCTGAAATCCGCGAGGATCTTTCGCAGTTGCTTGTGCATCATGATCCTGAAGAAGAGGTTTTCCGAATTCAGATAACCGACACCGCCATCGGCGGCCATGGAGCCGAGCATTTGGCGTCGATGCTCTCGCTCATCAAGGCCGACCACTCCAGGCATGCCCATCAAAAGTGGGAGGTGATCTTTAATCTCTTGCATGACACGAGGCAGAACACCAACACCGGGAAAATGAGAGCCATTGTCGGCAAAAACACGCCAGGATTGCATTTCAAAATCCAACTTCACGAGGTTCCAAGCTTGATCATGGAGGACTATGATGGCGGCCTTGGATTGAAGTTCGAGGGTGGCGAGGTCAGACCTTGCTCTGAACCGGGAAATTTTGTGTTTATCTCCAACAACGGCATCGCTCTGGTTCAATCTGAAGATCTAAAAATCACCTTCGACGAGCTATTTACCCAATCCGTAACAGATGGTTTGGTCACCTCGCCCGCTTACCAGCAAGTGGGCGACATCTGGAATCAATCCAGCCTCAAATGAAGCAGAAATTTGAGGCTCTACTTTCCTTCCCGCCATTCCTGAAACGTGCTGCACAGCTTCATTCCATTACGGACATGCTTTTGCCCGACCGGAGTTTTCGCCAGCTTTTCATAAACCAGGAACTCAACCAGTTTGGGAAACTTCTCGGCGGGAATGTGGCCCCGGCTGCGTTTGACGAGCCGGAACTTTGTTTTGATGTGCTTGCCGATCTTGCCCCACAAAGCGGCTTCATCTCGCTCAATGGGTGACATGAACTTCACATACAGGTCACAAAGGTAATCGACATAGCCGGAGAGGTTGGCGTCAGCGCCGATGCTGTTAGCCGGGTATCTGCCAGTCTCTTTTTTGGGTTTGCCGCCGACGTGAATGTTGATCTTACCTTGGTTGTGACCGCCGATGGCGACGGCGACACCACCAGAAGTCGCCCGCGCATCCGCATTCCCGTGAATGGGGCTGCTCTTGATGCTGTTTGTAGTCTTCTTCGACTGTTTCGCGTGAATGAGCGCGGCTTGCTCAGCCATGCGCGGCGTGATCTCCTTCTGAGACTCACGCTCGTGCATCTCCTTGATCTCGGTGAGAATATCGACGGAGTATTTAACCGGCGATTTATCGACCTCGGTGTGATGAGTCGGGCACAGCAGGATCAAATTTTTGAAGTCGTCCTTTTCAGCGGCGGTCAGCACGGGGTCGTATCTCGGCCCGCCTTTGCGCCGCGCCCTGATATGGCAGATTTCCGCGATGGAATGATCCTCCACGACAAGCGGTGCATGGCACCAGGGAATGGCGCACTGGTTGCCGGATTTGGCGAACAGGCGCTTCACTACGGTTAGACTGACTGGCATGGTGTTTTCGTATGGGGTTAATCTTCCTCCTCCAACTCTCCGAACGTGGATGGATAGTGATGTCGAAGAAAGGGGGCGTCATCGTCAGGCCACCAACGGCGGACGGCATCCATCCAAAGCCGCGCACGAGGCACCGGCCTGGTTTCTCCCCACGGCATGAATTCCTCGCGGTCACGCATTCTGAAGGCGCGATGAATGGGTAGGGTGCCCCGGTAAGGCCGGGGGCGTCTGATGATCTTGTAAGGCTTGTCGAAGCTGCCCGCCTCCTCCCAATAGCCATTCTCATTGGATCGAAATGTCACTGAGCGCGTCGCCGCTGCGAAGTGAATGGGCAGAACCTCGCCACCCATGCCGGGCAGCCAGTAATAGACCCGCCCGAAATACATCGCATGAAGGTATCTTTCGATCAGCCTCGGGCGGAAAATCTCCTCGCCTATCTCGCGGGTCAAAGGCACCACCCAGAGGACAGCAATACCAAGCTCTGAGTAGTCACGGGTGCGGGCGATGAGACTGCGGATGCCCAGGGCGGACTTTTGCACTTCAATGACCACCCGCCTGCCCTTGATTGTTCCCTCAATGTCTGGCTTTCGCGCTTTGCGGCGTGTTTCCCGGTTCCCTCGAATCTTTTTGGTGTCACAGAACCATTCGGAGCCAGGACAGGACGAGCGCAGGTCTTCGTAGATGCGGCGCTTGCACTCATAATGCAGCCAGGACTCCCGCGAGGTGTCGAGAGGTGATAACCGGGCGTGATGCGCAAAGTGGTCGCGCATTTTCCAAGGACGCCGGTGGATCACATCGGAAAGGCAGCCAGGGCAGAGAAAAGGGCCGTCATCCCTGCTCACACTCGTGGCATGGACTCTCTGGCCGTTGCTACGATGGATGGCGAAGCCCTCCAGTAGAGCCGCGCATCCCACTTCCCGCGCATCCCGGCCAGGTGGTAAATAGGGTTGCTGATCGTCATCGCGCCAACTCATGGTGATGAGTCAGCTATTTGTGCCAGCGTGAAGCAACCCGCAAAATGTTTTCAAACATTCTTGAGGGGTTGTATAAGGAGCGGAGTTGCACCAGCACGAACGCTTCTTCCCGTCATGAACCGCCCTTGGATCAAAACCTTCATCACCGCCTTCCTCTGGATGGCGGTGATCGCTGGTGCCGGGGCGGCAGTTGGAGCAGCAAACGGCGACAGCGAGGTCAAAGCCGCCCCTTGTGAGCATGGTTGCTGCATCAACGGCGAATGCGGATGCAGCATGGCTCCCGCGCAGACGCCGGAGGCTCCCAATCCTGCGCTGCCTGCGCAGACAACACCAGTCTCAAAGCTCATGCCGCTAGCGCTGCCTTTGGCGGAAAAAGGGCTGCACCCTCTGGCTGGCACGCCGGAGACTCGGGCTGTCATTATGCCCGCAGCAGCACGGCCACACCGGCCAGCGGCGCTGACGCTGCACTGCGCCCTTCTCATCTGAATTGGCGGACTCTGACAGGTGAATTGTGCCCGCACACCACGGGCAACGACCTCGGATGCTCCACCCCTTTTTCGATGAGAACCCCATGAAACGCATTTCCTTCCCCACTTTGCAGGCATTGGCCTTCGCCAGCCTCAGCCTCACGGCCTCCGCCGCTGAGGACACACCCGCCACTGTCACTTCTTCCTGGATTGGCCGACTCGCCCAGGAGGCGGTAGCCAGTCATCCCTCCATTCAAGCCGCAAGAGCGCGGACGGAGGCCGCCACCGCAGCCATCGGTGCGATTAGGCTTTGGCAAGACCCGCAGCTCGGGCTGGGCACGCTGTTCGCCAGCCAGATGAACCGCCAGGGCAACGGCGACATCTCCGTGGGCATTGATCAGATGCTCCCCCGCCCGAAGCTCTACCAGGCGGAAAAGCGCCGGGCGGTGGCGGATGAACTGACACTGAAAGCCTCACGCCAACAAACCGCGAACGAACTCAGCCTCATGGTGGCGCAGGCCGTGCTGGAACTCGCCCTCGCGGATGAAGTGGTGCGCTTGCAGGGCGAAAATGTCCGCTGGCTGCAAACCATCGTGAAGACCGCCGAGGAACGCTCTAAAAGCCCGGATGCGACCGCCACGGAGACGCTGCGTCTGGAAAGCGAGCTGGCGGTGCAGCAGCAAACCCTCGCCACCGCCGAACGTCAGCGCGGCCAGTTTGCCACCACGTTGAATTTGCTCCTCGGACGCCCGGCGGAGCGTGGCTGGCCTGCTCTCGCTCTACCTGGGAAGCCCTTGCCCACCTCCACATTCGCAGCGCTGAAAGTGAAGCTGGAGCGTCAAAATCCCAAGCTCGCAGCCATGCGTTATCAGGTGGACGGAGCGCAGGCGGACGCGGATGCGGCCCGCGAGAAGCGCAAGCCGGCCTTCAGCGTCGGCTTGCAGGTCAATTCCTACTCGGGCGGCAACAGCCAGGATGTGATGACCATGCTAACCGTGGGCATGAACCTCCCGTGGTTCAATCGCTCCGCCTACAAGGCAGACATCGCCAAAGCGGAGAAGCTGCGTGACGCCACCTCGAATGATCTCGCGGCTGAACAACGCCTCCTGCTCACCCAGGCCACGGCGCTGCTGACGGAAGCGGAGACGAACCGCCGAGTCGTGGAAGCCTACACGAGCGAGGTGCTGCCTAAGTCGGAAAAGACCGTGGAGATGCTGCAAAACGCATGGATTTCTTCCAAGGCCACACTGCTCGAAGTGCTCGAAGCCCGCCGTGCGCTGCTCCAGGCACGGCAGGAGCAGAAGCGTTCCCTCGCGGCTCAACACGTCGCCGCTCACTCGCTGGCATCTCTCACTGGCGGCCCCGTTTCACCATCGACCCGCTAAGACCATGAAAAACTTCATCACACTCATCCTCATTATCGCCGCACTCGCCGGAGGCTGGTTCCTCCGCGATCAATTTGGCGGCATGTCCATGTCCGCCTCACCCGAATCCGGCGAACGGAAGGTGCTCTTTTATCAAAGTGCCATGCACCCCTGGATCAAGAGCGACAAGCCAGGCCGCTGCACCATTTGCGGCATGGAGCTGACTCCCGTTTATGAAGGAGACAAAGGATTCGATGCAGTGGGCGGAGATGTCGTGCCGCTCACGCAAAATCAAATCCAGGTCATGGAGGTGCAGACCGTGGAGGCCAAGAAACAGCCGCTTATCAAATCCCTGCCCGTCTCCGGCATCATCAATGACGACCAGCGCCGCCATCGCATCCTCAGCGCGTATGTGGATGGCCGCGTGGACAAGCTCTTTGCCAATCATCACGGCATTGAGGTCGTGGCGGGAGAACCGCTGGCTCTCATTTATAGCCCGACGCTTTTGCAGGCGGAGCGCGAGTATCGGCAGCTCACGGGCGAGCTGAAAAAGAACACCGCGCTGCGGCTGCGGCAGTTGGGCCTCACTGAAAAACAGATCGTGGCACTCGACACCAAACCTGCGGATGCGCTGAACTCGGAAATCCTCGCGCCACTCACCGGCACCGTCGTCGAGCATGAGGTCTTTGAAGGACAGTATGTGACCATGGGCCAGAAGCTTTTTGCCATCGCCGACTTCAGCACCATGTGGTTTTTGTTCAATGCCTACGAGCAAGACATGCCCTGGATCAAGCTCGGCCAAAAAGTGGAGGTCACCACGCCTTCGGTGCCGGGAAAAACCTTCACGGGAGAAATCACCTTCATTGATCCGAACTTCGATGAAGCCACCCGCTCCACCCAGGTGCGCGTCGAACTCGCCAATCCTCTTGTCGAGGGCCGTCGCGAGCTGCTTCACCGTCTTTATGCCGAAGGAAGCGTGAAGGTGGAGCTGCCGGAAGTGCTCACCGTGCCAAAGTCCACCGTCATGCAGACCGGCCCCGAGGCCGTGGTCTATGTCGATCAAGGCGGTGGTGCCTATGCACGTAGCGTGGTGAAGATCGGGCGGCGCGGCGACTCGCTGCTGGAAATACTTTCCGGCATCAAGCCCGGCGACAAGATCGTGACGAATGGCAACCTGCTCATCGACGGACAGGCGGAGATGAACCGCTCCTTCGCTACGCCTGCGGAGCCAATGGCACCTGCCATGCCGATGGCTGATCTCACCGTAGCACAGCAGCAGGCCATCAGCAGCTTCATCAAAGTGGCCGACGCCATGGCTGCCGCCCTCTCCGCCGACGATCTCGCCGCCTTCAACAAAGCCAGCGAACCCGCGATGATGCAGACCGGCGAGCTGATCGACACTTTGAAGTCCAACGCCGCACTGAAGCCCAAACTCGATGCGCTGGACAAAGCGCGGCACTTTCACGGCTTCACGGACATCAAGCAGGCACGCATCGCCTTCCACACTTTTTCCACCGCCGTCACCGCCTTGATTGAGCCGCTGCGCACCGCCAAAGGCGCTCCCGAGTTCAAAGTCTGGGAGTGCATGATGGTGGATCAAATCATCCCCAACGTCCCCGCCAAAGGCCGCTGGGTGCAGCTCGGCACACGCGCCGGTCACAATCCCTATTTCGGCGCTGACATGCTGGAGTGTGTGAAGGAAATCAAACCTGGGGAGGCACTGCCATGATCGAGGCCATCATTCATTGGAGCCTGAAAAACCGGTTCCTCGTCGCCTGTGCCGCGCTTCTCCTCATCGCGCTCGGTGTCCGTGCCATCTACCTCACACCGGTGGATGCCATCCCTGATCTCACGGAGAACCAGGTGCTCGTCTATGGCGAGTGGATGGGGCGCAGTCCGCAGGAAGTCGAGGATCAAGTCACGTTCCCGCTTTCCACCGGGCTGCAAGGTCTCGCTGGCGTCAAAGAAGTGCGGGCCACTTCGATGTTCGGCTTCTCGCTCATCACCATCATCTTTGAGGACAAGGTGGACACTTACTTTGCGCGGGCGCGGGTGCTGGAGCGGCTGAACTACCTGCAAGCCTCCATGCCCGAAGGTGTGAAACCACAGCTCGGCCCCGACGCCTCCGGCCTCGGCTGGGTGTATCAGTATTACTTCGCGGTCGATGCCACGCAGGCCAAGGATGGCGGCTACGACCTCGCGCAACTCCGCTCGCTCCAGGACTGGTATGTGCGCTACCAGCTCGCCAGTGTGCAAGGCGTGGCTGAGGTGGCGAGCATCGGCGGCTTTGTGAAGCAGTATCAGGTGGAGCTGAACTCCACCAAGATGCGTGTCACCAACGTCACGCTCATGGATGTGATGACCGCCGTGCAGAGCGCCAACCTCAATGTCGGCGGCAAGGTGGTGGAGGAAAATGGCGCGGAGTTCGTGCTGCGCGGCATCGGCCTCGTCACCAGCGTGGAAGATCTCGAACTCGTCACCGTGAAGGCGATGGCAGGCACGCCGGTCTATTTGAGAGACATCGCCACCGTGCAGATCGGCGGCGACTTCCGGCGTGGTGCGCTCGACTTGAACGGCCATGAAGCCGTGGGCGGCACCGTCGTCATGCGCACGGGTGAAAACGCGAAAGCAGTGATTGAGCGCATCAAAGAAAAGATCGCTCAGATCGCCCCCAGCCTGCCGCCAGGAGTCACCATCAAGTCCTTCTACGACCGCAGTGAACTCATCGACAACACCATCGGCACACTCAAGCACGCGCTGCTGGAGGAGTTCATCCTCGTCACGCTCGCCCACATCATTTTCCTCTGGCACTTCCGCAGCATCCTCATCGTCACGCTGCCACTGCCGATCTCCATTTTGATCTCCTTCCTGCTAATGAAGGAGTTCGGCATCACCAGCAACATCATGTCCCTCACCGGCATCGCCATCGCCATCGGCGTGCTGGTGGACGCGGCCATCGTCGTCACGGAAAACGTCATTCGACACTGCGAGGAGGCGGAGCATAAAAAAGGTTCAAGGCTTGATGCCAAAGAAACTTGGGACGTGACCCTAGCCGCCTGCACGCAAGTCGGGCGGCCCATCTTCTTCGCCATGGCGATCATCATCCTCGCCTTCGTGCCCGTCTTTGCGCTCAGCGGGCAGGAGGGGAAGCTATTCCACCCGCTCGCCTTCACCAAGACCTTTGCCATGATCGGCTCCACGCTGCTCGCCGTCACGCTGGTGCCCGTCTTGTGCTCTTTGCTCGTGCGCGGGCCGTTTCATGCGGAGGAAAGCAACCTCGTGATGAAGTTCCTCCTGCGCCTCTACGAGCCGACGTTGAACTGGGCGCTCAATCATCGAAAAACCGTCATCGGCATGGCGATGATGATCCTCGGTGTCTCACTGCTGACCGCGTTTGGATTGCCCCGCAGCACCGTGAAACAAATCCGCGATGCAGGCTATCCCCGCCTCGCTGATGCCGTGACTGGATTTGGCAAAGAGTTCATGCCGCCGCTCAATGAAGGCAGCCTGCTCTACATGCCGGTGATGATGCCCAAGACCGGCCTCAAAGAAATTCAGCGCGTCATGTCCTGGCAGGATCAAGTCATCGCCGCCACGCCCGAGGTCGAATCCGTGGCGGGCAAGCTCGGACGTTTTGAAACCGCCACCGATCCCGCGCCCACCGAGATGCTGGAGACGACCATCATGCTCAAGCCCGAATACATCCCCGATGGCCGCTGGAGCGTGAAGCGCAATCCCGCATGGCGTGAAGGCATGACCGTCGAAAAGCTGAAAGCCGAGTTGACTGAAAAGATGAAGCAAGTGCCCGGCTATGTACCCGCTTTTCTCCAGCCCATCGAAAACCGCATCCTCATGCTCTACACCGGCATCCGTGCGCAGGTCGGCGTGAAGATTTATGGCGACAACCTCGACAAGATTCAGCGCAAGGCTTTCGAGGTAGAAAAACTCATCAACAGCATCGAAGGAGCCGCCGGAGTCTCGCCCTCTCGCGTGCAGGGCAAGCCCTACCTCAACGTGCAAGTGGATCGTCAGGCCATGGCCCGCTACGGCCTCAGCGCCAAAGACGTGCTCGACGCCGTGGAGATCGCCATCGGCGGCAAGAACGTCAGCACCACCATCGAAGGCCGTCAGCGCTTCCCCATTCAGATCCGCGTGCAGCGTGGCGAGCGCGACGACATCGAGAAGCTCAGCAGCATCCTCATCGCCGCACGTTCCGGCATGAGTGGGAGCAGCGCTGCCCCAATGGGTGGCGGTGGTGGCATGACCGGTGGCGTTGCCGCTGCTCCCCCCGCAGGCATGGCAACCACAACAAACAATGCCCCCGTCACTTACATTCCGCTCGGCATGGTCGCCAAGATCACCCGCGAAGTCGGCGCCAACGAGATCGCCAGCGAGAACGGCCGTCTTCGTTCCTATGTGCAGGCCAACGTGCAGGATCGTGACCTCGGCGGCTTCGTGCTGGAGGTCGAGCAAAAGCTCAAGACCATCGACTGGGAAGGCATGACCTACAAAATGACCGGCGAGTATGAAAACCAACGCCGCTTTGTGCAGACCATGCAGATCGTCTTCCCCATCGTGCTGCTCATCATCTTCGTGCTGCTCTACATCGTCTATCACAGCGCCCTGGAGGCCGCGCACGTCATGCTCGCCGTGCCCTTCGCTCTCAGCGGTGGCGTCCTGCTGCAAAAGCTCCTCGGCTACAACTTCAACGGAGCCGTCTGGGTCGGCTACATCGCCCTCTTTGGCACCGCCGTGCAGACCGGCGTCGTCATGGTCGTCTATCTCGAAGAAACCGTGAAAGCCCGCATGGCCCAGCTCGGCACCGCCTTCACCTATGCAGATCTCGTGCAGGCCGTCAAAGACGGCGCACGTCTGCGCCTGCGCCCCAAAGTCATGACCGTCGCCACCATCGTCGCCTCCCTGCTGCCCATCATGTGGAGCCACCGCCAGGGCTCCGAAGTCATGCAACCCCTCGCCACCCCCGTCATCGGCGGCATGATCTCCAGCCTCGTCCACATTCTCATTGTCACGCCGGTGATCTTCCTCTGGCTGAGAGGCCGTGAACACAGCACTGCAAATAGGCCGACAAAAATCGGAGACGCTTCATCTTCTTCCCCCTGATATGGCATGGTAACAGCCCAACTCGCTCACTATGCAGCAGAGATGACTTGATCGACAAACACTCTGAAGTCAGGATCAAAATACCCTTTCCGTTGTTCCCACACAAATCTTGGGACGGGTCTGCCCAAAAAGTTTTGGATGTCCATTTCAAGCCCTTCGAGGACTTTGACTTCACCGCCCTGTATCGCCCGATACCAGCAATGCAGGTGAAACAGCAACAACATCACAAACTGACTCTCCTCAGGAGTCACTGGCTTCGTGTAAAGGTCAGCCAAAGGATCGCGAACACGGGCAAGCTTCGGGTTTCCCTGGCTCTCGTCCCAGATGTCTCGGTGTTGTTCTGTCAGTCTGACGAGATTGGAAAGTCGTCTCGATTTGGTGTTTTCGCGATAGCTGGCAGCCGTAAAAGCCAAGCTGGAGATAATTCCAACAGCCGAGAGAAGGTCAAACGCATGATTACCCATCCACGATATGAAGCCGGGCATATTGCGCCCATCATACCATGAAGGCCGCGCTTGATGCCAGTCGTCAGGCCTTGGCTGGAATATCCCCTTTCGCATCCACCAAGATGCGGCGGGGAACGCGGACGATTCTTTCATCGGGGCCGCAGCCAGCCGTCGCGGGCAGAAGGGGCTTGGCAGCGTCCGTCATGTCGATGCCAATGATGGCAAAATCTCCGTCAGCGAGTTCCCAAATATCGGGACAGTTTTCCAAAGCCGGGGTGCTTTGACCGTTGGCGTGGGGATCAGGGCCGATGCGTCGAAGGAAGGTCATGGCGTGCGTGAGGTGTGGGGTTTCAGGAGCATTATAACTGCTCTCATTTTGGAGGCAAGGCGATTTTCTGGCAAAAGTTCAAAGTGAACAAGACCCTACACGGCCAGCGATCCAAAATCTTTTGCGACCACATTCGTTCGCTCCGAACGAAAGCAGGCATGACCCAACGCGACCTCTCGCAAGCGCTCGGACGCGAGCATGGGATGGTGGCTCGCATTGAACTGGGTGAACGTAGAGTGGACATGATCGAGGCTTTTGATCTATTCGAGGCGCTGGGGACAGTCCCAGAGAAAGAAACTGCGGAACTGATGACGAAATTCAAAGACGCCAAGTGAACTCTCAACCCACTTACCCACCATGTTTGGCCTCTGGAAAAAACGAAAGCCGGAAGAACTGAAGCAGCCAACCTACGCGCTGATCGACGGCTTTGAAACCTCCACGGATGCCTTTTACCAGAGCATCGAAAATGAGCTGAACGCCCGGAATGTGCCGGGCCTTGAGTTGGTGCGGATCGATTACCGAGAAGGCGGCCCTCTTTCATCCAAACGAGACTACCTCCGCATGAGACGTGAGCGACTGACATTTGATCTGTGTTCCGCCCCGTTTGGAACGTCGTGGTTCTTCTCTTACCGCTTTTGTGAAATTCCCGCTCCGTTTCCTGGATTGCAGTTGTTGATCGCCACCGGGCTGCTCACAGCTCTTGTTTTCAGCTACATCGCCTTGTTCGGAATGCTTTGGGGCGGGATCACCATCGGAATGACTGCGATTGGCTTTGCATTGCTGCTGCGCAATACGCTGACACTTGGTTTTGAAGATTTCGATGCCTGGCTTCTGACGGTGCCGGTTTTTGGCCGGGTCTATGAGGCGCTCTTCCGCAAGGAGACCTTTTTCCGCCACGACACGCGGCTCATGTATGCCGAAATGATGGAGCGGGTCATTCAGGATAAGATCAAGGAGATCACGGCTTCGGAAGGCATCGAAAAAGTGGAGTTCATTGAGTCCAGGCCAGACCTTCATCCGCTGCTCGCACGGATGGTGCAGGCACCGATACGAACGAGCACATGATAACGCCACACGAACAGCTCTCAGCGCAGTATTTGCAGTGGGAGCTGCGGGGACGTGGCTGGTTCGTGCATCAGGAACCAGTGGCGTTGGAGCCGCCCTTTAAGCCGTTTGGAGGTTATCATTTTAACAGTTCATCGGCTGCGGATGATGTGCGGAGAGCCTCGTTTACAGAGAGGCTGATGAAAAAAGCCGGGCGGCTGTTCAATCCTGTTGCCACTCCTGTCGTGGAAACAGACGACACGGATTCCGAAAATGAAATCACCACTTGGAGCCGGGAAGAGTGCAGTGAGATCGCCCTGACTTTCCCCCGGTCTTCGCATCCGAAGCGAGATCATGCCGAGTCGTTCCTTCGTATGTGCCGGAGTTGCAACGATCCGGTTGCCTTTGAGGTTTTGGCCGATCATCGCGAAATAGGCTTTCAATGGGTATGCAGCGCGAAAGACGAACCCTTTGTCAAAGCGCAGTGCGAAGCTCATTTTTCTGAATGGTCGCCCCGAGATGGAGGTGCCCAGCTTGTTCAAATTTGGGAGCAAACAGGCACCAGCTATGCGGCTGCGGAGATCGGTCTTGGACGTGATTTTCTGCTCTCCATCGAGACTGGTAAGGTAGAGATGCTGTCAGGCTTGATCGCGGGTATGTCTTCGCTGGCAGAGGGTGAAATGGCTCTGTTCCAAGTCATTTTTGAGCCGGTCGCCGCCCCCTGGGCAGATGGCATGGTGCAAGTTTCCTCAAGGTCTGATGGAACTCCCGTCTTCAAGAACAGGCCTGACCTTGCTCGTGAAGCTGCCACGAAGGCAAGAAGTCCGCTGTATGCCGTGGTGTTGCGACTGGTCACCTGCGCTGAAGATGGCAACAGAGCGTGGGCATTGCTCGCTCCGTTGGCAGCAGCCCTCAATGCGCTCTCGCGGCCAGGCGGCAACCATCTCGTTCCGCTGGCGATGAACGACTACGCCTCCGAGGCGCAGGAGGAGGACATCCTGCGGAGACAATCGCATCGCTGGGGAATGATCCTCTCTCAGGAGGAACTGCTCTGCCTCATCAGACTCCCAGATGACCGGAGCTTGTCGAAACGCCTCCGACAGGATTCCGGGCAGACGCGAGCTTATACGTCCGACACCTCAAGTGGCCTGCTTTTAGGATGGAATGTTCATGCCGGGCGACGGCAGGAGGTCTATCTGACGCCGGAACAACGAGTCAGACACCTTCATGCCATCGGTGGCACTGGCACCGGTAAGACGACATTCATGGCGAATCTGATTCGGCAGGACATGGAGTCCGGCCAGGGCTTCGCATTGCTCGATCCGCATGGTGATTTGGTGGATCGCCTTCTCTCTATCGTGCCCGAAAACCGGTTGGATGATGTGGTATTGATCGACGCAGGTGATGAGGAGTTCAGCGTGGGGTTTAACATCTTGAGCGCCAAGGCTGATTATGAAAAGACACTGCTCGCGTCGGATCTGGTCAGTGTATTTCAAAGGCTGAGCACGAGCTGGGGAGATCAGATGACGGTTGTTCTGCGAAATGCGATTCTGGCTTTCTTGGAGCGTCCCGAAGGCGGAACATTAGCGGACGTGCAGCGCTTTTTGCTGGAACCCGACTTTCGAGCCAGCGTCCTCGAAACCGTGCTTGATGCTGATGTGGTGTATTACTGGAAGAAAGGTTTCCCGCAGCTTGGCGGCAGCAAATCCATTGGGCCTGTCTTGACCCGCTTGCAGACCTTTCTCTCCCCCAAGCCGATCCGCTACATGGTTGGGCAGCGAGACACAAAACTCGACATCGCCGAGATCATGGACTCGGGGAAGATCCTGCTCGTGAAGCTCCCCCAAGGTCTGATGGGTGCTGAAAACAGTTACCTGCTGGGATCATTGATCGTCTCGAAGATTCAGCAGGCGGCGATGGCACGCCAGCGAATGGCCGAAAGCCAGCGGCGACTTTTCACCCTCTATGTCGATGAGTTTCAGAACTTCATCACGCCCTCAATGGCTGAAATCCTGTCCGGTGCCCGCAAGTATCGCCTCTCCCTCGTTTTGGCGCACCAAGAACTGGCTCAACTCGGAAGGAATGATGCCGTTGCCAGTGCGGTTCTAGCCAATGCCGGGACTCGGGTGGTGTTTCGGGTCGGCGACTCTGATGCTCGTGAGCTAGCAAAGGGATTTGCACACTTTGAACCCGAGGCGCTTCAATCGCTGGCTGTTGGCGAAGCCATCATTCGGGTGGAACGCAGCGACCAGGATTTCAATCTGAGTGTCCCGGCTGGCCTATCCTCAGAACCAGGCAGTGAAGGACGCCAGCAGGAAGTCATCGCCCGCTCACGATTGCGCTATGCCGTAGCTCGCAGCGAAATCGAGGCCGCCGAACGCAAACGCCTGGCTGATTTGGCTGAAACGACGCCCAGCAAAGGAAAGAAGATCGTCGAGCCGCCACCCACTCTGGTTTCTGAGCCTGCGGAGCCTCCGGCCACTTCAACACCGCCAATCCCTGCAAAAGAAGAGCCGGTCGAAGTAGCAGCGGAAACCCAAGCTGAACCGCCGCAGTATGGAACGACCACGCTGAAAGCTGATCTTGAGGAATTAGGACGTGGAGGTGACATCCACAGGGCCGCACAGGCGGAGTTCAAACGACTCGCAGAAGCTCGCGGTTTTCGAGCGACCATTGAGCGGCAGCTACCCGACTCACAAGACACCGTTGATCTGTATATCGAGCGCGATGGTGTGAGCATCGCCTGCGAGGTTTCCGTGACCAACACTCTCGAATACGAGATGAAGAACATAACGAAGTGCCTCCGAGCAGGAGTTCAGAAGGTGCTCGTTCTGACCGTCGAACCGGAAAAGCATCGGCGGCTCAGTGCCGCGATTGCCAGCCTACTCTCACCCGAGCAGCAGGGAAAAGTGCTCTGCCTCCAGAAGGATGAATTCGACGTTTTTCTCGAAAGCGTGTCGCCCAAAGGCAACCCGAGCCCCCCTGAACCAGCCACCGAGGGCAAGCCGAAGATGGTCAAAGGATGGAAAGTCAGAACCAACTCCATCCCCGCGCCCATCGAAGATGTGCCACGGCTGGAGAAGGAAATGGCCGCCACCATGGCGGAGAATCTGAGACGCGGAAAAACCAAGAAGCGGGAGAAGAAAGGCGGTGACTCAACTTGAAAATCAACCGCTGAATGCTAAAGGCAACACATGACTAAGACTTTGCCATTTAGCGAAAGCGACAGTAAGCGCGTAGGCATTTGGATTCGTGTTTCTAGCGAAGAACAAGCTGAGGGAGACAGTCCCAAGCACCACCGCGTCCGGGCTGAAATGTATGCCAGCTCGCGCGGCTGGAAGGTCATGGAAATCTACGACCTCGCTGGTGTCAGCGGAAAGAGCGTGGCCGATCACCCCGAAGCCAAGCGCATGATGGCCGATGTGAAGCGCGGACACATCCAGGCGCTTGTCTTTTCAAAACTCGCCCGCCTGACCCGCAATGCGAAGGAGCTGATGGAATTCAGCGACTTCTTCCAAGTCCACCAGGCAGACCTCGTCTCTCTCAGCGAGAGCATCGACACTAGTTCGCCCGCCGGGCGGCTGTTTTTCAATCTGGTGGGCTGCATGGCCCAATGGGAGCGCGAAGAGATCACCGACCGCATTAAAAGCTCGGTTCTCGTCCGGGCCAAGATGGGCAAGCCCCTCAGCGGCAAAGCCCCCTACGGCTATATGTGGAAGGATAAAAAGCTCGCGGTGCAGCCTGAGGAGGCTCCCGTTCGTCGCTTGATCTATGAACTATTTGACGAGCACAAGCGCATCAAGGCCGTGGCCCGGATGCTAAACACCCGAGGCTACCGCACCCGGAACAATAAAAAGTGGTCGGATACCGCCGTGCGCTTCCAGCTCCGCGATCCCACACCAAAGGGAATTCACCGGCGCAACTACACCTCCAATACTCAAGGTGGTAAAAAGCTCGTCATAAAGCCGGAGAGCGAGCACATCTTCAATGAAGTAGAGGCCATCGTCTCCGCCGAGCTTTGGGAGCGGTGCAACGCCTGCCTGGATGCTCGCTACATGAAACGCGAGCGGAGGCCTGCCAAACTGCCCGCGCACATCTTCAGCGGCTTTGTGACCTGTCACTGTGGAGCCAAAATGTATGTCCCCATGCGCACCCCCAAATACACCTGCCAAAAGTGCCGCAACAGCATCGGCTGCCAGGACTTGGAGGAAATTTTCATGGAGGAGGTCAGAGGCTACCTCGTGAAGCCTGAGAACGTCCAATCCTATCTCAAAAAGGCGGGCAGCGCTCTTACCGAAAAACAAGCCCTCCTCGATAAACGGCAAAAGGAGGCCCAGAAGCTAACCCTGGACACCGAACGCATGCTCCGGCTCTATTTGGATGGCAACATCGGGGCGGAGGACTTCAAGAAGTTCAACCAGCCTCTCAGTGTCCAGCGCGGCCAGCTCGATGAAGAACTTGTCCGCCTCCAGTCTGAGATTGATGTTCTCAAAATCGACAACCTTTCAAGTGAACAGATGGTCACGGAAGCAATCGACCTCCATACCCGCTGGCCGGAAATGACCTTGGAGGAAAAGCGCCGCGTGGCCGAACTGATGGTCAGAACCATCGTCATCGGAGACGGCGAGATCGAATTCAACCTTGTCCAGCTTCCCAGCTATCAAGAAATCACAAATTGGCAAAATAGGTATCCTCGTGCGAGTAAGGCGGCGCGCAGCAGCAGAGAAAACGCAGCGTCTGAGATGCCGTGATTTGGTGCCAGGCGCCGGGTGGAATCAGAATGGCATCACCGGGTCCCACATTGCGGGTTTCCCCGTCGATCTCCATGCTCCCCTGCCCTTCGAGGATGAAGTAGAACTCCTCGCTGAGCTTGTGATAGTGGCGCTCCGTGGGCCGGCCCACGGGCACGGTGGCTTCGGCCAGGCTCTGGTTCTGCACGGGCGCATTGGTCCGGTCCAGGATGCTGCGGATAGTGCTGCCGTCCTTGGTGGTGAAGGGTGTCTGCTGGGAGAGCGGATTGATAGTCATAGCGGCTCCCAGCCTCAATGCTGAGACCGCGAGCGCCACTCGAAAATGCCGCAAGATGCCATCCTCTTCACCAAACTCAGGCCACCAGCCCGAGCTCTGACGAGGGGTCGCATGACCGATCAGACGCGAGCAAATCGCCAATGGCCGTGAGGATTTCGTTGGCCGAGTAAGGCTTGTTCAGGAACGTGTTGATCTGGAGTGAGGCCAGCGCAGCGGCTTTGTCCTGCCGGCCTTTCGCGCTGCCCATGCCGCTGGTGGCGATGATCTGGATGGTGGGGTCCATTTTTTTCAACGTACGCGACAGGGTGACGCCATCCATGAAGGGCATCATGATGTCCGTGAGCACGGCTTTGACCTCTCCACGGTTCTGGGAGAACTGGGCGATGGCCTCCGTGCCGTCCCCTGCCGTGATGACTCGATACCCATGCGCACAAAGGGTCTTCTGCACGACTTCGCGGATGATCTCTTCATCGTCCACGACAAGGATCAGCTCTCCCTGGCCGCGAGGGGCCTGCATGGCGGGTGCAGCGCTGCTGGCCGCCACCGCATCCGGAGCAGCTGGCAGGTAGATCTCAAACACGCTGCCCATCGCGACGCGGCTGCGCAGATTGACGAAGCCCTGGTGGCTTTTGACGATGCCCATCACGGTGGAAAGTCCAAGCCCTGTGCCCTTGCCCGTTTCCTTGGTGGTGAAGAAGGGATCAAAGATCTTGTCAATGACCTCGGCAGGGATGCCTTCTCCCGTGTCGGAGACACGGATCACCACATAAGGGCCGGGCATGGCATCCACGTTCATCGCGGCAAAGTTTTCATCCAGCCGGGTATTTTCTGTGGTGAGTGAAAGGACACCGCCCGCAGGCATGGCATCACGCGCGTTGACGCACAGGTTGAGCAGCACCTGATGGAGCTGGGTCGGATCCCCAATGACAGGCCAGACGTCTTCGGGGGTGCTGGCCGAAAGGGTGATGTTCTTGGGGAAAGTGCCCGACATGATCTTCATCATGTCCGAGGCAAGCTGGCTGGTCTCCACGACGTGGCGCTGGCCGCTCATGTCGCAGTTCACCGTGAGCAGCTGCTTGATGAGATCCGCACCACGCTGGGCGTTGGTCTCGATGTTGCCGAGCATTTTTTCAAAGTCCTCCGGCGGCAGCTTGCGGCGCAGCATGAATGAGGAGATGAAGATGGGCGTCAGGATGTTGTTCATGTCATGGGCGATGCCGCTGGACAGCCTTCCAACACTTTCCATGCGCTGCGAACGCAGGAACTGCGCCTCCATGTTTTTCTTCTCGGTGATGTCCTCCACCACGGCGACGAAGGATCTCACTCCATCCATTTCCAGCACGCTGATGCGCGAGCGCGTGATGAACGGGGTGCCGTCTTTTTTCCGCGAGTTCATTTCCCCCATCCAGGCCCCCTTCTCACGCAGGACACCGAAGAGTTCGTCCATGGCACGCCGTCCTTCATCCTGGGGCAGGCTTCGGATGACTGAGTAGTGCTGGCCGATGAGTTCTCCGCTCTTATAGCCAAACATGGTGTTGCAGGAGTCATTGCTGAACACAATGAGACCGTCTTCATCACACACGGTCACGCCCTCGGCCATGCTTTCCAGCACCCGGCCCTGCATCTTGAGGGCTTCATCCGTCTTTTTGCGTCCGGTGATGTCGGTGTTGATGGCAAGCACCGACTTGGGCTGCCCGGCTGCATCGCGCACGAGAGTCCAGTGACCGACGATCACCAAGCTGCGGCCATCTTTGCCGATCTGGGGCAGCTCCCCGACCCATTCGCCGGTTTGTATGACCTGCTCGCTGGCACGGTAAAACGCCTCCGGATCTTTGTAGAGCAACTGGGCCAGCGGACGCCCCGCCACCTCTTGCGCGCTCCAGCCATACAGCCGCTCCGCGCCTTTGTTCCAGTAGGTGATACGCTGCTCCAAATCATGCGCGAGGATGGCGTCCTGCGCTTTGTCGAGGAGAGATGCCTGCTCGCGGAATTTCTCCTCAAGCATGCGCCGCTCTGCCATCTCCCGCTTCAGCTCCTCGTAGGCCTGCTCCGCTTTTTCACGATGTCGCACGGCGTCCGCCATCATGCTGACAGCCGCAGCCTGTGACTCCTCCAGCTCACGGGTGCGTTCACTCACCATGTGGTGCAGATCGCCAAACTCGACCTTGGATTCCTGCAGCCGCAGCCATTTTTGCGTCAGCGCATTGGCCATCTGCAGGATCTCGATGGTGTCGAATGGCTTCTTCAGCACCATCAGCCGGTCCTGCGGATTGAGCTGCTCCTGCATTTCGTTCAAGGAGCAGTCTGAGAACGCCGTGCAGATGACCACCTGCAGGTCCGGACAGACCTTCCAGATGCGCTGGGTGGTTTCGATGCCATCCCAGCCCGGGGGCATGCGTACATCGACAAAAGCCATGGCATAGGGGCGTCCCTCCGCCTGAGCCTTCTCCACCATTTTCAGGCCTTCCTCCCCCTGGGAGGCGGTGTCGATCTCAAAGAGCATGGCCGCAGGAGCGCCAAAAATCCGGGCCTCAGCCGCCTGCAGTGCTGCATCTTCAGCATCCGACTCGCCCAGGATCTTCCGAAAATCGTCATGGATGGCCTGGTTGTCATCAATGACAAGAATACGGCGGTTGAGATTATCGGTCGTTTTGTTCATCGTGTGGTTTGGTTAAGTTCGACAAGGGGAGTTCCAGGGTAAAGACAGCGCCGCAACCGACGCCTTCGCTCTCGGCGGTGAGCTTTCCGCCCATTTCACGGGCAGCCAGTGCGCCGCTATGGAGGCCGAAGCCGTGACCGTCTTTCTTGGTGGTGAATCCGTGTTGAAAAATCCGGGTCAGATTCTCGGGGGCAATACCACCGCCATTGTCGATGACCTTGATCTGAACGGTGTCTTCGCCTTTCAGCGCCACCTGCACCTTCAGCTCCTTGGCATTTCCCTGCTGTGCGAGCGCCTGCGTGGCATTGCTCAGCAGGTTGACCAAAATCGGCATCACTTTGTGCCGGTCCAGCACGACCGGCGGCACCGTTTCAAACTCGCGCACCAACGCCACGCCATGGCGCGAAAGACTCGTGCTGCTGATGCTGATGGCGTCTTCGATGATCTCCACCACGTCCAGTGTTTCAAGAACACCGGCCACACGGGCGTGGTTTTGCTGCATGGAAACGATCTGCTTGATGTGCTCGATGTTGTTTTGCAGATGCCTCACTTCGTCCAGGATCGCTTTCTGCGGTTCCGCAAGATTGTCCGCCAGTTGCACAAGGTAGCCGGGCAGCTCTTTGCCACGGGAGTCCTGCGTGAGGAAATCCGGCAGATGGTGCTCATGCTCCCGCAGCAGCCGGGCGACATTTTTCAAACTGGAGATTCTGAAATTCCTTATTTTTCCAGCCACGGTCTCCGCAGACACATTCACGCTGTTGAGCACGTTGCCCACGTTGTGGAGGACATTTGTGGCGACTTCGGCCATGCCGGCCTGACGCGATGTCTTGACGAGCTGCTTGTGCGCCTCGGTCAGTTCCGCCGTGCGTTCGATCACCTGGTTTTCGATCTGTGCATTAATGCTTTCCAGCCTGCTGCGCCGTTTGGCCACTTCCAAGGTCTCGGTCAGGTTTTGCTGAATCGAAATCATCAGGAAAACGTCTTCAATGAGCACCCAGCCGACGTACTCCAGCCACCGCCATTGGCCGGCATCCACGACGCCGAAGATGGACTGCGGCCACAGCATGCCTCGCACCAGATGATCCGCGACCACGACGAGGGTGGCCGTGACGAGCACGCGCCAGTCGCGATAAAACGCTAGGAAGGTGAGGGAGCCAAAGATATGAAAATGAGTCTCAAAGCGACCGCCGGTGAGATGGATTAGGAGCGCAGATGTGAGAATCTGAGCGACGGCGATGACATGGCGGGTGACCACGCGCCCGGGCTGCCGCCAGGCCAGGAGCACGGGAGCGGCGCTGATTGCGCCGCCCAGGCAGATGGCGGCCCATACGTGCCATAAGGGCTGGATTTTTGAGCCATTCCAGGCCATGGGGGAGATCCACATGGCGATGACGATCCCGCCGAGCCACTGCATGACCATGAGCTTGGCGAAGAGGCGGTCGGTGAGGATGTGGTTGCGGCGTTGGGAGATGCGGTAGAGGCGTGCGGTACGCTCTTCTTCGACCTGCGCCAATTCGACACTCTTGCGACCGACTATCGAGTACATGAAGTCCCTCCTTGCGTGTTTTGCTTCGCAAGACTCCCCGTTTCAGGGTGGTGGAGTGTGACTTTTGTCATTACTTATGTGTAAATTTAGCATTAACTATAAATACTGTAAAACAATATAAGCATTGCTTTGCCTGATTTTTAACCATGCTTCAGGGCTAAATCGCTCTTTCGCGGCTGAGTTGGTGTCGGCTTGGGCGTGGGGTGGAGGGGTTTGGAAAGGGATGGCATTGAGTGGAATGCGGGTTGATGGGTGGGGGGCTGCTGGCTATTCCTTGGGTATGAGTCATGGATTTCGTCTTGAACAGTGCTGTGCAGTGATCACCGGAGCGTCTTCGGGGCTGGGGGCGGAGTTTGCGAGGCAGCTGGCTTCGCTGGCGGAGGTGCTGGTGCTGGTGGCGCGGAGGGGGGAGGCGCTGGAAAAGGTGAAAATGGAGCTGTCTGGGACGCGGACAAAGGTGCTGTGCTGTGTGTCGGATTTGGCAACAGAGGCGGGTCGGAGGGGTGTTTTCGCGTTTTTGGCGGAAAGTGGGGTGCGGCCGAATTTGCTGATCAATAATGC
The DNA here is from genome assembly GCA_017301975.1 of Verrucomicrobiota bacterium. Taxonomy (GTDB): domain Bacteria; phylum Verrucomicrobiota; class Verrucomicrobiia; order Verrucomicrobiales; family Verrucomicrobiaceae; genus Prosthecobacter. The sequence continues at coordinate 104,406 of JAFLEI010000024.1, forward strand.
GGGGATGGGCGATTATGGGTGTTTTGCGGATTCGCCGGCGGAGAAGACGCGGGGACTGATCGAGCTGAACATCACGGCGCTGACGATGCTGACGCATGAGATGCTGCCGCTGATGCGGAGGCCGGGGGGGATCGTGAATGTGAGCTCGCTGGCGAGCATGCTGCCGATGCCGGAGCTGGCGGTGTATGCGGCGAGCAAGGCGTATGTGACGAGCTTTTCGGAGGCGCTGGCGATTGAGCTGGCGCCGAGGGGGATCACGGTGAGCTGTGTGTGTCCGGGGCCGACGCCGACGAATTTCAGTCAGACGGCGAAACGGTCGGATGGGACGGACACGAACAGGGATGGGCAGGGCTTGCTGCGGATCGCGCCTGCGCAGGTGGTGGGTGAGGCGCTGGGGGCGCTGAAGGCGGGTCGGGCGTGTGTGTTTCCGGGGGTGGGGGTGTCGATCGCGGGGCGGGTGTTTCGGATGATGCCGCGTGGGATCATGCGGTGGGTGCTGCGGAGACGGAGTGCGAAGGAATGAGCTGGTTTGCGAGTTCAGCGTTCATGTCTTGTGCAGCATGGCCAGGGCATTGTGCTTTAGAGGTGGGGCTGTTGTGGGAAGTGCCTGGCGTGGGATTCCGGAATCCGGACTGAGCTGAAGCTCAGGAGTACTTTTGTTCGTTGCGCGGGGGTGGTGGGGTGATGTACGTTTGGGGTGTGCGTTGTCCTGCCTGCCGAGCCCCTGCGATGGAA
>JAFLEI010000025.1 GCA_017301975.1 Verrucomicrobiota bacterium
GGCTGGTGATGCTGCTGGTGGATACGAGCTCTGATCGGGCGATGGCGATGGTGGGCTATGGGCTGGAGCCGTTCATGCAGGAGATGCATCTGCAGTCGTGCCTGCAGGCGGCGGAGCAGCCGCTGCGGCGGAGGCGTTATGGGCCGGCGATTGAGTCGTTTGCGCGGGAGCTGGACCGTCAGCTTGTGGAGCTGTGCCGTCTGGTGCCGAGGCAGTTTGGGCTGGTGGATGAGGCGCTGTGGCTGAATGCGGGGGCGGCGGGTGATGGGGCTTTGGGGATGGCGGAAAACTTGTATTGATGATGCTATGATGAAACGTCGCGATTTTTTATCTTTGGGCCTGCTGTGCGGGGGTGCTTCGGTGCTGCGTGCGGGGGAGTTTCTGCCGCAGTCGGTGACGTTTAAGGGGCGGGAGAAGTTTGAGGAGGTGGTGGGGTGGGCGATGGCGGAGAACTGGGCGTCTTTGCCGATGGGGGCGCGGGTGGCGCAGTTCGGGCAGGCGCTGCGGGGCATCAAGTATGTGGGGTGGACGCTGGAGATTGATGATCGGGTGGAGTCGCCTTCGGTGAATTTTTTGGGGCTGGACTGCTGGACGTTTTTTGAGGTGTCGCTGGGGCTGGCGCGGATGATTGGGAGGAGGCAGCGGGCGTACTCGCCGAGCGATCTGCTGCGGGAGATTGAGGTGACGCGGTATCGCGGCGGGGTGTGCCGGGGGAACTACCTGGACCGGATTCATTACCTGGATGAGTGGTTCACGGACAATGCGGCGCGGGGGAACATCCGGTATATCACGCGGGATGTGGGGCCGGTGGTGAGGCTGAGGGGGAGGGCGAATGATGAGATGTCGCTGAATCCGAAGCTGTATCGGTATTTGAGGGCGTCCCCTGCCCTGGTGCCGCAGTTGAGGGAGATGGAGTCGCGGCTGGAACGGGTGCCGTTTGACTACATTCCGAAGGAGCAGGTGGCGGGGTGCGAGGGACGGATTCAGAGCGGGGATATCATCGGGATCGTGACGAACCGGGCGCATGTGTTCTGCTCGCACGTGGGGCTGGCGCTACGGACGGGTGACGGGGCGTGTCACTTCATGCATGCGTCGGTGACGTACAAGAAGGTGGTGGTGGACAAGACGATTCATGAGTATTTGAACTCGGTGAAGAGCCATGCGGGGATCGTGGTGGGGCGGCCCAGATAAGTTTAAAGTTTCAGGTTTAAAGTTTAAAGTTGGAGGGATCGGCGCTGGGTTTGCGAAGGGACGGCGGCAGAGGTGAGTCGGATTTTTTAACCGCTGATGGGACGCTGATGAAGAGGGTGTGGATTGGCCGCAAGAAGGCGCAAAAACGATCCTTCAAAAAAACGGAGTCGGATTTTTAACCACTGATGGGCACTGACTTTCACTGATGGCGGAGAGCGGAAAGGAGGAGCGGCAGAGTGGAGCCGGAGTTTTTGGCCACGGATTTCACGGCCAGCACGGATTGAGGCCTTGTTTCAGAGGTGGCAGGAGGTCGTGGTGGGGAGGCCGAGGTGAGGTGAATGAGGAAACCGCAGAGGATGGACGGACGCAGAGATGAGGCGGGCCGGGGCTGAGCAGCGGCAGAGAGGAGCTGGAGTTTTAAACGCTGATGGAACACTGATGAGGAGGCGTGTGGTGGTCCTCTTGTGGAAGTGTTGGAGGACGGGAGAGGGAGCGGAACCAATGAACTACGCGGCCATTCCTCGGATGAAAGTTGCCACATAATTTAACACTCGATCAAAGACGCGCTGTTTGGTGGGGCCGCGTTCGAGGATTTTGAGGGGCTTGATGATGATGTCGGCAATGTCGGGGTCGGGAAGAGGGGCTTGGCCGGTGTAGACGTAGCGGTCGATGACTTTTTTTAGCTTGTCAGCGTCGAGCTGTTCTTCCTTTACGAGCTTGTCGAAGGCGTCGGCGCGTTCGGCTTCCCAGTAGGTTTCGAAGGTTTCGGGGATCTGGGCGGCGTCTTCGATGGCGGGCAGGTTCTGATCGATGAACTTTTCGATGAGTTCCTTTTTGCTGCGCAGTTCCAGATCGCCAGCGACGGAGTCGAGGATGAGCTTGCGAATGGCGGGGGCTTCGGCGGCGTCGGCACCGTAGAGTTTGGCGAGCAGCGTGAGGATGTACTGCACGTTGATGACGTCGCGGTGGATGAGCTCCAGCTCGAAGTCCACGTCGTTGAGGATGGAGACTTTTTCCTTCTGGGTGTCGCTCTTGACCTTGTCGTAGAGGTCGAGGTAGGCGCTGCGGTAGTCGGCGAAGCGCTGGGCTGTGAGGGACAGGTCGTCGTCTTCGAATTCGGAGAAGGATTCGAGGATGTTGCGCAGGCGCATCAGTTCGCGGAAGATTTTTACGAACTGAAGTTCGGCTTCTTCGTCCTTGAGGTCTTTGACGCTTTTCACCGTCGGTGTCAGGGTGAGGAGTTCCAGCACGACGGCGTTGAACTGCTTCACGTAGTCCTCATAGGGCGGCACGAAGATGGTCTCCTTGGCCTTCACGTTGGAGAAGAGGGCGATGGCTTCGTCGGTGCGCGTTTTGAGATTGCGGAAGACGACGATGTTTCCCTGGCTCTTGACCTCGTTGAGGATGCGGTTGGTGCGGGAGTAGGCCTGCACCAGTCCGTGGTAGCGCAGGGTTTTGTCCACGTAGAGGGTGTTCAGCGTCTTGCTGTCAAAGCCGGTGAGAAACATGTTCACCACCAGCAGGATGTCGATCTTCCGCTCCTTGACCTTTTTGGCGATGTCCTGATAGTAGTTGTAAAAGCTCTGCGTGTCCTGGGTGGAGTAGTTGGTGCCGAACATCGCGTTGTAGTCGCCGATGAAGCCATCCAGAATTTCCCGTGTGTGCGGATCGCCACCCTCCCCGCCGATGATCTCGCCGCCTTCGTCGAGGATGCCGTCGGCGTCCTTGTCCTCCTCGTTGCTGGTGTAGCTGAAGATGGTGGCCACCTTGAGCTTGTGCTTGCCTGCCTTCTTGCGGTCAGCAAACAGATTGTAGTACTTGATGAGCACGTCCACGGAACTGACGCACATCATGGCGGTGAATTCCCGGCTCCGTGTCTTCACGTCATGATGCTCCAGGATGTAGTCGGTGATCTTGCCGAGGCGGGTCTCATCCTCCATGAGTTCCTTGGTGTCGATGCCTTCCACCTCGATGTCCACCTCCGTGGCGGTTCCGGCCTTCTTCTGGTAGCGGCCCACATACTCCACGGCAAACTTCAGCACATTCTCGTCCTTGATGGCGTCGGTGATCACGTAGTCGTGCAGCTTCTCGTGAAAGAGGTCTTTGGTGGTGTGCTTCTTGCCGTCCTTGGTCACGGCGTTCTCGGCAAAAATCGGCGTGCCGGTGAAGCCGAACATCTGATGATTGCGGAAGAAGGCGGTGATGCGCTTGTGGGTGTCGCCGAACTGGCTGCGGTGGCACTCGTCAAAGATGAAGATGATGCGCTCATTCTTCAGCGCCGCCATCTCCTCCAGATACTTCGGCTTGCTGATGGCGGTATTCAGCTTTTGCAGGGTGGTGACGATGAGCTTGGTGCCGTCGGTGAACTGCTGCACCAGCTTGCTGGTGTTGTTGGTGCTGTCCACGCTGCCTTTGCTGAAGCCGTTGAACTCCTTGATGGTCTGGTAGTCGAGGTCCTTGCGGTCCACACAGAAGACCACTTTGGCAATGCCTGGCAGCGCGTGGATGATCTGCGCGGCCTTGAAGGAGGTCAGTGTTTTGCCAGAGCCGGTGGTGTGCCAGATGTAGCCGTTGGCGTCTTTTTCCGGCGGGTTCTTCACGCGCTCCACGATGCGCTCGGTGGCGTAGAACTGGTAGGGGCGCAGCACCATGAGGATCTTGTCCGTCTCATTGAGGACGATGTATTTGCCGATCATCGTGCCCACATGCGCAGGGTTGAGGAAGGCGGTGGTGAAGGCGGGCAGCTCGCGGATGGTCTTGTTGTCCTCCGCCGCCCAGAAGAAGGTCTGCTTGAAGGACTGACGGCGGGCGTTGGCGTAGTACTTGGTGTTCACCCCGTTAGAGATGACGAAGAGCTGCACGAAGTGGAAGAGGCCCTGCGCGCTCCAGTAGCTGTGCTTCTGGTAGCGCTGGATTTGATTGAAGGCCTCCTTCATCTCCAGTCCGCGCCGCTTCAGCTCGATCTGAACCAGCGGCAGACCATTGACGAGGAGCGTCACATCGTAGCGGTTCTTGTACGTGCCTTCGATGGCCACCTGCTGCGTGACTTGGTAGCGATTTCGTAGCGGATTCACGGAGTCGAAAAACTCCAGGTAAACCGTGCTGCCGTCCTCCTTGTCCAGCTTCATGCGGTCGCGCAGGATGTGCGCCTTGGCAAAGACGCCGGAGCTTTTGCTGAGGTGGTTGAGCACCTTGGTGAACTCTCCGCTAGTCAATGTCTGGCCGTTGAAGGCCTCCAGTTGCGCCTTCAGGTTGGCCAGAATCGTTCCCTCATCCGTCACCGCCACCTGGGTGTAGCCCAAGGCGATGAGCTGGGCCACGAGGTCGTTTTCGAGGACTTGCTCGGGCTGGGTGAGGGGGAGGACGTTCATCGGCACCGGTGGGGTGTCTCTTCAGCTCAGTCTGCCCTGAGCCCCTGGCTGCGTGCAGCCTGGGCCATGCGCTTTGAGGCGTCCCGCAGTTTTTCCACGATGCGCACCTTTTCAGGAAAGGAGAGCTGGGTCAGCATGCGGCGGCGCTGCCGTTTCTGTTCGAGGAGCTGCCGGGTGAGCGCGGTCATGGTTCAGGGGTTGTGAGATACTTTACTTCAAATTGATGCCATGCATCCACCAAATGATGGCGTTGCAGGATTTCATCGAGTCGTTCCGGCTTGAGTGCGCCAGAATCCACGAAAGTCAGCAAACGAGCGAAGTCCTTGGGCCGCCGGGTTTGCAGGGCGATGGCGGCCAGATGCTCCGCCGTCATCACGCGGGTGGGCACGCCTTCGAAGTCCACCGCCACGGCCTGCTCCACCGCCTCTTTGAGGAGCGGAGACTCCGCCGGGAGAAACTGCACGGGCCAGCCGCACACGTCCACGGCATCGCCCTTGGGTTCATGGCCGCGTGCCTTGAGAAACTCATAGATCGGCGTCAGGGTCAGAATCAACGGGGGCGAGTCGAACAGGACGAAGATGTCCAGATCGTAGGTGGAGATGGGTTCGAGATAAAACGTGGCCCCCATCGCGCCGCCGATGGCGCACTGGCCAATGGTGCCCGAATCCCGCAGGGCGTTGATTTCTTGCAGGGTGTCCTTCATGAAAGGGGAGGCAGGCTTGTTTGCGGTGGGTTTTAAGTGGAGGAGGCGAGTTAGGCCGCCCTTTCAGGGCTCCGGGGCTTTTCACGGCCGAAATCCCAGGGCGCTGCCCTGGGCTGCGATAGGGCGCACCGTTGGTGCTTCTGAGCTGGGTGGCGAGGGGATGGCAGCCTTCTCCATGTGTGCCTGGCACAGGATTCCCGCAGGTGGTCGGCCAGGTTCATGGGAGGACATGGGTTGAGATGGAGTCAGAATTCAAGTGCCGTCCCGCTCACACAAACATTTGCTGCAGCAGCCCCTTCTTGAAGGTTTGGGTGTGGGTGATCTGCTGGGCCACGGTTTCGATTTTGCGGTCGAGGGCGGTGAGGAAGTTGACGATTTTGGTTTGTTCGGGGAGGGAGGACGGCATGACAATCCTCGCTTCGCCGAGCGTGTCCTGACTTACATTATATCGGGTGCTGCCCCCACTCTTGGTCGTGATTTCGTTTCGTGCGATTGGAGTCCGGAGCAAATAGTTCATAAACAAAGAATCAAACTTTGCCTTGGGTTGGCCACGGATGACAAAACCTCCAAATCCAGCAGATCGTTCTTTGTCTAAGTAGACGTTGGCTTGGCCGACCTCTTCTCGCGTCTCAGAACTTCGCTGAAATAGCAAGTCTCCGAACTTCACTTCGAATTTTGGAAAATCCTTCGCTGGAATTTCAACTTGGCCGATAATCCTCTTATAGGTTATGGGCCGTGGAGAGAGGACATCAAGCACGTTGATGAATTTAACACCCGTTCCGTATTGGTTCTTCTCCGCATTGAATCCGTTTTTGAAAATAAATAACTCTCCCAGCGTTTTCTCCTCCCAATCAGGAAACTCGTTGCCGTGGTCGTCTTTGAAGCGAAGCGTTTGCGTGAAGAGTTGTTGCATCACGCCCTTCTTGTAGTCCTCCAGCAGGGCTTTCTTTTGGCTCAGTTGCTGAATCCGCTTGTCCACCGCTGTCAGGAAATCTGCGATTTTCTGCTGCTCGAGCACGGTGGGGGCAGATATTTCCAGTTTCTTGAAATATGGAAGACCTATAGTTTTGATCGTGCTGCCAATCGCAATACGCTCGAACTCGGGCTTCATGATCTGAAGCCAGTAGTAAATAAACCACCCTGCCGAAATTCCACTGGTGGGCCTCCAGACGATAAAGTGCTGACTGACAGCCATTGGCTGCTTCATCACTGCGCTCTTACCAACTCCTGCGTCCCTTGAGAGGATCACAGTTCCTGCAGGATGAAGAACTGCGGAGGAGTGCTTGAGCCCTAAATCTGTAATCTTAGATTTAGTCTTGTCTATATAGCCGTTATCAAGCCGATTGGAATCGGCCAATGAAATCCAATCGATGTCTCCGCCATAATATTCTGGATGACTCTTGCTTGGAGTATGCCCAGATCCCCGTGTCGCAAATTGATCAAGAAGCCAACGCTTCCAGCTATCCTTGAACGTGGGAAACCGTAGCAATGGAATGCTTTTAGTCATTAGTGTCATTCAAAAAGGCGCTTTGATTCCCAACTCCTCGCAGAATCCCACGATAACCTTGTTGTTCTCGCCCATGTCCTTTTCCAAAACCGTGAGCTTTGATGCGAGAACATCTAAATCGACTGACTTCTCTTCATTGTAAGTGTCGACATAACGGGGGATGTTGAGATTGTAGTCGTTCGCCTCGATCCCGCTGCGCTCCGTCACCTGGCTAAACTTGGCGATGCCTTTCCGTTCCCGGTAGGTGCTGACGATGCGTTCAACGTCCTCAGCGCGGAGGTTATTTTGATTGCCCACTTTTTCAAAGCCCTGGCTGGCATCAATGAAGAGGATATTGTCGGGATTTTCGCGCTGCTTTTTCAGGACGAGGATGCAGGTGGGGATGCCGGTGCCGAAGAAGATATTGGCGGGGAGGCCGATGACGGCATCGAGGTAATTGCAGTTCTCGATGAGATGCTTGCGGATGTGCTCCTCGGCACCGCCCCGGAAGAGCACGCCGTGAGGGAGGACGCAGGCCATGGTGGCGCCGGTATCGAGATGATGAACCATGTGCTGGACGAAGGCGAAGTCGGCCTTGGTCTTGGGGGCGAGCCTGCCGTAGGCACTGAAGCGGTCATCATTTTCATGGATGGCGCTGGCGGACCAGTTGGCGGAGAAGGGGGGATTGGCGACGATGGCCTCGAAGCGGAGATCTGCGTGCTCGGGGGCGGGATGCTCCAAGGTGTCTTCATTCCGGAGGTCGAAGCGCTGATAATGCACGCCGTGCAGGATCATGTTCATGCGGGCGAGATTGTAGGTGGTGGGGTTCATCTCCTGTCCGTAGAAGTGGCCGACTTCCTTGACCTCTTTGGCGACGCGCAGCAGGAGGGAGCCGGAACCGCAGGTGGGGTCATAGACGCTCTTCAGCCGTGTCTTGCCGGTGGTGACGATCTTGGCGAGGATGGTGCTGACCTCCTGCGGGGTGTAGAACTCGCCGGCCTTCTTGCCCGCGCCGCTGGCGAACTGGCCGATGAGGTATTCGTAGGCGTCTCCAAGGACGTCGGCCTCGGTATCGGCGAGGCGGAAGTCGATCTTGTCGAGGTGGGTGAGGACCTTGGCGATGAGTTCGTTTTTCTGGTTTTCGGTCTTGCCGAGCTTGGAGGAGCCGAGGTCGAGGTCTTCGAAGAGGCCTTCGAAGTCTTCCTCGCTGGCGTGGCCCATGGTGCTGGACTCGATGTGCTTGAGGATGGCGGCGAGGTCTTCGAGGATGAAGTTGTCCTCCTTCCGTGCGCCTTTTTCGGCGATCTTGTGGAAGAGTTCGGTGGGTTTGAGGAAGTAGCCGAGGCGCTCGACGGATTCTTTTTCGATGGCCTGGAGGTAGGCTTTGCCGTCGGGGGTGGTCTCTTTGATGTCGGCGAAGGTGATGCCGTCATGCTTCAAGATCTCGTCCGCAAAGAGGTGCATGCGCTCGGAGAGGTACTTGTAGAAGATGAAGCCGAGGATGTAGTCGCGGAACTCGTCCGCGCCCATCTTGCCGCGGAGGGTGTTGGCGATGTTCCAGAGCTGGGTTTGGAGGGTCTTTTTGGTGTCTTCGGCCATTCGGGGAGATTCTTATGTGGAATACAGCATCTAAGCGGAGTCGGTTAGGGGTGGCAAGGGGAAGGCGGGGAAAAGGGGGGGGGGGAGTGCGGCGGGCGCGCAATGCAGACGCTGCTGGTGGGCGCGGTGTGTGGCGGGGTGCTGGGTTTGCTTCCCATTCAGGTGGGGCCTGGTGCCAGGGTAGCTTCGCCAAGGCTCAGCAACCCTTCGCTATGATGCG
>JAFLEI010000026.1 GCA_017301975.1 Verrucomicrobiota bacterium
CGCGAAGCCGATACCTCCTCTTGCAATGACCGAATGATGTCCGATTCGCTGCGCTCCGTTTGTTTGGGAGCTTCAGCGAGTGTGTTCATGCTGCTTGGTGGTTGGTGGGTTCTTGTTGCCGCCAGCGGGTTTGACGTGGTGCTGGTTTACCGGCTTTGACCAGCAGATCTTCGATGAGCTGTGAGGCCTGCATCTTGTTGAGCATTTTGACGCCAATGCCAAAGAGCTGCTGGGACAGATCTTCGGCGACTTGCTTCGTGATACTGGGGTTCTCATTGACGATGCGAAGGATGAATCCCTTCTGACCGTCTGTGCAGTTCCAGGCATCACCAACAGCATTTGGTCGCTGCTGGTGCTGTCCGTTGCTGTGCTGACGACCATTGCCATTGATCTGGTAGGTGCGTCCATTTTGCTGCTGATGTTGACCGTTCCCATTGGACTGAGGACGGCCATTGGCTTCAGGAACAAAGCCGACGTTCTGGATTTCCTGATCGACGGAATGTTGCAGGAGCTGGTAAAGCCTCTGCAGTTCGGATTCGACCTGGTTGATGTCGGTGAGTTCGACTTCAACCGATGCCGCGAAGCTGTGGCTGCTGTATTGGGGCAGTCCGAGCTTCTTGCTGTAGGTGGCACTGATTTTGATGGCCATGGTATGTTTGAGGTGCTGTGTGTGGTGGGATGAAGGCACGAAAAAAGCCAGACTTTGGGAGCCTGGCTTGATGCGTGGGATTGGGTGCGGATTGAGCTCTAGGCTGCGTTTAACAGCTCAGAACGTGGTGGTGGTGTGGTGTCCGCTGAATGCAGAGTCGTCGCTGTGATCCATCCTGGGGAACCACGAAGGGCACTGAGCAGAAGATCGTCCGTGAGTTTGGTCATGGGGATCTTTCTGTTCTTTGCCTCGTGATACAGAATGCAGACGAGGAACCTGCTGATGTGCGGAGAATAATGACGTGGTCTTGCCATGGTGTCTCCTGCTTGTCGGTTGCTTTGAATCGCGAAGGTGGCAACGCGATCATTTTATTATACCCGAATCCCGATGTTCTCAGGAGGGGGGCTATCGGAACTCAACCGCGATGAGCAAGTGCGTGCGATGAAGTCTTCACATCGTGACCAGCACTTGCCTTTACTGACCATCAATTGATTACTGGTGACTTTGAGGAATGTGGCATCTCGTATTTTGGGCCTCCCAACATACGGTCCAAAAGCCAATCCAATGGGTGAACATCTCGAATTAGATAACCCACCCATCCAACGAGAATCAAGACGAGTATGTACGCTCCCACAATTTTCAGGGCACCGCTTCTTGCCGCGAAAGGAATATCCAATGGTTTTGACGGTTGGCTAAGAAGTTCCTGGCAATGCGGACATGCTTTTGCCTTTGTGGAAACCATTCCTGAGCAACGTGGACAAGTGATGATGGCCATGGCGTTAAGATTGGCGCTGTTTAACGCGAGGTTTGATCCAACACCTGCCAGAGATCGGGTTTGGTGATGTAGTCCATAGGGATAGCAAAGTTCACATTTTGGGCACCATTTCCCTCAAAGCTTGAACTCGTGATGCCAACGAGAGCACCTCCTTTGAGACTGAAGAGTCCACCGCCACTGTTTCCAGGGCTGATTGGAGCCGATGTGCGAATCATGACATTTGTTCCAAGATCATCGAACCGTGAAATGATCCCTGATGTCACACTCAATCCTCCACCTAATGCGTTGCCGATTGCTGCACAGCCTTCTCCAACCTCCAACTTGTTGTGGAGTTGGTAAGGAGTGGTGAAGGCCTCACTGATTTGGGTCGACCGAACAATGATCAAAGCCATGTCAAGATCGCCCTTGCCCAAAGCAGCGACGTTGAAGGGCAACTCTGTGCCATTGTAATCAATTGTTCGGGCGACGTTTTTGGCACCTCTCGGCACACTCACGACATGTCGATTGGTCACTAAATCTAAAACACCGGACTCTCCCTTTAAGGCAACAGCACTTCCTTGTTTCTCATTGCTCTTTGTGCTGGTCCAGAAAAACAAGAAGGACTCGTCCTCATCCCAGCGAACAATCACAGGAAAAACGTAGTGCCCCATCTGCCTCACCACTTGCTTAGGCGTCAGCATGGCATCAGGTTCCGAGAGCGTAACTTTATCAAACAATGCGTAAACCGTCGCACCTATGAACGGGGCAATGAAGCTGATCGCAACTCCCACTCCTATGGGCAAGATCCATCTCCGCCTTTGATAACCGATTACATGGTTTCGCAAGTGCAGGATTTGCGGCAGGCCAAGAATAATAAACCACGCCAAGAAAGCCGATATGCCCCAACCAAATGCAGACATGTCAAGCCGACCAAAATAGTCGATCAAAAGCACTACGATGAATATGGCAGGACCTCCATACCAAGCCAACCTTGCTAGCCTTGGCTGTTTCAGTCGTTGCCAGTTCAGCGCTACCATTCCGCTCGCACAGAACAAGCCGAGAAGCGGGAATTCGAGAATGGCAATGACGAGAGGGTTCCACAGCTTTGGCTGATCCGGTTGTGCCTCATCTTGACCTGTCGGTTTCGCCTTCAGCTCACTCATCAGGAACTTCACCAACTTGGAAATGTTCTCAAAGATTCTGGTGAGAAGCAGACGAACCTTGATGAGATTGTGCTGAGCATTGACTGGCCCAACAGGTGCACCACAAAAGGGACAGCTAATGGCAGCTTCAGTGAGGGTGTTGTTGCACTCGGAACAGTTCATGGCGGCAAGATTCAAAACTCGCCACCGAGAAGGCAGACCCGAATGAATCTGCCGAGGTGGCCGGAGAGTTTACAAGTCGCCACAAGACGACCGCAACGGCCTTTAAACCGGTGAGGGCTCTGGACATACGCCGTCGCCTCCCGGCCATTATTCATGGTCGTCAGGCGACGTGTTTGCGGCACACGTCGGCCGCTTGTGGACGAAGTTGTAAAGCCTCGGTTCTGGTCTCCCAGAACTGTTCAAATGCTAACGGGGAGGGTGATGCAGTAAAGGGGAAACTGAAGCTGCATGCATGTGTATTCGCCCACATTTTCGGATTCATAGCGATTCAACGATGTAGCGTGTCGCCACGAGAGCGTCGAGATGGCGATGAAGTTGCTCAGGGAGAGGGCCTCGGTTGATCAGCACACCTAGTTCCATGTTTCGCTCCATGGCAGCATCACTGAGATTTGCACTCGTGATGAATGCGACGGATGAATCAGCGACAGCGCATTTGGCGTGAACTGATGCTGACTGAGCTGAATCAGAAAGCGCGGTGCGATCCCAAACATAAAACTTGGCTTCTGGAATCTTGCGCCGCAGCTTGCCAAGTGAATCAACGGTAAGATTGCCGCCATGCTCCTTCGACTGTTCCACAAGCACACTCAACTTCACCCCACGCAAGACTGCTCGTTGGAGTGCGCTAATAATGCTTGGCACATCATAAGCCACAAAGCTGACGAAGAACAACTCGTGAACGGCCTGATCAATCAGCCCGGCTAACACTTGCACGGTATGACGCACCGGGACCAAGCCAGTTGCAGGTCCGGTCCAGACAAGTTCACTTGAAGAGATCCTTGCAGCAAGAACAGCAGTCATTGATGCAGCCTGAAACATTAGTGCAAGATCCGCACAGGAAACATTGGGGTATTTTACAATCGCAGTATCAAATTGGCGTATCAGTTGAGACGAAAAGCCAGCTCCTACATTGCTTCTGACCACACTTGCTACGTCATGGCTTTGTGATGATATAAGGGCCGAACAGATCGCAGCTACGCGATCAGGATGGACTTCGAGCGCTATGATCGCCACTGCTTCACTCAAGTCTCTCATATGCAGAGCTCACTTGGAAAGATGGCAGCATCCGCGCAATCGAAGGTTCTGACCAATAAAGCCCTGTCCAAGTAACGGTTTCCTTTTTCGCAAGAAGTCTCCGCCACGAATCCGCAGGCATGACATGATGCACCGTGGAGAGAGCGATCTGTTGCAGCATTGTGCTCAGAGCAGAGGGGGTCTGATGAGCAGACGGTCGATCTCCTCAATGCCTGTCTGATGAGGCGACCGAGGTTTTCAGGCTTCCCAAGCTCGACCAAGCCTCCCAGCGTGCCATCCGAATCAGCGGCGGCTGTGTAGAGCAGCACTCCCGCCATCGGGTCTTGGGCGCTGTTGTCGGAATAAATTCTCTCCCTGATGCTGGCGGCATTGTAGCCGCACTCCAAAGCCAGTTCACGGATCAGGAGATGAGAGAACGTATGGAGCATTGCATAGCGGGCACCAGGATACCCCTTCGTCGCATCCAGTTGTCTGGCGTTGCGCCACCCTTGATGACCAGTCCTCAGCATGGTGTCGCGTTTTTTGACCGCCTCCCAGGTCTCCCAGTTCGCGATCACATCCTCCTTGAAACGGATGAAAATTCCTTCGCCATGCACTTCGGAAGCCGGAACCCAAGTCGGACTTCCGCGACAGAGTCCGGCCATTGGCGGGCGCTCATCTGGATCATCCGATTCTTCCGGCGCTTCGACTCTTGTGAACCCGATCAACGCATTGACCTCACGAAGTCGTTCCAGCAGCAACACGCTGTCAATGATACCTGCCACCTGAGCGGGAACCGTTGTTTTTGTCGTCAAAAAGTGAGGCCAGTCGTTGGCGGATGCGGGATTTGTCAGCACCGCCCACTCAGGACGCTTAATATCCGTTTCCTTGGGTGGCTCCTCCTGAGTGCCATTTTTCTTTGCTTCAATCGCAGCCCAAATCTCAGTCGGTGAAAATGCTTCAATGCCGGGTAGGCTGCTCGTTTTGATGAGTGTTTTGAGCGTGGCTTTCACCTCCAGCTCAGATTCAGCATCAAGAAAATACGTCCAGCCATCCGCCAGCAATTGGGACAGTTGATCCTTCCCCTGTGGAATAGCCAGCACCGACAGGCTGATCGAAAACCAACTATTGGTGGAGCCTAGAAGCACCGCTCTTGGTCGCTCGGTGCATGAGTCATCATACTTGTTCAGGTGCGGATGACGCCCTCGGCAGGCTGGCAGGTTCTCAGCGCCTTCACGTCCGAATGCATGCACCAGAGACCGGGAGGCATTACAGCCGTCGCATTTCACCCAAAGATTTTCGGTCTGCAAGGAAGCGCCTTGCTCAAAGAATCGAAGCGTGCCCCTGCATGCTGAGGGGCCTTGGTGAACAAACCAGCGCCAGGGGAAATCGTCGAGATGTCCGTTCCGGCATGCCAGGAGGAAACGTGCTGGCACAGCATCGGAGTTGCTGCCTTTGTCACAAACCTTATGCACAAAACGCGTGTCTTCGGGTCGATAGGGATTCTCTTTGATCTCAAACAGACCGGAATCAAATTCCGCCAGAGTGCCGCAGCGAACACACCGCAGCCATCGGGGAAATGGACGGACCGGAACACCGATGCGCGCCTCGGCTGAAAAACGATCCACATTATCATCAGTCTTGAAAGGCGGCATCCGCAGTCTCTCAACTTGGTGGCCCAGCACCCGCTGCACGGCACTGAGAAGACGATCTTCGTCGATGGGAAGACAACGGGATTCGTCCCAGCGATCCAGTCCCATGGTGATCACGGAAAGATTCGGCAGATCGACAAGCGCCCCTGGACCGTAGGTCCACAACAACTGACTTGGCCTGACATCGCCAACGGGAATGTTGCTCATGAGTTGTCCTCCGTGGCAGTGGTGTTTCTGGCGGTCCATGCCGGACCATCTTCAAGAATTGCGGTGTCCATGATCAGATTCACTCCAGGCTCGACCTCTCGCATCGACATCGGCACCGTGAACTCATCCCAGCGTTGAACCCCCGGCTTTTTGAGCAGCGCCACCACATCGCCCTGTCGTGGTTCAGTTTCGTAACCGAGTCGTCGTCCCGGCTTGCCAGCCTCTATCGCCCAGCGATCAAGACGATCCGCCATCATGCTCTCTGCGCTGTGTTTGACCGCCGCTTCGTTCTTCACTTTCCACGCTCGATCAGAGAGAACCTTCTTGGCCGATTGCGCCTCGGGACGGCTGGATTTGTCGAGCGCTCCGGCACCGAGATTGGCATTCAAAGCGTCGTCAGAGAGCCTTAGCAAACTGATCATCGTCCCCGTCAGACCTCGATCCATGGCTCTTGGTGCAAAGGGTGTCACCGACTGCGCCTCCACATGCTTGTAGAATGTGGAATGGTAGTGCTCAAAAGTTTCGTAGTGCGACAGGTCGCGGGGTCGCGACCAAGTCATGACGGTGCAGACCAAACCTGGAAACGAACGCCCCACACGGCTTGTCGCCTGGATGTATTCCGCCGTGCTCTTTGGCTGGCCGTTCATCGCCATCAGGCCAAGACGGTTCACGTCCACGCCCACAGAAAGCATGTTGGTGGCGAGCACCACGTCCATGGCACGCGCATCTCCCTTCTCCCAGGTTGTTTTGAACTTCACTTCGAGCTGATCCAGCTTCTTGGGGATTTCCTTGCTTGAAACGCGTGAGGTCAGCTCATCCACGTTCTTCACGGAGCGCTGGCTCAATCCAGGGCGGATCACGCGGCTCATTTGCACGCGATAGGCACGAGTCTGAACATCATCCTCTGCCAGCCTCCGCATACCACCAAGCTCACGGAGGGAATTGAAATATCCCACGAGCGTCATGTAGGGATCGGCGGCGGTGCCAAACTTGTCGAACAACGACTGCGCCGCTGTGAGCAGGGCAACGTAGAGGCGGATCAGCACCGCAGGCCGTGAACTGCCCGGCGAGCAAATGCCGAGATACAAACGCCCTGGCTTCTCCGACACGGGCCTCTGCACGGAGAAGAAGTTGTCCTCAATGTCGAGGCCATGGGGCGGGAATACCGCCACCTCACGCAGGAAAACATTGTGAACCTGCTCTTTCGCTTTTCTGACTGTTGCTGTGGAGGCGATCACCTTCGGGCGGATGATCTTGTCATCCAGCGTCCATGCAGAGAGTTCATCCACGGCGGATTCATAAAGGCCGACCATCGTGCCAAGGGGTCCGCTGATAAGGTGAAACTCATCCTGAATGATGAGATCAGGCGGTCGCAGGTGTGGAATGGAGAGAGGTTTGGTTCCTGGGAGCGAGCCCTTTTTATTGTGTTGCCCGTTGCAGTCGGCATCGGGCCACAGCAGGCCATGCCTTGGGCACTCGCGGCTGGCTCGTCCAAAGAGGGTGCGGGTTTGTCCCCGCCAGGCCATCATGGCAAACTTGTCCACAGTGCCGATGAGCATCGTGGGCGGACGATGATAAATCTCTTCGTCCACAACCACCACTGGCAGTCCCAGGCCATTTGATTTCGCCTTCGAGAACTCACACTGCGATAGCTTGTCGCCACAACATATCGAGGTGCGTCCAGCATCACGGTCCACATGAATATCTCTTCCAGCGCGAATCTCAGAACCACACCAGGGGCAGAAGGTTAGTTGGGCAGGAGTAGCGCTTGATCCACGCTGTCCATCGCGCTCGGCCTCTATGACGATGTGACTCTGTTCCGTGGTGCCGGGCGTCACCTTGTTGCCCACCCACAAACCCAGCGTGAAAGCTTCCGTTCCCCACTTTCCCTGATCCTCCATGCGCAGTATTTCCATCGCACAGAGCAAAGCCGTGGCACGTTGGAATTGCTGAATCGTCAGCAGCCGCAGCGTGTAGCGCATGATCACCGCAAGGCCGCGTCCAGCGTCATATCCACCCAGCTTGCCCTGAAGCCGCCGAATAGCCATCGTGAAGGCAGCGACGCCGAGATAGGCTTCGGTCTTGCCACCGCCGGTTGGGAACCACAGCAGGTCGGCATGAGCTTGAAGTGGCTCGGTGCGATCCTTGTGCTTCGGGTCAGCGAGCGCAGGGATGGAAAGCAGGATAAACGCGAGCTGGAAGGGACGCCATGACCGGTTCTGGGGCACGTTCAATTCTTCGACTGTTACCGTGTCACCACGTCGGCGCTTGAGCGAGTAAATGCCGCGCACGCGCTGGCGGGCCATCGCCTGATTGGCAAACCGGAATGCCTCCAAGGCGTTGCTGTTCGTTTCCAGCGTCCTGATGCCTTCTTGCAGTCGCTTTGCCACAGCTATGCATCTTGCCATCGCTTCGGTGGCAGCCTCTTGGTTGTCGGCAAATTCACTGGGAATTCGTGCCGTCTGCTCCTTGATCCATTCACCGTAGTCATCGGTTAGAATAGTGAGTGCCTTGATCAGATCAGGAGTCTGGAGGTTCGCCAGTTTCTCCATGTCCAGAAAGCCCTCGTTCACGAGTCGCTTCATCTCGGCGCGGTCACGCGGGTCAAGACCTGGCGTTTCGGTGATCTCCACCTCAGATTGCGGCATCACAACGCTGCGGATCTCCACGGCTTTCTCCGGCTGGCCTTCGGGGGATGCGGCATGAACAGACACTCCATGGCCCACGGCAAACTCAACCCGCTTTCGATAGACCATCTCCAACGCTTCACGCTCAGGGTCGTGCCCGTCAGCATCCAAGACAGGGCGGCGGCGAAAGACTGCGGTGCTCTTGATGCCGCGCACGATGATCTCGGGTTGGAATACCCAGGCCGAGTCTTGGCTCTCTTCCGGTTTGGTCTGGTTGTTCACGAGAAAGAGCGTCACGAGACGATCCCCCTTGGGCAGCTTGGGCCGCACCGTGCCTTGCAGGAAGACTTCAGGACATTGGGCGTCTAGCGCCAGTGGTGCCAGGAAACCCTCCTTCAAGGTCAACGTCTGCTTTCCACCCGATGGAATTCGCTTCCATGCACGCACCGGCTTTCCGGTTTTCTCACTCGTCTCTGTCTCGCTGTCCCCGCGCTCATACCGCCCCCAGCGGGCTTCGATCTCGATCTCGGCTGCCTCCCCATCAATGCAAAAGGTGAAGCCGATGGATGAAGGCACCAGCGACTGATTCGCGGCGGTTTCAACCACTTGCTGGTCGTTCTCATCGGGATCAGAGCCACCTTCCGCGCCGTTGAATTCCGCGCCGGGTTCGTTGTGGCCGACATACGGCTGAAGTGGGGGCGTGGCTGGCGCTGCCTGCGTCGTGACTGGTTCGAGCGCGCTTGCTGGGGATGCGTCCTGCCACCGAGCTTCCCCAACGGTCTTCGGAGCGAGTTTCCCAACGAGATAACGATCACGCACGCTCATGCCGATCACTTCCTCTTGAGGTCCATTGGCAGGGCCGAGAAGATCATCCATCACGGCGAGCTGGAGCAAGCCGCGAAGGTAAGCCTGCTCGGAGGACGTTTTCGCCTCCATCACGGGCAGTTCGCCAAATTCTTTACCCGTAGCGGCTTTGAGCGCACTTAAAAATGCCGGCCAATCCAGCCGGGTCATCATCGCACTGGAAGTCGGCAACCCGAGTGCGGATGCTTCTTGAGGTGGTGCAAGACGTATCAGGCCATCGAAATAGATTGTCACGAACTCAACCCCTCCACGGATGCGATAAACCCTGGCGAAGGCGATGCAGACTGATTTGCCACCCTGAGTCGCAGAGACGGCAATGCCATCTCCTACGGCCACGCCTCGTGCGAGAGCTGGTGCAATGGGTAGAGTCAACGAGAATGCACCGGACTCAAAATCACCCGCCACGGTTACTTGCCATGCATTCGGCGGTTTGGAATTTTCCGCTTCTGGTTTCGTGTGAGAGTCGGTGTTCATAGAGGTCGGGCGCTCTTTGACGGTTCCGCGACATGGCTCAAGTCCTTCACAAAGAAAGTCCCGTCCACGAGTTGTCCACTCGGCGGCAGCACTACCAGACAAAACCCTGTCTGACCCGCTGCGTGCATGGGCTGACTATTGTAGAGGATGCCACTCAGCCCGTAAACGCCAGTCAATTGGTCGGTGATCTTTTGACACAAACCATGGCCGCCCTCTTCTTTGGACTTCAAGTAGTCCTCGTAGCAACCATTCTCCGAGGACCACGAAGGCGTGTCGAATGCGTGAATCGTTGTCGGTGCAACGTGGTAAAGGTCCCGTTCCTTCCACTTTGGAACTTCGGCCTTCATAGTCATCTCTCCGCTCGCTATGTAGTAAGCAACATCACCATTGCGATTGTAACGGTTCTCCAGTTTGGATGCTGAGTTAATCGGATATTGAGGATCTCGGGATGAAAGCCAATCGCCGGTGACGTTGATGGTTATCAGGAATTTTGTAATGTCTTCGGGCTTGATGATATAGTTGCTCATGTCGTTAAAAGAGTTCTGAGATGGCTGAATCCGCTTGTGGTTTTCGACCACGTTTCCCTTTTGTGTTCGAGCCTTTGGCCTTCTTGTCATGCAACCCGGCTTTGACTTCTTCTTCGTAGCGCTGGTGGTTGAGAGCCAGGAGGCGGTCGAGGACGGTGCGTCGGGCGGACTCACTGAGGGTGTAGCGTTCGCCTTGCTTGGTGGCGTGGAAGCCGTGGCCCAAGTCCAAATCGCTCCAGCCGTAGGCGGCGGCCACGGCCTGATCCATCTCCTCGTGCAGCGCCCGCAGCCGCGCGATGTCCTCCGACTGCTCGCCACGGTCGTGGAAGCGGTTGTATACCGAAGTGAGGCTTTCAGAGCGCTCGGCCTCAATTTGAATTCGCGTTTCAAAATAGCGTTTCCCAATCACCTTGAGAGGTTCCCCAATATTCGGGAGTGCGAAAGTCGTCACAGCTTTGGAGGGGGCATAGCGGATGCCAGCTCCCCACATGCCTGTGCATCGCTCCCAAGCCCAGTCCCCATGAATCGTCGATTGAAGGCAAGCAAAGACACCGTCGCATTCTGTGATGAACACAACAACTTGGTCGCTGAATATCTGCTTGTTTGTCACCCAACTGAGTTGGACGTATTTTGAAGCTCTTGCGGCGACGAGAACCCTCGGGAATCGAGCAATTTCCCGATAGCTTTCGTTTCGCTTATCCCAGAACTTCCAGTAATCCGCTTCGTGGATTTGCTTCGTCAAAGTATCGCGATATGGCTTTACCCGCTCCGTCAGAATCGCGAAGCACTCATCATACTTCTGCGCCTCTTCCCGTGACATCGTCTTGAAGTCAATTACCCACCTTGCCGCAAGCTGGTTTGGCCGCGAGTTGATGTCGTCCCCGATCAAATATCGCAGGACAATGTCGCGGTTCTTGGGAACGCGCAGCAGTCGCTCAGCTTCATCGTCTGAAAGGATGAAGCCTTCGCCGTTAACGTAAGTTCCGGCGAAACTGTTGCAAGACGAGGCGCGAAGAGGATAGGCATCTGCTTCGCTTTTGCGGATTGGGGCAAGGTGGCTGGAGATTCCCGCCACCTCGACATCATCAAGAATATGTGGGCCGGCCCACTCTGCTTTGTTCCACCAGATAACCGCCACGACAACACCAGCTTCGCCAGGCCACTGAATTGCAGTGTATGCCCTGCAAATATGGCCAGACGAATTGACGATTTGACGCAATCCGACCCTTTCGGTGTCGCCGTCGGCAATCGCATTTGTCGCAATCAAACCATGAAAACCAACACGGCTAGTGAGTGCGTGCGCTCTCAGAAGGAAATAGGCACTGAGGTCCGCAGCACCCTTTTCGGCTGCCGCCAGATTCCGAACAATCCAATTGCGATAATCTTCTCCAACGATTCCTGTAATCTTCTTTCCGCCAACGAAAGGCGGATTACCCACAAACCCATCGAATCCTCCGCGCGCAAACACTTCAGGATATTCCACCACCCAGTGGAACGGGTGGCGTCCACGCAGTTGCTCGCGGGCGTGAGTGGCGAGGGCAGATTGGAGATTTGAAATTGGAGATTTAAGTGAAGCATCGGCGTCACGCTCCATCAGCAGTTGCACTTTATCCGCTTCGTCGGCTCGTTTGTCTTCGTAGTCGTCGCCGTCGAGGCCGCGCAGTTCAAAGGCGATGAGGGCGTCGGCCAATGCTTTCACTTTGGCGGTGGCGGCTTCGGCTTCTGAGTGCAGGCGGTTTTTGGTTTCGATCTGGGTGTGGTCATTGGAGGGCAGGTCCTCAAGGGCGCGGCGTTTGACGGAGGCTTCCTCAACTCCTTTTGCAAGGTTCGCGGTGGCGAAGGTTGTCTGCCAATGGCCGGGGCGGAGGCTGAAGTTCTCGATCTGCTGGACGGAAGTGACGCCGAGGAGGGAGTCGCCGCACTTGAGCGCGTGGTCGAGGAAGTTAAAAGGGCGTCCCTTCATCATCGTGACCAGCCACAAGCTGAGCTTGGCCAGTTCGACGGCCATCGGGTTGATGTCAACGCCGTAGAGGCAGCGGCTGGCAGCGAGGCGGCGGGCGTTGAGCACTCGTTCGCCTTTGTCGCGGGGCAGCAGTTCTCTGTCTCCGGGCTGTTCAAGCACATCGCCCTCAATGGAGATGGCAAGGCCCGCCTTTTCCTCCGCATCCCAAGCTTCCACAAGCCGGTCGCCAAGGTAGCGGCAAGTCTGCACCAAGAAAGCACCCGAACCCATCGCCATGTCGCACACTTTCAGCGCCAGCAATTCCGCCGGGGATTTCAATTGCCATTCCTCTCGCGTCTTGCCTTCGGCGGGTCCGACATAGACAAGTGGTTCAAGCGTGTGCTGAACGATGGGTTCCGTTAGAGTCTTGGGCGTGTAGTGCGTTCCCGTCTCACGCCGGCCCGCACCGAGCGTGACCATGTAGGCGCTCTCACGATACACGAGTGGATCGCCCCAATTGTCCGAACGCAGCAGGACGGCAAAGGGCTTGATGCGATTTGCCAACGTGATGTCTCCGCCGCAGGCAAGAAGGACACGGTGGTAAAGCGCCTCATCCAAGGGCTTAGACAAGGCTTTCTTGCCCCCTGCTTCCGAACGTTGCGTTTGCTCAATCACATAGGCCAGCAGTCGATCTGCGCCTGCTGCTTTAGCTTCTTCCAACTCCCGCAGAAGGACATTGGGATTCACCGCCTTCTGTGAACCAATGAGGCCAAGCGTCGTCTCTGGCACCTTTTTCACGGTGCGTTCGAGCAAGCCTTCATAAACGTGACCGATCTGCTCCACATCAAGAGCGAGGTAGGAGAGAAGTCTGGCACCTGCCCGTTGCTCCAAGACCTGAAGCGCATTGAGCAGCAAAAGGACGGTGCGATTGTCGATGGGCAACGGACTGGCAGGTGTGTCCACCCAACTTGTGGCGCTCGCCCGGCCCTCAAGGAACGGGTATTTGTCTGGATCAAAGATGGAACCGCCGAGAGGAGGCAGGCGAAGCGTCTCGTGCTCAATGCCGCCGTAGATGGCGCGGAAGACCGCAAGCAAACGTGACCAAGCATCATGGCGACGTTCCAACACATCCTCGCCCAATTGCTCCTTGTCCTCATTCAACCGGGCGCGAAGCGTGCTGATAGCGTAATGCTGATCGTAGATCGGCTCACCCAGCAGGAGAAGTTTTCGTTCCTCCGCACAGAGGGTGAACACCAGCCGCATCATGACGGTAAGACCAGCCTCATAAAGCTGTGCGGGCGACACGTCCTTCAAAAGCTGGCGATCACGGTCGAGATCCGCCCGATCCAAAGCCTGCACCAGCACCTCGACAGCGCGGCGAACCTGGGAGCCAAGTGTGTCGGTGACTTCATCCAGATGTTGCAGGGACTCCAGCAGGAGAGCTTCGAGCGTTTCATTTACTGGCCCGAACATGCGTCGAACACCGAGCAATGACTGGAATGCCTGAAGTGTGATCGGCTCCTGCTGCCAGATGCGGGCAAACCACGAAGCTGTGGACGATGTTTCGCCGACAGGGGCGCTGACAAGCGTCCACTGCTCGCCATTCGTCACCAGACCAAGACTGACTTCTGCCGCCCGGCACAGCAGTGTCATCCGCTCCAAGGGACTTGCGAGCCATGACTGATCGGCCAGCGGGGATTCCAGTTTGGTTCCAGGAGGAAAAGTCGCGATCAACAGGCGCGGCTTTTCTCCAGCCATGACCACCATATCGGGCAGCACCGGTGATTCCGTCTGGGGATGCTGATAGCGGATCGTCTCCGGGAACTCAGGCTTTGCCTTGAGCACAGTGGCATCGTATTCCAGCAAATCTTCGAGCACTAGACGCAGCCATTCACCGTGAAGCTCCGCCAACTGGGGGTCACTGTCTTCAACAGCTTCGCACCACTCATCATAAGCACTGCGAACTCGCTGCTTGCGTGGAGTTTCGAGCTTTTCAAGCCCTTGGGGAAAGGCTTTCTCCAAGACGGCATCAGCCAGGAATGGACCAGCAACCTCGATCAACGAACGCCACTCAATCTGTCGAAGTGGATTGCTCATGAACGGAGTCTCCTTCCTGCAAAGCTCTGCGGAACCACGACGATGACGGCGACGGGAAAGGTGCGATGCATCAGACCGGTGTAGCGCTGGCGGATGGATTCGACCTCCTGTTCCCGTTCGGCGGGGATACGAGCCAGGCGGGCACGAAGAGCCTCGACATCGCGACGAAGCTGCTGCTTCTCGGTATCGCTCCACAACTCCATCTGAACTGGCATCGCTGCCTCTTTGATCTCGCGGGCAATGGCTTTTTCAAGCTCAGCCAGCAGCCCCACAATGTCCTCTTCCTCCACTTTCTGCCTTCTCTGCAAGGCGGATTCGAGATACTGCAACCGGTCACGAGATCGAGCATCAATCGCCGTGAGAATGGAATCGCTGACAGAATCATAGCGTTTGGCGAGCGCTGCAAAGTGAGCCTCATCTGGTTGGATGGGAATGGAATCGTTCACCAGAGATTCCAGCCTGCCAATTTGTGCGATGCGGGAAAAACCTGTCGTCTTCAATTCGCCACCTGAAAGGGTAAGCTCTTCATGCAGCCTGTGATGATGACCTCCCGTGACGACAAGCCGGGACCAGACGGCAACAACCGGCTGCTCCAGGCTGGTATCCATGCACTGCCGCACCGCGATACGATGAAGGGATTTCTTGTCCTCAAGCGCCCAGACCTCAGCGCGAAGCAGACGGAGGCACATCTGAACCAGGCGGTGATTCAAATGCGCCAGCACCACGTCATCGCGCCCCTTGGCGACCGCATGATCAAAGGTAATGGGCCGTCGTCTGCCCGTGTGGGGATGGTTCAACCCAGCGGTGGCACGTCCCCATGATCCCGGATACGGCGGCACCACGAATGCCACTGCTTCCCTGTTGTCCGCGAGAGCAACAGGAACCAGCGGAGAGCGGTCAGCGAGCTGCAAGCCGATCTGGACTGCCTTGGCGATGCGTTCGGGAGTGAGATGGAAGTCATGACGCGCTTCAAGGAGGCGTTCATGGAGTTTGGCGATCTTCTCTTTCAGCTTCCGCTCCGCCACCACGAATTTACGCGCACGCTCGGCTTTCAACTCCGCGCCTTTGGTATCGAGGCTCGTGCGCTTGCCCGCCATCGCTTCTTGAATCTGCTGTGCGATCACCGGCCCCACGCTGCCAAGATCCTCGCGGATGGCTTCCACCTTGGTGACTGCCCGCATGAGGTATTCATGATCGCCTTCCAGCTTTCCAACCTGAGCATCACCGGTTGCCTCCGCGTTGAAGCCCTTGCCAACCGGGTGCCAGATGAAGACTTCCTTCTGCTTCTGTCCGTGACGGTCGATACGTCCATTGCGCTGCTCCATGACATTGGGATTCCACGGAATCTCAATGTGGATGAGGTAATGACAGTGGTTCTGAAGGTCGATGCCCTCAGAGGCGGCATCGGTTGCGAGGAGGATGCGGACAGGGGCGATGTCAGGATGAGCCTGGAAGGCAGCCATGACCTTGTCGCGCTCATCGGAGTCAATGCCACCGTGCAACATCGCGAGACGTTCCCCACCAAACCCATGCGTGGACAGAATCTCGAAAAGCCAGGAATGAGTGGCGCGATATTCGGTAAAGAGAATCACACGCTTGCCATTCCATTCCCCATTTGGCTTGAGGTGCTGTTTCAACCAGTCGAGGACGGCAAGAGCCTTGCTGTCAGGCTTGTTGCGCGCGGTGGCCGCCCACCCCGCCAGCCGGTCCAGCATGGACTTTTGGTCTGCCGTGAGATCAATCGAAGCCAGAGACGCCTCAGAAATTGCCTCCCCGAGAGCAGACTCGTAAGAGTTGTCGTCTGCATAATCCTCCTCGGTCTTCTGAATGGCCTTGCGCAAGATGCGCTCGTCGAGGTCGGACTTGTTTCGTTTGGAACCCCGTCCAGCCAGTGTTTCGCGATGCTTTTCCAACGTGATGCCGAATGCTCGCGGCGACGAAAATAGGCGCTTCTTCAACAGCGTGTGAACGAAATCAGTGCCGTATCGCAAGCGGGTGCCAACGACGCTCTTTTCGCGACTGGTAGCGTAATCCCGTAGCAACTGGTGCATCTCACGCTCTTCAGCGGTGTAGCTGACTTCGAGAGGAAGAATCTTCCGCTTGGCGTAGATCGGGTTGCCCTTGTCATCCACCAGATCGGATTTGAGCCGCCGAACCATCACCCGCTGTAGGTGTTTTTCATCCGGAGGAACAGTACGAGCGAAACGCTGATCATCGAGAAGTTCAAGTAGTGCCGTGAAGGACTCAGGGAATCCATTGTGAGGCGTGGCAGTCAGGAAAAGACGGTTCTCGAAATGCGGTGCCAGCGTGCGGATCAAGCGTGTCCGCTGGCTTTCGACGGCGTAGTTGGCCGCAATGGATGGTGCTACGTTGTGCGCTTCATCGACAACGAGAATGTCGAATTTACGCGGGTAGGTGGCATGCGGTGGCAGGATGTCTTTGACCAGACGCAGCGCCTCCCCTGACTTCATCCAATCCATTGAGGTGATGAGGCGTGGGAACGATGTCCATGGGTTGGCTCGTAGACCTTGCTCGCGGCGGAGAGCCTTGAGGTAATCCGTGTCAACGATGCGGAATTCGAGTCCAAACTTCTCCTGCATCTCGTTCTGCCATTTGATCTGGAGAGACGAGGGGCAGACCACCAACACAGTTCTTGCTCGATGACGGACGAGCAGTTCTTGAATAACCAGGCCGGCCTCAATGGTCTTTCCCAAGCCCACATCGTCGGCGATGAGGAGATTTGCCCGTGCCATGTCAATAGCGCGAACCAACGGATCAAGCTGGTAATCCTCAATTGAAACCCCACTTCGGAATGGGGCCTGTAAAAAACTCCGGTCAGCATTCGTGGCGGCACCCCATCGGACAGCATCAAGGAATGCTTCCAAGCGTTCGGGGTCGTCGTAGCCGTTCAGTTTCGGCAACCCAGCTTGTTCAATGACTCTGGCGCCAGGCTCCAGTTGCCAGACAACTTGCATTTCTTCACCCAGTGAATCTTCATCCACGGAGGCAAGGCTGACGAGGCGCTGGCTTGAACCAACGATGCTGTCAGTAACCGCCGAAGATTCCACGTCGCTCACCACCCATTGACGGCGGCGCACCTCCACAAGTTGACCGGTCTCTGGAGGGGAGCCGTTGGGCTGAAGCGCGGTTGGGAAGGCGGGCATTTTGGGAAAACTGCGTCACTTGCGTTTTGGTGCTACACCTGTCCGTGCAGGATTCTTGAGTTTGCGTTCGATCTCCGAGACGTGAGCAACGATGCTTTTCCCAATGGCCTCTCCCAGTTTCACTGGCACCGCGTTGCCTATGAGCCTGCCCACGGTCTTAAAGTGCAATGGCGTTCCCGGCTTCACAAACTGGTAGGACTTGGGAAAGCTCTGAAGAATGGCTCCCTCCCTCAGTGAAATGCCACGATTTTGTTCGGGGTGACCAAAGCGTCCATTGCCGAAGCCGAAAAACTGAGTGGTCATCGTGGGGGACGGCTGATCCCAAACCATGCGCCCGTAAACGCTTGGGTAGGTTTTGCCGCTCTTCTTCTTGTGACAGTCTGCCACCAAATTGTCATTCCAATCTCGCCAAGTTCCTCCGGGAACTGAGGCTTTGATGCGCTGCATGTTCAGCGGCGAAAGTGTCGCTGAGACGTGCAGTGCGTCTTTCGAGTGACCTTTCCCAGCGTCAATATGGGGAAGTCCCGCGATGGCTTTCCTAACAGTCTTGCTTGTTGAATGCGTTGCTGGAATCATCGCGATTGGCCCCAGCTTTGATGCCAGCATCACGAGTCGTTCACGTTGTTGAGGGACACCATAATCAGCGCACTTCACAACCTTTGCTGAAACAGAATAGCCAGCATCCTCAAGGGACGCTGTGAAGGCCGAGAAAATCTGCTGTTCTGCTAGCCGCGGAACGTTCTCCATAGTCACGATGTCGGGCTCGACCTCAAGAACGAGTCGTTGGAACTCCTTCAAAAGATTCCAGCGTCCATCTGTCTCGTCGCTTTTGCCCAGGCGATATTTGGAGAATGGCTGACATGGTGCACAACCTGCCAACAACGAATAACGTTGAGTGTCAAAAAAGCCGGAGAGTTCGGCGGACGTTATTTCCGCGACCGATTTGAGGAGGAACTTGGACTTGTTGTTCTTCTCATATGCGAATTCGCAGGCTGGGTCGAGATCCACACCCACAGCGACTTCAACACCTGCTTTCATCAAGCCGCTGGTCAACCCGCCAGCACCACAGAACAGATCTACAGCGACAATTTTCTGAGCCTCTGGCTGTCGTGCCGTCGGCCTTTGCTTTGGGCTGGGCACCTGAACAAGAGGTAGCAAGGCCGCCCCACGACGGGAGGTGGCTCGCTTGTTGGCTGTGAGGGAGCGAGGCATATGGAAGTGACCCTCTTTACAACAATCCATGGGGCCGTGCCAAGTTTTCACCGATGGTTCTTCATTTTTTCGTCGGGCAGTTGCCAAATACAGCGAGCCAAAGCAAAATCAGCGGTGTGTCATTGGGGTCCCCAGCCTCTAGGGATACTTCGCAACCGTATTCGAGACTGGATGTGATTTGGAAGGTCGTCCGCAAATGGGAGCACCGCGCTCGAAGGACCGTCGTTTAATTGCAGGAATCCTTCACGAATTGGATCATCCATCGGAGGGATTTGTGATAGCTAAAAGAAAAGCCCGCGAAACGAGCTCTTCTCCCCTCACGATGCAGCTTCTGAGCCAGCACTGTTTGCGAATTTGTCCTCGCTGATTCCCAAGTGCATGTCGCAAAGTTCCATGTCCCGTTCCTAAACCGTGTCCCAAATCCAAAAGCCCGCACCGATGCCATAGACTTTCGCCTGTCCGCCATCCGGCAGATCAATCGTTTCTGCAGCCCACACTTCCTCCTCGTCCTCAGATGAGCCGATAAAGGCATCCGCAGTGGAGTCATATCGAAGCTGACCGACAAGCAGTTCGGCAAGCCTTTTCGCCGCTTCGAGTTCAAATAGCGGCTTGGCCCATCCGTTCCAGCGTTCGCCGGCTGTCCATCCCTCGAACTCATTATCGTCTAGTCCCTCTATGATGAATCGCGCCTTCTTGTAAATCGGCGTTGCTTCGTCCTTAGTCACAACAGAAAACCGTACCAAATCACTCGCTGGAATGGAGAGCCCAAAGCCTCCACCCAACGGATAAGCCAACAGATTTCCATTTTCGTCGTAATGATCGACCACTAGCGTCCCCGTAGGGTGCCGGGTATCGTCTCTCACGATCAGTTGTCCGGATTTAAATTCCATGATGATTTCCTTTCATATTTGCACGCAGATGAAGAGCACGCATCCGCGATTGTTCTTTGAACGCCGGGTCTCAAGATTGAAATCAGGTGGTGCTCTCGATCTATTTTACCGCCAAATCCCAGCGTTTTTGGGGAGGGATGAGTGTGACAGTTGCCGACACTGATTCACCCGAGCATGATGATTGGATGCCCTCCGACCTAAAATCCCTCATCACCGAAGCCACTCGCTACGCTCGCTTCACCATGAAGAAGTGCGGGAGTCTGGCTCCGATCATGATGGCAGCGACGGATCAAGGCACCATTCTCTTTACCCCGGACAAGCTGAGCGATACAGGAGCCAAGGATGATTTCGCCAACAAGGTGCGTCTGATCACTGCTTCGTATGGTGCTTCTGCCGTCGTGCTCATTCTGGAATCATGGATCACGAAGGCCAAAGCTGATGAACTACTGGACACGTTAACGCCACCCTCTGAATCGTATGACCGGGAAGAAGTAGTGGTGTTGATTGGTCAGGCTCCGCAGGGCAATATCCAAACCGGAGATGAATCCGATGGCAAGGAGTTGTGCGCTGCAAAGCAAGGGTGGTGGCGAACCTCTCTCAACACGGAATTCACTGCTTCTCTCAGCCAACCACCACTTGCCGGTCCTTCGACTTTTTATACTGAATCGTGAGGTCGTTGCCATCCCAAATCGCGGCACAAGAGTCTAGGCGATAATTGTCCCCCTGGTTCCAGCGCATGCCGATAAAATCCTCAATCAGATCCTCCACAAAAACGTGTTCACCGATCTGGATGTCTGGTGGAATGATGTAGGCCGCAAACGGTTCAGGAACGGAATGCGGGTAATAACGGGTCCAGTCGATGACCTTCTCCCACTCCGCATCCAGTAGGCTTCCACGAAAGTCGCCAATGACACGAATCTCCCCAGTGACCTTCGACCTCGAAATGCAAAGATCGGTGAGGGGTTCTATTCGCAGATTTACACAGAAATATACATTTTGTTGACAACGTGCACAATTCGTCCATTGTGTGAAGAATGTCCTCTAAAAAACTCGTCGGAATATCAGAAATCGCTGAAATGGCCGATCCACCGGTCACAAAGCAGGCTGTCACCAACTGGCGTCAACGCTTCGACGACTTTCCTAAGCCCGTCCAATCCCTGCAAGCAGGCCCCGTCTGGGATGCGGAGGTTATTGCTGAATGGCTTAAGGCTAAGGCCGGTCACCAGCCCAAGGTCATAAGTTTTATTAACCTCAAGGGCGGCGTCGCGAAAACCACAACGTCCGTTGCAGTTGCTGAAATTCTCGCAAAGGACTTCCGCAAACATGTTCTTTTCATTGACCTTGATCCGCAGACCAACGCCACGATCAACCTGATTGGCGAGGATGAGTGGGGAAAACGTGATGCCGACGGCCGCACCTTGGCCCAGCTTTTTAAGGACAAGCTCCGTCCTGATTCGCCGTGCCATTTCGACATTGAAAAATCAATCATACGTGGTGTTTCAACCATCGACGGTGGGATCGCTCGTCTGGATCTGCTCCCATCAAGCATTGAGTTCATCGACATTCAGGAAAAACTCCCGTTCGTCGCCATGCAGGGTAACTACGACAACAACCCCCAGGACATTCTCCGTCGCGCCCTCACCTCGGTGATCGACCGCTATGATTACGTGATCATCGACTGTCCGCCCAGTCTTGGTATCGTGACCAAAAACGGCTTGCGATTCTCGACTCATTACGTCATTCCGGCCATCCCCGACATTGTCTCGACGTGGGGCATTTTCCAAATCGTCACAAGCGTAGACTCCTTCGCCGAAAGCATTAACCGGAAGATTAAGCCCATCGGCATTGTTGCCACCAAGGTCCAGGGCAATATCGACCTTCATACCCGCGTGCTCAAGGATCTCCGTGAGGGTCGCCTTTTTTCAGGTAAAGATACCGACCTCAAGCAGCCTCGCCTTTTTGAAAGTGCCATCGCCCAGAATGCCAACACGGCTCGCGGTGCCGATGCAGAAGCTGGTCTCAATACCTTCCGGAAGAAATACGGGCCAACTTACGAGCCCCACCTCGCGCTAACCAAGGAGATTATCGAACGATGCAACCAGCACAGAAACTAACCCGCGCGCTGCGCTCCCTGATCACTTTGGTGGAGGAGGAGGCATCGCGTAACCCCGATTTTGCGCAGCGCCTAGAGGCTATCGTTTCTGACCTCCCCTCTGCGCATGCCGCTAGAAAGCCGCAGAAAGCCAAGCCCTCAGAACCCGAAACTCCACCGCCCGATGTTCTCGGCGCATGCGAGGCCAAGGGGGAAGACGAGTTTCGTTTCTGGTTGCGCGACTTCGATATCGCGACGCTCAAGGCCATTATCAGGTCTAATGGTTTCGACCCCGGAAAAAGTTCCCAGCGCTGGACCGAGCCCGATAAGTTTATTGCATTGATTGTAGAACAAAGCGTCGCGCGCCTAAGGAGGGGATCGTCGTTTTTGCCGCCCAAAGGAGCCGAACCCCAGACCCCATCCGCCTGACCTCACTTCAACGGCGAAGGATTTTTTTGGCCGGATCCACGGCATCAACAACATCCTCTGGACTGACCACCTACCGCGATTCATCAGGAAAAATGACCGGCACCAGCACAGTCAGCGGCACCAACATCACCTTTAGAGATGCATCGGGTCGGCTGACAGGAACTGCGACCGTGAAGAGGTGATCACAGAGAGCCGGCGTTCATTGACCAAGAGGGAGACGTCAATGTGATGATGAGGGTGATTTGTTTATGCCGCTGGTGAAGATTGCTTCGCAGTGGAGGCATGATCGTTATCAACAAGTCTTGCCGCCATGCTGTCCACATGCTCAGTGCGCAAATGGGAGTAGGTTTTTGCAATCAATACCCCGCCATCGGTGTGTCCTTGCAACGATGCCACTGTCTTGAAATCCATTCCCAGCTCAATGCAACGAGTGACAAAGCATCGACGCAGTGACCGATGGCTGAAATGCGGAAAGTTCAAACGAACGCATGCATTGGTGAGAGCCTTCTTCACGTTGTCCACTTTTAACAGATGCGCCTCTGGCTTTTCTCCGGCCTGGTTCATCAGCTTTTCGACAAGAGGGCGTAGTTGGGGAAAAATCGGAATTTGATAACCCTTGTCCGTTTTGTTGCGCAGAACGGTGATCTTGCCTTTGGCCTGATCAACATGCTTGCGTTGGATGTTTGCCGCCTCTGAGTTTCCCAAACCTGACCGTCCAAGGAAGTCCACAAAATCTGCAGAATCTTCCGAATCAGCGTTGAACTTCTGGGACCGGACATCTGCAACGATGGCTTTAAACTGCTCCCAGGTCGGAGACTGTCGGATCGGTGTGGCTCGTCTGACCGTCTTGGCTTCCTTGGCGGGTGATTCAGCAATGGCCTTGTCGGCTACTGCCAAGTCGAACATGCGGCGGATAAACTGGACGTGTTCGTTGTAATAGCTGATGGCGTATTTCTCGCGCATCAGGCCGAGCCATGCATCCACTTCGGATGGTTTAGCCTTCCGCACTGCCTGGGTCATTCCTGGTGCCCAATTCTTGCGAAAATGGTCAGCCACAAACCCCAGTTTTTGAATCGTGTTGGCATCCAGGGTTTTCAGCGTCGCCTGGAAATTTTTTAGCAGTTCCTCGATGGTCATCTTGCCAAGGCTGGAATCGACCTGGCTGAGGCTCTTTTTGAAGTCTGCCAGGCTCCTCTTGGCGAGCTTGGAATCGTCGGTCTCCAGCGACCTTCGAATCAACTTGCCTTCATGCCTCACGACCGCATAATAAACCCCGTTCGATGAATATCGGTAGAGACATTCTCCAACCTTTTCAAACTTTCCGGGCTGCTTTACACGCGTGCTCATGGTCTGTAAACATGGAGTATACAAAACCAGTATCCAAGCGAATATTTGGAGCTTGCCGAATCCGCTCTAAATCATTGATGATCAGTGATTCGGGCTGTGGCTCAGCCTGGTAGAGCGCTTCGTTCGGGACGAAGAGGTCGTGGGTTCGAATCCCGCCAGCCCGACCAATGCTGCTGCACGTATTTGAGACAGAGGACCGACATGGCGACCCCACCCACCCCCCAAAAAATTCTGCTCGCCGAAGATGTGCGCGCGCTTTCCATGCGGCTGTCGCATGCACTTGAGACGCATGGTTACATCGTCCGCGTGGCAGAGGACGGGGAGGAGTGCCTGGAGCAGATGGAGGCATTCAAGCCGGATTTGCTGGTGCTGGACCTGATCATGCCGAAGATGAACGGGCTGGAGGTGCTGCGGCATCTTCGGGCGCAGCAATCCACGCAGCACATGCCGGTGATTGTCTGCACGGCGAAGGATTATTCGACCGAACTCAAACACATTCAGCAAACCGGCCCGGTGGATGTGCTCATCAAGCCCTTTGATCCTGATCTTCTGCTGGAGAAACTGCGGCAGTATTTTCATGATGCAGGCACGACGAAAGGGATCACGCACCGTGACCACCTGCCCGTGTCCGCGGAGCAGTATGCGCCGGTGCTGGATACCAAGCGCGCGCATGTGAAGCTGTGGGGCACGCGGGGTTCGATCCCTGTGTGCGGTGCGCGCTATGCGCAGCACGGAGGCAACACCACCTGCTTTGAATACAACACAGGGAAGGAGCGCATCATGTTTGATGCGGGTTCCGGACTGCGGGATGCGGGCCAGTCATTCCTGGCAGGCGGCCCCTGTCACATCCATCTTTTCATCACGCACACGCATTGGGACCACATTCAAGGCTTCCCGTTTTTCACGCCGATCTACGTGCCGGGCTTTGAAATCACGGTCTATGGGGAGCGTGGTTTTGGCAAAAACATCGAGTCGCTGCTTTGCGGGCAGATGGACCGCGATTATTTTCCCATTCAGCGCGAGGACCTGCGGGCCAAGATCAACTTTGTGTTTCTGGACGATGCGCCGGTGAAGATCGGTGACGTGACGGTGACACGGGAATTCACGCAGCATCCCGGAGCGACGGTGGGTTTCAAGGTGACACATGATGGCTGGAGCGTGGCCTTTGTTCCGGACAATGAGTTTCTCCAAGGCTACATGGGCTCCCCCGTCCAGTTGACGCGGGATTCAGATCTTGTGGTGCCGTATGAGCCGATGCTGGCCTTCCTCGACGGGGTGGATCTGCTGGTGCATGAAGCGCAGTACCTGCCCACCGATTATCCGAAACGGGTCGGCTGGGGGCATTCCAATCTGGCGACGGCCTGTGCGCTGACCAAGCTGGTGGGAGCCAAAAAATGGATCGTGGTGCATCACGATCCGGATCATGATGATGCGGCGCTGCAGGCCAAACTGAATCTCACGCGCCAGATCTTGAAGGAGGTCGGGCATCCGATCCACCTCGTGCATGGCTACGATGGAATGACGGAGTACCGCTGAGTCAGATGCCGGGCTCGAAAGCGGCGAGCAGGGCAGCGCCGAGCAGGGCGCATTCCTTTTTCAATTGATCCAGCAGGAGCTGGGCGCCCTTCAAATCTCCGGCGTGGGCGTATTCGCAGAGTTCGGAGGAGATGGTGAGGGCCTTTCTGGCGGCATACACGCCCAGCATGCCCTTGAGCGAGTGGGCGGACTCATAGACTTGAGGGGCTTTGCGAGCCGTGAGTGCTTTCTCGGCTTTGCGCAGGTATTTCTGCGCATCTTCAGCGAAGATGGCCACGAGTTTGCGCATGAGTTTTTCATCGCCGGTGGACTCGCGGAACTCGGCAAGATCGAAAGGAGGAGGCTCGATTTGCGGCTGGGGGGCGGGTGATGCGGGTGCAGGGGATGCCGTGGCATTCTGCGGTGTGGAGGAACGTGCAGCGAACTGCTCCACGACCTGGAACAATTCAGCCGAGCGCAGGGGTTTGGCGATGTAATCATCCATGCCTGCAGCGAGGCAGCGTTCGCGGTCGCCTTTCATGGCATTGGCTGTCATGGCGATGATGGGAACATGCCTGCCCGTGGATTTTTCAGTCTTCCGGATCCTGGCGGTGGCTTCGTAGCCATTGATGCCTGGCATGTGAACATCCATTAAAATGGCGTCAAAGGTCTCCTTGTCACAGCGGTCGATGGCTTCCCTGCCGTTGGCGGCCAGACTGACCACGTGGCCGCGTTTTTCCAGCATGCGTGCGCCGACGATCTGACTGACGTGGCCGTCTTCCACGATGAGCACCTTCATGGAGGCGCGGGCGGTGAGCAGCGGTTTGATGCGGGGCGATCTGGGCTTGAGAGAAACACCGCTGGTCCGGCCGAAGGCGGCGGTAAAGTGGAAGGTGCTGCCGGTGCCGGGCTGGCTTTCCACCCAGATGCGACCCTGCATGAGAGCGACGAGATCATGGCAGATGGCGAGGCCGAGGCCTGTGCCGCCGTAGCGCCGGGAGGTGGAGGTCTCCGCCTGGGTGAAGGCTTCAAAAATGCTTTCGCGCATGTCTTCCGCAATGCCGATGCCGGTGTCGTTGATCTTGAAATGCAGCATGACCTTGTCGGCGGTCTGGGATTCCATGCTGACATCAATGGTGACGCCGCCCTTGTGGGTGAACTTGATGGCGTTGCCAATCAGATTGACCAGGATCTGCCGCAGGCGGCCATCGTCCCCGATGAGACGCGGGGGAACTTCGGGGCTGATGTGGTGGAGGAAGACCAGTCGCTTTTGAAATGCGCGGATGCCCATGGCCTGGGAGATTTCCGTGACGACCTCATTCAGATCAAACTCGTGGGCGTCCAGTTCCATCCTGCCGGCCTCGATTTTGGAAAAGTCGAGGATGTCATTGAGAAGCTCCAGCAGGGAATCGGCGGAAAGCTTGAGCATTTCCAGGTATTCACGCTGGGTTTCGCCGAGGTCCGTTCCGAGGAGCAGTTCGCTCATGCCAATGACGCCGTTCATCGGGGTGCGAATTTCATGGCTCATGTTCGCCAGAAAGGCGCTTTTGGCGCTGCTGGCGGACTCGGCGGCCCGGCGGGCCTGACGCAGCTCTTCTTCGGCATGCTTGCGTTCGGTCACATCGGTATGCGAGCCCGCCATGCGGTAGGGGGTGCCGTGCTCATCACGAAGGGCCCGGCCGCGGGCGAGGATCCAGCGCCAGCCGCCGTCCTTGTGGCGGAAGCGAAACTCCACGGAATAACGAGGAATGCGGCCGGCCAGATAGTCGTTCAGGGTGGCCATCACGCGGTCGTGATCTTCCGGGTGCAGCTGGTTTTCGAAGGTGGCGAAGACATTTTCCAGCTCGGCATCTTCATACCCGATCATGCTTTTCCAAGGCGGGGAGAAGAAAACTTTGCCGGTGCGGATGTCCCAGTCCCAGATGCCGTCGCTGGTGCCGCGCACCGCCAGCGCAAAGCGCTCCTCGCTTTCCGCGAGTTCGCGCACTGCTTCCGCTGGTGCATCGGGCTGGCGCAGGCGGCATGCGTTCAGCACGTCCTCCAGTTCTCGAATACGCTGCTTCAACTCCGGCACGGAGTCGCCAGCGGCATGCTCATGATTTTCTGACATGGGGGTTGGGGACGTCCTCTGGGCGGTTGGGGAGCGGACGCGTGGGATGAATAGACACAAATTGAAACAAACAAACTCAAAAGGAGGATTTAGAACCGCAAAGTGTGAGGCGTTTCGGCCGGTGAAATGCGTCAAAATGGATCTGCTTGAGTTTTTCGGCGCGCTGCCGTCGTTCATGTTTCCGCATGAACCGCCGCCATCTTCTCGCCTCCCTGCCTGCTGTTTTCACCGCTTCCAGCTTTGCTGCCGCGAGTGATCCCAAACTTCGTGTCGCCGTCATCGGCCATACCGGACATGGCGGCTTTGGCCACGGCCTGGACACGATGTGGCTCAAGATCCCCACTGTCGAAATCGTCGCTGTGGCAGATGCGGACGAGAAGGGGCTGAAGGCGGAGCTGAAGAAGCTGGGGGTGGAAAAGGGCTTTGCCGACTACCACGCCATGCTCGCCGAGGTGAAGCCGGACATTGTCGCCATTGGTCCGCGTCATATTGACCAGCATCGTGACATGCTGCTGGCGGCGATCCAGGCCGGGGCGCGCGGAATCTACATTGAAAAGCCGTTTTGCCGCAGTCTGGAAGAAGCGGATGAAGTCATTGCCGCTGCGGAGAAGGCGGGCACGAAGATCGCCATCGCGCACCGCAACCGATACCATCCGGTGCTGCCCGTGGTGGCCAAGTTGATCGAGGAGGGCGAGATCGGCCGGGTGCTGGAGATGCGGGGGCGGGGCAAGGAGGATGCGCGCGGAGGCTCGCTGGATCTCTGGGTGCTGGGCACGCATCTTTTCAACCTTGCCACCTACTTTGGGGGAGCGCCCCAGGCGTGCAGCGCGGTGGTGCTGCAGGACGGGAAGCCGGTGACGAAGGCGGATGTGAAGGAGGGGGATGAAGGGATCGGTGCGCTGGCGGGCAATGAGGTGCATGCGAGGTTTGAACTGGCGAAAGGCATGCCGCTGTTCTTTGACTCGGTGCAGAATGCGGGCGTCAAGGAGGCGGGATTTGGCCTGCAGATCATCGGCACGAAGGGCATCATCGACTTCCGCATTGACAAGGAGCCGGTGGCCCATCTGTGCGCCGGCAGTCCGTTCAATCCGGCCATCAAGGAGCCGCGTCAGTGGCAGCCCATCACCACGGGCGGGGTCAACAAGCCGGAGCCCATTGTCAATCTGGGCGCCCAAGTCGCCGGGCATCAAACGGCCGGGCTGGACCTGATCGCCGCCATTGAGGAAAAGCGTGCGCCGCTGATCGATGCGCAGCAGGGGCTTGAGACGATTGAAATGGTCAGCGCGGTGTTTGAGTCGCACCGGATGAATGGTCAGCGTGTGACTTTCCCGCTGAAGACACGCGTCAACCCGCTCACACTGCTATGAAAAAGCCACCTGCAGCGCCGCTGCTCATTGAAAACGGCACGCTTGTTCTGCCAGACCGGTTGATCGAAGGCGGGGCGGTGCTGTGTGAACGCGGCAGGATCATGGCGGCCGGCAAACGTGTCGCGGTGCCGAAGACTGCGACGGTGATCGATGCGAAGGGGGGCTACATCAGTCCCGGGTTCATCGACATTCATGTGCATGGCGGGGCTGGGGCTGACTTCATGGACGGCACGGCGGCGGCGGTGCGCACGGCCCTGAAGGCGCATGCGCGGCATGGCACCACCTCGATTTTTCCCACGACCACGACGGGAGCACCGGAGCAGATCATGGAGATGCTGGCTGCATGCCGCGAGGCCCAGCGAAGCTGGGAGCCCGGGGATGGCTCACGCATTGCCGGGGTGCATTTGTACGGCCCATATTTTGCGCCGGACAAGGTGGGGTGCCACTCGCGTGAAGGACGGCGTGCGCCCGATGCGGAGGAGTATGCGCGGTGGTTTGGGGATGATCTGGTGCGGATCGCCACATGTGCGGCGGAGCTGCCCGGGGCGGAGGCGTTTTACCGCATGGCGCGCAAGCGGCGCTGCCTGATCACCTGCGGGCATTCGAACGCCAACTGGGCGGAGATGGCGAGCGCCTTCAAGGCGGGGATGCGGCATGTGGATCATTTTTGGTGTGCGATGAGTTCTGTGACGTCCCTGCGCCCCCGTTTTGGCACACCGATGCAGGCGAGCATGGAGCAGTTCGTTCTCGCCACGGCGGACATGAGCACGGAGGTCATTGCTGATGGCATGCACCTCTCGCCCGAGCTGCTGGATTTCGCTTTTCGCATGAAAGGGGCGCAGCGGCTGTGCCTGGTGACTGACTGCAACCGTGCGATGGACATGCCGCCGGGGCGGTACCGATTTGGGTCGGAGGCTGACGGTTCCTTCTTTGAGAGTGACGGGCGGGTGGGATTTGTCCCGGGAGAGGGACTGGCGAGTTCTGTGATGGGGCTGGACCATATGGTGCGGCACATGAAGAAGAGCACCTCGGCC
Organism: Verrucomicrobiota bacterium; assembly: GCA_017301975.1. Taxonomy (GTDB): domain Bacteria; phylum Verrucomicrobiota; class Verrucomicrobiia; order Verrucomicrobiales; family Verrucomicrobiaceae; genus Prosthecobacter. The sequence goes on from JAFLEI010000026.1 coordinate 29,350, forward strand.
ACGCTGCCGGAAGCGGTGCGCATGGCGAGCCTGACGCCGGCGGAGCGGACGGGGATGGGGAAAAGGTGTGGAAGCCTGGAGAAGGGGAAGCTGGCGGATGTGCTGGTGCTGAATCGTCGGCTGGAAGTTCAACGGACTTTCATCGGGGGTGTCGAAGTGCCGCATGACTGACTTCTTGCGCCGCGACTTTTTGTTTTTGGCATGTGCCCTGGCATGCAGGGCGGAGACGAGCGCATCGAACTTTGCCGATCGGTTGGTAAAGGCGGCACTGGAACGCGTGCAGCACACGGTGCGCTATGATCCCGCCTACGTGGTGCTGGATTATCCCAACGGGGATGTGCCTGCGGACACGGGTGTGTGCACGGATGAAGTCATCCGCAGCTACCGGGCGCTGGGGATCGACCTGCAAAAGCTGGTGCACGAAGACATGAAGCGCGCCTTTGGAGCGTACCCAAAGATCTGGGGACTGAGCTCAACGGACAAAAACATTGATCACCGCCGAGTGCCGAATTTGCAGACTTTTTTCAAGCGGCGTGGGGCGGCCCTGCCGGTCACGCAAAAGGCGGAGGATTATCTGCCGGGGGATCTCATCACCTGCACCGTGGCGGGCAGTCTGCCGCACATTGCGATTGTGGTGCCGGCGGCGGACGGGAGTGAGACGCCTTGGATTGTCCATAACATCGGTCAGGGGCCCAGGCATGAGAGCCGCCTGTTTGAATTTCCGATCACCGGCCACTACCGGTTTCATCCGCATTAAACGGGTGCAGCGGAGCGCACTGCCTCCAGCGTGAGCTGCCACTGCTCCGTGCCGCGAAACCACCCGCGCTGGATGCGCATGGCGACATCCCACGGGGCAGGGGGGAGATTGCCAATGGGGGCATTGAACCAGCGGGCCTCCATCGAAGCGCCATCCTGGGTGAGGATGATGCGCAGATGTTTTTCTTTCATCGTGCGGCCCGGGAGCTTGGGCTTCACATTGCGGCAGAGAAACAGGGGCTCGGTGTTTTTTTGGCCGAAGGGTTCGAGGAGCTTGTAGCTTTCGAAGAAGCTCAGGGAGAGGTCACGCAGCTTCACTTCTGCATCGAGCTCCAGCACGGCGGTCATGGCCTCCTTGCTCAGGGCCTCGCGGGCTGCGGCCTGAAAGGCGGTGCGGAAGGAGTCGATCTTGTCCTCGTGAACGGAGATGCCGGCTGCCATGGCGTGGCCGCCACCGCCGAGCAGGTGATCGCGGCAGATGTCGATGGCTTCGACGAGCGAAAAGCCGGGGATGCTGCGCCCGCTGCCTTTGCCGATGCCTTCTTCATTGATGGACACGAGAATCGTGGGGCGGTGGCACAGGCGGGAGATGCGGGAGGCGACAATGCCGATCACACCCGGATGCCACTTGCGCGAGGCCAGCACAATGGCGGAAACTTTGTCGATTTCGCCGATGTTGGCGAGCATCGCCTCGGCTTCGAGGTGCACCTGCTGCTCCACGTTTTGACGATCCTTGTTGTGCGCTTCGAGCAGCTCGGCCAGAGCGGCGCCTTTGACAGAGTCTGTGGCGAGGAGGAGCTGCAGGGCGGTGGCGGCGGTGTCGAGACGGCCCGCGGCATTCAAGCGGGGGCCGAGGCGGAAGCCGACGTGATGTGTCTGCACGAGGCCCTCCACACCGGCGATCTGCTTCAAGGCTTTCAGGCCATGGCGTGTCGTTTGTGCCAGGGCCTCAAGGCCGCGCCGCACCAGCAGGCGGTTTTCATCAACGAGGGGGACGAGATCCGCCACGGTGCCGAGCGCTACGAGATCGAGCGTTTCCTTGAGATCGTAGCTTGCGATCATGCGCGTCTTCAGCAGGGCATGCGAGACTTTGAACACGAGGCCGGCGGTGCAGAAGTAGTGGTAGTCCTTGCCGAGCTTTGGATTCACCAGGGCTAGGCATTCGGGGCGGCCCTTTGGCGAGAGCTCATGGTGATCGATGATGACGCAGTCCACGCCGTCTGCACGGAGCTTTGCGACTTCATTCAACGAGGTGGTGCCGCAGTCGAGAGCGATGAACAGATCCGGCTTGCCAAACTGCTCGTAGCATTTGGCGATGCCATCGAGGCTGAGGCCATAGCCTTCCTCCATGCGCGTGGGCAGGAAGAGATGGGTGGCGAGGCCGTAGGCTTTCAAGATCAGATGCATCAGCGCCATGGAGGTGACGCCATCCACATCGTAGTCGCCATAGAGGACGACGCTTTGCTGTTCATCGATGGCGCGCAGGATTCGCTCCACGGCGGGCTTCATTTCGGGCAGCACGGTGGGATCGCCGAGGGTGGCGAGCTTGGGCACGAGGAAATCGCGCGCGAGTTCCACGGTGGTGAGGCCGCGCTGTACGAGAAGCTGCGCCATGAGCGAGGACAGCCCCATGTCTGCCGCCAGCTCGGCGGCGCCCTCCACGGCGGGCTTCAGCAGCCAGCGTGGCGGACGTATCGAAATGGGGGCGGGTTCAGACATGTGGATTATTTGCGAGATGAATACACCTCTGTATGTAACACGCGTGAAGCGGAGTCAAAGCCTGCTTCCCGAACGCATGTCGCAGAATCAATTTGCATCTCAATCCGGCCGCTGGTGGCTTTGCACGATGGGTTTGTTCCTCATCGTGGCAGGATCGTTCTTTGCGTGGCGGATGTGGCTGTCGTATGAAAAGGCGCAGATCACGCGGCATTGGTCGCAGATTCCATGCCGCATCCTCTCCTCCCGCATCGTGAGCGAGCGCCCGACGCCGCATTCAGATCCCGCGCACCGGGTGGAGGTGCGGTATGAGTATGAGGTGGGCGGAGTGACGCACAGGAGCACGCGCATTCGCCAGGTGGAGGCCGCGCCGACGCTGCATTTTGATGACGCAGTGCAAAAGCAGCAGCAGTATCCCACGGGAACGACGCAGATGTGCTTTGTGAATCCAGCAGCGCCGGATGAGGCGGTGCTGCAGCATGGCTCGCGCGCGGCGCTGTATTCCATCTGGTTTCCGCTGCTGTTTGGGGTGGGGATGGTGGGCGGGGCCTTACGGCGCGCGCCATGAGGACTGCATGAGCTTTTCCAGTTCGGCGACGATCTCGGGTTTTTCGGAGGCGAGGTTCTTTTCCTCTCCGATGTCGGTTTCGAGATTGTAGAGGAGCTTTTCGAGGGGCTTGGGCTTGCCCTTGGCCTTGGCGTTTTTCGGAGCTGCGCCGGTGTTGAGGTGGATGAGTTTCCAGGGCCATTTGAGCACGGCGAGCTTGCCGCCCTGTTCGTCGAAGGCCCAGTAGAGGTGGGAGTGCTGCTGCTGACCTGGTTTGCCGAGCAGGGTGGGGAGGAAGGAGATGCCATCGGTTTCGGCGGTGAGCTGGGCGCCGGTGACTTCTGCCAGAGTGGGGAGCATGTCCTGGAAGGCGCTCACGTGCTCGCTGGTGGTGCCTGCTTTGATCTTGCCGGGCCACCAGGCGATGAAGGGCTCGCGGATGCCGCCGTCGGTCATGTCGCGCTTGATGCCTTTGAAGTCGCCGTTGCTGTTGAAGAAGTCGCTCAGGTGGCCGCCTTCCTGATGGGGGCCGTTGTCACTGGAGAACATGACAAGGGTGTTTTCCGCGAGGCCAAGCTCTTTGAGGCGGTCCATGATCTTGCCCACCTCGTTGTCGAGGAAGCGGATGAACTGGGCGAAGCCTTTCTCGGCATCGGGCCAGTCCTTGTCTTTGAATTCGCCGTAGTCGGGAGATTCCATGCCGTGGCCGAGGGGGGAGTTTTTGCCGGCCTCGTTGTTGGCGTGGGGAATGTTGAAGGCGTAGTAGAGAAAGAAGGGATCTTTTTCCTTGGCGCGCTCGCCGAGGTAGCGCTGCACATCGTCGGCGAGGAGCTGGGGTGCCCAAGCTTTGCGGCCGTCGAGAGGGGCTACGCCGGTGCCGACGAGATCGCTGTCGGAGTAGTCCTTGGCATCCTTGGCGGAGCCGGGGATGACGGTGTTGGGCAGGTCCACAATCTTGCCGTTTCGGATGAGGGCCTTGGTGTAGAAGTTGTGGGCGTGGCTGGTGCCGACGTAGCCGAAGAATTCATCGAAGCCTTTGCGCTGCGGGTCGTCGAGGGGCAGGGGCTTGCCGAGGCCGTATTTGCCGATGCAGGCGGTGTGGTAGCCGGCGGATTTCAGCACCTTGGGGAGAGTGACATCGCCGTCGGGGATGGAGCCGACACCATTGCCACGCACGGCGCAATGGCCGGTGTGAAGTCCGGTCATGAGCACGCAGCGCGATGGCGCGCACACGGTGCAGCCGGCATACATGCGGGTGAACTTCATGCCCTCGGCGGCCATCTTGTCGAGATTGGGCGTGGTCAGCGTTTTCTGGCCGAAGCAGCCGGCGTCGCCGTAGCCCATGTCGTCGGCGAGGATGAGGATGATGTTGGGCTTGTCGGCCGCTTGGGCGAAGGTGCCGAGCAGGAGCAGGGTGAGGATGAGGAGGCGCTTCATGGATTAGCAGCAAACGCAGGAACTCGCGGGTTGCTTCATGAAAAAAGGCTCTCTAGCCTGTGCCTTATCCCTTGGCGGACATGACCCGGCATTTTCTACAATCTCTCACGCTAGACCGCGCGGCCGTTGATGACTGGGATGTACATCCGTTTTCAGTTCCTGCGATCCGGGGGCTCAACAAGCTGGAACTGCATCCGAAGGTCACTTTCTTTGTCGGGGAGAATGGTTCCGGCAAATCCACGCTGCTTGAATCGATTGCCGAAAAGCTTGGCTTTCGCTCAGCCGGGGGGAGCCGAGTGCAGAGCTTGATCAAGCATGAGTACACCTCCCCGCTGACACCACTCATCAGTTTGACCCGCACCAGCAACCGCCCCATGGACGGATTTTTTCTGCGTGCGGAGAGCTTTTACAACTGGGCCACGGAGCTGGATGAACTGGAGGCCACGCCCTACTGCGGCGGTGTTCTGAGGCATTACGGTGGCAAAAGCCTTCACGCCCAGTCGCACGGCGAATCGTTTCTCAACCTTCTTACCCAGCGCATCGACGGCCACGGCATCTATCTCTTTGATGAACCTGAGGCCGCTCTTTCTCCTCAGCGGCAGCTTTCCATGCTGGTGCGGCTGCATGATCTGGTGGATGAATTTTCGCAGTTCATCATCGCCACCCACTCGCCGCTGATCATGGCTTATCCTGACGCATGGATTTATCAATTCACGGCCGAGGGCATTCAACGCGTCAGCTACGAGGACACCGAGCACTATCAGATCACGAGGTCCTTCATGCGTGACCCCAAGGTCATGATGAAACGCCTGCTGCGGCGCGAGGGTGAGCTTGATCTGGATGCCTGACTCTCGCTAAAGTCGGATCATCTGCTTCTCTCTGTGCCATGAACCAAATCCTCGTTCTCTATGATTCCCGCAGCGGCAATGTCGCGAAAATGGCTGCGCTGGTGGAAGAAGGGGCGAAGCAAGTGCCCGATACGGAAGTGCGCCTGCGGCATGTGGATGAAGCGACGGCGGAGGATGTGGTGTGGTGCGATGGGCTTGCCGTTGGGAGTCCGACGAACATGGGGATTCTGTCTTGGAAAATGAAGCGCTTCTGGGACGAGACGATGGCGGACAAGTGGCTGGAGGTGGACGGGAAGATCGCGTGTGCTTTCAGCAGCGCAGGCGGCTGGGGTGGCGGCATGGAGATGGCCTGCCAGTCGATCCTGACGGTGCTCATGAACTTTGGGTTTCTGGTCTTTGGTGTGACGGACTACTCGGGCCGGAAGATGACACTGCATTATGGCGCGGTGGCTTCGAAGGAACCGCGTGAGGAGGAGACGCAGGAGGCGTGTCGGATTCTGGGGCGGCGTCTGGCAGAGTGGACGGCGCTGTATGTGCACGGGCGCAAGGATCAGAATCCGCTGACGAAAGGGGTGAAGCGGTTGTGTCCGGGGGATTTTGTGGAAGAGAATACCCAACCGACATGACACCGACGCTGTGCATTCTTGGTGGTTGCAATGGGGCGGGCAAAACGACGCTCGCGCGTGAGTTGCTGCCTCGTCTTGGCATCATGCGTTTTCTGAATGCGGATGAGATCGCGCGAGGGCTTTCGCCACTGGACCCGAGCCTCACGGCTTTCAAGGCGGGGAGACTGCTGATTGAGGAGGCGCGGAGTTTGATCGCGGCGACGGCGAGCTTTGCGATTGAATCGACGCTCAGTGGCAAAACCTATGTCGCGATGATTCGTGCGGCGAGGGCGCAGGGCTATCGCTTTGTTCTGCACTACATTCTCATTGGCTCGGGTGATCAGGCGGTTGGCCGCGTGGCGTTGCGGGTGAAGATCGGCGGGCATCATGTGCCGGAGGAGGATGTACGCCGACGGTTTGAGCGGAGCCGGAAGCATTTCATGGAGGACTATCTGCCACTTGCCGATGAGTGGGTGCTGTGGGACAATGCCTCACCGCCGCATCGTCAGATTGCGGACAGCAGCACTCACAACCTCGAACAACTCCAGACCATGCTTGCTTCCAATAAAGTCCAGGAAGTTCCGCCAATGGAAATGTCGGAGATGGTGCGCATTGGCCTCGAAGCGAGCCGGGTGGCGACGGAGAAGATGCTGGACTATTACAAGCGGATGGGGATCAAGGTGACGCCACAGATGACGCTGGCGCCGGAGAAGCCGAAGAGGGTGAGACAGAAAAGGGCGTCGTAGAAACCATGCACCGTAACCGGCTGTTACAAACGGTGGCGCTCGTGCTGGTTCTTGGCGCAGGCTTGTTATGGAGATCCCATTATCTGCCTCTCTCTCCTTTTCTCTCCAAATACGGAGGTGATGCGCTGTGGGCGCTTGCGGTTTTTCTGGCAGCCGGGCTGTGCTTTCCCCGTGCATCCACATTGCGGATCACGCTGGTGGCGCTTGGCTTCGCCTGGGGAATCGAGTTTTCACAATTGTATCATGCTCCTTGGATCGACGAACTCCGAAGCTGCCTGCTTGGACGGCTGATTCTTGGTTCAACTTTTAATGTCCCGGACCTGCTAGCGTATGTGATTGGGATTGTTGTGGGGGCGGTTGCGGAGGCGAAGCTCGGCTACTGCAGGCGAATGGTAGCAAGGTGACGCCGCAGGTGACGGTGGTGCCGGAGAAGCCGAAGATGGGGGGGAGGAAGCTGGCCCGCTTTTTTTTGATGAGACATCGACAGACTCAGGAACAGCCACCCTATCCTGTCTCCTCCGATGGCAGTGGTTGAGAACCTGGTTCTTGAGGGCTTTCAGGCGTTGGGCGTAGCGGCAGGTTTGTGTCACCGCTACGCGGTTCCACGAGATTTGAGAGGCATGGGTGGTGCGGTTCCGTGGGTTGGCACCCACGGCTACTTTTGTGTCAGCCCTACGGGCTTCCGGACAGGGACGTGCGCGGGCGTTGAGATGATTTTCAAACAACGCCCGCGATAATCGTTCATGGCACAAAGTTGGAAGGGCAGACGGCAGAGTTACTTCTTCACAAACTGTACCTTCCCACCCTTCATCTCCGCGGTGATGTGGTCGCCTTCTTTGAAGTCGCCTTCGAGGACCGCCAGTGAGAGGGGATCGAGGAGGTGTTTTTGGATGGCGCGTTTGAGGGGGCGGGCGCCGAAGACGGGGTCGAAGCCGGCGTCGGCGAGGTAGCGGGTGGTATCGTCGGTGACGATGAGGTGGATGTTCTGTTTCGCCAGGCGGTCGATGACGCGCTGGAGCTGGATCTTGACGATCTGGTCGAGCTGGGCGGCATCGAGGCGGTCGAAGGTGACAATCTCGTCGATGCGGTTGAGGAACTCGGGGCGGAAGAACTGCTTCAAGCTGTCGCGCACGAGGGCATCGCGCTGCTCAGGATTGGTGACGTCCTGGATGGCGCTGCTGCCGATGTTGCTGGTCATGATGAGGACCGTGTTCTTGAAGTCAACGGTGCGGCCTTGGCCGTCGGTGATGCGGCCGTCGTCGAGGACCTGCAGCAGGACATTGAAGACATCGGGGTGGGCTTTTTCGACTTCATCAAAGAGCACGACGCTGTAAGGGCGACGGCGCACGGTCTCGCTGAGCTGGCCGCCTTCTTCATAACCGACGTAGCCGGGAGGCGCGCCGATGAGGCGGCTGACGCTGTGCTTTTCCATGTACTCGCTCATGTCGATGCGGGTCATGGCGGTTTCGTCGTCGAAGAGGAATTCGGCGAGGGCTTTGCAGAGTTCCGTTTTGCCGACGCCGGTGGGGCCGAGGAAGAGGAAGCTGCCGATGGGGCGGTTTTCATCTTGGATGCCGGCACGCGCACGGCGCACAGCATTGCTGACGGCGGCGATGGCGTCCTTCTGACCGATGACGCGCTGGCTGAGACGCTCCTCCATTTTGACGAGCTTGGAGCGCTCGCCCTCCTGAAGGCGTGAGACGGGGATGCCGGTCCAGTTGGCGACGACGCGGGCGATGTCCTCTTCGGTGACTTCCTCGCGGAGCAGAGAATGCGCGCCACGTGGCTGCGCCGCCTCCACGGGGGCGGCGCTGAGCTTCTTTTCAAGGTCGGGGATAAGGCCGTACTGAATCTCGCCGGCGCGACCGAAGTCGCCACGGCGCTGGGCCTGCTCCTGCTCGGTGCGGAGCCGGTCGATCTCCTCCTTGACCTTGCGGCCGGCATCGACGGTTTCCTTTTCCTTGAGCCACTGGGCTTTGAGGGCGGCGGAGCTTTCCTTGAGATCGGCGATTTCTTTGTCGAGCTTTTCGAGGCGAGCCTTGGAGGCGGCGTCCTTTTCTTTTTTCAGAGCCTGGCGCTCCATCTCGGCCTGCATGACCTGGCGCTCGATGACGTCGATCTCGGTGGGCATGGAGTCGAGCTCGATCTTGATGCGGCTGGCGGCTTCATCCACGAGGTCGATGGCTTTGTCAGGAAGGAAGCGATCAGTGATGTAGCGATTGCTCAGCGTCGCAGCGGCGATGATGGCACCGTCTTGGATGCGGACGCCGTGGTGGACTTCATAGCGTTCCTTCAAACCACGCAGGATGGCGATGGTGTCTTCGACGCTGGGCTCGCCAACCTTCACGGGCTGGAAGCGACGTTCCAGCGCGGGGTCTTTTTCGATGTATTTGCGATACTCATCCAGCGTGGTGGCGCCGATGCAGCGCAGCTCGCCACGGGCAAGCTGGGGCTTGAGGAGATTGCCCGCGTCCATGGCACCTTCGGCTTTGCCGGCACCGACGATGGTGTGGAGTTCATCGATGAAGAGGATGATTTCGCCTTCGCTGGAAGTGACCTCTTTGAGGAAGGCTTTCAGGCGCTCCTCGAACTCGCCGCGGAACTTGGCACCGGCCATCATGCCGCCGAGATCCATGCTGATGAGGCGTTTGCCTTTGAGGGAATCGGGCACGTCGCCAGCGACGATGCGGCGGGCGAGACCTTCAGCGATGGCGGTCTTGCCGACGCCGGGCTCGCCGATGAGCACGGGGTTGTTCTTGGTGCGGCGGCTGAGGACCTGCATGACGCGGCGGATTTCTTCATCGCGACCGATGACGGGATCAATCTTGCCCTGCTTGGCGCGGGCGGTGAGGTCGGTGCCGTATTTTTCGAGCGTCTGGTATTTGCCCTCGGGGTCCTGATCCACGACGCGCTGGCTGCCGCGCACGGTGGTGAGGGCCTTGGAAACGGTGTCGTAGGTGAGGCCGGCCTGCTTGAGGAGATCGGAGAGTTCCGTTTTCGTTTTGAAGAGGGCGAGCAGGATGTGCTCGACGCTGAGGTATTCGTCCTTGAGCTTTTTCTGCTCGTCCTCGGCCTTGGTCATGAGCTCGCGCATCTCGTTGGAGAGATGCAGGCCGCTGGTGCCGCCGCTGACCTTGGGCTGGCGGGCAAGGAGAGCTTCGAGGCCGGACTTGAGGCTCTGGGCTGCGGACGGATTGACCGCCGCCTTTTCAAAGAGGGGCGTGGCGATGCCGCCCTCCTGCTCAAGCAGGGCGAGGAGGAGGTGGGAGGGCTTCAGCTCCTGATGCCCATGGCGGGTGGCAACGGACTGAGAGGCATTGAAGGCTTCCTGAAGCTTAACAGTGAATTTTTCGGGAGACATGGTTGGTGGGAGAAGAGTTGTTTCTCTGTCTTTCTTGCTGGAAGCATGCCACAGCCCTGGCATGGGCTGCTACGCCTGATTTGTCGAGGTTGGGGCCGTTTTGAATACGTTTTGCGGCCCCATTCTGAGTGCATGGCTGGCACTATGAAAGGCCGAAGTGGCACAGATGTGCAGCCTTCCCCCCGTCCCTATTTTCCTCGCCCGGGAGTCTCGGTGCTGGCACCGCTCCCGATCGTTTCGCCTTCACTCATCTGCAGGTCATAGCCTGCGACTTCCACCTCGCCGTGACGCACTTTCTTTTTGGCCATGGCGACGGAGATCCACTGGAACTCGGCGTTGTTGTCGAGCAGGACCTTGAGCACCATGGTCAGGGGAACGGCGAGGAACATGCCCAGCGGCCCCCAGAGCCAGCCCCAGAAGATGACGGAGAGGATGACGACGAGCGGGGAGATGCCGAAGCGATTCCCGAGCATGGTGGGCTGAACGAAGTTATCGAGGAAGAAATTGATGCCGCCGTAGCCGATGGCGACAAAGATGGCGGTGCCGGGGCCGTGCTGGACGAGGGCCTCGACGATGGCGGGGACGGAGGCGGCGGTGCTGCCGACCGCGGGGATGAAGTTGAACAGGAATGCCACCAGAGCCCACAGCAGCGGGTAGTGGAGATCAAAAAACCAGCACCAGAAACCTGCGAGCAGGCCGGTGAGGGCGCTGATGAGTGTTTTGACGCCGAGGTATTTCTGGATGTCGTCCGCAGAGCGCATGAGGCCGCTGAGATCGGGGCCGCCGGAGAGGCTGACTGCATGCATCCGGCTCTGGGTGCCATGAGCTTCCATGAGGATGAACATCATGACGATGATGATCATGATGAGGCTGGCGAGGAAGGCGGCCAGGGTGCCGAAGGTGGTGGTGAGCATTCCCATCATGTCCTGCTTGGCAGCCCAACTGATGAGGGTGTTCCAGTCGAAGATGCCACCCATCATGGCTTTGGCACCTGTGGCGCCCTTGAGTTCGAGCCATGCACCGAGGTCGTTGGAATACTTTTCCAGGCCGCGCAGATAGTGCGGCAGATCTCTCCAGAAGCTGATGAGCAAACGCACGCCCACAGTGACCATGCCTGCAAGGACGCCCAGATTCATGAGCATGGTGATGCCCAGTGCCAGGCCGGCGGGGACTTTGTGCCGGCGGAGCCAACGGACCATCGGGTAGCTGAGCACTGCGAGGAAGAAGGCGTAAACGATGGGCACCAGCACATTGGCGGCGATCTTCATGCCGGTGAGCACGACAAACAGACACGCCAGCGTCACCACCGCCTGCGAGCCTTTGCGGCCCCAATCCACGGTCTGATCATTCTCCTGAAACAAGGACATGACCTGCCATGCCGCAAAATACCTGCTGGCTCAAGATTTTTCCATGAAGTATAAGGCGATCCATGATCTTGACACTTCGCAGGCTCTTAGCAGGCAGCCAACTCGCCGTTTTTGGGGATGACCGCAGACGCGGAGGACCGGGCATCAACCCACGCATCATTCTGGGGCTGCTGATCATTGGCGGCTCATTGCTTTACCACTGGATCGCCACCACCTCCTACCACAACGAATTCACGGGGCGGGACCAAAAACTCGCGATGGCCACACCCCAGGAGGAGATCGCGCTGGGGCTGGAATCTGCGCCGCAGATGATCCGGGAAAGCGGGGGGCTCTCGCGTGATGCCAAAGGGCGGGCGCTGGTGGAGCGGGTCGGCTCGCGCTTGATCGCCTCTACGGCGGCGAAGGAGACCACGTATCAGTTTAAATTTCATCTGCTGGCCGATACTGAAACCGTGAACGCATTCGCCCTGCCCGGAGGGCAGATTTTCATCACGGAGGCGTTGTTTCGCCGGCTAAAATCTGAAGACCAGCTCGCGGGTGTGCTGGGGCATGAGATGGGGCACGTGGTCGGCCGCCACTCCAACGAGCAGATGGCGAACTCCCAGCTCTGGGGCGGGCTGGCGCAGGGGATCGCCGTGCTGCTCTCCGACGGTCACAACAACTCGGGTGCGCAAATTGCCAACCTGGTGGCGCAGTGGCGCGTGATGAAGTTCAGCCGGGATGATGAATCAGAATCGGACGCCCTCGGGGTGAAGTTCATGATGCAGGCGGGCTATGACCCGGAGGCACTCATCGGTGTGATGGAAATCCTCGCCCAGGTCAGCGGCGGTGCGAACCGGTCGGATTTTATGAGTTCGCATCCGAATCCGGCGAACCGGATGGAGCGTATTCGGGAGGCGATTGCGAGGGAGAGGGCTGGGCGCTGAGGTGCTTGCGGAGAGCAAGGAACGCTCGAAAGCGGCGCTGAAGCGCCGCAGTCCGGGGACGCTGGCGCGTTTTATTAAGGGGCCATGCCGAGGGGGCGGTTTTCAGTCCCTTGGACCTGCTGGAGCGCATCGCCCAGTTCTTTGCGGGTTGGCTCCGCGAGCTTTTGAAGGCGTGCGACGATCTCGGGGTGTTCTTTTGAGACGTCACGGGTCTCACCGGGATCGTCAGTGAGATTGTAAAGTGACAGGCCGATGTTTTCCACGCGGTAGCCGTGACGCGAGGCGATGCCTGCGATGCCGCTTTGAGTGATTGATTTGGGCTTCATCTGGCCGAAGCGCGCGGGTTTGCCATCGCGGCCCGGTTCGCCATCCACGGTGATGTAGGGATGGGGGAAGTGCAGCTTCCACGGGCCGCTGCGGATGGCCTGGAGTTCGTTGCCGCCGTAGAAGATGAGCGCCTCGTGGGGGGATTTGGCCTCCGGTTTTCCCTCCAGAAGAGGGTGGATGTCTTTGCCGTCGATTTTGCGCTCGGAGAGCTTGCCGCCGATCACGGTTGCGATGGTGGGCAGAAGGTCGATTTCCATCACCGGCTCGTCGCACACGCGTGCAGCGGGAACGTGGTCTGGCCAGCGGGCGATGAAGGGGCTGCGCACGCCGCCATCGAAGGTGGTCAGCTTGCCTTCACGGAGGGGCTTGGCGCTGCCGGCGTGATTGCCGTAGCTGAGGAAGGGGCCGTTGTCGGAGAAGAGGATGACAAGGGTGTTTTGATCGATGCCGCAGCGCTTGATCGTGTCGAGGATCTGGCCCACGGACCAGTCGATTTCCTGCACGACATCGCCGTACAATCCGGCGGCGGACTGGCCGCGAAACGCATCCGAGGCAAAGATGGGGACGTGGGGCATCACATGGGGGACGTAGAGGAAGAAAGGCTGATCCTTGTGCCGCTCGATGAAGCTGGTGGCGCCCTCCGTGAAACGGCGGGTGAACTGGCTTTGATCGGGATCGGTTTCGGTGACTTTGAGGCCGTCATAAAAGGGCAGGGGTGGCATCTCCTGCGCAAGGGAGGGGTGGTACTTGCTGTTGTCGTTGGAGTAAGGGATGCCGAGGAATTCATCGAAGCCGTTGTGCAGGGGATTGAACAGCAGATCGGTACCGAGATGCCATTTGCCGAATGCGGCGGTGGCATAGCCCCTGGCCTTGCACATTTCCGGCAGCATCCATTCGTCAGGATGGATTCCCTCCTTGCTGGTGTGATTCAGGGCGCCCTGCATGCCCACACGGTTGGCGTAGCAGCCTGTCATCAGCGCGGCGCGCGAGGCGCTGCACACGGCCTGGGCCACGTAGAAGCTGGTGAACCTTGAGCCCTCGGCCGCCATGCGGTCCATGTTTGGCGTTTTGATTTTATCCGCGCCAAAGCAACCGAGATCAGCATAGCCGAGGTCATCGACCAGGATGATCACCACATTGGGCGGGCGTTGATCGGCGGCGGAAAGGGAAAGAGCGGTGAGAAGGAAGGCAAGCAGCAGGCGCATGGAGTCATCGTGGCAAATGCAGACGGAGGTGGCGAGTTTTTTTGCAGGCAAATGCCGTGGTGCTTGCCAGCACAGGCGTTTCCTGGGTAGTATGCAGCCATGATCTGGCGTATGGCGGCGGTGCTGGCGGTGGTTTTCTGGGCGGTGATGTCCGGACTGCTGGTGCGTGACGTCTATTTTCCCGAGGCTTCACGCTTTGCCATCGTGCCCCCGCGCATGGTGATGGATTTGTTTTTGAGGCAGTCGGAAACCTTCGGTTGCACGCTGCACCTTTTCCACCAGCGCGAAAAAATCGGGCATGCAAACCTTCAGGTGAACCGCCGCATCGAACCGAACCACCAAACGGTGTATGACCTGATCGCTCATGGCGCGGTGGAGCAGGTGATGCCGGATGACCAGATACACACCATCGTGGCCACCTGGAGCCTGGGCTGCACCCTGGCCGATGCGGAGCGCTGGCAAAATCTGACAATCAAAGCGAGTTTCCCCCAGCGGGATGCGAGCATGCGCCTGACATGGAACGAGACACAATCAACACCGGAGGTGATGGTGAAGCAGGGCGGGCGCGTGGTGATGAATTCGCAGGATGTGAAACTGCTCATGGGCATGGGAGGCGGCCAGGACGGCGCGCTGGCGATGCTCTCCATGATGGGCGGAGCCCTGCCCAAGACGAGTGGACAGCCGGACAACAAGGACGCGATGAAACTGCAGGCGCGCGAAGGCATGATGATGCTGGCGGGCAGGCAGCGGAAATGCTTTGTGCTGACGCTGCCGGTGCTGGGGGTGCATGAGGTGAAGATGATCTTCACGGAAGCGGGCGAGCTTGCGCGCATCGACCTGCCGGACGACTACGTGCTGCTGGAGCCCACCATCCACGGGCTGCAGGATGCCGCGCACTGACTGAACCTTTTTTGACGCATGATTGAGATCGAAGACCTCACGATGAACTATGGCGAGCTGCGGGCGCTGGATGGGCTGAATCTCACCATCCAGCCGGGAGAACTGTTTGCCTTCCTCGGTCCGAACGGCGCGGGCAAGACCACGGCCATGAAGCTGCTCACCGGACTGATGAAGCCGGATGCGGGGCGCGTGAGGCTGTGCGGGCATGACGTGCAACTGGAGTCCATGCAGGCAAAATCACTGCTGGGCTATGTGCCGGATGTGGCGGTGTTTTATGAGAAGCTGACGCCGGTGGAGTTCATGGAATTCATCGCCGAGCTTTTTGAGATGGATCAAGACCATGCCAGTGCGCAGACGGAGGCGCTGTTCACCAAATTTGCCCTGCATGAGTACTCACGGCAGAGGATTGAAAATCTCAGCCATGGCACACGGCAGAGGCTGGCCATCGCGAGCGCCCTGCTGCATGATCCGAAGGTCTTCGTCATCGATGAGCCGATGGTGGGGCTGGACCCCATTCATGCGCGAACGGTGAAGCGGGAGATCAAGGAGCGGAGTCTGGCAGGCACGACGGTGCTCATGAGCACGCATCTGCTGAACATTGCGGAGGAACTGGCCGACCGCATCGGAATCATTCATCATGGGAAGCTCATTGCTCTGGGCACGCTGGAGGAGCTGCGGCGTGACCACGAAACGCGCGGGCGGCGGCTGGAAGACATCTTCCTGAGCATGGTGGAATGAGGTGAAACCAAGGCGGCGGTCGCCACGTTCATTTCCCGCATGAAAACCCTGCTTCTTTCCCTCCTCATGACCTCCATGGCCTTTGCTGCTGACACCCAGGTTCAAGACATCGCGGTCAAGGACATTGACGGCAAGGAAACCACGCTCAAGTCTTACGCGGGCAAGGTGCTGCTGATTGTGAACGTGGCCTCGGAGTGTGGGTACACGCCGCAGTATGAGGGGCTGGAGGCGCTGTATGAGAAGATGAAAGACCAAGGGCTGGTGGTGATGGGGTTTCCCTGCAATGATTTTGGCGGTCAGGAGCCCGGGAGCGAAGCGGAGATCAAGAACTTCTGCTCGACGCGTTACAAGGTGACGTTTCCGATGTTTGCGAAGGTGACGATCAAGGGGGAGGGCAAAAGCCCGCTGTATGCCGCGCTGCAAAAGGCCGTGGGCGGGGAGGTGGGGTGGAACTTCGAGAAGTTTCTCGTGAGCAAGGACGGGAAGGTGCTGCAGCGATTTGCGTCGGATGTGGAGCCGGATTCACCGGAGCTGAAGGCGGCGATCGAGGCCGCGCTGAAGTGAGCGGATTGTCAAAGCACAGCCACTATTTGGCTGAAGGATTCTTTTTTCGAAACATTCGAAGAAGAATCCAGCAGACGGCGATCACCCCACCTTGGGCAAAAAACAGCAAACAGATGCTTTCCCCAACCCAGTCGAACCAGTGCGGAGGATTGGTTTCGTCGTAAATGAACCAAGCCATGGGCCAGCCGAAGTTCCACACGAAGTGTCGCGGATCAGAACCCATATAGCGAAAGAATGGGCGTCCATAAGCAGGAAAAAAATCGATGATTCCAAAGGTGAGAATCATGAGGGTGAGAAAAGTGGCTTGAGTTTTGGAATGGAGAAGGCGCATGATATCTTTTCTGATTCAATGCTTCGTCATCCAATCCGCGAGCTGACGGCGCTGAACGGGCAGCTTGCGGTGGAAACTGTCTTCGATGGCGGCGGCGGCCATGCCAGAGTCGCCTTCGGGGATGATGCCGAGGTGCTCGGCGAGGCGTTGCTCGAAACGGGTGATGAGGGCGGGGACGGGATCTTTGGCGGAGAGATAGTCGAGCGCTTTGACGAGAAGATCGTGAATCTCAGGAATAGGAGAGTCGGTTTCGGCGACGAGGGTGATGAGTTTGACGAGGTAGGTGGCGGCGAGCACGCGGCCATAGCTTTCGCGGAGGCCGAGGCGGGGATTGGTCCAGCGGGCTTCGGCCAGGGTGTGCAGGTCGCTGGATTTGCTGCGGACGAAGCGCAGGTCGGCGGAGACAAAGAGGTCCAGCACGCCGTAGAGCGGTGATTTGGGACGCAGGCATCCTTTGGCAATGGTTTTGAACAAGCCGGCCTCCGGCGAGCACCACTGCACAATGAGGCTGCTCTCCGCATAGCGCGTGCGTCCAATGAGGATGGCCTCGGTTTTTTCCATGACGACAAAAGGCGTTGAACTCGGCACGCCAAGCCATTATCTACGCTGCATGGAAAAGACCAGCAAGACCATCCTCACCGACCTGCAATCCCTCGACACCACCGCCCTCAAGGCAAGGTTGGGGGAGCTCCGGAGGTATCTTTGACGTCCCGAAATTAAAAGACGAACTGGCCATGCTGGAGGACCGCATGGCGGCCCCTGGCTTCTGGGATGACGCGAACGCGGCGCGCAAGCTGATTGACCGCACGAATGTCATCAAAAAGAAAATCGGACCGCTCCAGGAGCTGGAAACGCGTGCCGAGGATTTTGACGGGCTCATTGAGCTGGCCAAAGAAGCGGGCGACACGGACACGTGGCATGAGGTGGAGCAGGAGCACAAGAAGCTCAGCGCGGATGTTTCAAGCTTTGAACTGAGCCAGTTGCTCAGCGGCCCCTTTGACAGTGGCAATGCCTTCATCACCATCCATTCCGGTGCCGGTGGCACGGAGGCCTGTGATTGGGCGGACATGCTGATGCGCATGTATCAGCGCTGGTGTCAGCGCCGTGGCTACAAGGTGGAACTGATCGACCATGAAGCGGGGGATGACGTGGGAACACGTTCCGCCACGCTCGAAATCATCGGTGAAAACGCCTTTGGCTTCCTGCAAACCGAGCGCGGTGTGCACCGCCTCGTGCGCATCTCTCCCTTCGATGCCGCGAAGAAGCGCCACACGAGCTTTGCCTCGATTGATGTGACGCCCGACTCCGAAGAGGAGATCGACATTGTCGTGCGGGATGAAGATCTGCGCGTGGACACCTACCGTGCGGGCGGCAAAGGCGGCCAGAACGTGAACAAGGTGGAAACCGCCGTGCGTCTGACGCACATTCCCAGCGGTGTCATTGTGGCCTGTCAGATCGAACGCAGCCAGCCCAAGAACCGCGCCAAAGCGATGGCGATGCTCAAGGCGAAGCTCTACCAGATCGAAGAAGACAAGCGTCAGGCCGAAATCGACCGCCAGTATGGCGAGAAGAGCGACATCGGCTGGGGCAGCCAGATTCGCAGTTACGTCTTCCAGCCTTACCAGATGGTCAAAGATCACCGCACCGGCGAAAAGACCAGCAGCGTGCAGGCCGTCATGGACGGTGACTTGGACGCCTTCATGGAGGCCAAGCTGCGCGGCCGCAAGGCCGGGGACAATGATAAAGACGACGACGTCTAGCAGAGTTTGCGATTGTTGGCAGTGGTTTGCAGTGGTTCAGCAATCGCAAACCATTGCAAACCATCGCCAACGACTGCAAACTTCCCCTCCATGAAGCCTGTTTTCGAGAAAGTACCCAAGCGTCAGTGGGAGTCCTTCCACTGTGAAACGGTGCGTGCGCTGGACTATGGGACGCGCTGGCATTTTCATCCGGAGTATCAGCTCACGCTGGCGATCGAGAGTCGCGGGCATCGGGTGGTGGGAGACAATATCAGCGCCCTCACGGACGGAGACATCGTGCTGATTGGCTCCAATCTGCCGCATGTGTGGCATCAGGACACGAGCGCGAAGTCGCGGCGGGTGAACGCCATCATCGTGCGTTTTGACGAAGACTTTTTGGGGCGCGATTTTATGGCCCTGCCGGAGATGGAGCCGGTGAAGCGGCTGCTGCAGCGGGCGGCGCGCGGGCTGGAGGTTCGCGGTGCTGCCCGTGCGGTGGTGACGGAGCACATGAAGCGCCTCGCTGGCAGCGAAGGACTGGCGCGCGTGATCGAACTGCTTGCCATTCTCAATGCGCTGGCCGGCTCCGAAGATTTGAAGGCGCTGGCCAGCTCCAACTTTGAGCCCAAGCTGGAGTCTGCCGACCAAGGCCGGATGGAGCGGGTGATCGACTTCATTCACACCCATTTGACGGAAGAAATCGACCGCGAGCGTCTGGCCAAGCTGGCGCACCTGAGTCTGGGCGCCTTCAGCCGCTTCTTCCACTCGCGCACCGGCAAGACGGTGCCGCAGTATGTGAACGAGGTGCGCATCGGTCGTGCGTGCGGCATGCTGGCGGAGGACGTGTCAAACATCACGGACATCGCGATGGACTGCGGCTACCGCAACCTGGCGAACTTCAACCGCCGCTTCCGTGAAGTGATGGGAACGACGCCGAGCGCCTACCGGCAGAAATTCCGCGGCATGGCGGGGAAGTGACACCCGCGCCACTTGCGCCGCCTTTCATCCGGTGAGATAAGCAGGGCATGAGTCAGATGCTTGAACCGGACCTTTCCGTGGTGGACCTTCGCTCCTACTTTGTGCGGAAGCGTAATGCGCTGCTGGTGCGGGGGCGCTTCAGCCCGCTGTATCTCGATTACTACCTGCACCTGATGCAGTACGGCCTGCAGAATGCCGAGCCGCTGGACCTGATGCTCAAGGAGGCGCTGGCCGCGCTGGCGCTGCATCTCTGTTCACGCCCGCAGGATGAAAGCTGCGCGTGGACGATCCACGTCAAGGAGCCGCAGCGGGCGAATGTGTTCGTCACGGGAAGCACGCGTCCCGGGCGTGTGGCGGGCCGGGTTTTCACCGAAGATGTGCGCCAGGAGGGCGAGGCGATGTTCATCGCCCAGACCACGCGCCCGGACCAGGCGCCGCGGCAGAGCATGATCGAGTTTCACGGCAGCGACATGCTGAAGGCGGTGGAAACCTTTTACACCACCAGCGAGCAGCGCCTCACGCGCTTCTTCCGCCTGGAGGATGAGGAGTTCATTCAAATCTCCGCCGAGCCGGACTGCGACGAAATCTGGCTGTCTGAACTCACCCTGGAGGAGGTGCTGGAGCTCGAAACGTCCGAACATCTCACCCTGCTGGAGACACGGGGCTACGTGTTTGAATGCGGCTGCTCCGTGGAGCGGCTGATGCCCATCATCATGCGTCTGCCACAGGATGATCTGGATCACATTTTTGCCGATGGCGTGGCGCAGATCACCTGTCCGCGTTGTGGGGCGGTGTTCCGCACGCCGAAGGAAAGCTTTGAGCAGTGGCGGTCCAAACATTCCTAGAGCAAGCGCCCTGCTTGCATTTGCCAGCCGCCACGCATGAAACTCGCCCTCATCCGCCGACAGTTCTCCGCCACCGGCGGCGCGGAGCTGTATGTGCAGAGGCTGCTGGGAGCCCTGGCCGCAACCGGGCATGAAACGCACCTGTTTGCCGAAAAGTGGCAGGGGCAGGCCTCGGGCGTGCAGTTTCACAGCGTCAATGTGGAGGGATCGCGCGCGGAGCGTCCGCTGCGTTTTGCGGAGGCGGTGAACGCCGCATTGCAACACGAGAGGTTTGACTGCGTGTTCAGCCTGGAGCGCACGTTGCGGCAGGACGTCTATCGCGCGGGAGACGGCCTGCACCGTGTGTGGCTGCAACGACGCAGACAGTTTGCCCCATGGTGGAAACGCCCGCTGGTGGGACGCGGAGCGTTTCACCGCAACATGCTGGCGCTTGAGGCGCAGACCTTTGATCCGGCGAACACGCAGCGCATCATCGTGAACTCTGAGATGGTGCGCGGCGAGATCGCGCAGCATTTCCCCGACTTCCCGCAGGAGCGCGTGCACACAATTCGCAACGGTGTGGATGTGCGGCGATTCCAAAACGTTTCAAGAGCCGTCGCGCGCCAACGATTTGGACTTGAGGACGGCGATTTCGTGCTGGTCTTCGTCGGCTCAGGCTGGGAGCGCAAGGGGCTGCCGTGGCTGCTGAAATTCATGGCCGGACACAGTGATGATACGCACCTGAAACTGCTGGTCGTGACCAAGGATCGCATGCGCGGCAAGGTCCCGCCGAACGTCGTTCTCACCGGCCCGCTGGGCGATGTGGAGGCCGCTTATGCCGCCGCCGATGTGCTCACGTTTCTACCCATTTATGAGCCCTGCTCCAATGTGGTGAGCGAGGCGCTGGCCACCGGCATCCCGGTGATCACCACGAGTTTTAACGGAGCGAGCGAATTGATCGACTCCGGCATCAACGGACATGTGCTGAACGATCCCGGCGATCTGGCGACGCTGGGCATGTGCATCAACCACTGGCGCGCGCGCGGCCGTGCAGTGCCTGTCAAAACACGGCTGTCGCTGGATCTGGAGCTGAATGTGACGCTTACTTTGCAGGTGCTGGAGCAGGCGGCGAAAGGAGCTTGATCAATGATTCGTGCCTGGCGGTATTGTACACCACCCGGTCCCCTTCGGTAAACTCGGAGAGACACTGCCGGGCTTCCTTCATATCATCGAGGCGAACAAGCATTTCGACACGACCGAGGAGGCAGCGATTTTTGGCATAGGAAGACTTTTCGGTGGACCACTTTTCGGCCGCTTTCGCAAAAGCCTGCGAGGCACTTTGATACTCATCCTGATCGCGCAGATAAGCGGCTAATTCTTCCAGGCAGGCAGAGCTGAGCAAATCGGAATATTTCAGGACCGCGCCGGCGTTTTGAGCCAGTTCGGCGGGGGTGAACACGTCGTGCTCCACCAGCAGCGCCCAGACGTTGGGGGAGGAGTAAAGTTTCACCCGGTTGAAAATACGCACGATGAGTTCCAGCCGCTGCTGGAACGAGAGCCGGCTTTTGCCGGACCCGGCCATTGAAGCGACAAACTCCATGAAGTGAGCCTCGTTGCTGACCCCGGTCAGTCGTGCGGCCACACCTGCAGGCAGCGGCTCTTTTTTGAGGACGGCCTTCCATGCTTCAATGCCGGAGTGAAGAGTGGGAAGGGGCAGGAAATCGTATGCGGATGAACTCTGCTGTGAGCCGGACAGGAGTTTGAACTGAAAAATCTTTTCCGGATCACGCGCGATGCCCGCCTGCCAAAAATGTGAGAGAGTCTGAAACAACGTCGAGCGGAACAGACCTCCGACCGAGCTGGTCGATCCTCCGTAACGTTTGACGATGCCGGGGTCGGTTCGCAAGCGGTCCAAGTGCGCGTCGGGTGCCGTGAGGTCTCCTTTGGCAGCTTTCAAGGCTGCATGAATGGCGATAAATTTTTCCCAGTGATGGACGTCTGCGGACCCCTCGCCGAGGGAGTCAGACATGAAGACGCGGGCGATGGCATCGTACTGTGGCAGCAGCGTCAGTGCGGCCTGAGGCTGCTCTATTCCAAGAATGACAAGGACCTGGGCGCGCAGAGCAGGCTGCTGTGGCAGAGGCAGGGATGCGATTTTATGCGCAAACGCCGCGAGCCGCTCCGGCCGCGACTGCCAGCGCGCTTCTGGATAGAGCGTGCGCGTGGCTTCGTCGTCTGCGGTCAGCGCAAGAACCTCTGCGAGCAGAGCATCTTCGCGGGCACCGTCAGGCGTTTCCTGACGAGCCGCCTCCGCCGGAGGCAGCCAGGCATTCGCCTGGTCGGATCGAGTGGAAACAGAGACCGGAACCGTTGTCCGCAGCTTCAATGCTTCGATGTGCTCCCAGCCGCCATTTTCCAGCAGGATCCCGACAAAACCCGGGAGATTGTAATGGGCGAAGGTGCTGATGAACGGCTTCAGAGTGTTCGTGTCGCCCGAGCGGAGGGCAAACCGCAGGATGGCTGAATACATCGCGGGCTCAATGTAGCGACGTCGGGTAGGGCGGATGATTTCCTCGCGCTGATTCCAGCGTTCGATGACGAGCTTGCTGGTCTGCTCCCAGGTTTTATTGAGCGGCAGCACTGCGGCAGAATTGAGCAGGATTTCCAGTTCCCAACGAGTGATTGGAACGCCCGCGGTCCATGCCTGAGCGGCGGCGAGCCCCCAGGCCTGCCTGGCTTCGGCATCCAGAATGCCCGGGTAGGTGGAGATGAAAAACGCCGCCAATGCCAGGCGGACATGGGGGGCGATCTTTTCATCCTGCAGCAGGCTCTGAGCCTCCCTGCCGGCGGAGGTGAAGTTTTTCAGGGCAGACGGGGAGGCAGGAGCCGGACGGCGCGGGCCTCCCTCCACCGAAGAGAGAGGCTCCGTGCAATCGAGCAGTGTCTGCGCGAGGCGGCACTCCCGGCAGATGATTTGCAACTCAGCCTGACTTTCTTTGGCCGCCCAGGCAGAGATTTCTTTCCGTTCGAGTTTACCCAGGCGTTCGAGCACTCCATGCATCACGGGAATCCACAGGCCTGAGGTGTTTTGAATGTCATGCCTTGCGACTTCATTCATCAATCCGACAAAGACCTCTTTGGGGCGGGCCCGGCCGCCGCGTTGTTCCCAGAGAGTGAACACCGCGTCATCCGACTGAATGGAGCTTTGGCTGGATGCGGTGTCAGCCTGCACGCGGACCTCGGGGAGGCGTGCCGCCGCCTGCATCTGGCAGGCCAGAAGGGTCGGGGAGTCATCTGAATTCACCCTCAAGAGACTGCGAAGGAAGTAACTCAGGCCATAGCCGTCACGGTAGTAGGGAGGGGTGGCGAATCGTTTGCTGGCATCCTGTGTTTCAAGCTGGCCGGACATGCCGCGCAGGAGTTTGAGAATTTCTCCAGACTTGCTGCCGTTCATCAGCCGGATCAGCTCCATCCGGACGACGGAGGAATATCCTCGAAACGGCGGCGCCATCTTGGTCTGGCTGGATTGGATTGCATCGAGATAATTGCGTTCTTCCAAGGCGCGCCGTTCAAACAACGGGGCAAAACGGGCCAGATCACCCGTCGGTGGGTCTGCCTTTGAAAGCTCGGGAAGTCCGCCTTCCAGTGCCTGCAAAATGGCCCCTGCGGCTTGGAGTTTCACCTGGGGAAACTGGGCGGCGCAGAGATCCCAGCGTCGGGCTTTCTCCGGGGATTCATCTGCGGTCAGCTTCGCTGCAAACAGACGATGACCAAATTTGGCATCTTTCTGCTGCGTGAGCAGTTGGGCGGCTTTCTCCGCCACTTCCGGATTCAGGCGCGACAACTTCAGAAACACCATCCCGAGCAGGCTGCCTGAGGCCAGTCCAGGCCCGGGAAACGCATCGTAGGCATTCGCATCCGCCAGCAGTTCCATTTCGTTCAGCGTGGTGACGATCTTTTCCGCACTGGCGAGGCTGCTGGCTGGCAAGGCCCGGTCGAGCAACTGGAAAGTGTTCATGGAACTGCCGGTGGGAGTTCGGAGCGGCGAGCTCCTAGGAACCGTGAATCGCAGCGCTTCAGGCAGCAGGCGGGGAGACGCACTCAAAGTCATGACAAAGCTGTCCAGCGGTGGCCGGCGGTAGGGGTCGAATGATTCGTTGAATGCGGATTGGTAGAGGCTGGCAAAGTGCCGGAGCGTCAGGCGGGCTTTTTTCGCATCCACTGCGGCCAGTTGCACAAGTTGAGCGGCGAGGTAGTCCATGGAGGGAGCGCCCTGCCCGCCTGGGAAAAACTGCGGCCCGCCGTTCATGCGCATGCGGGCCTCCATTTGCGCACGTGACATGGACCCCCCGCCGCCGCGCGTGTTTTGAGACTGCATTTGGAAATAGAGCAGTTCGAAATCCTGCCAGTTTGAGGCCTTGAGGACGTCTTCAATGTATGTCTTTCGCCTGGCATTCTGCTCCTGCAGCAACGGTGCAAATTCATCCTGCAGGGCCGGTACATGCTCGGCAAAAATCTCCGCCCACTTCCGCCGCTGGAAATAGCCGGCAAGGAGCTGCTGCTGCCCGGCCGGGCATGCTGCGATTTCATCCGCGTGAGCCTGGGCGAAGGCGCTCACTTCGTCCGGTGCATTGTACTTTTTGCTGCACAGCAGAGTGATCAAATCCACGCCGAAAGTGCGGGGCTGACGCTGGGCGAGCTCTTCCACAAGACCGGGATGAGTGCTGCCGCCCGTGAACTGACCGCTGATGGATTCGAGCAGGGTCAGCTGCTGCGAATTGCCAGGCAGCGGGCGGGGATTGAACGTGGCGGCAGGATCGAGCATGCCTGCGGATTCCAGCAGGGCGATGAGGCGCCGGGGTTTGCCCCGGTGCTTGTAGAGATTGGACGCGGAGCTCAGCATGCCTCCCAGCCAGGAGGAGTCCTTGGCGGCTCCGCAGTCTTCGGCGCGCTGCAAGATTTCGCCGAAGAGCTCAGGCACAGTGGCGGCATTTTGCAGCCATTGGGCCACCTGGGTTTGGTGGGGCTGCTGGCGACCGCCGCCTCGGTTGTTGAGGGCATCCTGCTGCGCGACGAGTTTGCTGATTTGATCTAGCAGCGCGATGGCGCGTGGCTTGTCTGCTTGAGCAAGGCGGTCAAGCAAGGGCGCACAGAGCTGCATCGCCTCATAGGACTGGCTGCCGGAATCGCGCAGGCTTGTCAGCTCCATCCATCGGGAGATGTCAGCTTCAAATTGAGCCGCGCTCGCGCTGATCAACGGTTGGAGGGCTTGTTTGAGCGCGGCGTCCTGCTCCGCTTTTTGATCCAGATCAGGCATGCGAGCCTGGAGCATGGCCAGAAGACCGGCTGCAGATTCGGGTTTGAGCCGGGCGAAATCTTCGCGGCGCTTTTGGATGAAGGCGAGAATGAACGAGGGATCCGGGCGCTTGGTGTTGTAAAAGCTGCGGGTGTTTGTGTCATCACCCGGAGCCCTTTGCAGAAACGCCAGCAGGAGTTCGGTGCCGAAAGTGGCGGGTTGTTTCGCCAGGAAATCATGGATCGAAGGCCGGAGCTCGCTGCTGTTTTCGATCTGGTTGATGAGACTGGCAAGCAGGGTCGGCAGCTGGCTGTCCTCGTTTTTCGGGTCACGATAATCCGCAGCCCCGGCAACCCATGGCGTGCCGGAGAACACGAAACGGATGTTGTCAGGATAACGCAAGGAGTCTTCGAGGTGGCTGCGCAGGGTGCCAGTCCAGTTGCGTGATTGCGAAAAGCCTTCCTGATCAGCGAGAGAGAGCGTGGTGTTCAGGAGCTCCGGCACCCGGACGAGCGCTGTCAGAAGGCGGCGCACGGATGTTTCACGGTTGTTCTGCAAAGCAGCCTGCTTCTGCTCCGGGCTGTCGCGCAGCAATTCCACGGCATGGCGGACTGTGGCCTCAGCCTTGGCTGTGTCGATCGCAGCAAAGTCATGCAGCAAGACCACCAACTGCTGGGTGAACTGGTACTCCTGCTGATGAAGATCGGTCCACGTTTTGGCGGCGAGCACTTGATCGATCTTGC
Source organism: Verrucomicrobiota bacterium (assembly GCA_017301975.1). Classification (GTDB taxonomy): domain Bacteria; phylum Verrucomicrobiota; class Verrucomicrobiia; order Verrucomicrobiales; family Verrucomicrobiaceae; genus Prosthecobacter. Next base: position 55,304 of record JAFLEI010000026.1, read on the forward strand.
GGGTGAGCTCGATGTTTTCGATCTTGATCAGCGGGGCGAGCACGCGGGTGAGTTCCTCTCCCAGCGCCTCCGGCTGCGGATAGCCGGTCAGTTCAAGACGCAGCAGGGCGGACAGCTCACTCTGGCCGGCGGCGGGCATGGTGGCGAAGTCTGTGGCGTGACGCAGGAGGACGCGGCGCAGAGCAGCACTGCGGTAGGCAACGGTTTCGTCACCGCGTAAATTAGGCCGCTTGATTTGCACGACTTCAACCGGCACCGGCTTGCCGTCCAACTGCAAAGGGGTGCGGCTGTTTTTCATCAGCAGGGCCTGTGCGAGATCACAGCCCAAAGCGGGCTTGCGCCGGCCGAGTTGCGTGAGCGCCATGTTGATCGTCTCGTCACTCCAGCTTTCACGGTAATGCTGCACGAGCCTGCCCATCCAAGTCGCGCGTTGGTCACCCTCGTTCAGAACATAGGCACGGAAGGAGCCGGCCTCCCCGAGAAAGCCAAGGGCGTCGGCCGTTTGCATGAAATCGTCCACGGTTTTGAATCGGCTGCTGGTGTAATGGCTGGCGACCTGGCGCAGCCACTCAGGCGAATCCAGCAGACCATCTTCCGTGGCTAGCTGGAGCAAAGGAAGCGCACGTGGATCCTGCAGCAGATTTTGCAGCCATTGGATGTAAGCCTGCACCGCCTGATGGGTGCGGGAGTACTGTTGCCGAAACATCCGGACGCCGCGCTGCTGCTGCTGCTGATATTCACGCCAGGAGGCGATGTTTTGGCTGCGCAGCTCAGGTGTGGCTCCGATCCATGGGTCACGCAGACTGCGGATGAAACTGTGCAAGGCTTCGGGATCACGCTGTCCGAGAGCAAAGACGTAGGTGTTGACCACCGCTGGCACGTACCCAGACTGAAGGTTGGTCGTCTCAGTGTTTTGAGCCAGGAAAAGCGGGTTCAACGATTCCTGAATCTGACGCTCCTTCCAAAGCCGCACGATTTCTTCCAAAGGCCCGCCCTGCTGCTGGCCGCGATGGGCGTAGCTGCCTTTGCCCGCTGGTTTGAGCCAGGCAGATGCCGCGGAGACGAAGTGTGCCTCATCAGCCATGAGCAGCGCGGCATAGGCGCGGCAGTATGCCTCAGTCGTCTTGCCTTCCGCCTTGAGGATGGCCGGAAAGATCACCTCATCGAGCAGACGCTGATCCCCGCGCAGCGCGGCACTGTAGGTGGCAAACACGGCGGGCACGGGCATGGCGATGCGCTCTGAAGTGGCAAACAACCCGCCGAAGGGGGATGCAGGATCCGTGCCGCCGTAGTGCCGGGGGTGGCCGCCCTGCGCCAAGAGCCGTCGTTTCACCTTGGGCATGGCGCGCAGGCTGAGCAGGTCGAGCGCGAGTTTTTCCGTCTCGGCGAGACCGCGGTTTTCAAACATGGCCAGACCACCGAGTGGACCGAAGCCCACAAGCGCGAGCTCTGGGACTTGCAGCATCGCCTGGCAGAGCTGGTCATGGGCCGCACGCCGCGCATCCCGGTCCTTCTGGCTTTCAGCGGTGAGCTTGAGCGAGCCGTCTTCATTGAAAACCCATTGGCGGTTGTTGCGGTCGGTTTCTTTGGTGTAAGGCACCCACAGGGAGGGGTAGGACAGGTTCTGGCCGGAATCGCTTTGCTGAATGTTGTTCAGAGCCTGATAAAACTGCTGGTAGAGATTCGCGGCCATGGGCCGACCAGCAGGCAGGGCGCGCAGCCAGGCGGAAAGCAGCCCGGCAAGTGCTGCGGGCCGCGGCTGGGAGATGTTACTGCGCTCGCTGAATTCATGGAGGAGCGCCGGCAGGTACAATGCCTGAGTGACGTCGGGCAGAATTTTCCAATGCTGCAGCGCAGTCTGGAAATCCCCCTCCATCGCCAGCAGGGTGGCCAGACGTGCGTGGGAGGCAAAAGCGCGTGGATTGGCGGTGATCACAGCGCGGTGCGCTTCGATGGCGGGCTTGGTTTCGAGTCCGGTATGTTCCAGCAGCACCGCGTATTCCTGCCGGGGCCTCCAGCCGGCACCGGCGGCGGTCTGCAGGGTTTGCATCACCTGGTCCGTCAGCTTGTACTGGGTGAACGCCTTGATGACCTCATGAATTTGATGATGGGCGTTGGAGCTGTTCTGCGGATTCAAACAGCCCTGAATGGCCACGCGAAGCTGCCTCACGATTTCCTGCAAGGCGCCCGCCTCGTCGCCCTTTTTGATCAGATCGTCGACGGACACCTGCTTTCTCTGCTGCTGCCGATAGGTATAGCTGCGGGAGTACGGATTGGTGATCGCCGGTGCGTTTGGCGCACGGCTTCTGGAGGGACTTCCTTGCGCCGCCTGCATCATCTTCTGCGCCTCCTCCTGCATGCCGTAGGTGTTGAACAGTTCGGCCAGCATGATTTTTTCGCTTTGATTGGCGGAGGCCTGGGCGAGGCGTTCCAGCACCGGCTTCACGGTCGCGGTGAGCGTGGTTGATTCCATCTTGCTGGCCTGCTGCAGGCGTTGTACATGAAAAAGCATGGCGAGATCGAGCTGGAGGATCTGCGCCGCATCGGCGGTCAGCGCCTGAGCCTGCTTGAAAAATGAGAGGGCTTTCTCGGGCTGGTTCAGCTGCTGGGAAAGCCAGCCCGCGAGGAGAAGATCCTCCAGCGCGGGGCTGGCAGAGAGGCGTGGCGTGAGTTCATCGAGCATGGCCTGCAGGTCGCCCGTCATGAGCCGGAGAATGAGTTTCAGCCTCGCGTCGCCGGATTTTTCGATGAAGGGAGTCAATCCTTCTTTGACTTCCTTTCTCCATTTCACCGCCTCTTCGCTGAGTTCCATGTTTTCAGAGTTTGGCTGCGCTGTGAGATTTGAAACCCAGTTCAGCGCGTTCGCGGGCAGCTTGAATGCGATGGCGTTCATCGGCATGGGGGTGGGCTGGAAGTTGCGATAGTAGCCCCTGCCTGCCATCATTGGGACAGTCACCGCCGGAGTCTGGGCCTGCGGCTTGTCTGGCAGGCTGAGCTGATGCTTGATGATTTCAATCAAGCCATTCCAATCCTTCACCGCAGCGAAGGCGTGGATGACTTCAGCGGTCTGATAGGACTGCTCTTCATCAACGCTGTTCATCCAGCGACTTAAAGTGGCGGTGATGGCGCGGACGTCTTCCGGACTGAGTTTCGCCGCATCGGTGTCTCGTGCCTGACGGGGAAACCAATCAGACTGGACTCGCAGCATGCCGATGAGCGTCTGCATCACCGAGATGTCGGCCTTGGGCAGGCTCCGGCTGATGTCGAGGATGCGCCGCACCCAGGCCGGGGGCTGATCTCCGGCGCTGTGCCATGCCATCGCCGCCGTGCGCAGAGCCAGCGCGGGATGAGTCGTTTGGAACAGCTTGAAGGCATTCTCCCAAAGAGGCAGCAGTTCAGCGGGATCGCCGCTGTTACTCTGCATGAGCCAAGCGGCGTGCAGTGCGGTGTTCTGCGGCTCAGCAACCAGCATCTCGGGCGTGATGACAAGCTGGGGCGAGTTCTCCGCCGCTGTGAGCAGCAGCGGCGCATCGCTCACACCGGCCTGCTTGAGACTGCGCAATGCCGGCTCACGCTCCGCCACATCCCACATGGAAACAAGCTGCAGCACATGGGCGAGGGCAAGCACGGGCGACTCTGTGACGCCGGGCGCCTGCTGGACGAAACCATTGGCAGGCAGGCCGCTGGCTGGGGGGCTGCCAAAGGGATTGTAGCCGCCGTAGCTTCCACGTCCTCCCTGCTTCTGCCGGTGAATGTAGGCCGCCTGCACCATGGATGGAAGCACCAGCCAGTCCTCCGTGCCGGGCGGCAGGGACATCGAGTCATACTGTCGGCGCAGCCCGATGCTGCGGCCCGTGCTGAGCACCCCTGGCAGTTCCTCGTGCATGCTCATGATTTCGATGAAGGCACGCACGGCCTCTTTTTCACGTCCGGCCTCCTCCAAAGCCACGGCATTCAGGTAATGCAGGCGGTAGTCCTTCGGGTGCTTTTCCAGCACGGGTTCCAGGAAGGTGATGACGCGCTCCCACTCGCCCTTTTCCGCAATGGTGTCCGCCATCTGTTCAAGCGCGCGCGCATCCATCTGACTGCCGCCCGCGATCTCAAACAGCATGCGATAGCCGAGATCCGCATCGCCGCTTTCGATTTGCAGGCGGGCGATGTTCTCACGGGTCTTGCTGGTCTTGTCGAGTTTTGCGGCGCTCTCGAGCGTGCGCAGAGCTTCAGCGGTGAGGCCGACTTCCTCTTCACCCCGGGCGATGTCGAGCAGCAGTGACAGATCCTGCGGGCGCAGGCGCGAAGCTTCATAGAGGCACCGACGGCGTTCTTCATCGTTGTTGGTGCTGCGGTAGATCTCCGCCAAGGCGAGCCAGGGCTGCGCGCTGGCGCGGTTTTGCTTCTGGCGCTGATGGAAGTTTTCGATGAGACGCGGCAGGGAATTGTGCTGCTGTGCCGCGAGCGCCAGAGGGCTGATCAAGCGCAGGCGAGCTGTGGCATCGGTGGTTTTTTCATACAGCGCCAGGTAGGTGCGCTCCGCCTCGTCAGGCTGGCCGTTTTCCAAACAGAGCGTGGCATAGCTGGACGCCGCCTCAATGGAGTCAGGAAACTTCCGCAAAGCACCGCGCAGCAGCGCCAGCGCGTCCTTCGTGCGGTTCAGCGAGATCAGCAGGCGGGATTCATCCAGCCACGGCGGCACAGCGCTGGGGGAGAGTTTTTTCCATTCGGCAATCCAGGTCAGTGACAGCTCCGGTTTTTCCGCGCGGCGGTAAAAATCCACCATGCGCTGCACGCGGGCCGTGGTGCGTGCTCCTGGAAGTGCGATGACTTGCTGCAATGCCTGGGCTGCTTTTTCCCATTCCTGACGGTTCTGAAACAACACCGAGAGCTGGCTCAGGCTGATCAGTTTGTCCTCTGCGGGCGCCGAGGTAAGCGTCTTCTCCGCATCGGCATTTTTGCCGGCGGTTTCCAGCAGCGCCGCCAGCAGGCAGCGGCTCTGAATGCTGGGCGCTGCCTGGCTTTGCAACTCCTGCAGCATCGGAGTGGAAAGTTTTCCAGATTCATCGCTGCGCAGCACCAGCAGGATGTCCTTCACGGCCGTTTCGATGCTCTCTGCATCCTGCGCGAGGCGCAGGCGCGTGCGTGCCCATGGGAGCGCACGTTCCACTTCCTTGTTGGCGATGCCCAGTTGCACCAGCAGCGCATAGAAGCGCGGCTCCTGGGCGAAGTCCTGCTCACGTGGCGCGAGCAGATCCAGCGCGGTGCGTGACTCCTGCCTCGCCTGCAGGGCCTGGGTGATGCGCAGCAGGTCCTCTAGCGTGGCGGACTTTGCCAGCCGGGTCCAGATCGCCAGCGCGGCATCACGCTGGCCAGCACGGTGCAGGTAATGCGCCTGGGCCTCCTGCGCTGAGATGCTCGCGGGGAAGCTCTCAACCAGGCGTGCGTAAGCCTGTGCTGCGGGGCTGCCGGGCTTTGCGGGTGGGTCTTCCCAGTTTTCCAGCAGGCGGGCAGCACGCAGATGATCCGGCTCTCCGATTCCCGGCAGCTTGAGAAAACGCTCCAGCGTGGATTGCGCGGCGGCATCTTCCTTGGCGCGATGCTGCAGGCTGGCGAGGCGGACCAGCATCTCTTTGTCTGCGGCATTCTGCTGGGTCAGCGCCTGCGCCTGCTCGACCGCTTCTTTGATCAAATCGAGGGATTCGAGCAGGTCGAGAAATCCCTCCTGCAGATCTCGCCGGCCGGGATTCGACTGCAGCAGCGCGCGCGCTTCCTTCAAGGCGTCGTCCTTCTTCCCCACCTCGCCGAGCAACTGCGTGTGCTGCCAGGCCAGGGCCACCCGCTGCGGGTGCTCCTTCACGAGGTCGGCCATGAATTTTTCAAATCCCTCCACATCATCGCTCATGCGAAACACGCGGCTGATGCGGCCCAGCACATCGCCCTCCACCCAGGAATCAGACCCGGTGGCTGCCAGAGCCTCCCGCAAGGTGTTCAACGCTTCGTCGCGCCTCTCGGCCAGCAGCAGAATGTCGGTGAGCCGAAGCTGGCGCAGAGTCCGCGCCACCGGATCAGGAGAGCGTTTGATCAAAGCCTGCGCGGCTTCGAGCGCAGCCTCATACTGTCCTTCATCTGTCAGCAGGTCGATCAGCTCTTCGGACAGATCCTCGTCTTCGGCATGGGCGGCGGCCAGCTCCTTCCAAGTGCGCAATGCCTCCTCATTTTTTCCAAGGCGCAGCAAGGCGCGACCGCGCAGTTTGCCGATTTCCATCGTGCCGCCGGCATCGGGCTTTGCTTTCACGGCTTCATCGAGCGACTGCAAAGCGGCGGCAAAATCAAGCGCACGCGCCTCCAGCCGTGAACGCTCGATCCACGCGGCAGCATTCGTGGGATCAAGCTTCAACGCCGCTTCATAGGCCGCCAGCGCCGCACGATCATCGCCACGATGCGAATGAAAGACCGCGAGCAGCAATTGATCTGCCGCTGTGGCCGCCGGCAGTTTCGTCCGTGCTTCCAGAAAGACGCCCAGTTCCGTCGCCGAACTTTCCTCCAGCCAGGCAGCGTAGAAGCGCTCAAAGATCGTGCCCGGCTGCGGACGCTTCAGGAGAATGTCCAGGTATCGCTGGGCGGGTGCAGGAACCAACGCGGACGGCGATTGTGCCAAGGAATTGACACCTAACACAAGGAGGCAAAGGACAGTGCGCGGATGCATGCCACGCTTTTAACGGAATGTCCGGGTGCTTGGCAAGAACGGAGGTTTAATTCTTAATCTCGAATCCTTGCGTCAGCTTTGTGTGCAAATTCGAAAGGGTGACGATCCTGTGACGCAGGTGTTTCCCGACGGTTCAGGGCTTTCGCGTTTCGAGCGGAAGTTCGTTTTCGGCATCAGCTTTTTTCGATGCTTGTTTCCTGGCCTGGATGACAGGCTCAAGAGCCCGCATGAGCTCCGCGTCATCAGGGGAGGGCCGCAGCAGGCGGGGTTGTTCCATTTCGAGGAATGTGCCGAGGGCGTTCCGTTCCTGGACGGGCAGGGCGGCGATCTCCGCCGCGTGTCTCAGAATGACCAGCCGGTAGGCCATCTCTCGTCGTGTCAAAGGACCGCAACTGGGAGGGGCGACGAGCGCGACGGACCGGCCGTCGAGATGGATGCTTTTGATCTCCTCCAGAACGAACATGGCCTGCAAAAGGTGAGTGTCCAAACCCGCAGGCTGATGACGTCCAAGCAGCGCCACGAGCTCTGCCTCATCTTTGGGTCCGCCGAAATCACGGAATTTGCGTGCCAGCCAGAGCGGGTGTCCAGGCTGATCCCCCGGGTCTGAGAGAATGCGGGGCCCCGCGCCACCCTGCAGATATCCGAGCTGGCGGAGCAGAATCAGGAACTCCCCTGGGCTGTGGATTTCATCTGTCTGGTCAGCCAGCCTCGCTGCCCACTCTTTCGCATTGAGAGCGCCGTCATCCACGGCTGCTTCAAAAGCAGTCTGGGAGCCTTCCATTGTCATCAGATAGTTGAGCCATTCGAGGCAGTTCCCGGCTGCGCGTTCCGTCGGGGTATCCCGATGAGGTGCATTGCGCGCCGCATTGGCCAGGTGGCGCGTCATGGCCTGCCGCCGGACTTCCGGTTCAGGGCTGATCCATGTCTCGCGGATGCGAAGCAGGAAGCGGCTCAGTTCTCCAGGGGGGCGTTTGAGGAGCGCGTGCACATAAGGGGTGGGGGCCAGAACCAGGGGATTGTTGTCCATGGCATCTCGTGGTTTGATGGCCAGCGCCTTGAAGGGCAGGAAAAGGTCATCCAACGGAGCGGCGTTTTTGCGGGTCTCCCACAGGCGCACCACTTCGTGGACCATTCCTCCCGGGTTGAATGCCTCCGCGCAGGCGACGGTAGGCGTGAGCCAGCGCCTGACCCATGCAGATGCAGCGGCGGTAAAACTGGCGTCGTCCGCGAGCAGCACGCCGGCATAACCTCGGCAGAAATCGAGCATGAGAGGGCCGTCTGCCTTCATGATGGCGGGATAGACGATGTCTTCCAACGAACGGACATCTCCACGGCGGGCCGTGCTCCATGTAGCAAAAAAGGCGGACGGTTGATTGGCGATGAGGGTTTCCTTTTCAAAGAGACGGTTGCTGCCTGACGGAGGTGGACGAGGAGTCATCTGCCGTTGCGCGGGCGGCTGCGAGCCGCGCAGTGACAGGACTTGCAAAGCAAGCTGCTCCATGCCGGGCAGATCGCGCTGCTCAAAGATCGCCAGTCCTGAGAGTGGCGCGAATCCCAGCTCCGCGAGTTCTGGAAAACGGGTCATGGCGCGGCAGAGCGCCTCATGGGCGATGCGTCGGTCATTGCGCTCGCGGCGCAGGGCTTCGTCGAGCTTGATCATTCCGTTGGCATCAAAATCCCAGGAGGAGGCATACCCTTCTCTGCCGGGGCCGAAGACGGCGTTCAGCGAGGGCCAGCCCGAGCCTTCCTCAATTTTTTCCAGGACGAAGCCGAGCTCGTTTCTGGTCCGGGAAGGAACAGGACGGCCGGGATCCAGGCTCTTCAGCCAGGAGGTGATGAAGCGAGTGATGGCGGTGACTTGCGCCGCATCCTTCGCTTCACAAGCCCTCTCGGTCAGTGGGAAAAGCAGCGTCGGCTGCAGTGCCTCCGGCAGCGCCTTCCAGTGCCTGAGCGCGGCGGGAGGATCTTTCAGTACCTGCAGCATGACGAGCCGGCTGCGGGCATTATGCGCCTGCGGATTGGCGGTGATGACGGCCTCAAATTCCTGGACAGCGTGAAAGTACAGTTCGTCCACCGTGAGCGACCGAGCACCGTCGTTGTTCTGGAACACCCGGCCGTGGGCGTGCTGCACCTCGAGCACGGCGGCGTAGGCCTGGCGCTTCTCCCAGTCCGAATTCGCATCTGCTTTCAGCCGGCTGAGAAAAGGCTCTCGCAGCTCATGCATGCCCAGCTTCATGAGCAGGGTGATCAGTTCAGTCTTGGCATCGTCACTGGCAGACCTGCCGCCAAGCCAGAGGGCTGTCAGCCGCCGCGCGCGGCGGGAGGCCTCAGCGAGAGCACCGCTGTCGTTGTCCTGAAGCAAGAAGCGATCAAGCAGGTCCTGGGCGCCGCCTCGGCTGCCGGAAGAAAGCAGGGCGGAGTAAGGATTGGGAGGTGCCGGTGGCGCCGTGAAATTCTGCGCTGCTTGAGGCGCGGACTGAAAAGAATGCTTCAGCTTTTCAGCTTCGTCCGTCATGCCAGCCGTCTCCAGAAAGGGGACGATGTTCCATTTCTCTTCGCTGGTCAGGCCTGACTTGACGATGTCACCAAGAATCTGCCTGGCCGTGCCTGAGGCCAGCTCCGAGCCGCCGCCGCCTTCCTGCTGCGTGTGGAAGGCCAGCCACAGGCGGGCGGAGTTTAGCAGAGCCAGGAGCGGTGGGTCTTGAGCGAGCTTTGCCGCGCTTTGAAACATGTGCAGGGCTTTTTCATCCTCCTGAAGGAACTGGTGCAGCCACCCGGCAAACAAGAAATTCTGAAGGGTGGCATCAGGGTGCTGTATGCGAGCTTCTTGTTCCGCGAGCAAAGTTCGGGCGTCTCCCGCAAGAAGTCGCAGGCACAGGCGCAGTTGCGCGTTCTGGGCTTCTGCGGCCCGCTGCCGGGCTGCGGCCTGAAATTGTTGCACCCGTTGCTGAATCTCCTCTTCGCCTGCGGCAGACTTTCGGAAAAGGGGCCTCAGGATGTTGGATTCATCATCTCGGGAAGCTTCTTCCTGATGCAGGGAGACAAGAGCTGGATCGAGCAAGCTGATGAGGGATGAAGGCATGCCGGTGTCTGCTGCAACGAGAGGCAGGGGGGCTGCATCCCAGGGTCTGAGCGGCCGGCATGCAGGACCGGACGGTGGTGGCAGTGTCTGCGGTGTGCCGGACGCGGAGGCGAGCTCAAACATCCGTTCAAAGCCTTCGATGGCGGCATCCCAGCGGTCATGCGCAAGGAGTGTTGTGGTGATGTCGCTCACGCTTTCGAGCGAGGTGCTGGTTCGCATCCAGCGGCGTAGAAGGGCGACGATTTTCTCCGTCTCCTCCGGAGTGAGGTAAACGTGCGTCTCGGGAGGGGGCGAACTCAGTTCCGGAAACTGGGACCACAGCAGCCGGGCAAATGGCTCCCAACTGCGGGCGTTTGCATGAGGCAGTGAGGAGCCAAGCTGGATGAGGCGGGTGACCCAGAGGCTGCTGTTTGCCACGTCTCCTTTTTGCAGGATCTGATCTGCGGCGATCAGGGCGAGTTCAGGATGCGGTTTCTTAAACAGCTCAAAGCAGCGTTCGAGAGCAGGGATGTCATCGGTGTCTTGAGGGCTGAGCAGCCAGGCTGCGTGCAGCGCCGCATCCGAAGGATGTGTTTCCAGCAGGACGGGCGTGATGGCAAAGCCGGCGGAGGACAGCGCCGCCTCCAGAAGCAAGGCGGCCTCCGTGATGCCCAGACGTCTGAGCTGAACCACGATGCGCTGCTGCTCATTTTCCGGCAGGGTGCTGGCAAGCCGGAGAACATGGGCCATGGCAAAGGCTGGCGACTGGTGGACATCCGCAGGCAGCGAGATCAGGGAAGGCGGGGCTGAAACTGTCTGTCGCCACGTGTATTGGAGGTCCCGTGATTTCTCCCGATATGCATAAGCGATGGTGGAGGCCTCGGCGAACCGCAGCCAGTCCTCTGTGCCAGCGGGCAGAGTCCCCGTTTCGCCGGGCGGAATGACGGGTGGTGTGCCGGGGATTTCTTCGTGCATGTCCATCACGCGCAGGAAGGTGAGGAGCGCTGCATTGTCCTGGCCGCTTTCCTCTTCAGCCACGCCGCACAGGTAGTGAAGGCGGTAGTGGCGCGGATGTTTTTCCAAAAGGGGCTGCAGCAGGGCGGGGATGTTTTTCCAGTCTCCCCGGAGCGCCATGGCATCCGCGATTTGTTCGACAGCTTCCGGGCTCATCTGGCCGCCTCCAGCCAGATCGAAGAGAATGTGGTAGCCGGCATCGGGATCGCCATTTTCAATCTGAAGCTTCGCGAGGCGCTCGCGGACCTTGGTGGTTTTATCGAGCCTGGCCGCAGCCTCCAGCGTGCGGACGGCCTCGGTGTAAAGACCCTCCGCTTCCTCATGGCGCGCGATTTCAAGCAGGAGTGACATGTCCTGCGGGCGAAGACGCGAGGCCTCGTAAAGGCAGCGCAGGTGCTCCTCACGGTTTTGAGTGGCTCGATGGATCTGCGCGAGGGCGAGCCATGGAAAGGCGGAGGCGCGGTTTTGCTGCTGTCTGCGCTGAAAATTTTCCACCAATGGTGCAAGAGCACCGTGCTGCTGTGCCGCGAGGGCGAGGGGCGGCAGCAGGCGGAGCCGTGCCTCTGAATCGGTGGTTTGCTCGTACAGGGCTAGGTAGATGCGCTCGGCCTCCGCCGCATCTCCGGCCCCGAGGCAGGCGGTGGCATAGGCATGGGCTGGCTCTGCGGCGTCGGGGAACTTGCGCACGGCCTGACGCAGTACCTTGAGGGCATCTTTGTCCCGGTAGAGCTCTCCCAGAACGCGAGCCTCCACCAGCCAGGGCTCGACGGCGGAAGGCGTGAGCATTTTCCAGGTGGAAATCTGCTCAAGCGCCTGCGCGGGCTGATTGGCGCGGCGGAGCACGTCCACCAGAAGCTGGAGCCGCGCGGGAGTGCGCCCGGCCGGAAGGGCGATCACTTTCTCCAGTGTCCGCGCGGCGGCTGCCCATTCCTTGCCAGCCTGTTGAAGATTGGCGAGTTGAACCAGCGCGACGGGTGCCTCGGCAGAAGGCGCGGCCATGAGCAACTGCGCGGCTGCCGAGGATTCGCCCTTTTGGTGGAGCAGCATGGCCAGCAGGCAGCGGTCCTGAAGGGTCAGCGAATCCCTGTGCTGGAGCTCTTCAATGAGGGGGGCTGCAAGGCCGGAGTTTTTGGGTTGAAGAAGAATGCGCAGCGGAGCCATGGCGCCTTCGATGCCTTCGGCATCATGCAGGAGCCTGAGATGGGCGAGCGCCCAGGGAAGGGCGCGTGCGAACTCTTCATTGGCGATGGCGCTTTTCACCAGCAGGGCGAGAAAGCGCGGCTGCTGGGAGAACTCCGCCTCGCGGACGGAGAGGATGTCCAAGGCGGGCCGCGATTCGAGGCGTGCCTGCAGTGACTGGCCTAGGCGCAGCAGATCCTCCAGCGCTGCGTTTTTGGCCAGACGCTTCCAAATGGCAAGCGCCTCCTCACGCCGGCCGGCGCGGTGCAGGTAGTGGGCGCAGGCCTCCTGCGCGGACAGGCTGTCGGGAAAGGCGGCACGAAGGCTGGCATAGGCTTTGAATGCGGGAGCATCATCTTTGGCAGGGGGCTTTTCCCAGCCTTCCTGAAGCCGGGCGACTCGCAGCAGGGCTGCTTCATCCGCACCCGCTGCGGCAAGGTAGGTTTCCAGTGTGTCTGAGGCGGCGGAGATTTCGCCCGCACGCTGCTGCAGCGTGGCCAGCCGGACGAGCAGCTCCTTGTCGGTGGGATTCTGCCGTGAGAGAGTCTGGGCCTGCGCGACAGCTTCCCGAGGCTGTTTGAGCGATTCAAGGAGGTCCAAAAATTGATTCTGCAGATCCCGTCTTCCAGGATTTGCCTTCAGCAGGGCTCTGGCAGTAACCAGCGCGTCTTCCGCGCGGCCTGTGTCGGCCAGCAGCAGGGCATGCTGCCAGCCAAGAGTGACACGTTGTGGATTGGCAAGCACCAGCGAAGAGAGGTGCTTCTCCAGGCCCGCGACGTCGTCCGCCCTGTTAAAGACGCGCTCGATCCGGCTCAAGACATCGGATTCGATCCAGGTGTCAGCACCGGTGGAGGAAAATGCGGAGTCGAGCACGGCCAGCGATTCATCGCTGCGGTCCGCCATCAGCAAAATGTCTGCAAGCCGAAGCTGGCGCAGTGTGCGGGCGAGGGGATCGCGGGTGCGTTTGACGAGCGCGCGGGAGGTTTCGAGAGCGGCTTCATACTGCGCTTCGTCGGCAAACCAGTCGATGATTTCCTCGATCAGGTCTTCATGGTCCGCGTTTTTTTGAGCCATGTCACGCCAGAGGGCCAGAGCTTCATCGTCTCGGGCCAGACGGATCAGCGCCCGGCCTTTGAGCCTGGCGATGTCGAGAGCGAGAGCCGGGGGCGGTTTTGCCGCTGAGGCTTTTTCAAGGGAGCCGAGCGCTGCAGTGAAATCAAGAAGACGTGACTCGATGCGGGCGCACTCAAGCCAGGCACCCGCATTTTTTTCATCAAGCTGGAGCGCTGCATGGTAAGACGCGAGCGCCTTCAGGTCGTCACCGCGATGGCTGTGAAAAAGAGCGAGGATGAGATGATCTGAAGCTGCGGCGTCAGGGCGGGACGCCTGTGCGGAAAGGTGTTCAAGGAGGTCGGAGGCGGTTCCTTCTTCCAGCCAGGAAGAGTAAAAACGCTCAAAGATCGTGCCTGGTTCCGGGCGCTTCCGCAGGACCTCCAGATATTTTTGAACCGAGGGCGGAACAGCGGTTTCCGCGAGGCTGCTGAAGGGCAGCAGCAGAAAAATAATGGCAACGCTCTTCCGCATGGATGGCTTTTTAGCGGACCGGCCATGGTGTTGACAAGGAAGAAGGTTGCCGTCCAGGCTGAAACTCGTTAGCTGAAACGATGCAGAGCTCAACATTCACCGAAGCGGCCACACGCCTCTGCGCGGCCTGTGGGATGTGCTGTGACGGGACGATGTTTCAGATCGTGCGGATGCAGCCGGGGGAGGTGCCGGCGAAGCTGGGAAAGATGGGGCTCAAAATCCGATGCCGGGATGGTGAGTATTACATGGAGCAGCCGTGCTCCGCGCTGGTGGAAAAACGATGCACGGTCTATGAGCAGCGGCCGGTGCGCTGCCGCCTTTTCAACTGCCAGCAGCTGGGGCGATTGGAAAGCGGCGAGACCGCAGAGGATGATGTGATGCGGATGATCGTGGAGACTCGGGCGATGGTGGAGCGCGTGAAGGGTTTGATCGAGCAATGCGGGCTGCGCGAGGACGGTCAGGCGCTGGTGGAACGCCATGAGCGTGTGATGTCCACGCCGGTGAATGAGGCGCTGGAACCGGAGCTGCTCAGCGTGCGTGAAGAACTGGATGAAACGATGCGGCGTCTGCGGCTGCGATTGAACCGTGAGTTCCGCCTGCCGCCGAATTCTCATTGACGGAATCATTCGACATGCGACTATAGCTTGATTAGATAGGTAAGAATAAGATGGATAAGAAACTACTGAGGTTGCTCGGCAGTGAGGATTACATACCCTCCAATGTGCCAGAGCTTCTCTCCCAACTGGGCATGAAGCCCAATCAACAGCAGGTATTGCAAAGCCTGCTCAAAAGCCTGGAGAAACAGGGTAAAATCGTACGCACGAAGGGCAATCGCTACATCGTGGCGAAGGAGGCCGACTTGGTGCCCGGGGTGATTCAGATCACGCGCGGCGGTCGTGGCTTTGTTCAGCCGGATGAAGCAGGAGTCAGCGAAATCGGCATCTCGGAAAGCAACACTGGCACCGCCATGCATGGCGACCGGGTGCTGGTTCGCCTTGATGTGAGGCCGGGGCAGCAGGACAAGACCGGCAGCGTGGTTCGCGTGCTTGAACGCAAGCGCACCCAGTTCGTGGGCACCCTGCAGCGTTCAAAGCAGTTCCTGCATGTGACGCCGGATGATCCGCGTCTGCCCGGGGCTATTTATGTCTCGGAGCCGCGTGATGTGGGCCGCAAGCCCAACGTGGGCGACAAAGTGGTGGTGGAAATCACCCAGTGGGAATCCAAGCAGACAGCGCCCGAGGGCGAGATCATCGAGGTGCTCGGCCCACCGGATGAAGAGGGCGTGGACATGCTCTCCGTGCTGCGTCATTACGATCTGCCGCTGCACTTTCCGAAGAACGTGCTGCATGAGGCCAGCACCATTGCGAAGTCGCGGGCTGACAACCAGCCGAGTGCGCAAGAGTGTGCCGGACGCGTTGACTGCCGTGCGCACAACGTCATCACCATCGACCCCGATGACGCGAAGGACTTTGATGATGCCATCTGCCTTCAGAAGCAGGGGGACCAGTGGCTGCTGTGGGTTCACATCGCCGATGTGTCGCACTACGTGCTGCCCGGCAGCGCGCTGGACATCGAAGCCCGAAAGCGCGGCAACTCGACCTACCTTGTGGATCGCGTGATCCCGATGCTGCCAGAGGCGCTGAGCAATGAGCTCTGCTCCCTCAAGCCGAACGTGGATCGTTTGACCAAGTGCGTGGAGTTTGTGCTGTCCAAAGATGGCCACGTCGTCAGTTCGAAATTCTATGCTGCTGTAATCCGCTCGAAGCGCCGCTTCACCTACAAGGAGGCGTTTGCCGCCATCCAGGTGCCGCCGAACAATGAGACGGAGCAGATGCTGCACGATGCACATGCGATGGCGCAGAAGGTCCGCCACCTGCGTTTCAAGAACGGCTCGCTCGATCTCGATTTCCCCGAGAACAAAATCCGCCTCGATGAACACGGCAAAGTCCTGCGCATTGAGCGCATCGAGAACGATGTCTCGCATCAGTTGATCGAGGAATACATGCTGCTGGCGAATGAGGCCGTCGCGGGTCGCCTCATGGGGCTGGACCGGCCTTCGGTGTATCGTGTGCACGAATCCCCGAAAGAAAAACGGCTCAATGATTACCGTGAAGATGTGCTGAGCCATCGCGTGCCTTGTGGAAATCTCACGCATCGTCCGGAGGTGCAGAAGCTCCTCAGCCGCCTCGGCACGCTGCCGATTGGCCCCGCATTAAAAATCGGTTTCCTGCGCTCCATGATGCGTGCGCGTTACGCCGTGGAGCCGCTCGGCCATTACGGCCTCGCCAAGACGAAGTACACGCATTTCACCTCGCCGATCCGTCGATACGCCGATCTCGTGGTGCATCGCTCTTTGTTTGACAAGGTCGAGCTGCAGGTGGGCATCGCGAAGCAGATTGCAGATCACATCAGCACGACGGAAAAGAACTCGTCAGATGCCGAACGCGACAGCAAGGAGGTCAAACTCTACGCTTACCTGAAGGCGCAGCTTGTTTCGAAGAAGCCCCAGCCCTATGCTGCCCTCGTCACGGATGTGCGGAACTTCGGCTTCTTCGTCGATGTGCCGGATCTCGGTCTCAGTGGTGGCGTGCCGCTCTCGGCGATCCAGGATGACTTCTATATCTTTGATCCCGCTACGCGTCAGGTCACGGGGCGTCACACGCGCAAAGTCATCAGCATCGGGGACAACATCGTGGTGCAGATCTACAAGGTGGACACCATCAAGAAGCAGGTGGATTTCATGCCGGTGCCGCAGCGTGGCAAACCGACGCGTTCCCATGAATCGGAACGCCAAGATCGGCGTGGCTCATCAAGCCGTGATCCCAAGCGGCCTTCAGCACCGCCACGCAAGCCGGGGCATGGCCACAAACGTGCGCAGCAGAAGAAAAAGAAACGCTAGAGGATTCAACCCAGGCCCACCGCATCGCGCACACGGCTGAGTGTCTTGCGCGCGACGGCGCGGGCTTTTTCAGCCCCTTCGGCGAGAACTTTGTCCACATAGCCTTTGTCGGCGAGGATTTCGTCACGCCGGGCGCGGAAGGGGGCGAAGTAGTCGGTCACGCCTTGCAGGAGGCGCTTTTTGAAATCGCCGTAGCCCACGCCGCCGTTGAGGTGATCGGCCACCATGGCGTCGTAGTCAGCCTGTGAGGCCACCAGCTTGTAGAGGGCCAGGATGCTGCTGCCTTCGATGGGCTTGGGTGCTTCGACCGGCGTCGAGTCGGTCTGGATGCCCATGATCTTCTTTTTCAGCGGCCCGGGCTCCTCAAACAGCGGGATGGTGTTGTTGTAGCTCTTGCTCATCTTCTTGCCGTCAAGGCCGGGGACGACCGCAGTCGTTTCCTGGATGCGGGGCTGCGGCAGTTTGAAAAGGCCTGCGCCAAACGTTTCGTTCATCTTGATGGCGATGTCACGGGTGACCTCGACATGCTGCTTCTGATCCCTGCCGACGGGCACGACATCGCTGTCATAGATCAGGATGTCCGCCGCCATGAGCACCGGATAGGCAAAGAGGCCGTGGGAAGGAGAGATGCCGTTGGCGATTTTATCCTTGTAGCTGTGGCAGCGCTCCAGCAGACCCATGGGAGTCACCGTGCTGAGAATCCAGGACAGCTCACAGTGTTCTGGCACGTCGCTTTGACGGAAGAAGACGCATTTGTCCGGATCGAGGCCGCAGGCGAGGAAATCGACGGCGAGTTCGCGCACGTAGCTGCGCAGCGCCTTGCCATCCTGCACGGAGGTGAGGGAATGATAGTCAGCAATGAAGTAGTAGGCGTCGCCTTCATGCTGCAGCTTGAGAGCCGGCTCCATCATGCCAAAAAAATTGCCGATGTGGAGTCTGCCGCTGGGTTGAAGGCCGGAAAGGATGCGCATAAGACCGCTGATATGGCGGGGGCCTGCGCTTTCGTCAAGATGCTCGCTTCGGCGGCACCACGAACAGCGGCACGCTGGCCTTGTGACGGACGGCGTCGATGGTGCTGCCGTGGATGATGTCCCCGATCAAACGGTGGCCGTGGGAGGCGAGGGCGATGAGGTCGATGTGCTCGTCCGCGGCGACTTTGAGGAGCTGGACGGGCGGCTCCCCGAGCACCAGGAGGATGTTGACGGTGAGATGGGATTCCGCACGCAGTTTCTCGGCCGTGGCTTCGAGATAGCGCAGGTCCTGCTTCATCTCTTCGGATTCCGCGAGCTTGAGCTGGTCAAAATTGCGCGCAGCCCAGCCGTCCGCGACGTGGACGAGCAGGAGCTCGCTTTGCATCAGCTTGGCAAGGGCGGTGACTGCGGGCAGCAGTTCCAGATCGGAAGCGCCGGTATCGAGGGCGACGAGGATTTTGCGGTACATGGCGTTAGATTCCGAGTGCGTTGATCCAGGACTCAGGGGCGAAGAAATCGAAGAGCAGTTTGAAATTGAGAACGATGATGACGATGGCGCTGGCCCAGGCGAGGATCTTGATCCATGCCGGGTTGGCAAAGCGGCCCATCTTGGCCTTTTCATCGGTGAAGCGAAGCAGCGGCACGACGGCAAAGCTGAGCTGCATGGAGAGAATGACCTGGCTCCAGATGAGGAGGTCGGTGGTTTTATCCTCACCAAAATACCCAATGATGCAGACCGCCGGAACGACGGCGATGAGGCGGGTGATCAGACGTCGCAACCAGGGCTTGAGGCGGATGTTGAGGAAGCCTTCCATCACAATCTGACCCGCCAAGGTGCCGGTGAGCGTGGAGTTTTGCCCGCTGGCCAGCAAGGCCACGGCAAACAGCGTGCTGGCCACGCCGACACCGAGCACGGGGCTGAGCAGCTTGTAGGCTTCCTGGATCTCAGCCACCTCGCTGTGTCCGGTGGTGTGAAACGCGGCTGCGGCCACGATGAGGATGCCGCCATTGATGAACAGCGCAAACATGAGCGCAAAGGTGGAGTCGTAGGTGGCGAACTTGATGGCCTCGGCCTTGCCCTCGTCGTCGCGGGCGAAGTTGCGCGTCTGCACGATGGAGCTGTGCAGGTAGAGATTGTGCGGCATCACCGTAGCCCCCAGAATGCCGATGGCGACGAAGAGCATCTCCCGGTTCTTCAAAATGGACGCGGATGGCACAAAGCCGGCGGCGATGCCTGCGAGGTCCGGTTTGGCAAAGAACATCTCGGCGGCGAAGCATCCGCCGATGGTGAGGATGAGCGTGATGACCAGCGCCTCCACGTAGCGGAAGCCGCGGTTCTGCAGCAGCAGCACGATCATGACGTCCAGGGTGGTGATGACGCAGCCCCAGACAAGCGGGATGCCAAAGAGCAGCTGCAAACCGATGGCGGAGCCGACGACTTCAGCCAGGTCACACGCGGCGATTGCTGCCTCACACAGAAACCACAAGCCCCAGACGACCGGCTTGGGGTAATGATCCCGGCATGCCTGCGCGAGATCGCGGCCCGTGGCGACGCCGAGCTTCACGCACAAATGCTGCAGCAGAATGGCGATGAGGTTGGAAATCAAAATCACCGACAAAAGCGAGTAGCCATAGCGCGCGCCACCTGCGAGGTCGGTGGCCCAGTTGCCAGGATCCATGTAGCCGACGGAGACGAGGAAGCCCGGACCCGCATAGGCGAGCATTTTGCGCCAGAAGGAGCCGTCCTTCGGCACGTGGATGGAGCGGAAGACTTCGGGCAACGAATCACCTCCGCGTGAGCGCCAGCCTGTGTCGGGAGTATTTTCCATGGGTATGGGTGTAGAATTAGAAGCGGAAAGACACGCCGACAAAGGGATTGATGGCCTCCTGGGCGTTGTAGTACCAGTTGACGCCGACGTCGAATTTCAGGTTTGGGGTGACGAGATAGGTGAGGCCGCCGTCCAGAGCTGACTGCCAATAGCGCCCTTCATCCGTGAGATAGCCTTGGTAGGTCTCCACATAGAAGCCGATTTTTTCAGTCAGGTCGCGTCCGATCGCGATCGTGAAAGCGGGCTCGAAATAGCGCGTCTGATGGTCTGTGACGGCCATGGAGAGGAAGATGCTGGAGCCGAGCTCCCAGCCGCCGCCGATGTCGATCTCCTGATTGATGGTGAGGCCATACTCCCAGCGCTGATTGCCCAATCCTTCGCTGGCGGTGGGGGCCTTCGTCCATGGCAGCAGAGCCAGGGCGTAGGGGCCTTCGTCGTTGCCGATCAGATTGGTTTTCATGCGGAGATACAAGTCCCCGCTGCCGCTGTTTTCGCCGATCAGCACGCTTTCCGCATCTTCGCTGCGATGGAGCACGCGGGGAGCCCAGCCGATCTGCAGGTCGGTGTTGTGGGTGATGCCGTATTTAAAAATGAAATCGCAGAAGGAGGTTTCATCAGACCTCTCGCCCGCCTGCCGGGTGCGGGTGAAGGAGATGAGGTTGCTCTCGATCTGAAACCAGCCTTTCGGGACCGTGTGGGCGGATTCGGTCTGGTCGGGGCGGTCGGTGCTCAGCGGGCGCACTGGCAGTGGCACCTCCGCAGCGGAGAGCGCGGCGGTGAAGAGCGCCAGACAGGTCAGGATAATGATATTTGAGTTCATTAATAAAGTTAGCCCAGACTAACAACATGAGTCTGGGCAATGCACAAGTATTAATTTTAGCCTGGCCTAACTTTTGCAGCGGATGATTCGCTTTGCCTCCTCTGGCACCCCGGCTAAAATTCATAAATGTCTGCCAAGCGACAAGAAACCACCGCGCATGTCCACTCGCCGGCCATCGAGGATTATCTGGAGCAAATCCACAATCTCATCGAAGGGAAGGGGTATGCCCGCGTGGTGGACATCGCCAAAAATCTGGGCATCTCGCAGGCCAGCGTGACCAATATGATCCAGAAGCTCGATGCGGAAGGATTCGTGGTCTATGAGCGGTATAGGGGCGTGGTTTTGACCGATGAAGGGCGCAAAGTGGGGGCTGAAATTGCACGGCGGCATGAGGTCCTGACGCGCCTTCTGGCAGGGTTTGGTCTCGACCCCCAAACCGTGCATGAAGATGTGGAAGGCATGGAGCACCACATCAGCCGCCAGACTCTGGATGTCCTGACGCTGCTGATGGAGGAATTGGAAGGAAACGCCATGCTGATGCGCAAGCTGCGAAACAAGCTGGCGGGCCTGGGCTGACCTCAGCGGCTAAAGGTTTGGCTTGAGTTTGATGGGCAAATAATTAAAAGCTTGTGATAGCAGCCATGACAACACTGCGTTAAGTCGAAGAGCTAATTCTCTTTCATGCGCTGGCTTTTGTACATTCCATCCATCCTGATCCTGCTGACGCTGGGTGTGGAGTTGTGTTCATCGCATGCTGCCTCAGACGCGAAGACGCCATCCCATCTTGCCTTGGTTTTGGACGATGATGATGCGGAAGTGAAGCAGATGCTGGACCGTGAAAATTCATTCACGGAATGTGATTCCTTCATTCTCGCGGGAGTGAATTTGATGACGCAATGTCTGAAGACGGACTTGGTTTTGCCGCCTGATCGGGCTGCAGTCGTCCAAGTCTGCCCCGGGGTACGCCTGCACCGCTGGCTGTGCAGGGAGTGTTGTTGATCGTGTGAGCAGATACTGCTGAGCAGGCCCATGGCATGCTCAAAAATCAGCGGCGTGAACGCCGCATTATCAGGCACGGAGATTGCTATTCACGTGCCGTGAACACGCAGGTTTCACCCTGCAGCGACAGGTCGCGGACGGACTGATCCGGTCTCTTCAATCCAACCCGCAGTTTCTTCTTTTTCCACGAGATCACGCATTCCCATTCTCAACTTCAATGAACACTGTTTATTCAATCCTTTTCAGCCTGCTGCTCACCAGCATGGCATCCGCCGGCTCCGTCATGCTCAACGTGAAAGTGGCCAGCGAAAACAAAACCGCCGACAGGAAACAAGCAGAGGTCACCCGCGCTTACTGGCTCAATATCCGCGTCACCAATCAGTCTGGCGTCAAGCTGGAAGGGGCGACCCTGAAATGGACGCTCTTCGCCGCCAATCTTCGGCGCGGTGCAGACGCCATCGTGGTGGAAAAATCCGGCGACATCAACGTGTCGGTGGATGCCAATGGCAGGTACACGGACCTGGTCACCCCGAAGGTGGCCTATGTCTATGCTCCCATGCACAGCGAACGCAAAGGCAGGAAGTCCATCACCGTCGAGGAGGCCGGCCATCGCTACCATGGCTTTCACGTGCAGGTGGTGAGTGGTGACACCGTGCTTGGGGAGTTCTGGAGCAATGAGGCGCTGCGGAAGCAGCAGCTCAAGTAAGAGCGCGGTCAATCCCACATCTCTGGAGCAAACAGTCAGCCCTCAAACCCGGCCCTCGGCGTACGAGGGCAGGTTGGGGGATGCCTGTTCAATTTGGCGGTGAAGCCTGTCGGTGACTGGTCCTTGCAGAGAAGTTCTGCCTGACAAGGCAGGCCCCTGCCGTCCCTGCGCGGAGTCGCACATATCCTAATATCCTAATCGCGCGTCATTGATGACGCACACCTTATGAAAACCTTTTTCTACCTTCTTCTGCTGACCCTGCAGGCAGCGCTCACGGCTGCTGCGGCAGACTCTCCACCCGGCCCGGAAGCTTCAGCGGGACCGACAGCAGAACGTCTGGCGGAACTGACCCGGTCCTCCTCCCGGCGGACGCCCATCAAGCTTGAGGATTACCTGGCCAAAGTGGCCGCATCGAATCTTGGCTATGCTTCACAACGCTACAATGTGACCATCGCCGAAGCTGCCATCATGGCCTCGAAGGTGTTTCAAAATCCGGTGCTGCAGATCGGCAACATGAGGGATGTTTCCAACAGTGGAAACCAGAAGCTGCCAGGTTACTTCAACGGGTATCTCAACCAGACTCTGGAACTGGGCGGCAAACGCCGTGAGCGGCAGCTGGTGGCCCGGAAGAACTACGCGGCGGTTTCTTCGTCCCTGCAGAGTTTCCTGCAGAATTTACGCCTGGACGCATCGGCCGCCTATGCCGATGCGATTGCCACAGGGCGGGTGGCTTCACAGCTCCAGCGCACCTCGGCCCTGCTGCGGGATCTGCTGCAGGCCCAGCAGGAGCGCCAGAAGGCGGGTGACATCAGCGACGTGGATTTGCTGCAGACGCGTGTCGAAGTCCGCCAGTTTGAAGCCGAACTGCTCAATGCTCAGGCGGTGGCCGCAAACGCTGAGCTGGGTCTCAATGCCTTCCTGGGGCCGCAGTTTGCCAGCACCCACTGGCAGCCGGTAGGGACTCTGAGTGTCACTCCGCAAAGCACCGATCTCTTCAAGCTGCTGTCCAGCGCCATCCGCAACCGCCCGGATCTGGTGGCCATGCGCCACCGGCGCGATGCGGCCGGGGAAAACATCAAGCTGGAAAAGGCCAATCGAGTTCCGGATCTGACAGTGGGGGTGGGATGGACCAACAGCACCTACTCGGGCAACACGACCTCTCCCCAGCCAAATTACAACATGGTGGGCCTGCAGTTTTCTCTGCCGCTCCCGATTTGGAACCGCAACAAGGCCGGCATCGCCACTGCACAAGCCCAGGCAAGCCAGAGCCAGCTGGACCTGGATGCTGCGGAAGTACAGGCCGGAGTGGAGGTGCGCCGGGCGCTTTCCCTCTATGACATCGCCCGCCAGCGTGTGGAGCTCTATCAAGGCGGCGTGTTAAAGGATGTCGATGCCGCTTTGGAAAAGCGGGTCGTCAGCTACAAGCGCGGCGGTTCATCGCTGCTGGAGCTGCTGGATGCGCAGCGCAAGGCCAATGAAGTCTGGCAGAGCTTTTACGACGCCCAGAGCGACCACGCCCGGGCGGTCATCGAGCTGCATCGCGCGGCAGGCATTTCGCTCATCCACTTTTGAACCCATCCATCATGCAATTCATCAAACATTCTTGGTTATTGATGCTGCTCCTCGCAGCATGCAAACCCGCTCCCGTCGTGGACGTGGATACTTTCCCGGTCAAAGTACACCAGACTCAGCTGATCTTCACCGCGGGTGATCCGCAGCTCAAAACGATCGGGGTTCAACCCGCCGGAGAAAAAGATGAAGTGATCCTGCACCTCACCGGCAAGCTGGTCTGGAATGAGGACGTCACCACCAATGTCTTTTCTCCTTTGGCAGGACGGGTCGCCAGCATCAAAGGCGCCCGGGGACAGACCGTGAAAGTGGGGGATGAGCTCGCGCGCATCACCTCTCCTGATTTTGGACAGGCGCAGGCGGACGCCGTCAAGTCTGAGGCGGATCTCGCGCTGGCAAAGCGGGTGCTGGAACGCACTCGGGAACTGCTCAAGCAGGGCGTGCTTCCTCAGAAAGAACTGGATACGGCAGAGAACGCTTTTGATGACGCCCAGTCAGAACGTGATCGTGCGGTGGAGCGGCTTGCCGTCTGGGGCGGCCGTGGTGGCGATGTAAACGGTGCGTTTGCACTCAAGGCACCCATGGGCGGGGTGATCGTAGACCGCAATGTGCAGCCAGGCCAGGAGGTGAGATCCGACCAGATGCTGGCGGGCATGGCCGTGGTGGCCGCTCCGCTGTTTGTCATCTCGGATCCTGAATCCCTGTGGGTGCATCTGGATGTCAGCGAGCAGGATTTGTCGAACCTGCAGGTGGGGCAGAAGCTGGAGATCCGCTCCCGGGCCTATGGGGAGCAGGTCTTCCCTGGAGTGCTTACCGTGATCGGCCAGTCGCTGAACCCGGAGACACGCACCGTGGTGGCAAAAGGCACCGTGGCCAATCCGAAGAGGCTGCTCAAGGCGCAGATGTATGTGGACGTCAACGTCATCACTCATGTGCCCAGAATGCCGCTGGTGCCGATCAAGGCGGTTTTCCTGCGCGAGGGGAAGGCATGCGTGTTTGTGCGCCTGTCTGAGAGCGTCTTTGAGATGCGCCAGATCACCACGGCCGCAGAGGACGCCGGGCATGTTTTTGTCAGCAAGGGCCTCACCGCGGGTGAGGCCGTGGTCTCTGACGGTGCCCTCGTGCTGGAGAGCCTGCTCGATGCCAATACCAGCACCGCCAATGCCGGCGCAGAAAAGTCCGAACACTGATCGCCATGGGCACGCTCACCAAATACGTTCTCAAACACAGGCCCATCGCCTTTGCACTGATGGTCCTCTTCGTGCTCGCAGGAGCGCTTGCCTTCAACCGCCTGCCGGTGGAGGCCTATCCCGACGTGACCAATGTGTCGGTGCAGATCATCACGCTGCTGCCGGGGCGTGCCGCCGAAGAGGTGGAGCGCCTCGTGACGGTGCCCATTGAGAATGCCATGAACAGCATTCCCAAGCGGTCCTCCATCCGTTCGGTCTCGCTCTTCGGGCTCTCGCAGGTCACCATCGTTTTCGAAGACGATGCCGACCGCGCTTACTGCCGGAACATGGCTTTCCAGCTTCTTTCCAGCGTCAATCTGCCACCGGACGCTGACACCCGCCTCTCGCCGGATACCACGCCCGTCGGAGAGATCTACCGGTACACGCTGGATGCGCCGAAGAGCATGCTCTCCACGGAATTGCGCGCGGTGCAGGACTGGATCGTGGAGCGCCAGCTTCGAACGGTCTCAGGGGTCGTCGATGTCATCGGTTTTGGCGGTGCCACCAAGCAGTATCAGGTGCTGATCGATCCCATGAAGCTCCTGTCCTATGATGTTTCCCTGCGTCAGGTGCTCGATGCGCTTTCCGCCGGCAACAAGAATGCAGGTGGGGCCTACATTGAGCACGGGCCGGAAATGTTCATCGTGCGCGGCCTCGGCTTTGTGCAGTCGCTCGAAGACATCGGCCTGATCGCGGTGGAGACTCGCGGGGGCACGCCCATTCGCGTCAAGGACCTGGGCCGCGTCCTCATTGGCGAGCAACTGCGCCTCGGTCGTGTGGGCCGCAACATCCCCGCCGAACATTACGATGTGGACGACGCCATCGAAGGCATCGTGATGCTCCGCAAAGGAGAAAACGCCATGGAGGTGCTCGAAAGGGTGCGGGAGAAGATCGACATCATCAACACCAAGTTCCTGCCGCCGGGGGTGAGCATCCACATGCACTACGACCGCACGAACCTCATCAACCGCACCCTGCACACGGTGCACAAAAACATGGCGGACGGTATCGGTCTCGTGCTGCTGGTGCTCATCATGTTCCTGGGTCTGGGGAACATCCGTTCCGCCCTCGTGGTCGCTGCAGTTGTGCCGCTGTCGTTGCTCGGTGCCTTCTTCATGCTGGATCTGCGCGGCATTCCCGCCAATCTCATTTCCATGGGTGCCATCGACTTTGGCATCATTGTGGACTCCGCCGTCGTGGTCATCGAAGACCTGCTGCGCATGATGCATGAGCGGCGTGACAAAAAAGAGTCCCTGTTCAAGCTGCTGCCAAAGGCGGTCGGCCAGATGGGGCGGCCCATCCTCTTTTCCAAGGCCATCCTGCTCACGGCCTTCCTCCCACTTTACACCATGCAGCGTGTCGAAGGGAAGATCTTCAAGCCGATGGCGCTCACCCTCACCTTCGCCTTGATCGCGGGCACCATTCTCGCCCTCACCATCGTGCCGCTGCTCGCCAGCTATGCCCTTAAAAAAGGGCCGGGAGAGCATGAGTCATGGCTCGTTCGCATCCTGCTGCGCATGTATCGCCCGTCGCTTGCCTGGGCTCTCAACCATGGCCGCATGATCGTTCTCAGTGGTGTGGCCATGCTCGTGGTGGCCGGTGTGGTTTCCTCTCACACGGGCACGGAGTTCCTGCCCAAGCTGGACGAAGGCTCTCTCTACATCCGCTCTTTCCTGCCACAGACCATCTCGCCTTCCGAGTCCGCGCAGATCATGCGGCGCATGCGCGGTGTGCTCGCCTCCTTCCCGGAGTCGAAGTCCATCATCACCCAAAACGGGCGGCCGGACGATGGCACGGACGTCAACGGCTTCGATGTCAGCGAAACCTCCGTGGACTTGCATCCGCGAGAGGAGTGGAAGACCGCCAAGGACCGCGACGGCCTTGTCAAAGCCATGAAAGCGAAGCTCAACATTGAAGTGCCCGGTGTGCAGTTTCAATTCAGCCAGATCATTGAGGACAACGTCAACGAAGCCATTTCTGGCGTGAAGTCTGAGCTCAGTGTGAAAATCTTCGGCGATGAACCTGAGAAGCTCCAGCAGCTTGCCGATCAGATCGTGGACATCCTCAACACCGTCCCCGGCGCCGCAGATGTCGGCACCGACCGCCTCATGGGGCAGCCCCAGGTGCAGATCGCCGTGGACCGCAATGCCATCTCACGGGTCGGATTGTCGATGACCGATGTGCAGTCAGTGATCGAAACCTCGATGGGCGGATCGGTCGCCACCAAGGTGCTCGAAGGTGAGCGCACCTTTGACCTCGTGGTCAAAATGATCCCGCGTTCCGTCGCCAGCATTGACGGCATCCGCCGCATCCCCGTCTCCGGCTCCGATGGCGAGCGCCTCACGCTCGGGGCTCTGGCTTCCGTGGAAGTCAAGCCCGGCTTTGCCCGCATCTATCGCGAAGAAAACGCCCGTTTGACCGCCGTGAAACTCGCGGTGCGCGGGCGCGATCTCGGGACCTTGGTCGCCGAAGCGCAGCAGAAGGTCAACGCCCAGGTCGTGCTGCCCAAGGGCTTCCGCCTGGAATGGACGGGCGCCTTTGAAAACCAGCAGCGCGCCGTGAAGCGCCTCATTCTCGTCGTGCCGATAACGCTCATCGCCATTTTCTTCCTCCTCTTCACCGCCTTTGATTCGGCCAGGCTCGCTACCTTGATCCTGCTCAATGTGCCCTTTGCTGCTGTGGGCGGGATCCTCGTGCTCCCATTGGCTGG
The DNA here is from genome assembly GCA_017301975.1 of Verrucomicrobiota bacterium. Taxonomy (GTDB): domain Bacteria; phylum Verrucomicrobiota; class Verrucomicrobiia; order Verrucomicrobiales; family Verrucomicrobiaceae; genus Prosthecobacter. Next base: position 82,574 of record JAFLEI010000026.1, read on the forward strand.
GCTGGCGATGTCGGTTTCCGCTCTGGTCGGCTTCATCGCGCTCTTTGGCGTGTCAGTTCAAAACGGCGTGCTTTTGGTGGAGCGCATCCGTGAATTGCGCAAAGAAGGCATGCGCATGGCCGAGGCTGTTCGCGAGGGCTCGATCAGCCGTGTGCGCCCCGTGGTGATGACTGCCGCCATGGCCGCCCTCGGGCTTCTTCCCGCTGCTTTGTCCCATGCAGTCGGCGCAGAAACGGCCCGCCCCTTCGCCTGCGTCATCATTGGTGGCCTCATCACCGCTACCTTGCTCACCCTCTTCATTCTTCCGGTGCTTTATCCCCATTTTGATGCCGGAGAGGAAAGCCTGCACAGCAAGTATGTCCTCATTGAAGGCCCTGATCATCAGCCCTTCATGCCGTCGCATAACAAGGAAAATCCAGCCTCTCCGGACAATCCCGAGTCAGGCGATGGCTAAACTCGCCCTGCTTTTTTCATGCTAGATTGCCCGGGCTGTGCATGTTAATAGTTCGTAATCCACATGTCTGCCCCCCGTCATCACTCCACGCCTTTAAGCAGGCTGGTGCATCTGCTGCTGCTGTTTGGCTGGCTGCTCTCCTCTCAGGGGATCGCGCCAGCTGTCTGCATGGCGGCGGCTTTGCTGGATGGTGACCATGCGGTCAAGGTGGGTGCCTCCAAGGACGGTGCCCTGACCGTGGTGCTTTCTCATGCGGGCAAGTCCCATGCCGAACTCTCCCGGCATGAGCATGACGCCCTTTGCAGGGTGCTGCTCGCTTTTGCGGTGGCGCCTGAGACGGCGGCGTCGGACCATGTGCTTGCGTTCAAGCCTGTTCAGGATGCGTCCCGCGTGCAGCGGCTCCTGCCAGCCTCCCAAGGCAGCCTCAAGGCAGCGGTGCCGTTGCTGCTTTTGTCTTTCACCCGCACCAAAATGTCCTTCGCTGACAAATACGTCAGAGCGACACAGCGGAATTCGTGGTCACAGGGTCTTGCACTGAAGACAGGCAGGACCGTCATGCGTTGTTGAGGGCCTTAGGCGGCATCTCCAGGCCCGCACTCGCGGGCGCACAGCGGGCAAATACAGCGGATGATTCCGCATTGCCCATGGCTCATCACCCCTTTCCCTTTTTTGACGCGCATGAAACTTTCCATTCTATTTTTTTCTCTCTCTGTTTGTCTCCAGTTGTCCGCCAGTGGCGCGACGGAGCCTGTCTCAGTCAACTCTCTCGTTCTCAAGGCTCTCGCCACGCACCCTGAACTGCGGTATTACGAAGCCCAGATCGATGTCGCCCAAGGAGGTAAAACCAAGGCTGGCGAGATCAAAAACCCGGACATGATGGTCGGGGTGGGCAACTGGCACATTCGTGACCTTGCCACGGGCGCATCGGGCGATGGTCCCACCTGGGCGGTGCAGCTCACGCAAACCTTCGACTGGCCCGGACGCCTCTCCCTGCGCAAGGCCATCGCGCAAAAAGACATCGAACTCGCCCAGCTCGGAGTCGCGCAGTTTCGTGCCGCCCTCGCCGGACGGGTGCGGACCATCTCATGGAAACTGCTGGCCGCGCAGGAGCAGACCCGCGCCGCCGAAGAGGTGGCAAAACGCTTCCAATCTCTCGCATCCGTGCTGCTTCAGCGTGATCCCGCCGGCGCGGCGCCGCGCCTTGAGGCGCGCATCGTTCAGGCCAGCGCACTGACCCTCGGCGCGGATGCCACCCTGGCGCGAAACGAACTGGCCGCGGCCCGCTTTGAGCTGAACCAGCTTCTGGGTGAAAAAGCCGAGCATCCTCTGGAGCTGCGCATGGAAAACCTGGTGCTCAATCCGCCGCCGCCGCTTGAGTTTCTGCTGGCGGAAGCACGCCGCAAGAATTTCGCATTGCGCGCCCGCTTCATTGATGTGGAGCAGCAGGGCTACCACCTGGAACTCGCCAAAAACGAGCGCTGGCCCTCCATCACCGTGCAGCCTTACATCCAGAAGCAGACGACGTTCACGCGCGAAACCCAGGTCGGAATCGGTGTCTCCATCCCGTTGCCTTTGTGGAACCGCAACAAGGGGGCCATCGACGCGGCGAGAGCCAAGGAGGTGCAGGCGGAGGTCATGCTCACCGCGCAAATGCGCCAGCTTGAACGCGATGTCGCCGCCCAGTCCAGCCACTACCGCATCCACACCGAGGAGCTTGCCAAGTGGCCTGCGGATACCCTGGAAAGCTTTCGCAAGGCCGCTGCGGATGCCGACGAGCACTATCGCCTCGGCGCCCTGCCGCTGGCAACCTACACCGAGCTGCAGCGCCAGTACATCGCCTCCGTCAAAGCCGTGCTCACCTCGCAGCTTGGCGCTGTCGAGGCACGTCTGCAGCTTGAGCAGCTTACGGGCAGCCCTCTGGGCCAGTAGGAGTCGTCGCTTTTTAGCACCCCATCTCTCGCGGCCATGCTCAATTTCATTCTCGAATTCTCCGTCCGTCAGCGTGCCCTCGTGCTGCTGGGCGCCCTCGGCCTGCTCGGTGCGGGCTTGTATTCTCTCATGCATCTGCCCATCGATGCCGTGCCGGATCTCACCGGCCCGCAGGTGCAGGTGAACGTGGCCGTGCCAGCCCTGGCTCCTGAGGAGTCCGAACGCGCCGTCACCCGCCCCATCGAAATGGCGCTCTCCGGCATGCCCGGCGTGCTCGACTCGCGTTCGCTCACCAAGTTTGGCCTCAGCCAGGTCACCATCCAATTTGAAGACGACGCGGACATCTTTCGTGCTCGCCAGCTCGTCACCGAGCGTCTGACCGCCGTGATGCGCGATCTGCCTCCGGGCAGCTCGTTGAGCCTCGCCCCCATCAGCACAGGACTCGGAGAAATATTCTACTACACGCTCCATTGGAAGAAGGGGGCCAAGGAGAAGCCCGCAGATGAAAAAGAAGGCCTCATGCGCCTTTGGGAGACGCACGAATACGTCGTGAAACCCCACCTCCGCGTCGTGCAAGGGGTGGCGGAAATCAACAGCAACGGCGGCCATCAGCGTCAGGTCACGGTCGAGCCCATGCTCGATAAATTAAAAGCGGCGAACATGACTGTGGGCGAGCTCGCCGCCATCATCCGTGGCAATGTCGAAAACGCCGGCGGTGGTGTCATCAATCGCGGTGACGAACAGCTCACCATTCGCAGTGTGGGCCGTGTCAGCACGGCGGATGAAATCGCCATGCTGCCAATCAAATTCGGGGCCGCCATCGAGCCGCTGCGGGTAAAGGACGTGGCCAAGGTGCAGTGGGGCGCGGGATTTCGCGGCGGTGCGGCCACCATGGACGGTGAAGAGGTTGTGCTCGGAACCGTGATGATGCTCATGGGGCAGAACGCACGTGTCGTCTGTCATCGCGTGGCACCACGGCTGGAGGAGCTGAAGGAGAAGCTGCCTGCAGGCATGGATGTGACCGTCGTGTACGAGCGTTCCGATCTCGTCGAAGCCACCGTCGGCACGGTGGAAAAAAACCTCCTTGAAGGGGCTGTGCTCGTCATCGTCGTCCTGCTCATCCTGCTCGGAAACTGGCGTGCGGCCTTGATCGTGGCGCTCGCCATTCCGCTGTCATTCCTGTTTGCCATCTGTGGCATGGTTCAGGGAGGCTGGTCGGGCAATCTGATGAGTCTTGGCGCGGTCGATTTCGGTCTGATCATCGACGGTGCCGTGGTCATGGTCGAAAACATCATCCGCAGGATCGGCGTCAAGCAGCATCACCTCGGACGAATTCTCACCAAAGAAGAACGTTCACGCGAAGTGCTTGCCGGCAGCAAGCAGATGGCCAGCCCGATGTTTTTCGGGGTGCTCATCATCACCATCGTTTATCTGCCGATTCTGACGCTCACGGGCACCGAAGGAAAAATGTTCCGCCCCATGGCCGTGACGGTGATTTTTGCGCTCGCCGGTGCCCTGCTGCTGGCGCTGACGCTCATGCCCGCGATGTGTTCGTTCTTCCTCGGCGGCAATGTCGCGGAAAAGGACAACTGGATCATCTCAGCTCTCAATCGCGTGTTCCAGCCCATGCTGCGTGCCGCCATCAAAATGCGCTGGGCGGTGGTGCTTCTGGCCGTCGCCTTCTTTGCTTTCTGCGGCTGGCGCTTCAGCACTCTGGGGGCCGAGTTCGTGCCCAAGCTGGACGAAGGCTCCATCGCCGGGATGATCTACCGCAAAGTCGGCATGAGCCTCAAGGAGTCGCTGCATGAGGACCTCGTGCTCGGCAAGATGGTGCGTGAAAAGTTTCCGCAGGTCACCAGCTTCTTCTCCCGCAGCGGCACCAGCGAAGTCGCCACCGATCCGATGCCGCCCAATGAAACGGATTTCTACATCTTCTACACACCCGTCTCCGAATGGCCCAAAGGCCCCGGCCTTCCCACCAACAAGGCCGAGCTTTGCGCAGCCATCGAGAAAGAGGCGCTCAGCGAGCACGAAGGCCAGAGCATCGAATTCGGCCAGCCAATCGAGACGCGCTTCAATGAAATGATGGAAGGTTCCAAGGCCGAGCTCACCGTGCGCATCTATGGCATCGAATTCGACATGCTCGAAAAGCTTGCCAGCCAGATTCGTGACATCATCAACAACACTCCGGGCGGATCCGCTGAGCTTGAAACAGACGGCCGCACCAGCACCGTCGTCATGCAGGTGAAGCGCGACATCCTCACCAAGTACAACGTCCCTCTTGCCGAGCTCAATCATGCCGTCTCTGCCGGCCTCGGCGGGGAGGTGTCCGGTCAGGTCGTCGAAGGCAATCGCAAGCGTGACATCGTCGTGCGCCTGCCCGAGGAGGATCGTGCCAAGGAGGAGATCATGAAGAGCCTGCCCCTGCGTGTCGGCGACTTCGGCATGCTCTCGCTGGGAGATGCGGTGGACATTCACACGGAGAAAACCGTGGAACCCATCCGCCACAGCCGCACGCAGCGCCGCGCGGCCTTGCTCGTCGGCGTGAAAGACCGCGACATGGAAGGCTTCGTCAACGAAGCGAGCGCGCGCATCAAAAAAGAAGTGACCTTCCCCGAGGGCTACAGCTTCGAATTCGGCGGCACTTTTAAAAATCTCCAGGAAGCTCGTGCTCGTCTCCTCATCGTCGTGCCCACCGCCTTGGCGCTCATCCTGATGCTCATCTTCTTCGCCTTTGGCAGCATCCGTCAGACACTCCTCGTCGCCACGGGTATCCCGCTCGCACTGACTGGCGGCATCATCGCCCTTGAGCTGCGCGGCATGCCCTTCAGCATCACCGCTGCCGTCGGCTTCATTGCACTCAGCGGCGTCGCCGTTCTCAACGGACTCGTGCTGGTCAACTACTTCAATGAATTGCGTGAGGAAGGCATGAGCGTCCGTGATGCCGTCCTTAACGGCGTCGCTACCCGGTTGCGACCCGTCATGATGACCGCGCTCGTCGCCGCCCTCGGTTTCGTCCCCATGGCTCTCGCCCACGGTGCTGGTGCGGAGGTGCAGCGCCCGCTCGCCACCGTCGTCATCGGCGGCATCATCAGCTCCACTTTGCTCACCCTCCTGCTGCTCCCGATGCTCTATGACTGGATCGAGCGTAGCCCGAAGGCGAAGGAGTCCTCAGCCGATCAACGATAGCCGGGCGGCGGTGGGGGAATGCCCGCAGGTGGTGCCGTGGTGCCATAGCCTGCGGGCGGAATCGAAGAGGGCTTCGAGTAAGACGAGGTTTTCTGCACCGGCGCGTAAGTTGCGGGCGGGGGAGATCCGTAGCCGGCCTGCGCCGGGTAGTTGGCAGGTGGCGGCGCACTGTAGGTGTTCGGAGGTGCGGTGTTGTAGCCGGCGGCCGGAGCAGTGCTGCCGGCCACGGTTTTGGCCGTCACCGTCACATCGCCCAGTTGTTGATAGGGAATCTGAAGTTCCTGAGCGGCGGCACGGGAGAGATTGATGACGCGGTTCGGGTAATAGGGAAAGCGGTCGTTTACCGTCACATTGACTGTGCGCCCGTTGTAATTGTTCTTCACTTTGACCACCGTGCCGAAAGGCAGCGTATTGTGCGCAGCCGTCCAGCCCATGGGCTGATAGATGGCCCCTGAGCTTGTGTAGCGCCCTGCATACTGTTCCGCGATGTAGGAGGCATAACCTCGAACCTGATAGTCGGGTTTGGCGCAGCTGGCCAGCAGAGCGGGCAGCGCGATGGCAAGGATTCTAAGAAGTGCGGAATATTTCATGATCTGCAGTTTCGACCATAACCGGATTGGCATGCGGCACAATCTTGCTCATCATCGGCTCGTGAAAAGAAAGCCTCTCATGCTTGGAATGGTGCTGTTGTTGCTGCTGCTGCCGCCACTGGCGGGCTGGCTGGCCGCAGATCAGCTTGCTCATCCGCCGCGCAGGCCGTTGCAGGATTATCATCGCGAGTTTCTGTCCAATCCGGCTGCACATGGCGTGGCATTGAAATCCTTCACCTGTGCCGATGGCACCCCCTGCCTCGTCTGTGAGCCTGCTCCGCAGGCGGTGCTCGGAAAGCGCGGTCAGGTCATCCGTGAGCAGATGGCGCTGAAAGGTCTTGTCTTGCCGGCACCCGGCAGCGTGGTTGGAAATCTGGTCCTCGTGCATGGGCGGCGTGGTCGGAAAGAGGACTACCTCCTCATCGCAGAACGTTTCTGCGCCGTGGGCTTTCGCTGCATTTTGCTCGACCTGCCCGCTCATGGCGATCACCCAGCGACAACCGCATGCTATGGCGTGAAGGAGGCCCATCTTCCAGCGCAGGCGCTCAGCGAGGCGGCGGCGAAGTTCGGGTTCAATCCCCAACCCGTCGGCATCATGGGCCTTTCAATGGGGGCTGCGGTCAGCATCCGCGCCTTGGTGGAAAAGGATGCCCCCTGGCGTGCCGCCGTGCTGATTTCCACCTTCGATACCTTGGACCACGTGGTGCTTCATCAGACCTCGGGTTGGGCGGGGAATTGGCTGGGTTCCGTCTGGAGCCACATGACAGGCTGGTTTTATGAAAGAGAAGCACGCATGGAAGTCAGCGCGGCGAACTCTCTCGCACTCGTTCCCGGCCTCAAATGCCCGGTGCTCCTCGCGCACGGGACTTCAGATCGTGTCATTCCCGTTGAGTGTGGCCGTCGTCTGTATGCCGCCCTGCCTCCGGGCATCGAAAAACGCTGGGTCGAAATTCCCGGTGCCGATCACGACAATGTGCTGATCACCGACTTTCCCATCTACGCCGAGATGGCGGAATGGATGCTGCGCCACCTTGCCGATCCTTGATGCAGCTTCTGCTAAGAGTCATTGTAAACAGGTCTGCATTCCCGTTGCTGCAAACAGGTTCTCACGCAGACGAAAAACGCGGCGCTCCGGCCGTAGGTCGGCCGTGGTTGGCGTCGAAGGCCTTCTGATGCTCTGCCACGTTCTCCGCCAAACCGCCCGACTGCGAGGACGTTCGCATGCCGGGCTGTCTGCAATACGCTCACGGACGGGCGGGCTTTCGCCACGACCGTCCTACGACACCTGCGGCTGCATGGCATTTTTTTATCCGCCGGATGACCCTGTGCTGTTGATCCTGCACAGACTCATTTTCAACTCCGCGTGGTATTACACCGTCGGCTGCCGCAGCTCCACGCCACCGCAGTCAGAGCAGGTGGTGATGCCGGCTTGAAATTCAGAACCGCAACGCGGGCAGATGGGCAGTTTTGCCGTCGGATGCGGATCGTATTCAGCCTCCGCAACGCTTTCATGGCGGAAGAATTTTTGCAGCGCCTCGGCTTCGAGCGGCAGCGCCTCGTTCTGGGTCCAGCCAGGCACATAGCGTGCCTCACGCCAAAAATGCCGCGCATGCTCCATCCATCGCTTCTCATCCAGCAGCCCGCGCCACGCCAGCGGATGCGGCGGTTCCGCTTCGCCGCTCAGATTCACCGCGTCATACGCACGCATCGCCAGTTGGGGCAGAAAGGCGATCCCCAGCGCGCGCCAGCGGCGGTGGGGGATGACGGCGGCGTTTTTTCGTGTGCCGCGCAGAAACAGCCAGGACTGGATGAACTGCAGCAGCAGCAGCACCCCTGCGGCTGCCAGAACGGCCGGGCTGTCGCCAAAGCGGGCGTACACAACGCTGATGATGCCGAAGCACCACATGAAATGGATCGTGGCGCACAGGCGCATGGCCTTGGTGTGCTGCGCTGTCGCAGCGCCGTTTTTGCTCGCGGACTGCGTGTCCAGTGACGCGCGCGCGTGCTTGAGAAAAGCGCTGCGGCGCTGGTCGGGCGTCAGTTCACGCCATTCGCTGAGCCGCTGCTGCCACAGCTCGGCCAGCGTTTTGGAGGGCAGCCGCACATGAGTGACGCTGTCGAGATGCAGCATGCTTTCCTCCGCCCGTGGGGTCAGCTTGTCCCAGGCAATGCCGACGCTCATGCTGTCGGTTAGTCGCACACACAGCGAATCCTGCCCGGGCACAAACAACCATGGCAGAGCCAGTGCATGCGCCTGCATGGGCGGCAGAGGCGAGAGCAGCAGGGGTGAGCCGCTGGCGATTTGCAGCCGGCTCCATGGCCGCAGCGTGCTCCAGCCCGAGGTCCCAGTGCCCGCGGCCATCCAGGCAGTGGATGGCACGAGGCGCAGGCATTCGATGAGATAAAGCAGCACGAAGACTGCGAGCAGCGTCTGGCCGTCAGTCATGCGCTATTCGCCTGGCGGCTGACGGGAGCCGAACATTTTGCCGAACAGTTTTTTCAAGCCGGCCAGCGCGCCGACCACCAGCAGGATCGCCGCCTTGCCCAGCTTGGCGAAAAAGATCCCCAGCTTGCCAAACAGCCCCATTTTGGCCGCCGCAAAGGCCCCGGTGCCGGCAATGAGGGCCGTAAGGCCATACTTGGCCACCTTGTCGCCTTCGCGGAATTCGGCATACCGCTGACCTTCGATGTAGCTGAAGCCCGTGAGGATTTTTTCCTGCTCGGCGATCATCTTTTCCATTTCCTCAGGCTCGCAGACCAGCGTGACTTCCATGACGCCTGTGCGGCCGAGAAGACGCGTGTTGTAGTTGATGGAGATGCCCTCGCTGCCGACCGACTTCAAACGTGTGGCCCACTCCAGGTTGTGGGTTTTTTCATTGTAACGGGGAGGCACCACCCATCCAAGAATCTCAAGCTCAGCCATGCCATGCTCCCGGCGGTATTCGTTCCCCTGCTCCTGGCCCTCTCGCAGTTTCGCCAGCATGTCATCCGCGTCGATCTTGTCCTTCTCGTCGTCTTTCACATAGCCGGACTCATCGAATTCAAAAATGATCCATGGGCCCAGGCCCTCGGTCGCCAGCATGCCGAGTTCGCGCTGGGTCGGTGGGTTGCCATACATGGCCATCAGTTGGCGCGTCCCGTCGCCGGAGGTGAAACGGTAGCCCGGTGGAATGGCAACCTCCGCTTTGCCACCGAGGCTGCCCTTGCCTTGACGTGTCCAACCGAGCTTCTCGATTTCGTCGATGCGCTTTTGAATCATCTGCTTCATCTCCTCTTCCGTCGGCTGTTTGGGAGCTGAGGCCTCGGGTTGCTGCGCCTGAGAGAGGGATAAAACTGCCAGGCAGGCCAGCAGTACAGAGCGTGAGAGGAATGAAGACTTCATGCGAGTTCAGTCTCGCAGGGGCTGAGGGAGATCGTCAAGGCGAGGTTTTTACCAGATTCGTAATTGGCAGAGGAAGCCTTAGGCGGCATGTTCACCGGTCACTGTCTCTTTTTTCATTCCATGGCTGAACCGAATTCCACTCCTGCATCAGCGCCTCGCCGCAGGCCGGGATGCTTCACCACGCTGGCCCTGACATTTCTGGCCTTCGTGATCATGGGGGGCCTCATCGCCTGGCAGGTCGTGGATGCGGGCTTCGGCATGAAGTGGCTGGCGGCACACTTCCAGAAGCAGACCATCACGGAGAGCTTCCATGAAAACGTGCGGCGCATTGCATCAACCCAGGGCGATGTGTTGGAACTGGCCACCTTGGACACCGAGGAGACGGTGACCAAGTATGACACAAAGACCTGGTTCAACGATGCCGTTTACCTCGGCACCACCGTGGCGGAGATCCGTGCGATGGTGGTCTATCGCTACCACCTCAAGCTCTCGGACGAATGGAAACTTACGGTCGAAAACGGACGCTGTGTGGTCATCGCCCCTCCCATCCGCCCCTCTCTGCCACCGGCGATCCGCACGGAAACAATGGAGAAAAAATCCGAGGCGGGCTGGCTGCGGTTCAATGCGGCGGAGAACTTGGCCCAACTGGAAAAAGGACTGACCTCCATGTTGGAACTCCGCGCCGCTGCACCCGGAAAAATCAAGCATGTGCGTGAGGCCAGCCGTCTCTCGGTCGCCAAGTTTGTGCAGCACTGGGTGCTCAAGGAACAAAAACAACATGCGCAGGAAAACATCCGCGAGATCGTGGTGATCTTTCCTGATGAACCGGCTGCGGCCAATGCCGGCGAAGCTTCCAAGCAGCCTGCCACCCTCAATCTGGAAGTGAGAGCTGATTAATGCGGGGACTCAGGGTTGCAGTCCGGCTGGATCATATAGCAGCAGGTCAGAGTCAAATTTCACAAAGGCCAGCGCTCCGGGCAGATCGGTGGGGCGCAGGTTCTCCAGGCTGAAACGTCTGTCCTTCCACACGCCCTGCTGCCCGGTGACTCCGCCGATCAGTCGGATGGCCGTCGCCTCCTTGTCGCCCGGCACCACAAAATCCGCACCTCCCAGCGTGGCATACACACCGAGAGAAACAATCTCCTGCGCATTGCGCTGGTTCGTCACACGCTCAATCGTGGATTTCTGGTTTCCGCCATACCAGCCAAGGGTGATGCTGCTGAAGATGCCGACCAAACAGATGACCGTGAGCAGCTCCAGCAATGAAAAGCCTGACGTCATCCCCGGTGGGGAACAACGGTACGAACGGCTGGCATTGGCGGAATGACGACACACGACTTTTATAATTATCATAAACACCCAATCGCTGCAATCTCTCGTTTGGATGTGTGACCCTCTGCATTTACACAAACCCCACACATGAAACTGGATTTGCTGGCACAACTTCCTCGACCACAGCGTGAAGCCATTGAGTCAGCTGGCTATCGCATCATTCGGTGGGCGGCAGCCCGGGGCGTCTTGCAAACCCGTGTCGAAAAAGGTCGGGTTACCGGGCCGACGGGCGATTTTCTGAAGCATTGGCTGTCGCTGGCGTCTGCGCAGGACATGGACACAGACCTCTGGCTGTCATTCAATTATGAGGAGAACAAGGCCAGATTGACTCTCTCGGATGGCGGTGCAGCTCTAGCCCGCTCGCCCTTGGAGCAGGCCCTGCTGCATTTGCCAGCCTTGCGCCCGTTTTGGAGCCAGGAATTGCGCCAGCAGCACTTTGCGGCTTTGCGAGCTCTGGTGCCCCAGACGTGGCTGCTGGATCCCACTCCGGTTCCACCTGGAGCGGTGATTCAGGGCTTGGGCACGGTCTCCTGGGAGCGCGCCCCTCAATTGCGGGGAGAAGCATGGCAAATTCAGGACTCAAAAGGGCGTGTACAGGAAAATTGGCCTCTTGCTCTGGCTGCGCATGAGAGCATTTTAACCTCGCGGCCGGTTTCAGGCGTAGTAGTTAGGGCACGGTATGAGCGGAACGACAAAGAACAGGTTGTTTTGCGTTCTGCTGAAGCGGCACCTTGACGCGCATCCCGCTTCCGTGCGACATTAAGACATCCCCCAAAACTCATGGCTCGTGGTTCCAACGTTACTCTCTGCTCCTTCTGCGGCAAAAGCCATGCAGAGGTGAAAAAGCTCATTGCCGGTCCGGGGGTGTATATTTGCGACAACTGCATTCACGTCTGTAAAAACATCCTCGACAAGGAAACCTCGGTCGATTCCGAAAGCGGACCCTCCCTGCTCGTGCCGCGTCCGGCGGACATCGCCGCACTGCTGGATCAGCACGTGATCGGCCAGTCCCAGGCCAAGAAGGTGCTCAGCGTCGCCGTTCACAATCATTACAAGCGCATCCTGCACACGCAGCAGCAGGCCACCCGCGTCGGCAGCGGCTCTCCCCGCAAGGTCACCACCGCCCTCCCAGACCCCAATGATGTCGAGATCGAAAAGAGCAATGTTCTGCTCATGGGCCCCACAGGCTGTGGCAAAACGCTGCTCGCCAAAACTCTCGCCCGCATTCTCAATGTGCCGTTCAGCATCGCCGATGCCACCACGCTGACGGAAGCCGGGTACGTCGGCGAAGATGTGGAAAACATCGTCCTGCGACTCCTGCAGGCGGCGGATTACGATGTCGCCCGGGCCGAGATGGGCATCGTTTACATCGACGAGATCGACAAGATCGGCCGCAAGACCGAGAACGTGAGCATTACGCGTGACGTCTCCGGCGAAGGCGTTCAGCAGGCCCTGCTCAAAATCATCGAGGGCACCGTGTGCAATGTGCCACCCCAAGGCGGGCGCAAACATCCGCAGCAGGAGTACATCCAGGTGAACACGGAAAACATTCTGTTCATCTGCGGCGGCGCCTTTGTCGGCCTCGACAAGCTCATGGAGCGTCGTCGCGGCGGCAAGACCATGGGTTTTGTCAATTCCCACGCCGCCAAACCGGAGGCCGGCAAATCCAGGGCCAATGTTGAGCCCGAGGACTTGCTGTCCTTTGGCCTCATCCCCGAGTTCATCGGCCGTCTGCCCGTGGTCTGTTCGCTGGAGCCGCTCACTGAACAGGAGCTCGTGCGGGTTCTCACCGAGCCGAAAAACGCCTTGATCAAGCAGTATGCGAAACTCATGAACATGGACGGCGTGGAGCTTTCCATCACTCGCGACGCCATGCTGGCCATGTCCAAGGAGGCCGTCTCACGCGGCACCGGCGCGCGTGGCCTGCGCAGCATCTTCGAGCGCATCATGCTGGACGTCATGTATGACGTCCCCAGCCGCTTGGACGTGCGTGGCGTCACCATCAACGAAGGTGTCGTCAAAGGCGAGCGCGCGGCCATGCTGCGCAAGCGCGTCGAACGCAAGGCGGCCTAGCCTTTTGTTACAAGCCGGGGCAAAAATTCTTCTGGAGCTTTGTCGGCTCCGCACGTCATAATGGGTGCCATCACGCCCATGACTTCCCGCCGCCACTTTCTCCAGCTCGTCTCCACCGCCATCGCAGCCGCCGGTTCCCGCCCCCTCCTCGCCGCCGATAAGGAACCGCCTTTCAAGATCTCGCTGGCCGAATGGTCGCTGAACAAAGGCATCTTTGGCAAAGGCAGCGCCGAGCGCCACGAGCACCTCGACTTCTGCAAAATCGCCCGCAGCCTGGGCATCGATGGCGTCGAGTATGTGAACCAGATGTTCTTCGACAAGGCCGCGGACGCCGCCTACCTCGGCGAAATGAAAAAGCGCCAGGAAGGCGAAGGCGTCAAAGGCCTGCTCATCATGTGCGACCGCGAGGGCAATCTCGGCGATCCCGATGAAGCCAAGCGTGCCAAGACTATCGAAAATCATCTCAAGTGGCTCGATGCCGCCGCCACCCTCGGCTGCCACAGCATTCGCGTGAACGCCGCCAGCGATCCCAAGCTCAGCCCGGACGAGCAGATGAAACTCGCGGCGGACGGCCTGCATCGCCTCTGCGTCGAAGGCGACAAGCGCGGACTCTTCGTCGTCGTGGAAAATCACGGCGGCCTCTCCAGCAACGGCCTCTGGCTCACCGGCGTCATGAAAGCCGCAGACCACGCCCGCGTCGGCATCCTGCCGGACTTTGGCAATTTCTACACCGACCGCGTCAAAGGCGAGCTCTACAATCCCTACAAAGGCCTGCGTGAGTTCATGCCCTGGGTCAAGAAAGGCATGAGCGCCAAGGCCTACGACTGGGACACCGGCGCCGGCAAGTTCTACACCGAAGACCGCCGCGAAGGCCGCGAGATCACCCTCGACTTCGAGCGCCTGATCAACATCGTCGTCAAGGCCGGTTACAACGGCTACATCGGCATCGAATACGAAGGCGACAAGCACACCGAGATCGAAGGCATCAAGCGCACCAAGCAGGCGCTCGATGAGATCAGGTCGATGCTCTGATTTTCCAACCGCATCCACAAACTCACACTCCTCCGCACCTCATGCCTCCCGAAGACGCACCCATTCCCGCCACGGCGGCGGAAACCACCCTCTGGTCCGGCCACACCTCCCAGTGGGTTCACTTCTGGTATTACTTCTTCTGCCTCCTGCTGGCCGGAGGCATCAGCTTCGCCGCGACGGTCTTTGGTCTGGCCACTGCGGGCGTCGGCATGCTGGGGTATCTCGCGCTGCTTATTCCGTTGTTAATGTGGATCATCCGCTGGTCGGTGACGAAGTGCACCACCTATGAGCTGACCACCCAGCGCCTTCGCATCCGTGCCGGCATCCTGAATAAGAAAGTCGATGAGCTGGAGCTCTTCCGCGTGCGTGACTACACCATGGAGCAGCCTTTGTTGCTACGAATGGTAGGGCTTGGCAATTTGACGCTGATCACGACCGATGCCACGACGCCCACCGTCATCATGCGCGCCATTCCGGGCGTCGAGGCGGTACGTGAAAAGTTGCGTAATGCCGTTCAAAATGAGCGGGACCGCAAACGCGTGCGTCAGATGGACGTGGACAGCGTGGATGACAGCGGCACCGCCCTGCATTGATGCCCGCGACTACGAGCTCTCGACTTTCTCCACGTTCACCACGCTGGTTTTGCCATCTTTGACCTCCAGGCGCAGCTTGTAGCGCGCGTATTCCTTTTTGTAGCTCCAGCCGGCTTCGGCGTCCCAGGTGGTGGCGCTGGTGGGCTGGAGTTTGCGGAGCTGGAGGACAAAAGCGGCAAGGCGTGTGTCGGGATCCGCAATGGTGTGGTCTGGCTCGATGTCCTTGAGGTTTTGCGCGTTGACGAATTTGAGCTTCAAATCGGCAAAGCGTTTCGTGAAGTCGTCAGTGGCGGGGACCATGCCGTCGCGGTTGATCTCGCCGAGGACGATGGAGTAGCTTTTGGACACGCCGGGGTTCAGATCGGGCAGCAGGGTGATCAGGTGGCGCAGGGCGGCTTCGCCGGCATCGCACTCATAGAGATTCAGCGGCAGGGGGGCGGTGTCTGAGGAATCGCAGGCGGCGAGACCGAGGCAGAGGCTGAGCAGGAGGAGGCGGCGTGTCATGTGGGTGTTCATGGCATGGAATACGCAGCTTGGCAATGCGCTGGCGTGCTCCATACTGGCACCCCCATGTTTGACATTCGCGAAAAACCCAATGCCGTTGAGAATGCGTTTCTGGTCGGTGCCTACTTTGACCGGCGGCAGAAGCAGGAAGCTACAGATTTGCTGGAGGAGCTGGCCGAGCTGGTCGGGACGCTGGGCATTCACATCATCGGCAAGGAGCTGGTTTTTGCGCGGGAGCACACGGCGCGCTACCTGATTGGCAGCGGCAAGTCGGCGGAGCTGATGAAGCAGGCCAAGGAGCTGGGCGCGGACGTCATTGTCTGGGACAATGAGCTGAGCCCGGGGCAGCAGCGGGCCTGGGAAAGTGAGGGGGACATCTGTGTGATCGACCGGCATGAGGTGATTCTGGATATTTTCAACATGCGGGCCAAGACGCGGGAGGCGCGGCTGCAGGTGGAGCTGGCGAAGATGGAGTATTCGATTCCACGGCTGACGCGCATGTGGGCTCACTTGGACCGCCAGGGCGGTGGCGCCGGCGGTGGTGTGGGCGGTGCGGGTGCGGCGCGTGGGGAAGGGGAGACGCAGCTCGAAGTGGACCGCCGTCTGGCCAGCAAGCGGCTGGACAAGCTGAAGGCGGATCTGGAAGAGGTGAAGAAGCAGCGCGAGACGATGCGCAAGGAGCGCAGCCGGGTGCCGGTGCCGCATGCGGCCATCGTGGGCTATACGAATGCCGGGAAGTCATCGCTGCTGAACAAGCTGACGGCGGCGGAGGCCTATGTGGAGGACAAGCTGTTTGCCACGCTGGACACCACCACGCGGCGCATGGAGCTGCCGGACGGTCAGCCGCTGCTGGTCACGGACACGGTGGGGTTCATCCGCAATCTGCCGCATGATCTCGTGCAGTCCTTCCGCGCCACGCTGGAGGAGGCCATTCAGGCGGATTTCCTCATTCATGTCATTGATGCCAGCTCGCCGCAGGCGGTGGAGTTTTACCAGACCACGTCCAAGGTGCTCGCGGAGCTGGGCGCGGGGGAAAAGAAGGTGCTGCTGGTGCTCAACAAGGTGGACTTGATCGACGATGCGCGGCTGATGGAGCTGAAGCGGGAGTTTGCGGAGGCGGTGCTGATTTCAGTGAAGACGGGGCAGGGCATGGAGGATCTGCTGCACCGTCTGCATGATTTCATGATCGACCGCGTCGTGCGGCTCACGCTGAGCCTGCCGCTGGATCGCATGGATCTCGTCGCGCTGGTGCATCAGGAAGGGAAGATGCTGAGCGAGGACTACGAGACGGGCCGCGCGGAGATTCAGTGCGTGATCCCCAAGCGCTTTGAGAGCCGGTTTGCGGCGTTTCTGCCGGTGGACCCCGAGGCTGGGAAGAAGAAGGGGAAGAAGTAGCCCATTCTTCGCTCAAGCTACGAAGGGCAAGCTGCGCTTGAGGGATCCAGAATTGGGTTGCCGCAAAGAGGCGCAAAAAGGGACGCAAAAAAGGGGAGGGGATTGATACCGGGGACAGTTGAAAACGGGTCTGAAGGAACAGGCCTGTTTTTCAAGCAGACGATCATGCAGGGCGCTTCATGCTGGGACGTAGGATGGACGTGGCGACAGCCCGTGTGTCCTTCGAAGCACGTAGTGCGAAGAATGGATCCGTCCATGAGCGTGAGGCAAGCGTCTTGAGACTCCGAGCGTCCGGGCAGCCTTGAGCGTATCGCAAGCGCAGAGGCGTAGGAACGTCCTCGCAGTCGGGCGGTTTGGCGGAAAGGGCGATGGAGCATGGGCAGTCCTCGACGCCAAACACGACCAACCTACGTTCCAGAAAGCCGCATGCCCTCTCAGCGAACAAACTTGTTTTCACTTGAGCAGGCTATGAGTCGGGCAGGAATGGCCTGTTTACGTTTTGCTTTCCGCTGAGAATTGTTTGGCGAAAGTGGGGAATGGGGTAAAAAAGCACCCTCCATCACAGTTTACTCCCGCTCATGTTCTCACTCGCTAACAAAACCGTCATCATCACCGGAGCCGGCTCTGGCATCGGCCAGGCCATCGCTGTTCTTTTCGCCAAGCAGGGCGCGCATGTGGAGGTGCTGGACCTCAAGCAGGAGGGGGCGCAGGTGACGGTGGATCAGATCAAGGCTGCCGGTGGCAGTGCGCGTGGCTCGGCCTGTGATGTGGGGAACTATGCGGAGGTGAAGGCGATTTTTGACGATGTGGCAGCAAAGCATGGGAAGATCGACGTGCTGGTGAACAACGCGGGCATCGCGCATATCGGCACCGCCCTCACCACCGCCGAGGAGGACATGGACCGCCTCCACCGCGTCAATATCAAAGGCGTCCATGCCTGCGCGCAGGCGGCGCTGGCGCACATGACGACGGCCAACAAAGGCGTGATCCTCAACATGTGCTCCATCGCGGCGCAGATGGGGCTGGCGGATCGGTTTGCGTATTCGATGACGAAGGGGGCGGTCTTGATGATGACGTACTCCATCGCGAAGGATTTCATCAAGCAGGGGATCCGCTGCAATTGCATCGCTCCGGCGCGGGTGCACACCCCGTTTGTGGACGGGTATCTGGCGAAGACATATCCGGGTCAGGAAGCGGAGATGTTTCAGAAGCTGAGTGAGGCGCAGCCGATTGGGCGCATGGCGAAGCCGGAGGAGATTGCTGCGCTGGCGTTGTATCTGTGCAGTGATGAGGCCTCATTTGTGACGGGGAGTTCTTATCCGATTGATGGTGGCGCGGTGAATTTGAGGTGAGAGTTTACGGTTGTTGACGATGGTTGACCGTTGTTGACAGTGGTTTGCCCTGAGTTCCTGAGAAGGGGCTCGGGGCTTTTTGTTGTTGCGGTGGGGCGGGGTGGTTTAGTGGGGGTGTTTTTGGCAAAGGAATGGTGAGCAAAGGAATGGGGACGGGGGTAGGGGCTGAATTCAGTGCTCTGGGAGGTGGTTAATTTTGTCAAGAATTTGCATGCTGACCCCATTTTGGGCTCAGTTTTCGTATTTTTCCGGCGAGATCATGCCGGGCGCTTACGGGCTTTTTCTTTTTGGGAAAACAAGGACTCCGGCAATGATCATCGCGAGAGACCCGAGGATGGCGGGCCAGGTGAACCGCCAAAGATAGGAGTAGAACTGCTGAAGATGCTGTTCGTGTGTCTGGGGCTTGCTCCAAGAGCCCCAGGTGGTGGTGTCTGTCCAACCCCAGGCAAAGAGCAAGTTGATACCGAGGATGGCGGTCGCGCCCAATAGCAGAAGAACGGCAACGGCGATTCGGGTGTTCTGTCGGCTTCGCGCTGTCATGCAGGAAGAAATAGACTGTCGCGCGGGCGGTGCAACCTTCGTGGGAAAACAAAATATCAAGGGAGAGATGCCATTTGTGACGGGCCTCTTTATTCAGGGGCATCCGACCCACGAATCATGGGCGGAACCTGAAGTTTTTAACCGCTGACATGACGCTAATATGACGCTGATCAAGGCATTCAGAAAATGACGGATTCAGGAGGGGGTGACGGTGAATGGATGGTGTGGGGACGTTCGTTTTTGCCGCAGAGGGGCAGAGAGGCGGAGGGGGCAGAGGTTTGCGGTTGTTGAGCCGGAGCCGGAATGGTTGGCCGCAAAGGGGCGCAAAGAAGGACGCAAAAAAGGTGGGGTGGCGAGAGATGGGGTGTTGTTTTTGGGCAAAAGAATGGTGGGCAGAGAAATGGGGAGGACGGCTTTGGCACCGCAGAGATTGGAACGCCGCAGAGATGGTTTTTGAAGGGGGCTTTGAGGGAGGGGCTGTTTGCGCTGTGAGAGCGGTGGATGTGGTCCGTGGGTCCTGGGTGCTTGCGATGCGCTGGCCGACAGACAGGAGTGTCTATCGTACTTCAATCCATCCGCTCAGACATGGTGTTGGATGGGATTGAGGTTCTTTGAAGAAAGGGGTTGAAATTGGGAAATGGGGCCCAAGGGTTGTGGTATGACGTGGTGGTCGGGTGAGGAATACCAGTTGCTACCATTTGAATCTTTCACTTTTCAGATCATGGCTGTTTCTTCTTCCAAAAAGGCCCGCAAAGGCGGGGTGAAGGTGCGGCGGCGGGTGAAGATGGCGAGTTTGCGGCGGTGGGTGAGGCGGGCGCTGGTCAAAGGGCTGACGAGGACGGAGATGGTGTTTGAGCTGCATGTGCGCCGGGGGCTGGCGCTGCGGAAGGTGGCGAAGGTGCTGAGGGTGGGCCTGGGAGTGGTGCGGGAGCACTGGTGGGAAATCCGTATGGCACGGGAAGCTCGGGCGGCACTGGTTCCGAAGCCGGAGAGGATCAGGCCGCCGTTGGCTCCGCGAACGGAGGGGGATTTGGTGGCGCTGCGGGAACACGTGAGTGTGGCGCTGTGGGAGACGTTGGTGGAGACGTTTGCGGTTCCTGAGGCGGAGGATGCGGAGCGGGCTGAGGTGCCATCGGCGTCGATGGTGTCGGTGCGGGTGAAGGCACTGAGGCAGATGGCGAGGCTGTATGGTGTGGACTGCAAGGGCCGGGCTGCTGCGGCTGCGGTGGAACCGGTGGCGTGTGCGAGGCCGGAGGAGATTGCGGAGGCGGTGAGGGAGAGGAGGCGGGGGAGGGGAGTTTAAAGTTTCAGGTTTAAAGTTTAAAGTTCCTGAGGGGAGGCTGGGCGAAAGGGGGCGTTTGTTTTTGGCAACGGGAATGGTGGGCAGAGGAATTGCCGGAGGTTGAGGGGACCGGAGGTGAACCACGGATTGCACGGATGCCGGATCATCGCCCGGGTGTTGGAAAATGGCAGGGACGTTCGAGTTTGCCGCAGAGGAGCGGAGAGGCAGAGGGGGCAGAGGTTGTTGACTGTTGTTGGGCAGGACTTTCGCGACACGAGGGGACGAAAGGACCGGATTTTAACCGCTGATGAGACGCTGATATGACGCTGATCCGGAATGAGAATCCGGACCTGTGCGATGTTGTTTGGAGGTGGCAAGGACGTTCGAGTTTGCCGTAGAGCGGCGGAGAGGCAGAGGGAGCAGAGAATGAAGACTGTCCGGAGGGCACAGGGATGGACGGAGCGAATTCCGAGGGTGAAGGTTCGGATTTGAAAATTGACCACGGAATACACCGAATACACGGAAGCCGGAGGGGGAGATGACGGTGATCTGGAATGATTTGTGCGGGGCGCTGATGGGGAGGTTGGTGGTGATTGATGGGGTGTGGGGGCGGGGATGCCTTGAGATTAGACAAGGGAATTGATTGGCAGAGGAATGGACTGAGCTTGGGCCTGGGAATGGCGGGTGTTTTGTCAGGTAGTTGCGGAGTGTGGCCTTCGGTGCTGCTACTTGAGGGCCGCCTGACATCATGAATCCATTCCTACTCCTCGGTCTCTGCTGCCTTTTTCTCGGTCAGTGCAAAACGGTCAAGATTTCGGGGCCGGTGCCGAATCCGCCGATCAAGCATCTGGCGGTGGTGAACAATGAGGATGTGCACATGGACGACTTCCAGTCCCAAATGGTCGAGCAGATTCGCGCGATGGGCATTCACACCACGGTGGTGCCTGAGCCTCCCGTGAATGCGGATTATCTGACCTACAGGGCCAACTGGCGCTGGGACATCGGGATGTACCTGTGGCGCTTCACGGCTACTCTGCATCGGCCGCAAGGCGCGATGCGCAGCATGATGTATGGAAACACCGGCCTGGACCTCGGGAAATTCGGTGAAGCGCAGGATAAGATTCGCGAGCCGATTCGGCAGATGCTTCTGGGAAGGCCTTGAGGAAGGGGGCGACTCGGAGGCGTTGAGAATTGCAAAGGAATGGATGGGCGGAGGAATGTGCCGAAGTTGAGCCTGCGAGAGGTGGAGATTTTTTCAAGAATTTGTCTGCCCCTATTTCCCGGTCACAGAACTTCCTCAGGCCTGCGCTTTTTTGCGTTTCAAAGGGGTGTATTTGGCATCTGTGGCTATCGACCGGGATTTTCTTTTCTTCTTCGGAGGACTCGGAGCCTTGTCGTAAGTCACCACTTTTGGCATGTCCTTGGAGGTCGAATATTCCTTCAGTATACTCCCAGTATTCGCTTCTTCGCATAGTGTGGAAAACAGACTTTGACGAAACGGAGCCGGTATTGAATGACAAGCACCGCTCTGCAGACCATCGACCAGCGAACAAAGCTTGTCCGTGCTCATATCTTCGCTCGTAAAGCGCACAACTGAAAGTGCTGCGTAGTCTCGTCGCTCTTCGATACTCAGCCACTCACGATCCAAATCTTCACAAACTCGGCCCGTTGTATTCGAGCCGCTGAAAATGTCGATTACAACATCTCCCGGGGAGGTGAGGAACTTGATGAAAAACTTCGGTAGTTCGGATGGAAAACGCGCAGGATGTCCTTCGCGGCTGATGGTCTTGCACCGGCGCAGATAAGATGATGTTGCCTCTGTGTTAGAATACTGAAGAAGGTTTGGCGGAATCGCGCCACCATTGTCATTGCCGAATCCTTTGGAAATGTCGTGCCCGGAGGGTCGAGCCTTGGGCTTATAAAATTTGGCTGGGTCTTCAATTAACTTTTTCATACGATCAGAGTATGGGGCGAGAACTTTCGTAACATCAGCCTTAGGCCAGTCTGATTTTGAAAGCCACCACACAGTGTTAACTGAATCCTTCACCCTGATTTTTCGCTTGTTCACCCATTCGATAGGAGACGGAAGCTTGGCAGGATTGTGCCAATAAAACTCCTCGGCCAAACGAAACCCAATATTGTCGCATAGGTCGAGGAGAACGCGGAACTGATAGAGGCTTCGCACTGGCTTCCCTCGTTCGTAAGCACCGCCTAAATCGAGAACAAATGACCCGCCATCCTTCAATACGCGGTGGACCTCAACCGCAAATGTGTGGAGCCACTCCACATAAGTATTTTGCGTCTCATTTCCATATTCCTTTTCTCGCAGCAGAGCGAATGGAGGTGATGTAATAACTAAGTCCACAGAGCCTTCGGGCAATCGGTTCAGAGTTTTGCGGCTGTCATTACACGCTTGAACACCGATATCGGTGACATAAACACGTTCTTGAACTGGTATATATTCGAGTAATTTCATTGTGCCATTGGCGGATTGAAGCCGTCGTGAAGTGGTGCAATCCAAGACTGTGCGAATGCCCAAGCGACAGAAAGTGCATAGGCCAGACGAGCGTCAGTATCTAGGATTGCCGCGAGAGCTGGTCGCATTATATCGGCTGGAAGTTGGCCTCCGAGCCACACTGCCATGGCAGTTCTATCTTGCCCCTGCAGTGCCTGCGCAACTCCTGGCACGATTTGAGTCATTACAGCTTCTGGATCGGAACGATGGGCTAGCCACCGAACGACTTCTGCACATCCGGCCTGTATGTCGGCCGAGTTACTTCCAGCGAGACCAGCCAGTAGTTCTGCGATTGCGCCGAAACCGGCTTCGGCAAGAGCCGTGAGCGCATCTTCACGCACTCGGTGTGATTGCGCGTCGAACGCACGGATGAGCGCAGTACGAGATGTTTCGAAGGATCCGAGTCTACCAAGGCAATAGGCGGCAGCCGATCGCAAAAAATAATCTCTCTGTGCGTCACCAAGAATCGCTGCCAGTAGGGTGGCCGACGCGGCGTTGCCAACTTCGCCAATCGCAATCACTGCTTCGAGTTGGTCGGGCTTGTCGAGCGCACCAAGTGCGCCAGCAAACGCCGCATCAACGTTATCTCCATGAACTGAACAAAGGTAGGCACTGGCTTCAAGCCGGACATAAATATCTTCGTCGGCATCCGCTGCGATGCGCCTGATTGCGGCTTCAACCGATCGAATGCTGTTATGGCGGGCAAGTTTTACCCCGGAAAACCTTACTGGAAGCTGAGGGGCTGCGAGCATCTCGGCAACATCTTGGTCGGTAAGGACCCTTCTACAGTTCAAGTCATGATTAGGAATGGGATTGGCATTGCACGCAATGATCTGGTTCTTTTGGACTGGAGCACCAACTTGAACGCGAAGCTCCATGCCTCTGCGGCCAGCACGTTTTACTTGCCCAACAGGCGGTCTGATTGTGATAAATGAATCGGAAATCGTTTCGACGATTCCTGCTATTGGTGCGAAGCATGAACGCCATATCAATATCGTCTCCGAACCTTCTTCGGCTCCTTTGGTCTGAATCTTATCAGGTGGTATATTTCTGAAGGCATCTACCCGAAAGTAATTCACAGAGCCATCTGGCTGCCAATTGACCCATTCTTTTTCGTTCCAATAAGATAAATCGCCCACAAGCATGCCGCGGGTCCAATGGTCGCTGCGCTCGTCATTTGTCGGCTGTTCTTTACAGATCGGTAAGGCGATCCAGTCATTTGCAACCATGCCATAGTCCCAGCGTCTTTCTGGGATCGTGGGGCTGTGACTCATGCCAATCTTCGCTTCCGATTTTGCGCGGACTTCAATCCGCTGACCACAATGGATGCAAATCAAATCCGGAATTCTTACCCTTTTGCGTTTAACGTCTTTCCAAATTTTTGCATCAAGACTTCCACGCTCCAACTCAATGACTTCGTGATTGCGCTGCGCGAGGTCACGCCGCACTTCACGTGACCCTATCGCACCCATAGCGATCTTATGGAAGAAGCTGCTATCTGATTTATATGAAGGCATATAGAAATTGTCTTTCTAGATCCAACGGGTATGCCGTGGGGTTCCAGATTACTCTACCCGGTGCTATGGCATGCCGGCGTCTTTGCGGTGTGGCCCGCTGTCGTAGAAGGTGTCGATTTGGTGCCGAGCTAGCGTCGATGTAACGTCGGGCATGGTGAATAACCGCCGAGCAGCGGGTGATGGGATTGAGGGTGATGTAGGAGTCAGGGTTGCTTTTCGTGTCATGTTGGAATTTCGTCTATCCAAGCGGCGAAGGGTTCGGATGGCAAGGGCAGAAGGGGAGAGAATGGGGAGGGGTGGAGTTGCTGTTTGCCGAGGCGGCTGCAGACGCTGTTGGTGAAATTTGCCATGCTGCGGAGTGCTGGGTTTGCTTTCCGGAGGGGAGATGCCCTTTTCCCAGGGCGGTGCTCTGGGCTGCGATAGGTCGCGCCGTTGGCGCTGGGGGGATGAACGAAACGGCAGGCTTTGAAGTATGGGGAGCGAAGGACAGAAAGGACACTTCTTCGCTGAAGCTCCGAAGGGTAAGGCGGTGGGCATGAAAAAACGGCAGCGGGGTGAGCGCTGCCGTTTGGCCCATTCTTCGCTGAAGCTACGAAGGGCAAGCTGTGCTTGGTTTGCGGATCAGGCTTTCCAGCCGTCGCGGTAGGAGGGGCGGGTGGTGAATTTGTTGGGGGCTTCGACGTTGGTGACTTTCATGGCGGATTTGTCCCACTGGACGGTCTGCTGGGCGCGGATGGCGAGATTTCCGAGGAGGACGAATTCGGTGAGGGGGGCGGAGTAGTCGAAATTGGAGGAGGGGAGGCCGCCATTGACGATGTGGTGGGCCCATTCGCCCTGGGGATTGTCTGGCATGACGGAGCGGGTCTCGGTCTGCTTGATCTTGCCGGACTTCATGTCTTCGCGGACGGCCTTGTATTTTTCGAGGGGGTAGATGATGGGGCTCTTGCAGTAGGCATCGCCTTCGAAGACGACGCCGTCGGTGCCGATGAACATCATGCCGCTGGTGGCTTTTTTGAAGGTGTCTTCGGGGATGTCGGGGTGGCGCTCGGGCTTGTTGGGGACGCCGTCGATTTCGCCATCATGCCAGGAGACGGTGAGGGCGGGGTGTTTGCCGGCGGGCATGTGGTAAACGAGCTTGGACCACATGGGGGCGTTGAGGTCGGTGATGGGGCCGGATTCGGCTTCGATCTTTTCAGGGATGAGCTGGCCGAGGATGGAGAAGGAGGAATCCATGATGTGGCAGCCCATGTCGCCGAGGGCGCCGGAGCCGAACTGCCACCAGCCGCGCCAGTTGAAGGGGGCGGGGCCGGGGGAGCGCTGCTTCTTTTTGGCCATTTCGGGGTCGAGATCGAACTCGAAGTAGGGCTCGGAGGGTTCGCAGGAGAGCCAGAGGTCCCAGTCGAGGTTGGCGGGGCATTCGACGAGCTTCTTCTTGATGGGGCCCTGAGGCCAGATGGGGCGGTTGGTCCAGAGGCGGATTTCTTTGAGGGTGCCGATGGCACCCTGCTCGATCCATTCTTTGGCCATGCGCTGTCCGTCCATGGTGCGGCCCTGATTGCCCATCTGGGTGACGATTTTGGCGTCTTTGGCGGCGCGGTGGAGGTCGCGGACTTCGGAGATGTAGTTGCAGAGGGGCTTTTGGACGCAGACGTGCTTGCCGTGCTTGATGGCGTGCATGGCGGCGAGGTAGTGGGTGTGGTCCGGGGTGGAGACGATGACCCCGTCGATCTGGTTCGACATTTCATCGAACATCTTGCGGAAGTCCTGGTAGAGCTTGGGGGCGGGGGGCGCGGGCTGGGAGGAGTCGAGGTGGTGCTTTTCGCGCTTTTTGGCGGCTTCATCGAGGCGCTTGGTGTCGACATCGACCATGGCGACGATGTTGTGATTGAGGGTGACCATGCCGGTGTCTGCGAGACCTTTGCCGTTGGCGCCGATCTGGACGAGGTTGAGGCGCTTGGCGGAGGCATCCTGGCCGCGGAGGAGGAGATTCGGCCCGGTGAAGGCGCTGGCGGCGAGGCCGGCGGTGGTGGTGAGGAAGTGGCGGCGTGAGAGGTGGCGGGTGCTCATGGCTGGGGTGCTATTCTATATAGTAGAGGGGTGGCGGAAACGTGGGAGAAGAGAGGATGTTGCAGGGAGTGGGGGGG
>JAFLEI010000027.1:0-18534 GCA_017301975.1 Verrucomicrobiota bacterium
GAATTTTGTGCACGCGGACATGGACATGTCGCAGTTCACCCAGACACAGACGCAGAAGCAGGAGAGCTTTCTCTCGCTGTATCTGAAGGCGTCGCAGGCTCAGAAGGAAGTGAACGAAAAGCGCGGGGTCAATTCCGACGCGGCGGGCCTCGTGATGCTGCTCAAAATTCTGACCATGAAGGACAGCAGCACGGAGCTGAAGCGCATGATCGCGCAGGAGTTTGACAGCGTGGAAGACATCATGGCCGGGATCGAAACCGGCGACGGGACCGTCCTGGTGGGCGAGCGCAACAAGTTCGCGCTGGCGGTCATGGACAAGGAGATTGCTGCGGGAAAAAAGCGCCTGGCGATTTTTTATGGTGCCGCGCATTTGGGAGACATGGAGGAACGGCTGCTGAAGAAGGGGTTTAAGCGGACGAAGGTGGAGTGGCTGAAGGCCTGGGATCTGCCGCACGCGAAAGAATGAAGTGAGGCGGGGTTTGCCCTGCGCTGGCGATCACGGTGCTGTCTTTTGAGGTGCGCTTGCAGTCATTCGCAAAACTCATTTCGTGTAAGGAGGCTGGGGAATGCCCGATGTCCCATGGAGGTCATGAGGCCTCAGGGCTGGTAGGGACGCGTTGCGTGCGCCCCTAGAATCCCTCGTCCCCGCGCTGTCTCGCGGCCCCTGCGCACCGCATCTCATTCAGAGCTCCACAACCTGCGGCGTCCTTCCATCTCACAGCCATCGCGATGCAGAAAGCTGCAAGGACGGCGCACCTTTTTGGATAGCCTGCGGGTGCTGCAGACCCGAAAAGTGGGACGCGCGCAACGCGTCCCTACCGGCTCTGGAGCTGCGCGGCTGGCAGGGGCATATCGGAAATCTATTTCGCCAAATGTTAGATCGCACCCCAGACCCTGCGGTGGGTTGAGGGACCAGGATGGTCCCACTCCTCCAGAGGTCCGCGAACGTGCCAGCGTTCTGAAGGAGGAGAGGGATCATCCTGATCCCTCAACGCTGCGCGACAACCCACCGTCCCGCGTTCGCCGCAGCTTCCGGTGCAGGTCACTCAGACCCATCTTCCACCGCCTTTTGTATTACTTCTTACCGCCTGCGGCTTCCATGCGGAGCTGCTCGAGGCGGGAGAGAACTTTGGGCGCGGCGGGTGCGGCGGGCTTGGGAGCTTCCTTGGGCTTGTTGGCGGCAAGAACGGGGGCTGCGGGTGGCGGAGTGACCACCTTGCGCGGGGCATCAATGCGCAGGATGGAGCCGAGCGCGATGCGGTGGATCGTGGTGGTATTGGTGCCCTTCACAGGAACGTCCACGCGCACAAACAGATTACCCTGCTTGCCAATGGGCGACTTGTCGTTCGTCTTCACCTTGAAGGCCACTTCCTTGGTGTCCTTGGTGATCTTGGCGGGCTCGATTGGGATGGTGTCCGGCACGCCGAGAACCTGAGCGGTGGCCTCGCCATCGAATGGCAGGAGCTGCTCCAGCTTGGCGACCATGACGGCTTCCTTGCCCTGCTCAACGGCGACGAGCGGGATGGCCGGTGCGGTGATGTAGGCGGGGGCGGTGACGACTGCCGTGAATGGGGAGGCATTGTAGATGCGGCCTTTCCCGGCGTCAGCCTCGCCCATGACGGTGAAATTCCAAGAACCGGCAGGCGTGCCTGCGTTGGCATCCAATTGGAACACGCACTCGTCCTTGCCTTCCGGGATGGTCTGCTCGCCGAGGGCGCTGACGCCGTTGGGCTTCCAGATCATGAGCACGCGGATGGGGGCCTTGAAGCCGTCCTTGCGCTTGGAGACGACCTTGAGTTCGAGAATGCCGTTGTTCACCAGAGGCACGGCAGGCTTGACGATTTCGAGGGAATAGGGAGCCTCCTCCACGACGGCGACGGGAAGCCGGTCTTCGATCTGGGTGTAATAGACGACGTTGCCATTGCGCACGATGTCGAACTCCTGGCGCAGCTTGCCAACGGACTTGGTGTTGGGATCGACGGCGTTGAGGGTGATGGGCACGACCTGATGGCCGAGGGGGGCGTCTGCGGTGGCTTCAAAGAGCAGGGGCACGCTGCCGAGGTCTTTGGGAGCCATTTCGGTGAGCAGTTTCACGCCCTGAGGCATGTTCTGGACGTTGAACTTGAAGTCGCCGCCGACGTTGTTGCGGCTGACATTGACGAGCGTGGCATAACGCCCGCCTTTGGGAACGGCGATGAACTGGCGGTAGTTGTTGTCGTTCACCGAGTACTGAGGCGAAGCGAAGAAGACTTCTGGCTCGGCGGCGATGAGTTCGAGGCGATACACGTAGTTCGGGCCGCCACGTTCCAGATGATCGGCCACGCGCACGAAGTAGTCGCCGTCCGCAGGAATGGCGACCTTGAACTTGCTGTCGAGGCGGCGGCGGCCACCGCCGTCATCGTTGCCGCTGATGGAGCCGCCTTTGGCGTTGTAGATGTTCACCACGCTGTCGAGCGGGGAGCCTAGGCTCTGAGCAAAGGCCTGCACTTCCAGCGTCATGCCTTTCTTGAGGGGCACTTTGAAGTAATCGATGTCACCGGGTTTTTCGATGATGCCATTGAGGGCGATCGGAGACCCTGGGGCGACGCTGGCCTTCGCCTGCTCGTCGTTGGGCTCGGCTTCGAGCACGTTGTCATAATTGACCAGACGGAAGGGATTGCCGGAAGGAGCGGGCTCCTGCGACTTCGAGAAGAGCATGTAGTCAGGATCGATGTCCGCCGGAAGCTGCACTTCTTCTTCAAAGGAGCTGTCGCGCTCGATGAAGCGCACCTTGGTCTTGGAGCCGATCTTGCCACCGGCAGGATACACGACATCCGGGCGGCGGAAGCTGCCGATGTGGAGGCGGTAATACGAATTGCCGCCACCACGATAGGAGGATTCGCGGATCATGACGGTGTAGTCGCCATCTTCTTCAGCCACATAGGAGCAGTAGCCATCCTGGCGGTGCAGGATGGTGTCGTCAGAGATCACCTTTTCGAAGCGGTTCTTGTCGATGATGGCCAGGAAGGGGTCAAAGACGGTGTAGCCGAGGCGGAGGCCGTCCACTTCCACGGAGAGGCGCTGGCCTTTCTTGAGGCTGACGCGGTAGTTGTCCACGTCCTCGTTCTGCACGACGCCTTCGATGGTCTGATTCAACTGAACGACCTGGGGCGTTTCGAAATCGCTGTTGGGCTCCTTTTCATCCACATTGGGGAAGATGCCCACGAAAAACTGGCGGGCGTGCGACATGCCGGACTTCGTGCGGATGCGCATGAGGTGATTTCCGGGCGGCACATCCGGGGCGATGCCGATGGTGAGCTGCACCTTGTTGGGCTCCACCTTGTCCACGCTCTTCTGGGTAAAGCCTGGCGAGAAAAAGATCATGCTCTCAAAGTCCGCCAGCTGGGTCCCCGTGACGGTAAGTTTGACCTCCGTGCCACGCTGGCCGCCATTGGGGGCCGTGGTGGTAAAGGTGGGGTACGCAGCAAAGGCACTGGTGGCACAGGCTGCGGAAATGAGGAGCAAATGACGGATGATGGACATGACAAGGGTGGAGGGGTCGGTAGGCATACGGCCCATCTGAGAGAAAAATTACGAACAGTCTGAAGTTCCTTGGCGCATCTGTCGCGCCAGTTTCAGGCAGTAAAGCAGCGGCAGCGCCCCAAAGAGGCCGAAAGAACAGTCCACCAGCCGCCAGGAGAGCGGGATGCCACGAATCTCCCCGCAGATCAGGGCCAGGGGAAAAATCGCGGCACAGGCGAACAGCCCCACCTTCAGCACCCAGGCATTGGGCAAGGGATCGCGCCAGGGCCCAGCGATGAAAAACACCGCGATCATGAGGTGCCCGAACGCCAGCCAGTCCGTGCCGTAGGCGACAAACGGGAACTGCTCCTGCGTCACTTCCAGACCGTGCCAGACATAGCCGAGCCAGAATTTCAGGCCTGCGTGCTGGACGTAGGCGGCGTGGTTTTCAATGCCGAGCCAGGAGGCCATCAGCCGCAGCTCATGCAGCAGAGGGAAGGCGGTGAGGCCGCTCAGGATCAGGCCGGTGATGAACAGGCCGAGAACGAAGTGGTAGCGTCGCAGCAGCGCATCCTTGCTCATGCCTCAGTCCTCCACCGGCAGCCAGCGCGCGCCATCGACGACGACGTAGCCGTCGGTGCCTTCGTTGGAGATGGTGATCGCGGTGTCGTTGCCGCATTCGTATTCGCCGAGGTCGATCCAGTGCACGCCTTCAGCGGCCTTGGGGGACTTGAGGTCCACTTTGAGCTTCTTCACGCCGCCAGCATACTGCACCTCCACAGGGGCATTGCTGGCGCGGTTGCTGTTGGGCGGGGCGGCGAGCATGAGGCGGTATTTGCCGGGCTTGGTGAGCTTGGGTTCAAAGCGCAGGCTGCTTTTGCCGTCCTTGGCGTTGCTGTCGTGGGTGTAGCCGTCGCCGATGAAGGATTTGGCGGCGCCGCTTTCATGCCATGAGCCGGTGACCTTGGCTTCGGTGTCGTCCATGACGATGCCTTTGAGGGATTTGGGATCAATGCCGCGCATGCTTGTGGGGCCGTCAAAGTGGAGGATCTGGCCGTCTTTGAGAATCTGGGTCTTGAGCTGTTCATACGGCACGTCCTGGACGGGGATGCCTGCGTCCATGGCCATCACCGCGGCGGTGGCGGCGCTCTGGCCCAGGATCATGAACACGGGCTCCATGCGGATGCTGCCGTAGGCGATGTGGCTGGCGGACATGGCGACGGGGACGAGGAGATTGCTCCCCTGCCCTTTCTTGGGAACCAGCGAGCCATAGGCGATCTCGTAGGGGCCTTTGGTGCTGACGCCGATGTCGCCTTCGTTTTGAACAAAGCCTTCGGGCGTGATGTAGCGCTGGATGTTGTGGGAATCGATGCCGTAGCTGCCCATGCCGACGCTGTCCGGAGTGGGGCGCTTTTTGAGCAGCTCGTTTTCGGTCATCACATACGCGCCGATCATGCGGCGGGCTTCGCGGATGTAGAGCTGGTGGCTCCAGTTTCCGTTGTCTTTGAACTCATCCTTCGGCAGGCCCCAGGTCTGCATTTCCTTCTGAATCTCCGCAGGCACACGGGGATCGTTGGCGATGAAGTAGAGCCAGCCTTTCTGGTAGCGCTCGTGCTCGGCAATGATCTCGCGGCGGCGCTCGTAGCTGGCCTCGGGGTAATCCCAGTTGCGGCCGATGTTGTCGGTGCTGAAGGGGCCGTGATTGTTGGTGTCGGTCTTGTGGTTGGGGATGGGGTCGAACTTGTGGAAGACGTCCTTCCAGCCTTTGTCGAAGACGCGGACGAGCAGTTCGAATTCCTTGGGGTCATAGCCTTCCGGCTTGGCAAAGGGGATGCGGTTTGCAGGGTCATTGGTCAGGCACATGCGGAAGCAGTAGGCCTGCACCTTCTTGTCTCCGCTGCCGTATTCGCCGACGGGTTCGGTGTTGATGTGGGGGAGCACGCCGCTTTTGGGATCGCCCGGCACGACGTAGGGGCTGATGTTCATGCTGCCGAAGTGGTGGCCGTGATGGAGGACGCCGACTTGGACGCCGTTCCATTTTTCGTCATACACGCTCTGCGCCTCGCGGCCCACGTGGTAGTCCACACCAGCGGCTGCCATGAGGTCGCCCTCATAGGTGGCGTCGATGAACATTTTGCCCGCGTAGGTCTTGCCGCTGAGGGTGGTAATGGAGGTGATTTTATCGCCGTCCTTTTTCACGCCCTTGGCGCGGTCCAGCCACTCATCGCGCACGACTTCGAGGCCGAACTCCTTGACGTAGTCTTCGAAGATCTGCTCCGCCACGTGGGGCTCAAAGATCCACATGGTGCGGTTCGCGCCATCCATGGCGGGAGTGCCCTGGCCTTTGCCGCCGTATTCGGACTTCTTCTGCTGCACCCAGGCGGAGTCCTTGTCGTAATGCTGCCACACGCGGTGGTAGAAGTCGCGAGAGAGACCGCCGATGACGGCTTTGTTGCCGGTGTCGGTGAAGCCGAGGCCGCCGCTGCTCAGGCCGCCAAGGTGCTTGTCCGGAGAGACGACGATGACGCTCTTGCCCATCTTCTTGGCCTGCACGGCGGCGATGATGGCGGAGCAGGTGCCGCCGTAGATGACGATGTCATGGTCTGCCGCATGGAGAGCCTGGCTGGAAAGCAGGAGGGAAGCTAGAAGGGTGCGCAATTGCATGGCTGGAGATTGGAGTTGGCTGAGCCGGTCCGATTCCTTCGCTGCATGAAAGGAATCGGCAAACAGAATGTTTACACGGCATGTTCCGACCCGCCTGCCTCGCCCTGCTTCTCGCTACCAGCTCCGCTTTTGCGCAAAACCTGCTGCCCAAGACTCATGTGCTGCGTGCGGAAGGCATGCAGTCGGATTTTCCCGCGATGTGCGTGGATGCGGGCGGGACGCCGCATGTGGCTTACATTCAATGGGATGGCAGGCAGGACACCCTGCATGTGGCGAAGCTCAGCGATGGGGCTTTGAGCGATATTTTGACCGTGGGACAGCCGGGCATCATTCACCAGCCAGCACTGGCAGCGGATGGCAAAGGGGCGCTGCATGTG
Source organism: Verrucomicrobiota bacterium (assembly GCA_017301975.1). Classification (GTDB taxonomy): domain Bacteria; phylum Verrucomicrobiota; class Verrucomicrobiia; order Verrucomicrobiales; family Verrucomicrobiaceae; genus Prosthecobacter. The sequence continues at coordinate 6,543 of JAFLEI010000027.1, forward strand.
GTGTGGTCGCAGGTGAACGACAAGGATGTGATGGAGCTGCGGGCGGCGATTCTTCGTGATGGCAAGATGCAGGGGGCGATCACGACGCTGGCGAGTTCGCCGAACGGCGGCAACGCTTTCGCGAAAGCGGCCGCGGATGCCACGGGCCGAGTGTGGGTGGCGTGGCAGAGCATGCGCGGCACGCTGGGGGACATCTACTGCCGGGTTTATGACACGAAGAACGGCGCGTGGACGGAAGAGATCCAGGTGACCAAGGAACCGAGCGGCGAATGGGAGCCCTGTGTGGCGTTTGATGGCAAGGGCGGTGCGTGGATCTGCCATGACTCCTCACGCGGAAATGAGTTCAACATCTACGCCACGCATGTGGGCGCAGACCTGAAGGTGGGAGAAACGAAGCAGCTCATCGCCACGAGCCGCTATGAAGGCCGGGTGAATGCGCTGACTGCTCAAGATGGAAAAGGCATCTGGCTGGCCTGTGAGCGTGGCAATGAGCAGTGGGGGCTGGACATGCGGGCGCATGGTGGACAGGTGGGGCTGAATGGGCGGCGCGATCTGGTGATTGCGTACTGGGATCTCGCCACTGGCAAGGTGGAGGAACTGCCGGGACCGGATGGCCTGCTGAAAGCACTGCCCGCACCCAAGGCGGCTGCGGGAGTCAATGCGCCACGGGCGAACAATCCGAAGGCGAAAGCCAAGGCCGAAGCGCGTGCCAAAGCGCAGGCGGCGCAGGCAAAGGCCAAGGGCAAGCCCGCGCCGAATGAGATTGGCGCGGTGAACTTGCCGCATCTCATGCTGGATGCCGCGGGCCGCCCGTGGCTGACGGTACGCTACTTTAAAAACTTCTGCTGGCAGATCGCGCTGACGCGTTATGACGCGGCCTCGAAGCAGTGGGCGCAGCCGTATTTGATCCCAGAGAGCGTGTACACCCAGGACCGCCAGACCACGCATGCACTGGGCAAGGACGGCAGCCTGTGGATGGCGTGGTCCAGTGACCTGCGAACTTCGAAGCTGCAACTGACCACGGGGGTGCATCTGGCGAAAATTGCCACCGATGCCGAGGAGCCGCTGGTGACAGCTCCGCAGGTAAAACCGCGTGAGCCTTTTGCCGCCTACATCAATACGACCACGCCCGAGCGTGCCCTGAGCGAGCACCACACCTGGACGCACAAGGGCGTGACATACCAGCTTTACTGGGGAGACTACCACCGGCATACGGACATCTCGAACTGCGTGACCGCGAATGACGGCTGTGTGCTGGAGCAGTACCGCTATGCCTGGGACATGGGCAAGCTCGACACCCTGGGCTTGAGCGATCACACGGACATCGCGAAGATTTACCACCCTTATGAGTGGTGGCTGAACCAGAAGATGACGGAGATCTTTTACGCGCCCGGCTTTTTCATGAGCATGTATGCCTATGAGCGCGAGCAGAAGTGGCCGATGGGGCACCGCAACGTGATCTTTGCCCAGCGTGGCGGGCCGATTGTGTACATCCAGCGCAAGAACTACCTGGCCTCCCCCTGGCAGAAGGAGTTTCCGGTGAAAACCGAAGGTGAGCCCGAACTGCACCCCAGTGAACTATGGGACGTGCTGGCGCGCTATGGCAAGCCGGTGACCGCCATCAGCCATACGGGAGCCACGAGCATGGGCACGGACTGGGACCAAATGCCGCCGGTGGATCACCGGATCGAAAACGTGGTGGAGATTTATCAAGGTGCACGCGTGAGCTATGAAGGCCTGAACGTGCCGCAGCCCACCGTGGGCATGCGCGCAGGGCAGCCGTACAATCACTCCTCCGACGTCATCGGCACCCCTGTCGTCGGAGAGCCCATCCGCAGCTTCACGGTGAAGAACAACGGCGTGTATCAGCATGCGCTGGAGCTGGGACACAAGCTCGGCGTCTGGGCGGACAGCGACCACATCTCCACCCACACAAGCTACGGCGGCGTGTATGTGAAGGAGTTCACGCGGGAAGGCATCATTGAGGCCATCAACGCCCGGCGGACCATCGCCGCCACGGACAAGATTTTTGTGGAGTTCTCCTGCAACGATCATCTGATGGGCACGGAGATCGCGCTTTCCGGCAAGCCTGTGCTGAAGTGCAGCATCGAAGGCACCGCACAGATCACCCGCGTCACGCTGGTGCGCAACGAGAAGAACTACCAGCAGTGGGAGGTCGAGGCGAAAAACTTTGAGCAGACCTACACTGACGAAGCGCCTCTGGCAGGCGAGAACCGCTACTACCTGCGCGTCGAACAAAACGACGGCAACATGGCGTGGTCATCGCCCGTGTGGGTGCAGGTGAAATAGAGGTTCAGGCATCACTGCCAGCCGCCGAGCGCCTTGAGCATCGCCACGCTTGCGGGGAGGAGCAAGAGGAGCTTATCATGCGCCAACGAGAGCCGAGATTGCCCATCTTGACCATTTGCCATCAACAGGTTAGGCAAATTGCCCCAGAAGTTGCCTTGCATGAATGGCACTCGGTTAAGCCCCATCAATGAGATGTTTGAGACTCGCCTACTTCAGAAGGCTGGATACTGGGCAAGTCACCAGTAAAAGTCCCTTCTATCGATCCCCAGGGTCCAAGGCGGTCCATTTCACGAGGGAAGCCCTTAACCGAGTGCCATTCATGCAAGGCATCTTTTTCACGCCGGCATGAACACCAACGCCGCCAACATTGTTACTATCGAGATTCAACAATTGCCCACTCCCGCCAAGCGCTGATATCTTGCGCACAAGATGACAAACCGGGCCGCCTTCACGACCGCCCAGCATGCCCCCGGCCATTAACTCCCAATTCGCCCCTTCCACCATGAGTTCTGTATCCAGACCTGTTGCCGAAATGTCTGGCCTTACCGGATTGCGGGGCCTTGCGGCACTGACAGTCTTTATTGCCCACAGCAACTATGCGGCCCTCATCCCCGGGCTTCAGCCTGTCAGCCAGTTCTTTGAATGGCATGCCCTCGCCGTGGATTTTTTTTTCATGCTCAGTGGCTTTGTCCTCATTCATGTGTATGCCGACCTGCAGGGCATGAAAGCCAGAGGGGGATGGCGCAGGTACGCCGTCGCCCGGGTGGCGCGCATTGTGCCGCTTTACCTGATCACACTGGTCTCGACACTCCTTATCTATTGCGGCGCCAGTCTTCTGCTGAAAAAATGGCCGTCCCTTCTCGATGCACCGACCATCGTGACAAACTTTTTGCTGCTTCAGAACTGGCCCGGTTTTTTCCACAACAGCATCAACACCGCGTCCTGGTCATTGAGTGTCGAAAGCCTCTGCTACCTGCTGTTGCTGCCCCTGTGTCTGGCCGTCACCTGGCACAGGCGTCTGCCGCACGGCGCAGCGGCCGTACTGGTGCTCGCCCTGCTAGGCGGGCGTGCCATGCTGGCAGACGAGATCGTCGGCTGGGGCAGTCTCGGACGCGGAGTCCTCTGCTTTCTGGCAGGCGTGCTGCTTCATCGCTTTCATCTGTTTCCGCACGGGCGCGGCATCGCAGTCGCCGCTGTGTTCGGTGCCGTCTCGTTTGTCGTTCTGCGTTCGTGGGCTGCGTGGGGGGGGCTGTCAGCAGCCTGGCTCCTCCTCTCCTTCCCGTTCCTGCTGATCGGTCTTGCCAGTTCGACGGACACCTGGGCGAATCGATTTTTCAGTTCGCGCACCATGCTCTGGCTCGGCGACATTTCTTATTCCCTCTATCTCTGGCAAGGCCCCGTACTCCTGATCGTCGGTTATAAAATCCGCCCCATCCTGCCTTTCCACTCCGCCCCTCTCCTTGCGCTATGGATTCTTTTGGAGATCACCTTCATGCTTTGGCTGGCAACGCTTTCCTACAAGCGCATCGAACTTCCCTTGCGAAACTGGCTTCGCGAGCGGCTGGATCCAGCTCAGGTCTGATCGACATGTCAGACACCCTGCATGGCTCCGCCATCACATTCTTCCCCTGCATTCCCTAATCATCACCGCCACCCATAAGATCCCTTGAAGGCAGCATGAATCGACTCGCCGACATGGACTTGGGCTGGTGGTCTGTGCTCTCACTTTGCCCGCCCAAGGAATCAGACATCGACAACCGCCGCTCCCAAAAGATGCCATTCATGCCTGGCATGAATGGCACTCGGTTAAGGCCGGTTTTCGCGAGGCTGTCTTATCACAGGTGGGCCCATGCTTGGAACACCTTATGGCTGGGAGAGCCGACATTTTGTCGGCTCTGGGCATGGCTCCAGCGCGGGAGAGAGCGCCACTTTTTTCCATGGAACCTCAATCGCTTTCGATGTTCGAGGGGACGCTCGCTCAGAGCCGACTTAAATTCGGCGTTCCCAGTACGAAATGCCCGTCTTGCTCCCTGCTCATTCTGCAAGGCATCCTCATGTGGCGGACTCAAAATCACGAAGCATGCCGCTAACCTAGTGCCATTCTCTCCCGGCACCTTTTTTCTGCCCCTGCCAGGCAGGACACCGCCGGCATCACTGCCAGCCGCCGCCGAGTGCCTTGAGCATGGCCACACTGGCCATGAGGCGCTGGCCTTCGACCTGAGCAGCGAGCAGCTTGGCATTGAGCACGGTGCGGTTGGCATCCACGACTTCAAAGTAGCTGGCGAGACCTTTTTGGTAGCGGAGCTCCGCCAGACGCTGGGTCTCCTGAGCGGAGGCGATGGCGGCATCCAGAGACTGCCCCTGCTTGGCATAAGCCCTGGCGTCCAGCATGCTGTCTTCGACTTCCTGCAGCGCCACCAGGATGCTCTGGCGGTAGTTGGCCAGTGTCTCGTTGTAGGACGCCTTGCTGGCCTGCAAATTGGCCCGCAGCTTGCCCCCCTGAAACATCGGCAGAGTCATGCTGGGACCGATGGTCAGGACGCGGCTGCGCTGATCGTAGAAATGCTTGGCACCAATACTTTCCAGACCACCGCTGCCGACGATGCTGAAGGCCGGGTAGAACGAGGCGGTGGAAACCCCCACCTGGGCGTTTGCCTCGCGCATTTTCTGCTCCGCCGCACGGATGTCCGGACGACGCTGCAGGAGAGTGGAGGGCAGTCCGCCCGGCACTTTTGGGGGACGTGGCAGGCTGGTGGCCTTGGCGACGCGGAAGTTGGACGGAATTTCCCCGCAGATGACGGCGAGAGCATTTTCAGCATTGCCGCGTTGACGCTCCAGTGCGGCGAGGTCATTGCGGGCGAGTTCGAGTTCCGTCTGTGCGCGCGCCACGTCCATTTCATTCGCCAGGCCGCCCTTGAAGCGTGATTCCTGAAGCTTCAGCGCTTCTTCGCGCCATGTCTGCGTGCCGATCACCACCTGCATCTGCCGGTCCAGCGAATGCGTCAGGAAGTAGAGACGCGCCACTTCGGCGGCGAGGGTCAGACGTCTGGCGGAGAGAGTCTCCATGGCGGCAAACTGGGAGGCCTTGGAGCTTTCCACACTGCGGCGCACCCGGCCCCAGAGATCGATTTCCCAGCCCAGCTCCAGCAGGTTTTGAAAGCGGCGGCGCTGCGTCCTGGGCAGAGAGACGCCAGGGGGAAGATTGGCGCCGAAGGAGCTTTGAGAAAGGCGCTCATACTGCATCCCGTCCTTCATGTTGAGCTGGGGGAACCAGTCCGCCTGCTGCACGCCGACGAGAGCGCGAGCGGTCTCGACACGAGCCAGAGCAGCGCGGAGTTCCTGATTGTTGGCCATCGCACGCTCCTCGAGGCGGTTCAATTCCGCCGAGCCAAAGAGCTTCCACCATTCGCCCGGCACGGGAATGTCCGCCGTGTTCGCCTTGCCGCCATTTTTCCACTTGGAGGGCATCAGCACTTCGGGCAGCTTGAAGTTGGGCCCGACGCTGCAGGAGGCGCACGTCAACGTGGTCGTGAGGCAGAGAATTCGAAAGGGGTTCATGCGCGCCTATTCATGGGGTGAAACGTTCTTAGTGCAACCTTCAAGACAAAGGTTCGTCCTTCGCTATTTAGGCAAACAACCAGCGACCTGGTGACGCCAGCTGGCGAGGACATCCGCCGCGACTTCATGCGCCTCCTCGGCGCTGACGTGCTCGGTGACCGCATGGGGGGCGGGCAGCCAGGTCGGGGTGGAAACCTCACCGATGTGATCGTGTTTTTCCGCGCGCAGGAAGGCGCGCAGTTGCACCGAGAGCTCATTTTTGCTGCGGTCATGGCTGGCGACCGCCTCCACGCAGACCTCAAAAGGAACTCCTTCGATTTCAAGGGTGCTGATGACTTGGGTGGTATCGAGCAGGGAGTGAATCATGTGGGTAGGTTCGGGAGCCAGTCCGGGGTGTCGCTGCCATGTTTGCGCTGAATTTTGCGAAGGTTTACGCCCCCGCCCCCCGTTATGACGCACCATGCACCGCCTCCTGCTCTGCTTTTTCGCCCTGACCTCCTTCGCTGCGGCGGCTGACAAGCCGCTGAACATCCTCTTCCTTTTTGCCGATGACTGGGGCCGCTATGCGAGCATCTACGCGGAGCATGAGAAATTCCCTTCGCCCAATCAGGTGGTCAAAACGCCGAACATCGACCGCATCGCGCGTGAAGGCGCGCTGTTCAGCCGGGCGTATGTGAATGCGCCGAGCTGCACGCCCTGCCGCAGCGCCCTGCTTTCCGGCCGCTATTTCTTCAACTGCGGACGCGCCGCCATCCTGAACGGCGCGGTGTGGGACCCGGCGATCCCGAGCTACCCGCTGCTGCTCAAGGATCAGGGCTATCACCTTGGCAAATCCTACAAGGTGTGGGGACCCGGAGAGCCGGCAGACGCGCCGTATGGCGGCCAGCAGTTTGCGTATCAGAAGTCGGGCGGGCGCTGCAACCAGTTCTCGCAAAACGTGGACAAGCTCATGAAGGAAGGCGTAGCCGTGGAGGACGCCAAGCAGCAGATCTATGACGAAGTGCGGGGCAATTTTGACAGCTTCCTGGCCGCACGCCCGAAAGGCGCGCCTTTCGTCTTCTGGCATGGGCCGACGAATGTGCACCGCAAGTGGGTCAAAGGCAGCGGGCAGGCGCAGTGGGGCATCAATCCGGACGACCTCAAAGGCAAGCTGCCCAAGCACCTGCCGGATGTGCCGGAATTCCGCGAGGACTTCGGGAGCTATTTGGGCGAGATCCAGGCGTTTGACGCGCAGGTGGGCGTGATCATTGAGCAGCTCAAAAAGGCCGGTGAGTATGACAACACGGTCATCGTGATCAGCGGCGACCATGGCGCGCCCGGATTCCCCGGCGGCAAGTGCAACCTCTATGACTTTGGCGTGAATGTGGCGCTGGCGATCCGCTGGCCGGGCCAGCCGGGCGGACGCTACATCGAGGACTTCGTGAACCTCATGGATCTCGCGCCCACGTTCATGGAAATCGGCGGCGCCAAGATCCCTGAAGGGGTGAATGGCAAGAGTCTGGTGAGCTTGATGAAGTCCGGCAAGTCGGGGCGGATCGAGAAGGAGCGTGACTACGTGATCACCGGCCGTGAGCGGCATGTGAGCATCGCGCGGGAGGGGAACCTCCCCTATCCGCAGCGTGCGCTGCGCAAGGATGGCTTTCTCTACATCCACAACTTCAAGCCGGACCGCATGCCGATGGGTGATTATAAAACGCTGACCGACAGCTTCACGCCGTCACAGGATGCGCTGGAAAATGACACCTATGCAGCTTTTCCTGACATGGATTCCTCTCCCGCCAAGGCCTGGCTGGTGGAGCATCGCAACGACTCGCAGTACAAGTGGTATTTCGATTACGCCTTTGCCAAGCGTCCCGAAGAGGAGCTCTACGATCTCAACAAAGACCCTGACTCCACGATCAACGTGGCCAGCGAGGCGGCCTATGCGGACGTAAAAAACAAGATGGCGGCGGAGCTGCAGGAGAAGCTGAAGGCGGTGGGAGATCCGCGTGTGGTGGCGGATCCCGTGCCGTTTGAGAATCCGCCGTACACCCTGGACACGAAGAGTGACAGACCGGGCAAGGGCAAGAAGGGCAAAGGCAAGGCGAAGGCGCAGTGAGTGGAGGACGACGTCCGTTTTCCTCATTTCCCGTTTCCACTCCTAGAGGTTCAAAAATGGAAACGAGGCGATTGGACGTAGGACGGTCGTGGCGAAGCCCGCCCGTCTATCAGCGCATTGCTAACACCATGGCGTACGCACGTCCTCGCAGTCGGGCGGTTTGGCGGAGGAAGCGGTGGAGTGTTGCCATGTCTTCGACGCCAAACACGACCAACCTACGGCCAGAGCGCTGCGCCATGCCTGCCGTTCTCGTTTACCATTTCCATTCTAGAGGAGCCATAAATGGAAACGAAGGGTTTGCATGCCCAGCGCCGATTTGGAGTGCGGTCGCGCAGATGCAAGGCGCAGGCCTGCATCGGAGCTACCGCTTTCGCGGGGATGTTGCGCGGTGTGCGTTCTCAGACCACCGTCCGGCCTGCGGGTGCGGGCGAGGGCTTTCGAATGCCTGGTGATTTGCGCGTGCCGTCCGGCCTGCGGAAAGCGGTAGCTGCGGTCGTTCCTCCCTTCGCGACCGCAGTCCAAAAGCTGGCTCGCCTGCACTGGCTTCCAGACCTCTTTTCATTTCCCGTTTTCACCCTGGAGGTGCAAATTGGTTTTTCACCCCCTCGTTCTTCCTATCAATCAGTCCCATGAAGACCATCACCTGCCACTTTTTTCTCTGTGCGAAAATTTAGCCTCAAGACCCGCCATGAATCTCTATGAGGTCATTTTTTACAGTTCGTATGGGAAGACGGACGGAGACGAAGATACGATTTACCTCGTGTCAGCACCCGATTTTATGTCAGCCATTGAGGCCGTCTGGTGCAACGCATCATCAAGCAATCACGGCGGTGAGCGATTCCCTCTGGCTGACGTTGTTCACGAGATTGGCATGGATTCATCACGTCACGCAGAAGCCGCTGAGACACGGATCATACGTGGTCCCTTTATCCAGTGCGCTTACAATTATGGCTGGAAGTCGTGGCGACGAAAGATGGATGGTTCTGAAAAAACAACCGAGTGGGAAGAGACCTTTCCAGAGTGAGCTAAAGCTCACGAGTACTTTCATCACCCCTCGCCGGCCTGCTGCTCCTCCCAGAACTTCCGCAGATCGCGCAGTTGTTTTTTGTCCGGCTTCGCCACCATTTCATGCGCGCGGGGCTGGATGAGTTCACGCTCGCGGCGGAGTTCGCTGGCGCGCTGAATCCATTCCAGAGGCGTGAGGTTTTCGCAAAACTCGGGGACCTTCGGCGGGCCGAGGCGCTGGGGTGAAAAGGCGATGACGCGGACGCGCAGCCGGAGATCGCCGCGCACGACTTCGAGGACGTCGTCGGGTTTGAGATCCCGTGAGGCTTTCACAGGCTGGCCCTCAATGGTGACATTACCACGGGTGCAGGCCTGGGTGGCGAGGGTGCGGGTTTTGAACACGCGCACGTGGTGCAGCCATTTGTCGGCACGCTGGCTCATGTCATGCAGCGGTCTGGTAGGTGCGTGCGCCAAAGATGGCGCTGCCGACGCGGACGATGGTGGCGCCTTCCTCGATGGCGATGTCGAAATCGTGGCTCATGCCCATGCTGAGGCGCGGGAGAGGTGCGCCGCCGAGTTGTGCGAGTTCATCCCGCAAGGTACGCAACTGCACAAAATACGGACGGCCTTTTTCTGCATCGTCATCAAAGGGTGGAATGCACATGAGGCCCTGGATTTCGAGGCGTTTGAGCGCGTAAAGGGCTTCGAGGCTGGCGCGAAGCTGCTCGGCGCTGAAGCCGTGCTTGCTGCTCTCAGCGGCCAGATTGACCTCAAGGTACACCTGGGGAAAGAGGCCGAGCTCGGCTGCGATGCGGTCCACATCCCGTGCGAGATCGAGCGAGCCGATGCTGTGAATGGCCTTCACATGCGGCAGGACTTTGCGAACCTTGTTGGACTGCAGGTGCCCGATGAGATGCCAGTGCAGATTCGCGGGCAGTTGCGGGGCTTTGGCGAGGATTTCCTGCACCTTGTTTTCACCGAAGAGAAGCTGGCCGGCATCCACGGCTTCGCGGATGGCTTCGACGGGGAAGGTTTTGGAAACGGCGAGCAGTTCAACCGAGGCGGGATCGCGCCCACAGCGCTGCGCGGCGGCGGTGATGCGGTCGCGGATGGCTTGCAGGCGGTCGGAGAGGGCGTTCATAACTTGGCAAAGAGAAACGGAAGATGGGCGGGCCGCGCAACGTATTTTCGCGCTCCACCTCTTCATTCCACATGCAATCACGCCGCCATTTCATCCGCCAGTCCGCCGCCACGCTGTTCGCCGCCCCATGGGTCACCACCGGTCTGCGGGCCGCCTCCCCCAATGGCAAGCTGCGCCATGCGGCCTTTGGTGCTGCGGGCATGAGCATGGCAGACATGACCTCGATGTCCAACCACCCCATGTGGGAACTGACTGCGGTGTGCGATGTGGACACCCGCAACTTTGCCAAGGCGCAGGAAAAATGGCCGAACATCCGGGTGTATCAGGACTGGCGCGAACTCCTCGAAAAGGAGGCCGACAACATCGACAGCGTGAACGTCTCCACGCCTGACCACATGCACGGCAGCATCGGCCTGGCCGCCATCGCCAAGGGCAAGCACATCTACGGCCAGAAGCCGCTGGCGCACAACCTGTGGGAGTGCCGCCAGATGGTGGAGCGCGCACGCGAAAAAGGCGTGATGTCGCAGATGGGCATCCAGATTTCCTCGGCGTTCACGGAACGCCACGCCGTAGCACTCATCCAGATGGGGGCTATCGGCAAGGTGAAGGAAGCGCACACTTTTTCGAACAAGAAGTGGGGCGACCTGGAAGTGCGTCCGACGAAGAGCGATCCGATCCCTGAGGGCTTTGACTGGGACAAGTGGCTCGGTGTGGCAAGCGAGCGCAGCTACATCAAGGGCTACGATCATCCCAGCAACTGGCGCAAACGCCGCGACTTCGGCACCGGCACGCTCGGAGACATGGGCTGCCACATGTTCAGCGGCTGGTTCCGCTCGCTCGATCTCGCCGCGCCGATCTCGGTGAAGTCCAGCGGCCCCGTTCCCAACAAGGACAACTGGGCCATCAATGCGGTCGTGGAATACACCTTCAAAGGCACGAAGTACACCGCCGGCGACACCGTGAAGGTGACCTGGACCGACGGCGATGCGCGCCCGCCAGCGGAAGTCATGGCCTTGGTGGGTGATGTGGCCAAATTCCCCGGCCAGGGGACGATTTACCTGGGCACTGAGGGCGTGCTGCTCTCTCCGCACGGCTCCACGCCGCTGCTGTACCCGCGTGAGAAGTTTGCCAAATTCGGCGCCTATCCCAAGCTGGAGCCCCGTGACCACTGGGCCGACTTCATCGACTGCTGCCTGAAGGGCGACAAGAAGCCTTCGGCCAATTTTGATTACGCGGGACCGCTGACAGAAGCGGTGCTGCTGGGCTGCCTTGCCAGTGCCTTCCCGAATGAAAACCTCATCTGGGATGCACCTGCGCTGAAGATTCCAAACAGCGCCGATGCCGACAAGATGGTGCGCCGCGACTACCGCAAAGGCTGGGAGATTGTGTGACGCCGATCACGCTCTGCGTTCGCGAAGGCCTCGCAGCGCCTCATTTCCATTTTTGTCTCCTCCAGGATGGAAACGGGCAACGAGGACAGCAGGCGTGACGCAGCGCTCTGGCCGTAGGTTGGTCGTGTTTGGCGTCGAAGACATGGCAACACTCCTCGTCTCCTCCGCCAAACCGCCCGACTGCGAGGACGTCCGTACGCTAGGGGGTTAGCAATGCGCTGATAGACGGGCGGGCTTCGCCACGACCGTCCTACGTCCAATCGCCTCGTTTCCATTTTTGTCTCCTCCAGGATGGAAACGGGCAACGAGGACAGCAGGCGTGACGCAGCGCTCTGTCCGTAGGTCGGTCGTGTTTGGCGTCGAAGACATGGCAACACTCCTCGTCTCCTCCGCCAAACCGCCCGACTGCGATGACGTGCGTACGCCACGTTGTTTGCAACACGCTGATAGACGGGCGGGCTTCGCCACGACCGTCCTACGTCCAATCGC
>JAFLEI010000027.1:18634-105141 GCA_017301975.1 Verrucomicrobiota bacterium
AAGACATGGCAACACTCCTCGTCTCCTCCGCCAAACCGCCCGACTGCGATGACGTGCGTACGCCACGTTGTTTGCAACACGCTGATAGACGGGCGGGCTTCGCCACGACCGTCCTACGTCCAATCGCTTCGTTTCCATTTTTGAGCCTCTAGGAATGGAAACGGGAAACCATGGGCCTTCGCTCTGGCTTGACCCAGAACGAGGCGGCGGCGGGCCATCACGACCGCGCTTCCCGCCTAATCATCGTCGTCCTCGTCATCACGCGGGCCGTTCACGGAGCGCTTCTTCTTCACGGCGGAGATGTTGCGGTGAACCCAGACGCTCTGGACCATGCCCATGAGGAAGAGCGTCACGACGACAAAGGTACCCCCGTAGCTGATGAAGGGCATGGGCAGACCGATGACGGGCAGCATGACGAGATTCATTCCGGCATTCTGGAAGGTGTGCACAAAGAACATGGCCACCACCCCCACGACAATGAGCCGCCCGAGCTGATCGCGCGCGCAGAAGGCCACGAAGACGCTCTGCAGCAGCAGCAGCGCCATGCCTGAGAGCAGCAGCACCGAGCCACGGAAACCAAACTCCTCCGCAATGACGCCGAAGATGAAGTCATTGATGGATTCATGCGGGAAGAAAGTGCGGTGGATGGAGGCCTGGTCCGGCACCTTCTTGGATTCGGGCCCCTTCCCTTCCAGGCCGCCCGTCGAAACCGCGATCTGCAGGTGCTTGGCCACCCAGCCTTCGTTTTGCAGGTCCACCTTGTCGAGCTGGTTGGTGGCCATGTACCAGGTGGAATTGATACGTGCCTGCTGATAGGGCTTGAGAGCAAAGACATACACCAGCGGCACCACGCTGGCGACCCCGAGCAGCATGGTGATCATGTAGCGAAACGGGATGCTGCCGACGAGCATCATCGACAGGAACACGGGGCCCCAGACGAGACCGGAGCCCAAGTCTTCCTTGATCACCATCATGGCGGGAATCCCGGCCACCATGCCAGCCGCCATGATGCGCAGCCATGGACGGCGAAAGACCGGTATCATGCGCGGCAGTTCACCAAAAATGACGCCCAGAATCAGGATGCCGGACATGATCGCAAACTGCGAGGGCTGCACCATCATGCCGCCCACGCGAATCCACGCCTTGTTGCCACCGATTTCCACGCCGATGGCCAGCACCGCCACCAGACCCGCGATGCCGGCGAGATACATCGGCACACAGGCCCAGCGCACCCATTTGTAATCCAGCAAGGAAGCGGCAAAGAAAAACGGCAGACCGATCATCACCCAGCGGATCTGGTCACGCCACTTGAGGGCAAATTCAGCCTCCTCCTTGTACGCGGAGGCATTGAAGATGGCATAGACACCGAAGACGATGAGAGCGGCGATGTTGAGCACCAGCAGCCAGTTCATGCCGAGGAACTTTTTGAAAAGAGGAGTCATGGGGTCAGAACAGGAAAAGTGTGGGGCGGAGTGGCGACCACTCGCGCTAAATGAGCACGGGCACGGCTTCGAGCAGCTTCTGGGTGTAGTCGTGGCGCGGGTTTTCGCAGATCTCGTCCGCATCCCCCTGCTCCACGATTTTTCCATGATGCATGACGACGATGTGATCGCTCATGTGGCGGACGACGGCGAGATCATGCGCGATGAAGAGCAGCGTGAGATCGAGCTCCGCCTGGATGTCCTTGAGCAGGTTCAAGATTTGCGCCTGCACGCTGACGTCGAGGGCGCTGACGGGCTCGTCACAGATGAGGAAGCGCGGCTTCACGGCCAGGGCGCGTGCGATGCCGATGCGCTGGCGCTGGCCGCCGCTGAATTCATGCGGGTAGCGCTGCAGCGCGTCTTCGGGCAGGCCGACTTTTTTGAGCAGGCCGGCGGAGACCTCACGGCGCTGGTCACGGGAGAGATCCTTGAAGTGAATCTGCAGCGGCTCGCCGAGAATGGATTCGACCGTCATGCGCGGATTCAGCGAGCCGATGGGGTCCTGAAACACCATCTGCATCTCCCGGCGCAGTGGACGGAATTCGTTCTCAGACATCGGCAGCACTTCCATGCCGCGATAGTTCACGCTGCCGGAGGTGACCGGGGTGAGCTTGAGCAGGGCGCGGGCCATGGTGGACTTGCCGCTGCCGCTTTCCCCCACCAGGCCGACGGTGCTGCCTTCCTCCACTTCGAAACTGACCTTGTCCACGGCCTTGATGACATCCGTGGTACGGCCAAACCAGCCCCCGCGCACGGGGAAGTGAATTTTGAGGTCTTGAACGCGGAGCAGCTGCATGATGGAAACCGCGAATTTAGCACAGGTGGTAAAACGCGCTAAAGTTTCATTGCGTGAATGCTTGAAAGTGTCAGCATTCCTGACGTGATGAACAAACGCTATGAATTACTAACCCCCATCGCCGAAGGCGGCCTAGGGGTTGTTTTCAAAGCGCGGGACACCCAGACGGGCCGTGAGGTGGCGATCAAACGCATCCGGACGGACACGCTGGGCGGCTGCGGGAGCGCGGTGGACGCCCTGATCCGCGAGGCGCGGAAGCAGTCGTCCTTGCAGCATCCGAACATCGTGGCCGTGTACGATTTCGGGGTGGACACCGAAGGCGGATTCATCGTGATGGAACTGGCCCAGGGCGAGACTTTGGAAGAGATGATCCTGCGGGCGCCCCTTTCGGTCAGTGACTTCGACGCCCTCGCGCGGCAGACGCTGGGGGGAATGACTGCCGTGCATGAGAAAGGCATGCTTCACCTCGATTTAAAGCCGGGCAATCTCATGATCCACCGGCTCCCGGACGGAGGACTGCAGGTGAAGATCCTCGATTTTGGGCTGGCGAAAAGCGCCGCGCAGGGAGAAAAGCCGCCCCCGAAAGGCTGCACGGGCTTGCTCGGCTCCATCCATTTCATGGCCCCGGAGCAGTTTGAAAACGCGCCGGTGGATGTCCGCACGGATCTCTACGCGCTGGGCTGCCTCTTTTACTACGCGCTGACGCAGCACCATCCCTTCGAGGGCGAGACCAAGCCGCAGGTGATGGCGGCGCATCTGCACCCGCGCACCCGGTCGCTGGGCCCCCTGCGCCCGGACCTGCCCGCCCGCACCGTGCAGTGGGTCGAATGGCTCATCAACCGCGCCCCGGCCAACCGTCCCGCCTCCGCCGCCAAGGCCTTGGAGGTCTATGAAGCAAACGCCCGCAAAGCTGCGGGATCGGCGGCCGGGTGATCCGGGGCAACTGCGGAACCTTGGAAATCTTTGAGCCGGACAAAAGTATCCTCATCATCCACCACGAAAGCCTCTTGCCATCGCACTGCGTGCCGCCATCATGACAAAACCTGTTCCTCGTCTCCCCATGTCGCGTGTCCTCACTGCCCTTCTTTTTGCCGCCGCCAGCTTTCTGCTCTGCTCCTGTGGCATGATCAAGCGGATCATCCCCAAGTCGATGCCGAAGCTGCCAAAGATTGGCCTGCCCGGCCTGCCGAGCCGAAACACCGTGGCCAAGCTGGTACCGGGCATGTCCGAGCGGGACAAGGTGAACGCGGAAGACCCGGATGTCCCCTTCAACTCACGCGGCACGCTTGGCTTTGGCCACACGATCCGCCTTGAAGTTTACGAAGGCACACGCAGTCCTGACCGCATCTACCGTGGCATCGAAATGATCACGACCGACGGGCTGCTTCCCCTCGGCAAAGTGGGCACGGCACGCGTCGGTGGCCTGACTCTGCCCAAGGCGGCGGAGGCCATCGCCACCGTGTTCCGGCTGGCAGGCCGCAACACCCGGGAGATCACGGTGCAGATCATCTCGGTGGAAAACACGCCGGTCATCTCCCTCAATGGCGACGTGATGGAGCCGGAGTTCATCCCGATCTTTGATGACATGAGCGTGAAGCAGGCGGTGACCGTCACCGGCGGGCGCAAGACCGGCTCCACCTCGCGCGGCATTTACATCTCACGTCAAGGCCAGCGCCACTTCTTCACTTCGCTGGAATCAGCGAATCATAGCTGGAAGCCGCAGGCTGGTGACGTCATCACACTTTCCCCTGACATCTGATTTCCGCATCATGCTCGAATACACCGGCAGCGGCCCAGCCGCCGCGCAAAGCCCCCTGAGTTCACTTTTTCAAACCGCCGCCATCCTCCGCATCGGGACGGGACTGCTGCTCATGACACGCTACGGCCTGGGTGCCGTGCAAAACGCCTACCACTTCTTCTGGCAGGAAAAGCCCTGGGCTTGGGTGCCTGCGTTTCATGAGGCGGGCATGCCCTATGCTCATCTGCTGGCCCCCGTGGTCGCCCTCCTGATCGTTGGCGTGGCCGTGAGCTGGATCCTGGGCTTTCTGACCCGGCTGTTTGCCTTTGTGTTTCTGCCGGTGGTCATCACCACGCTCGTGGTCCTGCACAATGCGGGCTCACCCCGGGTGGAGGCCGCGTGGCTGTACCTGATCATCACCGTGACGCTGCTGCTGTTCGGCTCAGGCACCGTCTCGGTGGACCAACTCTTCCGCCTGGGCCAGAGCGGGCCTAAAAAACGCCGCTGATGGCCCGCGTCCTCCGCAGTTCCCCCGCAGCAGTCGTGACGCCCGCCCTTGAGCGTGTGCTGGCCATCGACCCGGCGCTGAGGAAAACCGGCTGGGCCGTGGTGGAAAGCGCCGCAGGTGTGGTGCGCGCCATTGAATGGGGCGTCATTCAAAACAAACCCGCCCTGCTTCCCTCCGGCTGTCTGGTCGCCATCCGGACGGGTTTGAACGAGGTCATCACCCGGCATGCGCCGACGGTCTGCGCCATCGAATCCACCATCTTTGTGCAGAGCTACAAAACGGCCATCGTGCTGGGCACCGCACGCGGGGCCTGCCTGATCGCCGCCGCCGAGCACGGCCTGCCCATCTACGAATACGCCCCGCGCGAGATCAAACAGGCGGCGGTGGGGCGCGGTGCCGCGCAGAAGGAGCAGGTGGCCTTCATGATCCGCGCCCAGCTACGTCTGCGCGAAACGCCGGAGGCCGATGCCGCTGACGCCCTAGCCACGGCGATCACCCATTTTCAAAACAGTGCCGCGGCCCGTGTGACGGAGCGCGAGGCACGGCGGGTGTGACGACGCTTCAGGCGCTCTTCTTTTTCTTCCCGGCCTGAGTCTTTTTAGCCAGCGGAGGCGCGTCGCCGCCTTTGAGCTTGAGCTTCTTTTTCTGGCTGTCGCGCTCCAGTTTCTCCAGTTTGCGCAGGAGCTTGGGCCACTGCTTTTCTTCCACGATGAACCCGACACAGCGCTCCGCGCCGCAGCGGCAGGGGTGCTCGTCCCAGGTGTCCACGTCAAAACCGTAGTTGTAGGTCAGCTCCTCGCCGGCCTTGATCTCGCGCAGGGAATAGATCCAGATGCGGCCGCGGATGATGTAGGCCTCGCAGTTGGGTGCGCAGGAGTGGTTGATGTAGCGTGCGGGATTCTTCCCTTTCGCACCGTCAATGTCGTAGCGCTGGTTCAGGGTGAACACATACACGGCGGCCCCGCCGGTCTTCTTGGATTTCTCCACCAGCGCGTCGCCACGGCGGGCGGACTCCGCCTTGGTGATCTTTTCGCCGACGTATTCGATGATCGGCGCATCATAGGGGATGTCACAACGGGCAAAAATGCCACGATTGTGGATGGAGGAGGAGCGGACGGTCCAGTAGCGTTTCGTGGGGGCTTGGGGCATGAGGGCGGGCGATCAACGGAAAATGGGAGCGCATGAAGTGTGCCGGGTCCCTGCAATGTCAAGGGATGAGGCCGAATGTTTCCCGGAGGCGCCAAATGACTCATCTCCACTTTCCGGTTGCTGCCGGGTTGCGGTGCGGCTTATTGCGCGCCCTTCAACCGACCCGACTTCCCATGCTCGAATTTTTCCGCCGCCACCGTGGTGCCTTCCTCATCACCCTGACGATCACCATCATCATTTCCATGTTCTGGTATGGAGTTTCCCAGACCACCGCGAACCATGAGAAGAAGCTGCTCCCCACCGATGTCGCCCTCACGGTGTATGGCAAGGACTACACCATCGCCGATGTGCAGCGCGCGCAGCGTTCCGTGGAGTTCTCGCAGTATTACCTGCAGTCCTATGAAATGGCCTCGATCCTGAGGATCGTCCCCTCCTCCGGCGGGCTGGACTCGTTTGCCAATCTCTTTGTGGCGCGTCATCTGATGGAAGATCTCGGCATCCGCCCGAGCAACGAGGAAGCCCGCGCCGCGCTGGAAAAGCTCCCCGCGCTGCAGAACAATGGCAAGTTTGACGTCTCCCGCGGCCAGATGCTGGAGCAGCTCGGCAGTTCCATGGGCTTCGACAGCGAGGCGCTGCTGGACATCATCAAGGACAGCATCGGCCTGCGCAAGCTGCAGGAAATTGTGACCAAGAGCTACACCGCCTCCCCGCTGGCTGCCGAGAAGCAGTATGCGAGCAGCTACCAGACCGTCAAAGGTTCCAAGATCGTGTTTGAGACCGAGGCTTTCAAGAAGGGCGCCACCGTGACCGATGAGGAGATCAAGAAGTACTACGAAGAGAACAAGGAGAACTACAAGACCCAGGAGAAGCGCGCCATCAGCTACGTCTTCTTTGAGAATCCCACGGACTTGGAGAAGAAGCCGCTGGAAGAGCGCGAGAAGGCAAAAAGCGGTGTCATGAACCGGGTGAATGCTTTCATTGACCTCACCGCCAAGGATCACAAGAGCCTGGCTGACGCGGCCAAGCAGACGAAGGAAAAGATCGAAACCGCTCCCGCTTTTGACATGGGCAGCCCC
This sequence comes from Verrucomicrobiota bacterium, assembly GCA_017301975.1. GTDB lineage: Bacteria > Verrucomicrobiota > Verrucomicrobiia > Verrucomicrobiales > Verrucomicrobiaceae > Prosthecobacter. The sequence goes on from JAFLEI010000027.1 coordinate 25,383, forward strand.
CCCGACGCGCTCAAGGCCGAGAGCAATGTGATCGACCAGATCTTCGCCCGGGCCAAAGATTCCAAAGCCCCGGCGGAAGTCGTGGAAGGCACCAAAGGCTGGTATGTCTTTGAGGTGACGAAGGTCGAAGAACCCAAGCAGCAGACGCTGGCCGAAGTGAGCGGCAAGATCAAGGAAGTGCTGCTGGGCCAGAAGGCCGATGAAGCCCGCACCAAGGCGGTGAATGAAGCACGTCTGGCTCTGGTCGAAGGCCTGAAGGCCGGCAAGAAGATCGATGACCTGGTGAAGGCGCAGAAGCTCACCCTTCAGCCCCTGCCGGACATTGACATCGCGAATCCGCCGCAGGAAGTGCCCAACAGCTTTGAAATCGCCCAGGAAGCCGCCAAAACCGGCGCGGGAGAAATCTCTCATGCGGTGGATGTGAACGACGGCAAGGCCACGCTGCTGGTCTATGTCAGCTCCAAAGAATTGCGCAAGCGCCCTGACTCGGCCGAAGTGCGCAAGAACCAGGTGGAATCCCTTTCCCGCCAGGAACGCCTGACTCTTTTCCAGGCATGGTTCAAGAAACAGCACGAAGCCGCCCATATCGCCTACGCCAAGCTGGGCTGAGGCACCACCCCATCGACGAGCATGAGCGACACGCCATCCACCGTCGAGGATCTCTACGATGAAGCCAGCGGTCACGTGGCCCTTGGCGAACTGCCGGAGGCCATCGCGCTGTACCGGCGCTGCGTCGCGCTGGACCCGAACCACTTTGAAAGCTGGCATGCCCTGGGCATGGCGCTGCTGCGCAACGGCGAGGTGAAGGAGGCCATCGGTGCCGGCATGATGGCGACGACACTCCAGCCCAACGACCTGCTGGCTTGGACGGCGCTCTCGCAGATGTATGTGACCAACAAGCAGATCGCCGAGGCGGAGGACGCCAAGGGCAAGGCACGCATTCTTTCCCTGGGTGGCAAGGTGGTGAAGTAAGTAGGCCGCGCCCCACGACGTAGTATGGGTGTGGCGACAGCCCGCCCGTCCATCAGCGCACTGCAAGCACAATGGCATGCGAACGTCCTCGCAGTCGGGCGGTTTGACGGAGAAATCTCATCGAACATCGGTACACCCTCGACGCCAAACACACCCAACCTGCTATGAGGGCTCTGTCAAAGGTGTGTTGTTGTTTTCTTTGTCTTTCGTTTTTTTGGAGCTTCTGCGGCGAGTGATTCGCCTCGTGCCGGGGGTGGGTTGTTGATGAGATTGGTGACGGCTTCCTCCAGCTAGGGCGCTTGGACTCAAGCGCTTTCCATCCTGCTATCCGCACGTGATCTTTGCGGATCAGTGCATGTTACTTCATTCGTTTGCGGCTGGAGGAACGGGCGGCGGCTCCATCTACGAGTCGGTCAGCTCTCACTGACCAGGCTGGGTGTCGAGCGCGCCGCGCCGTTCCAAAGGGGTCTCGGGGGAAAGGGGCGTTTGTGTTGGCGGTGTCTTGGGGCTTGGTGTCGCGGTGGGTTAGCTCGGGTTTGGGGATGAGTCACATCGCGTGCTCACCAGCACCGCGTCATGCGGCCGTCTTTGCAGCGATGAGTCCGAGGGCCTCCAGGGTGCTGCGTCCGGTGTTGAGCCGCCAGAGATCCACGGCCAGCTCCCGCGCCAGGGCCACGGCGATCTTTTTCTTGTTGGCCGGGGCACTGCCGCCATCACCCTTCAGGCGCTCCACCACTTTGAGCAGCCGCTTCCATCCGGGCTGCAGCCGCATGAACCGCCACACCGATTCCACCAGCGCGTGCCGCAGCCGTGGATTGCCATGTTTATTAATGCCCCCCTGCCTGCGTTTGCCGCCGCTGCTGTGCTCGCTGGGACACAGCCCTGTATAACTGCTGACCTGCCGCCGGTTGTTGAACCGGGTCCAGTCGAGCACTTCGTTTTCGATGATGCGTTCGGTGAGCGCTCCAAGCCCCTTGGGCCGTGCCGTTGCTGCGGTGGCCCTGGCTTCGATCTCTGCCTCGCGCTGCGCGATGAGTTCATCAAGCTTCACGAGCACCTGCACAAGGGGAGCGAGCAGATCTTTGAGATGCTGCGGCAGCCGTTTGCTCAGCGCACTCCACGCGCTCTTGCGCCACCAGTGGCCGCTGACCTCATGCCCCTGGCTCATGCCATGGCTGCGGCCCATCGCGCCGAGGCGGCGCACTTCCCGCACGAAGCCTTCGCGCTGCCGTGTGATCAGCCGCCGCTGCTCTTGCTCCACCTCAGGCACCCGCACGATGGCCAGTGCATGCTTGTTGCCGGCTTCATAACGGGCGAGCGCTTCGGCAAGTTCGCGGGCATCACGGCTGTCGGTCTTCACCCGCTCGCCGTGCCGGTCCCAGTCCTGCGGGCGCACCACGTGGCAGGTGATGCCCTGCGCCGTGAGCTGCCGCTGCAGCGTGTAACCAAAGGGGCCCGCCTCGTAGCAGCACACGATGCGTTTGGCCTGGCTCTTTTGTTTGACCACCCAGGCCACCAGTTCCTGCGGCTTCATGCGCTGGGCGGGCTGCACGGTGGCGGCGTCGGTCTTGCGGCAGACCACGTGCTGGCGCAGATGCACGTCGATGCCGAGATGAATGACCTCGGGCAGAGGCCCAGACTGCGCCGGCGATGTTTCTGGCTTCGCCGCGATGCTTGCGGCAGCCTCTTCCTTGCTGCTCAACGTCGCCTTCGCCGCTTTGCCGCTCTTGTGTGTCTTGATGCTTTGGGTAGTTTGCTTGGCCATGTGGGTGGTGTGTTCAGGTTGCTCAACACTTCCTTCTTATCACCGATCCGCTTCGGTGACTCCGCCCACATGGTATCTACGACCGGAGAACTCCCTGCATCGCCCCCCTTCCCCTGCAAAAAACAACTGCAAACCACCGTCAACAACGGTAAACAACTGTCAACTTCCCCACCTATGTCCTCCCCACTTTTCGATCTCTCAGGCAAAGCAGCACTCGTCACCGGCGGCAGCAAAGGTCTTGGCAAAGCGATGGCCCGCGGCTTTGCCGAAGCCGGTGCGGATGTCTTCATCTCCAGCCGCAATGCCGAGGAACTCATCGCAGCCGCAGCCGAGATCGGCGCTGGGCTCAACATCAAAGTTGAATGGATGGTGGCTGACATGGCCGACCGCGCGGCGGTGAAGGCCCTGGCGGTGGAGACTGAAAAGCGCCTGGGCAAGATCGACATCCTCGTCAACAACGCCGGCATCAACAACCCGCAGGCCATCGACGAGATCACCGACGAAGTGTGGGACCGCAATGTCGAGGTGGATCTCACCGCCGTCATGTCCCTCACCCGCGCCGTCGTTCCCGGCATGAAATCCCGCCAGTGGGGCCGCATCATCCACATCTCCAGCGTGCTCGGCGTAGGCGGTCGTTTGAAGCGCAATGTCTACTGCGCCTGCAAAGCCGCGCTCATCGGCCTCGCCCGCGCCAGCGCGCTCGACCTTGGGCCCTACGGCATCACTGTGAACTGCCTCTGCCCCGGCCCCTTCCTCACCGACATGCCCGGCAAGCTGCTCAATGACGAGGAGAAGCAATACTTCGCCGACCGCACCGCCCTCAAGCGCTGGGCCGCCCCCCGCGAACTCGCCGGCCCCGCCCTCATGCTGGCCAGCGAAGCCGGTGCCTACATCACGGGACAAGGCATCGTGGTGGACGGTGGTGCCGCGGTGAACGTGCTGTAACCGATTGGCGTCACATTCCCAGCTGCGGATGCGGCCAGTCTGGTGCAGGCTCCTTGGCGTCCACGGGAGCCAGGGGCGACTCGGCAGGACCGCAGATCACGCTGCCTGAAGCCGCGAAACGGGAGCCATGGCAGGGGCAGTCCCAGGTCTGGTCCGCATGGTTCCACCCCACCACGCAGCCCATGTGTGGGCAGATGGCGCTGAGCAGCAGCACGGAGCCCTCATTGTCCTTGCTGGCCGCCACTTTTTTCCCGCCCATGCGAAAAATCCCGCCCTCACCGGGAGCGAGTTCTTGCGGATCTCGGCTCCTGCCCATGAAAAGGCTTTTCGTGAGATAGTATGGGTAGTCCTTGTTCTCCTTCAGGTAGCTCCAGGTGCTGGAGAGTTCCTTGCGCTCGATCCGGAACAGCTCCTTCCAAGGATTGGTGACGCCCAGCACATGCTCTGCAAACATCATGGCTGAGAGCGTGCCAAAAGTCATGCCAGTGCCGGAGAATCCCGCCGCCACAAACTGCCCCGCGTATTCGCCGATGTAAGGCAGTCCGTCCACCGTCTCAATGACTTGTCCGGACCAGCGGCGGAGAGGTTTGGCAGAGGGAAAAAACTGCCGCAGGTGCTTTTCCAGCGCCTCGTAGTGGGCATCCGTGTCCGTCTCCTGTCCGGTCTTGTGATCTTCTCCTCCAGCGATCACGCGCCACCGGCCCTCCACCTCGTCGATTCGAAAGTAGAAATAGGGATCCGCAGTGTCCCACCACAGGGCCTCGGGTATCTCCGCATCCGGCAGTTCTGCCTCCATGGCGTAGGTGGTGTAGCCCGCCAGCTTCGTCTGAAGCAGCGTTGAGTTCAGCATGCCTGCCATGCCCTGCAGAGGCACATGCGTGGCGATGAAGATGTGCTGATAAGTGATGTAATGACCGCCGCACCATGCGCGGCGGTTCTCCGCATCGAACTCTCGAGCCTCGCAGTCTTCATGGATCTGAGCGCCCAGATTCTGCGCCGCCTGTGCCAGTGCCTGCAGATACTTGGCGGGGTGAAACTTCAGCAAATTGGCAAAGAGCACAGCAGGCCGCCCTGTCACCGGACATTGCGGAATGAACCGTGCATCAAAGCCCATTTCAGTGGCGAGACCGGCGTCTTTGCGCAAGGCATCCACCTCATCCTCTCCGGAATCCGGCGCGGCGTAGAGATACCCTGGCACATGGGTGAATTCGCAGTCGATTTCTCCCGCGCAGACATTGCGGCGGATTTGGTCGGCTGCCGATTTGCATGCATCCCACACGGCTTCGGCATGATCGCGGCCAAAGGTCTTCACCAGATTCCGCAATCGCTCATCTGTAGGATAGCTGATGTGGGCGGTCGTAAACTGCGTCTGGCCGCTGAGAAGTTTGTCCTTTTCCACCAAAATGACCGACCTCCCCGCCTGTGCCAGCAGGTAGGCCGCCGTCACTCCTGCAATGCCGCCGCCGATGATTAAAACCTCCGTCTCTGCATTCTGCGATAACGCAGGGTAGGAAGGGACGGACGAAAGCCTCCATGGAGATTCATGTTTCATAAGAGTGCAGCGTCAGGTGGACAGCGCGCCCAAGCCCGTTCCGCCCTTGTGATTCGCAGCCCCTCCCCTGCGCAGACGTGCGCATTTTTACCGCCCCTGCTCTTATCACTTATCCTTTCATGGTGGGCATCAGGAACGACTGCATGCGAGAAAGCCAGTCTTAGGAAAAAACGGCCAGACCGGGTGCCGGATGCGAATGTCAGTTGTCTCAATGACCTGAACATGCGCTGCGCCTTCCCATCCTTACAGACCGCTCTGTTTTTTTGCCTCACCTGCGCCGGGGGCATGGCGGAGGAGAAACGCGTTTTTCATGTGAAGCCCGCTGAAGGCGGCGCGGGAATCAACCGGGCGATCACGCAATGTGGCAAGGAGGGAGGCGAGGTGGTGCTGGAACGCGGAACCTATGAATGCCCTTCACCGGTCATCATCCGGACGAGCGGCATCACCCTGCGTGGGGCGGGCCCCGCGACCAAGCTCAGGCTGATGGCGAATGCCAACTGTCCTGTGGTGATTGTGGGGGACGAGGCGAATGTGCCGCGAGAGACGGTGCGCAGCGTCTGCGTGGCGGATCTGGCGATCGATGGAAATCGCACCCAGCAGAAGAGTGAATGCTGGAACGGGCAGTGCGACACGGCAACCTCCTCGGCCATTCGCAGCTCAGGACTGGTGGTGAGACGGGCGAAGGATGTGCTGGTGCTGCGGGTGAGCGCGGACAACTGTCGTTCCGGCGGACTGGTGACGGAGAAGCACTGCCGCAGGCTGACGGTGCGGGAATTCAGTGCGAGCCGCAATGAGTTCGATGGTCTGGCGTGCTATGAGACGGAGGACAGCGTGTTTTCGGGCCTGTATCTGCATGACAACAAGAGCGCCGGGATTTCAACGGATCTGGATTTTGATCACAACGTCATCAGCGATTCGCGGATGGTGCGGAACGGCACGCACGGGATCTTCATGCGGAACTCAAGTGACAACCAGTTTCAAAACCTCCTGATCAGCGGGAGCGGAAGGGATGGTGTTTTTATGGATCAGGTGGATCAAAAGACAGGAACGAAGTCTTCCGGAAACCTGTTTACAAGCGTGACGGTCACGGGATCCAAGGGCGCGGCGCTGCGGGTGAATGCGGCGAGCTGCAAGGGGACGGTGCTGACCCAGTGCGTGTTTACGGGCAACGAGCGCGGGCTGCAGGAAGCGGTGCCCGGGCTGGTGGATCAACGGAGCCTCGTTATCAGGTGAGGCGCGCCCATGCTTTACCGGCTGCGGCACCGCCGCTCACGGCTCCGCCTTGCCAAAGAACATCAGGTGCTGCCACGGCAGGCCATCGAACTCGCGCACGAGTTTGAACCCGTTGGCTTTCATTTCCTTGTTGATCTGGGCCTTGCTCATCTTGTGCTCGGGCTTGATGGGCACGCTTTCATCTTCGGCGCGGTATTCCACCAGCACGAGCTGGCCGCCGGGCTTCAAGGCGGCGCGCATGCCTGCGAGCATCTGCACCGGGTGCGAAAATTCGTGATACACATCGACCATCAGGATCATGTCGCAGGTGTTGGGTGGCAGCTTGGGATCGTGGAAGAGACTGGTGATGGGCACGATGTTTTTCAGGCCCTTGCTCTCGATGTTCTGCTTGAGCATCTCGATCATCTCGGGCTGGGCATCCACGGCATAGACCTTCCCCTTTTCACCGACCATCCCGGCCAGCGGCAGGGTGTGGTAGCCGCTGCCGCAACCCATGTCGCACACGACCATTCCGGGCTTCACCTGGAGCTGTTCGCGCATCAGAGAGGGGCCTTCCTCCTGCTCCCGCACACGGCGCATGAGCCATTCCGCGCCCTTCCAGTGCATGGTCTGGGCGATGACACGGCCTTCATACTCCGTGAGCGGTGGCGGGGCCTCCTGGGCGGACAGGTTGAAGGCTGAAAGGAGGATCAGGGTGAAAAGCAGGCGCATGGTGAAAGCAATGAACGCCGGAAATCGTGCCAATGTAGCGAAATGCGCGCTAAAGACTTTTCCAGACTCGCACTGGAAATCCCGGGACGACTCCGTATCCTCTCCGCATCATGACTCGTCGTTTCATCGCCCGCCTGCTGCTGCCCGTGCTCGGAGCCGCTGGCATTGCTGTGCTCAACGCCCAGGAGGCCCCCCCGCCCCCACCGGAACGCACACCGGAAAAGAATCCCATCCCGGAGGATGTGGTGGGAGACGAGCATGTGCGTGAAGAATTCGGCGTAAACCAGTTCACCACGCCTTCCATCCGCAAGCTCTTCGACATGCTCAACAACGTGGGCAAGCTGCGCTTTGACGACCTGAAGCGCCCCTTCACGGACAAAACGCCCGCAGACCGCGTGATCGTGGCCATGGGCCTGGGCACCCTGATCGCCGACGGCTTCCTCATCGTGCAATGCGAGCGCGTGGAAGAGATGGAGGCCGTGGGCCGCGCCATGATCAAATACGGCAAGGCGCTGGGTGCCGGCAACCGCATGAACAAGCACACCGGCAGCCTGTTTGAATACAGCCTCAAGGGCAACTGGCAGGACCTGCGCGTGGAACTGGCCAAAACCCAGGCCGATGTGGAGGCCGAGATGGTCATGCTGCGTGATGTGGACATCGCACACCTGATCAGCCTGGGCGGCTGGCTGCGCGCGCTGGAGATCGCCACCAAGAGCATCAGCGACAACTACGCGGAGGAAAAGACCCGCCAGCTCACACGCCGTGACATCGCCGAGTATTACATGATGAGCCTCGACAGCCTGCACCCGAGCATCATGAAGAATCCCGCCTTGCAGCAGTTGCGCAAAGGCCTGGAAGAAATGCTTCCGCTGCTGGATGTGCCGGAAGGCAAGTCGCTGACTCTGGAAGAAGTGAAGGCTCTGCACAAGAAAGCCTCCGCGATCTGCCACATCATCACCGACAAGATGAACGGCTGAAGCCGTTCCCGACACGTAAACCAATCTCATGGCCAACCTCACTCCACAGCAGCGTCAACTCGTCGAACAATGGGCCGCTGAAGGCGCCAACCTCAATCAGATCCAGGACCGTCTGCGCAGCGAGTGCGACACCACGCTGACGTACATGGAGACGCGCCTGCTCATCATGGAGCTGGGCGTCAAAATCCAGGACAAGCCGCGTGAGGTTCCGCCGGAAGAGAAGCCCGCGCCACCACCTCCTGAACCCGCCGCCGATGGCGACGTAGCCATCCCTGACGACGCAGCCGCCGGTGAGGCCCCTGCGGCCGGAGGCCTGAAGGTCTCTGTGGATGAAGTCCCGCCTCCGGGCGCCGTCATCAGCGGCAGGGCCACCTTCAGCGATGGCGTCACCGTGCAGTGGTTCATGGATGAACAGGGCCGCTTTGGCATGCGTGGCCCCGCCCCCGGTTACCAGCCACCCGCTGCGGACATTCCCGCCTTCCAGGCCGAACTCGACAACATCCTCCAGCTTCGCGGCTTCTGACCCGATTTTGGCTGCCTGACCTTTCCCCATGCTTCTGATCATCGATAACTACGACTCCTTCACCTACAACCTCGTCCAGTACTTCGGCGAGATGGGGGCCGTCATGGAAATCCGCCGCAACGACCAGGTGACGCTGGACGAGATCGAAAAGCTCAAGCCCGACCACATCTGCATCTCTCCCGGCCCCTGCACGCCGAAGGAAGCGGGCATCAGCTGCGCGGTGATCGAGCGCTTTGGCAAAAGCACGCCGCTCCTCGGCGTCTGCCTCGGCCATCAGGCCATCGGCCACGTCTTCGGCGGCGATGTCGTCCGCGCCGGCCGCCTCATGCACGGCAAGACCTCGATGATCAATCATCAGGGAGAGTCTGTCTTCAAAGGCCTGCCGCAGCCCTTTGAGGCCACGCGCTACCACTCGCTGCTCGTCAAACGCGACACCCTGCCCGACTGCCTCGCCATCACCGCGACCTGCAGCGATGACGAATCCGAGATCATGGGCCTGCGCCACAAGGAACTGCCCATCCACGGTGTGCAGTTTCATCCTGAATCCATCCTGACCCAGGACGGCAAGAAGCTGCTAAAGAACTTTTTGGAGATGTAAGGGAAGAAAGAGGCTTGAATCCATGGACGACGAAGAACATCTCCGCCGTTTTGAGGATCAATCCCTGCCCAAGGAGCTTTGGAATCACCGCGCACACCTCAAGGTGGCCTATCTGTATCTGAGGCGGCTCCCTTACCCCGAGGCCTTGGAGCGTCTGCGCACTGGCATCAAATCCTACAACGCCGCCCACTGCATCCAGGATACGCCCACCGGGGGTTATCACGAGACGATGACGCAAGTGTGGCTGCAACTTGTACACACCGCTCTGCGCCAGTTCGGACCCGCAGACACCGCTGATGCGTTCTTCGACACTCAGACACAGCTCAGCGACCAACGAACACCGCTGCTGTTTTATTCTCGCGACCGCCTCATGTCACCAGAGGCCAAGCGCTCCTTGATCGAGCCGGATCTCGCACCGTTGCCCAGAGCACCTGCCCCCGCAAACACCCCTGCCAGCAGTTCCAGCGCCGCATCACCACCCAGGCCCAAGGTCGTCTCAACTGCCATTCGCCTGCTTTGGCTCTCCCTGGCCTTAATGATTCCTCACTTGTGGGTCGCCTGGCCGCAAATCCGCTCCGACGCACACCTTGAGTTTGGCTTTCTCATCCTCTTCGTGGCGGTCATTTTGAATATCTGGTTGATCACGATGATTGATGAAGGCTACCACTGGGTACGCGTCACCTTCCTGACTCTCCTTGTCATCGGTCTTCCTGCCGGACTGAGTGGCATGATCGAATGCTTCGGCCACTCGCTGATCTCAGGAATGCTGAACCTCGCACAGACAGCCCTGCATGTGACGGGAGTGGCCCTGCTGTTCACCGCAGCGGCCCGTCCATGGTTCCGTCGAGCGGGGCTCCATGAATGCCACTGAGCGCGGCAAACCAGCATCGCCGCCTCGCCCGTCCGCACAAAGCACCTGACAAACCCGCAGGCGGGCGGATGCTCCCGCATGAACATCGCAACCACCTGCCAGTTCCTCTTGTGGTGTGCCGTCATCAACTACGGCATTCTCATCGTCTGGTTCCTCGTTTTCACCCTGGCGCATGATTCACTGCATCAGTTCCACGCTCGGATGTTTCGCATTTCCACAGAGCGCTTCGATGCCATTCACTACGCCGCCATGGCGTTCTACAAAGTCGGCGTCCTCCTGCTCAATCTGGTGCCATATTTCGCGCTGCGGATGGTTGCGTGATGTTGGCGGCGTTCCGGACCTGTTTACCGTCAAACCGGCCGCTGGCTTACGCGCCACCCGTCAGATCTGTTGCTTCTGATGCACAGACGGGCCAAAATCAGCCCCATCAGGGCGGTCAGCTTGCAGGCACCACCAACCTCATCAACCAACTCTTCAAGCATATGAGACGCCCCACAAGCATCACTGTCATCGGTGTGATCTTCATCATCGCGGGTTTCGTCGCAGCATGGGGGTGCGTTTATGCTCTGCTCCACCATCACGTGAAATTGAATCTGGCCGTGTTCATGATCCCGGTCGGATTCGGACTGCTCAAAAGCCGGTCTTCTTCCCGATGGTGGGCCAAAGTCTGGATTGGATTTTTTTCCTTGGTTGTCGGCCTGATGCTAGGGTTTTACCCGTTCTACGGTGACCGTTATTCCGTGACATGGTTTGATGAGCAGCTTGTGGGGACTCCGCGTCATGCTGTGGCCGTGGGCATACCGATAGTCTTTCTTATCTTCGCCAGGCTGATCTGGCGGAGCCTAGCATCTCCTGCCGCTGCACCGTTCTTCGATGATTACGAATTACCAAATGCGGACCAAACCGCGACTGAGCTACCCGGGCCGCCGGTTTTCGACGTTCAGCCAAAATGAACGCCGCAAAACGAAGTGACTAAGGCGGGGGACCTCCCTTCACTTACGTACGATGGGTGCTCCTATCCATCAACAGGCGGCGCGGCACTGAAATCGACAATGAGTGTCTATTGTATTTTCATGCATGCTGCGGCAGCGTTCAGCGGCCTTGTCGCTTTCAGGGGCGGTGCGCATGGCTGGAGTTTAAGAGTCCAGCCATGCTACATTTAGCCCAGTAATCACCCCACCAGCGGCAGCAACTTGCCCAGCAGATCGCTGATCTTCACGCGCTCCTGCTCGCCGCTGTCGCGGTGGCGGAGGGTGACGGTGTCGAGGAGCTCGGGGCCTTTTTCGCCGAGGGAGTCGAAGTCGATGGTGACGCCGAAGGGCGTGCCGACTTCGTCCTGGCGGGCGTAGCGGCGGCCGATGCTGGCGGTCTCGTCGTAGAAGCAGTTCATGTGCTTCTTGAGCAGCGCATAGACCTCACGCGCCTTGGCCACGAGTTCGGGTTTGTTCTTGAGCAGCGGGAAGACGCCGACTTTGACCGGGGCCACGCGCGGATGCAGGCGAAGTACGGTGATGACTTCCTTCTTGCCCTTTTCATCGACCTTTTCGGTTTCGGAGAAAGCCTTGGCGAGGACGGCGAGGGCCATGCGGTCGAGACCTGCGGAAGGCTCGATGACGTGGGGAACGTAGCTGCCTTTGAAGAGGCGCTCGAACCAGGCACGCACAGCGGCTTCGGGCATCGGCTCGCCTTTGATCTTGGCGGCTTCGGCGGCAAGGCGCTTCTGGATGAGGGCTTCCTTCTGCTCATCACTGAGCTTCGCAGCAGCGGTCTTGAGTTCTTCGTCGAAGATTTCCTGGGACTTGGTGCTGGCGTTTTGATGCGCGGACAAATCGAAGTCGCCACGGGCGGCGATGCCTTCGAGCTCTTCGGTGCCGAAGGGGAATTCGCAGAGGATGTCCACGCAGGCGCGGGCGTAGTGGGCCAGGTCTGCGGGCGTCTGCCAGTAGTATTCCAGCACGTCGCCGAGGCCGATGCCCTGGTAGAACTTGGTGCGCTGATCGACCCAGTAGCGGTGCCACAATTCCCAGCCCCAGTTGGGCTTGGGCTCGCTGAGGTCCGCGCCTTCGCTCCAGGCGGCGACTTCGCCGCAGATGATCTCCACGGCTTCATCGGGCTTGATGAAAAACTCGAGCTCCATCTGCTCAAACTCGCGGCTGCGGAAGGTGAAGTTTTTCGGGGTGACTTCGTTGCGGAAGGCTTTGCCGATCTGGCCGATGCCAAAGGGCACCTTCACACGACTGGAGTCATAGACGTTTTTGAACTGCGCAAAGATGGCCTGCGCAGTTTCAGGGCGCAGGTAGGTCACGTCAGCCTCGGTCGCGGTCGGGCCGAGGTAGGTTTTGAGCATGAGGTTGAACGGGCGTGCCTCGCCGAGAGCTCCGCCGGTTTCAGGATGGAAATCGACGCTCCCAGTCACGGCATCGATCTTCTCTTCATTGAGCAGTTCGATCTCCTCGGGCTTGCCTGCGGATTCACCGGCATTTTGCGCGATCAAGGCGCGGATGCGTTTGCGGAAACTTTCGATGTGCTCGCCATTCTTCATCAAAGCGGACACGGTGCGATCCCAGCGCCAGCCGGTGGGGGAGGTGGCGCCGCTGTATTTCATGACGACGCCGTCCTGCGGCTCCACATGGTCCGCACGCACGCGCTTGTTGGTCAGCGAGCACTCACGCATGAGGTCGGCAAAGGTGTCCACGTGGCCGCTGGCCTTCCAGATGGCGGGATTCATGAGGATGCTGGCGTCCAGGCCCAGCACGTCCTCGCGCTCGCGGGTCATGGTGTTCCACCAGGCGCTGCGCAGGTTGCGCTTCAGTTCGGCACCCAGGGGGCCGTAGTCCCACACGCCGCCGCAGCCGCCGTAGATCTCGCTGCTTTGATAGATGAAGCCGCGGCGCTTGCAGAGGGAAACGATTTTCTCCATTTGCGCGATGGCTGCTTTGGGGTCGGTGGACATGGTAGGTAGGCGAGTGAGGGTATGGGGTGTGCCGAATGACTGGACTGCCACCGGCGAATGGGGGGCGCGAAAGGAGCACCAGCGGGGCTGTGGTGCAACGCTTTTCAAAGGGGGCGACGAATGCCCTACTCCCACAGTTTCCCTGCGCGCAGCCACTCTTTGACGAGTTCGCGGAACGCCACCACGGCCGGGTCATCGCCTTCCTTTGCCCAGACCATGACCAGCGGGATGGTCTGCTGCGGTTTGAGCGGGATGAGGGCGAGGTGTTTGCTGACCGTGCTTTCCGGCACGATGCCGATGCCCGCCCCCGACTCCACGTATTGCAAAATGGTGCCAATGAGGCTTGGCATGTGCTTCACGCGGGGCTCGAAACCCGCCGCATCGCAGGCCGCCTGAATGGCGTCATGTGAGCCCGCGCCTTCGCGCCGTGCCAGGATGATGAGGGATTCCCCGGCAAGCTTTTTCCAGGGCAGCGACGAGAGCTTTGCCCAGGGGTGTTCCTTTGGCACGGCGGCGCAGAATTTCTCCTCGCGCAGCAGCAGCGTCTGCAAACCGAGCACCTCATGGGCGAGCACGGGACGAGTCAAACCCACAGACAAGCGGCCCTTTGACACCATCTCCCAAACGCGCTCCGGAGTGCGCTCCTCCAGGATGACGGTCACACGGGGATAGCGTTTGCCGTATTCCTTGAGCAATCGGGAGAGGAACATGCGAGTGGGCGGGCCGATGTAGCCGAGGCGCAGTTCGCCTTCCTCGCCTTTGGCGGTGCGGCGCACGCGGCGCATGGATTCCTCCAGGCGCTCCAGGATCAAACCCGTCTCATGCAGCAGCACGGCCCCGGCTGGCGTGAGGCGCGGCGAGCGGCGCTCGCGCTCGATGAGCTGCGTGTCCAGCTCCCGCTCCATCTCCTGCACGGCACGGCTCAGCGCGGGCTGGGCGATGCGAAGACGGCGTGCGGCACGCGAGAAGCTGAGCTCCTCCGCCACGGCTTGAAAATATCGCAGATGTCGCAGTTCCATGATGGGCACCGATTATACCGAACCGGCATGGAAGCGATAGCAAAAGTCTATTTTCGTTACTGACCTTCTGCCGCATTCATCCACCGCATGAATCCCGCAAAAATCGAAGATACTCTCAAACTGGTCCTGGTTGGTTGGATCGTCATCATCGCCGCCTCATGGCTGGTGGGCCGCCTCTGCCGCCGCATCGGCCAGCCGCCCGCCGTGGGTGAGATCGCCGCCGGACTGCTGCTGGGGCCGTCATTCATCGGACTGTTCGCCCCCGACTTTGTCGCTTTCATTTTCCCCGATGAAATCAAAGGGCCGCTCGCGCTGCTGGCGAAGATAGGACTGCTGCTGATGCTGTTTCAGGTGGGCATGGAGTTTGATTTTTCGCACCTGCGGCACAAATCCAAGGTGGTCATCTCCTCCTCACTCATGGGCATCCTGGCACCGCTGGCCGGCGGGCTGCTCATCGCGCCGTGGCTGCACCGCAACTTCGCCCCGGAGTTGCCCATGTTTGGCTTTCAGCTTTTCGTCTGCATCGCGCTGGCCATTTCCGCGCTGCCGATCATGGGCCGCATCCTGCTGGAGATGAAGCTGGAGCGCACGCCGCTGGGTGCCACGGCCATCAGTGCCGCCGCCATTGACGATGCCGTGGGCTGGATCTTCCTGGGAGTCTCCACCGCCATCATCAAACAGGGAGATCATTTCTCCTGGCTGCCTTTCCTAGGCCAGACGGCCCTCATCATTCTCTACTTTGTCGTGCTGATGAAAGTCGTCGGCCCGTTCATCATCCGCGTCTGGCGCAGGCAATGCGCGGAACATCAGACGGAAACCTTCACTCCGGGCTTTCTCGCGCTGCTCTTCTGCACGCTGTTCATTTCCGCCTTGATCACCAGCAGGCTCGGCATCTTCGCCATCTTTGGGGCTTTTGCCCTCGGTGTGGCCCTGCATTCAGAGCCCTCCTTGGTGAAAGCCTGGCGCGAGCGTTTCGCTGATTTTGTGATCGTGGCCCTGGTGCCCATCTTCTTCACCAACACCGGCCTCAATACGCGGATCGGCGCCTTTGACAACGCCACTGCATGGATCGGCTGCTTCCTGGTTTCCGCGATTGCCATTCTCGGCAAGCTGGGTGGCTGCACGCTGGGGGCACGTTGGGCCGGGGCGAGCTGGCGCGAGGGCCTTTCGATCGGTGCTTTGATGAACACGCGCGCCCTCATGGGCCTCATCGCCATCAGCGTGGGCAAGGATCTCGGCCTGCTCAATGACAAGCTCTTCACCATGTTCATCATCATGTGCCTGGTCACCACTGCCACCACGGGACCGATGCTCCGCGCCTGGCTGCCGGATGACTTGAAGAAACTCGTGCCGAAGGGGTGAAGCAGGGCGGACAGAAGCTCGCAGGGATCTCCGACCTCATGCCGATTCGGCATCAAAGCGATAGCGAAAGTTTATTTTCGTTACTGCGCTGCCGAACGTATGGAGCGGCACATGTCCATCCAAACTCCCCGCAAACAACATCTCTGGATCTGGTTTCTCTGGCTCTTCGGCTTTTACTGCGTGTGGTCCTGGCTGGTGTTTGGACATGACCGCTGGGAGGTCGTGACGGCGCACTGGCCCATCGCCCTGTCGATGGCGATCGGCAGTTATGTGGCCGGTGCCACGCCGATGGGCGGCGGCACCGTGGGCTTTCCCATTCTGGTGCTGCTGTTCGGCTTGTCCCCTGCCCTGGGGCGTGACTTCAGCTTTGCCGTGCAGTCCATCGGCATGACCAGCGCGAGCATCTTCATTCTCTGCCGCCGCCAACCGCTGGCGTGGTCCATGCTGAAAGGTGCGATGGTGGGCACCCTGATCGGGCTTCCCGCCGGCATCTTTTGGATCGCGCCATACATCCCGGGGCTTTGGATCAAGCTCGTCTTCGCCGTCGTCTGGGCCAGCTTTGGCGTGCTGCATCTGTATCGCATTGGGGAGATCGCCTCGCACAATGGCATGACGGAATTTGACGAGCGCTGGGACTTCCGCGTGGGCGTGGCGATGGGCATCTTTTCCGCCGCCACCGTCGCCGCCGTCACAGGCGTGGGTATCGACATGGTGCTCTACGCGCTGCTGGTGCTGCTTTGCCGTGCGGATTTGAAAATCGCCATCCCGACCTCCGTGCTCATCATGGCCTTCACCTCGGTGCTGGGCATCGTCATCAAAAACCTCACCACCGGCATGCAGCCCGGCGTGTTTGAAAACTGGCTCGCCGCCGCGCCCATCGTGGCGCTGGGTGCGCCACTGGGAGCGTTCATGGTGGATCTGATCGGGCGCAAACCCACGCTGCTCTTTGTAGCCGTGCTGTGTGTCGGCCAGTTTGTGTGGACCTGCTACACCGAGCGCGCCGCCCTGGGCCTCGGCGGTTTCGCGGCCGCCGTCGCCGCCGTGATCGTCTTCCTGCTCGGCTTTGAAAAACTTCGCGCCTGGGGTGCGGTGCTGGTGGGAGAACGGCAGGCGTTTCTGGCGGCGGAGAGTGGGAAGAAGTGATGAATGACTCGACCTGAATGCTGAATGCGCCATGCTGCGGACCAGCATGCCGTCTCCGCGAGCCATCATGGATACTAACATCCTCCTCAGCGCCCTCTGGTCGCGCAAAGGAGCGGCCTTTCGTCTGCTTCAAGAGCTGCGCCTGGGCTCCTGGACGCCGGTCCTCAGCAATCACCTGCTCACCGAGTACGAAGAAGTCTGCAAGCGCCATGCAGGCGATATTGGCCTGAGTTGGCAGGATATTGACGATGTGCTGGATGCAATCTGTGCTGTCGCCGAAGAGCATTCTCTGCTGCCCGGCTGGGTGCCCGTGCTGCAAGACCCGGATGACGAGCCCATTCTCCAAATGGCGGTCGAAGCAGGTGTCCACGACATCGTCACCCGCAACATTCGGCATTTGAAACCTGCGCTTTCGTTTGGTATTGCTGTCCTCAGTCCAGCGGAATTCCTCGCACGCATTCATCCCAGGCCATGACCACCATCCAAGGCAGCATTCCCGATTCTCTCGCGCTTCAGGTGCGCGAGTTCGCGGAGCGTGAACATGTTTCCATGGACATGGTCCTGAGCATTGCGCTCGCCTCGCAAATCGCGGGCTGGCAGAATCGGGACAGCATTCAGCAGCGCGCCCGGCGGGGCAGTTGGGATAAGTTTGACCGGGTGATGGAAAAAGTGCGTGATGTCCCGCCGCTGGAAGGCGATGAGATGCCAGATGCCAGCGCCTGACACCCTACCCATCTTCGAACTCCGCCAGACCTTCACCGCCGCCCTGCTTGATCCGGCGCTGCCGAATCTGCTGATCAAAGCGCCCACGGGTTCCGGCAAGTCCACGCAGATCCCGCAGTTCGTGCTGGACTCCGGGTTCCTCGCTGAGGGCAACCGCTGCATTGTCCTGCAGCCACGCCGCATCGCCGCACGCATGCTGGCCCAGCGCGTCGCGCGCGAGCGCAGCGCACGCCTCGGCGGCGAAGTGGGCTATCAGGTGCGGTTTGAAAATATCACCAGCAAGGAGACGCGGCTGAGCTACGTGACGGAGGGCGTGATGCTGCGCATGATGCTCGAAGATTCCGCGCTGGAGCGCGTGGGCTGCATCTGCATCGATGAATTCCATGAGCGGCATCTCGATGGCGATCTCGTACTCGCCTTTGCGCGGCAGCTTCAGCGCACG
Organism: Verrucomicrobiota bacterium; assembly: GCA_017301975.1. Taxonomy (GTDB): domain Bacteria; phylum Verrucomicrobiota; class Verrucomicrobiia; order Verrucomicrobiales; family Verrucomicrobiaceae; genus Prosthecobacter. Next base: position 43,172 of record JAFLEI010000027.1, read on the forward strand.
CGGCGGCCGGATTTGAAGATCATCGTCATGTCCGCCACGCTGGTGCCCGGTCCTCTGGTGGATTTCATGCAGCCGTCGAAGCTGCTCGAATCCGAAGGCCGCACCTTTCCCGTAGAGGTGCGGTATCAGGCACCGCTGCAGCTCAAGACCGGCTACCCGGAGCCGATCTGGGATCAGGCGGCACGGGCGTGTGAAGACCTCGCGCTTTCGCCGGGATTCAGTGGCGACATGCTTGTCTTCATGCCCGGCGGTCATGAAATTCGCAAGACCATCGCGGCGATTCAGGGCCGCAGCTTTGCCCGTGGCCGCCGTGTGGTGCCGCTGCATGGCGAACTGACACCGCAGGATCAGGACGCCGCCGTTACGCCCGGCGAGCAGCCGAAGATCATCGTCAGTACCAACGTAGCGGAAACCTCCCTCACCATCGAAGGCGTGCGCGCCGTGGTGGATGGCGGGCTGGCGCGAACGGCCTCGTATGATCCGCGCCGTGGCATCAATACGCTCACAGTGCAGAAAATCAGCCGCGCCTCGGCGGAGCAGCGCGCCGGACGCGCAGGCCGTCTCGGCCCCGGCATCGCCGTGCGTCTGTGGACGCAGCGCGAACACCTGCTGCGCCCGGAAAGCGAACTGCCCGAAGTGCAGCGTCTTGATCTCAGCGAAGCCCTGCTCGCACTGCGGGTGCTTTCGCGGGAGCCGTTTGATTGGTTTGAAGCACCCACGCCTGCTTCGCAATCGCGTGCGGAAAATCTGCTGCATGATCTTGGCGCAATTGATCACGAGGGGCACATCACCACGCTGGGCCGGCAGATGAGCCGGTTTCCGCTGCACCCACGCTTTGCACGCATGCTGCTCGCCGCCGCGCAGTTTGGTTGCCTGCGCGAGGCCACGCTCTGCGCCGCCGCTTCACAGGGACGCGACATCTTGCTGGTGGGCAAGAACAACGCCTCGCATAAAAACGAAGACCTCTGGGAGCACGACGACGTGACAGAGTTTCAGGCCATCCTGCGTGCCTTTGCCCGCGCCGAGGCCATGAACTTCAACCCCGATGAATGCGCGCGCTACGGCGTTCACGCCAATGCCTCACGTGAAGCAGCACGCAGCGCCGATCAATTCCTCCAGCTCGCCAAGCGCTCCGGCCTGCCCATCAATGACGAAGTGGCTGATCCCACCGCGCTGGCGAAGATGCTGCTCGCCGCCTTCAGCGACCACCTTGGGGTCGAGACCAGCACAGGCAGCCGCATCTACCGGCTCGCGGGTGGTTACAGCGGGCACCTTGGCAAAGACGCGCATATCCGCCCGCCACGTTTGATCGTCGCCTCCGAGATCGTCGAGGTGCAGGGCAAGGCGCTCACCGTGCAGCTCAACAACTGCACGCGCATTGAAGAGGAATGGCTGCGCGAACTTTTCCCCGAGGACTTCACCACCGCCTCCCGCGCCGCCTACGACACCGTGAACCGCCGCGTGATGAACCTGGAGGAGGTGCGCTTCCGCAGCCTCGTGCTCAGCAGTCGCGAGCGCGGCGAGCCCGACGAATCCACCGCCGCCAGCCTGCTCGCAGCCGAAGTCATCGCAGGCCGCCTCCAACTCACGAACTGGAACGACAAAGTCGAGCAATGGATCACCCGCGTGAACTGCCTCTCCAAGTGGATGCCCGACCTCGAAATCCCTGCCATCGGTGAGGAGGACCGCCATCTGATTATTGAGCAAGTCTGCACCGGCTGCATTGCCTACCGCCAGCTCAAAGACAAAGACATCTTCCCCGCCCTGCACCAGTGGCTCAGCCACGCGCAGCGCGACATGCTCGACAAATACGCCCCCGAACGCTACCCCCTCAAAAACGGCAAAACCGCCCGCATCGTCTATGACGAAAAGCAGCCGCCGAGTGTGAGCGCCGTGCTGCAGCACATGTACGATGTGAACGAAAACCCCAAGGTGGCCGCAGGTCGCATAAGCGTGACCGTGCACCTGCTCTCACCCGCCCAGAGACCGATTCAGACGACGGGAGACATTGGGCGGTTCTGGAGAGAAGGATACCCGGCGGTGAAAGCGCAGCTCAGAGGGAGATATCCGAAGCATGAGTGGCGGTGAAACACCCTATTGACATCAATTTGATGGAGGAAGATAATTGCAGGCATGACCAAAACTCAGATTCAGGTTCCAGAGGAATTGTTCCAGGAGTTGCGTAGCTTCGCCAAGCAGCGCGAGTGGTCGCTGGCAGAAACCTTTCGCCGTGGCGCCGAACTCCTGCTCCAAGTCTATCCTGAGCCACCAGCGGAAGAAACAACAACTGCCTGGACACCTCCGACTTCCGGCAAAGTCGGCTGGAAAGGCCTGAGTGCCGCTCAGCTTCGCGACGCCGCTTTTGCAGACGCTGATCCACGTCTTGGTTGAATCTTCCAGCGCTGTTTATGGTTTCGATCGACACCAATCTCCTCCTCTATGCCTACAGCGAGGCGGCCCCGGAACATGAAGAAGCCTTCGCCTTCATCACCTCCCTGTCAGGCAGCGAAAGCGTGGCCCTGAGTGAATTCGTCCTCACGGAACTTTATCTCCTGCTGCGAAATCCCGTGGTGCTAAAAAAGCCCCTCTCCGCACCAGACGCGGCCCAGGTCATTCAGAGCTACCGCCAGCACCCACGCTGGAAAATCCTCGGCTTTCCCCCCACCAGCCGCGAGGTCCATACCGAACTCTGGCAGCACGCGGCCACTCCCGGCATCGCACGTCGCCGCATCTACGATACCCGCACAGCCCTTTGTCTGCGAGCCTTCGGTGTCACACACTTCGCCACTGCAAACGTGAAGGACTTCGTGGGATTTGGATTTTCAAAAGTATGGAATCCACTGCCCTCCAAAGGCGGTCGAAATTGATACGCTTACGGTACAATCAAAACCCGCGTGCCTTTGCTCACCTGATCATGCAGCAGGATCAGGTCTGCCTTGCGGAGGCTGAGGCAGCCCCAGGTGAGGTGGTGATGGCCGTCGGGCCAGTCGCTGATCCAGCCATGGATGCCGATACCACCACCCATTGAGGTGTCCGTAGGAGCTAATGAGCCATGCAGCTCTGCCGCAACAATGCGATCATGCTCCTTCTTGGTGATGCGGTTTTCAATCAAAGCGGTCCGGGCATCATAAGCATTGGGGTAGTTCAGTCGCAGCCAAACGGCCCCGAGGTAAGCACCGTACTCGCCATCAAAAGGGCCCCTGGCCTTCTGGGTGATGCGGTATTCACCCACGGGCGTGCGGTTGTCGCCATCGGTCGTCTTTCGCTTTCTGCCGTCCTGGCCTAGAGCCATGGGCAGAGTGTGTTTCACCCGCCCTTTCTCGCACACATGGAGCTGGTAGGAATGCTTGACCGCAATAACCACTCGGTTCTCTTTTGCCGGCACCAGCAGGCGTCTGTGACTGTGAATGAACTTGGAAAGACTCATCGGCCATGTGGCAGCTTCGGCGTAAAGCAGATGACGCAGTGAGATGGTGAGCTGCGACTGCGCGCCATTCAGGCTGGGTGCGATTAGGGCGATCTTCTGCCGGCGCTTCACGGTGTCGCCTGGCTTGAGATCGCAAGCATGAATGCCTGCATAACCGGTCAGCACGTGCTGGGGCTGTCCGTTCTCGATAAACCGATGCTCCAGCCAGACCTCGCCGTCTTTCACCTCGGTCACAGTGCCGGCGGCCATGGTGTGCACGGGTTGATTGACTTCCGTGTCATCACCACCGCTGCCATTCCAGATTTCCCGCGCCTCCAAAGCGAGTGCATCCACGACAGTCTCGGTCACTTTCCAGCTCTTGTACCGACGTTTGGTCGATGGATGAATGTAACCCGCAGTGCCATCTGCCCCACCCACGGGAAAATCAAACCCCTCGGCGAGATCAGGCGCCAGAAGCGGACCGAGATCCTGAGCGGAAAGCGCACAGGTGCAGAGGAGCCACAGTAGAATGCGCAGTTTCATTCACGAGTTCATGACGACACCCGTGAATTATGAGGTGCCTCACTCCCCGATGCAATACAGCGTCTTCGCAGACCGCAGAAACAGCTGCCCGTTGCTGATGGCAGGAGTGGCGCTGTGGTCGGAGGCGTCTCCTTCGATTTTGTTGCGGGAGATGAGTTCAAACTTGGGGCCGAGCTTGACGACGAGCACCTCGCCGCGGCGGCCCACGTGGAAGAGATGACCGTTGGCGACGACTGGGGAGGCGTAGTCTCCGCCGCCCATTCCACCACCGCCGCGACGTCCGCTGCCACCTCCTCCGCCAAAGCCCTGACCACCACCACCACCACCACCACCACCACCGCCGCCGGGTGCATTGGCGGCAGCCGTGCCGCCTTCGATGCGTTCGCTGTAAATCTCCACGCCTGTTTTCGCATCGCGGCAGTTGGCGATGGAGCCGCTGATCCAGTAGAGGCGGTCTTCCCAGAGGATGGGCGTGGCGATGCGGGAACCGTTGGAGCCGGTCCAGAGAGTATGGGTGGCGCTCACGTCTCCTTTGCCACCGGCTTTGATGGCCACGGAGCCGCCGCCGCGTTCGCTCATGGCATAGACGACCTGGCCGTCGGTCACGAGGCTGTTGCATACGGAGTCGCTTTGCAAGCCGGTGGCGTACCAGCGCAGCTTGCCGGTGGCAGGATTGAAGCCCCAGACTTCTCCGGGCACGGCGATGTCGAGTTCATCGCCATTGGCCCCCTTGGCAATGACAGGCGTGCCCCAGGTGCCGGCAAATCCTTCGGAGGGGGCCTTCCAAAGCTGCTTGCCGGTGTTTTTGTCAAAGCCATACAGGGCCTGGCTTTCGACGAGCGCAGGGACGACGAGCACCTCTCCATGCAGGATGGGGCTGGACGCGCTGCCCCCCACGGCGGTCGTCCCAGTCGCCCACATCGGCCTGCCAGAGGGCTTTGCCTTCGAGATCGAAAGCATGCACGCCGGACTTGCCGAAGAAGGCGAAGACGCTCTTGCCATCCGAGACAGGCGTGTGGCTGGCGTAGCCATTCTGGGCAAACATGCCGCCGTAGGGCTCTTCAGGCTGCTTGGCGGGCACCGATTTGTCCCAGAGGATCTTGCCCGTGGCGCGGTCCACGCAGACGAGATGGCGTTTCAAAGCGGTGATGTCTCCCGCCGACTGCGGGCCATCGGTGGCGTAGCCGCTCCAGCAGGTGACGAAGATGCGGTCTCCCACGACGATGGGACTGGAGGAGCCGGGACCGGGGAGAGCGGTCTTCCACTTGAGGTTTTTCGTGGCGCTCCATTCCACCGGCACGGGCTTGTCATCCGGCGCGATGCCGCTGCCATTGGGACCGCGAAAACGCAGCCAGTCGGCGGCGTTGGCCGTGAGAGTGGATGAAAGCAGAACCAGCAGAGAAAGGCGCGTGATCATGAGCGCATGCAACCCGGCGATGCGGGGGCAGTTGCGCAGCGAATGCGGATCGCCTTCGGATGGAGGCGGGCTCAGACGGTCGTCTGCTTGATGGCAAGCTCCCGGGCCTGCTCCACCCAGCGCTCGCGCTTGATGCGCTCCTTGAAGGCGAGGCGTGAGGAGAACACTTTGACGTGGTCGTGATCCCAGGCGGCGATCTGCTCGTAGGTGTAGATGCCGAGATTCTGGAGGCGCTGCTCCAGCACCGGCGAAATGCCTTCGATCACCGTGAGGTCGTCCACCTTTTCAGGACGGGTCCTGTAGATGAAGCCGAGCTTGGGATCAAGCACGGAATCGCGCGAGGTTTCGGGATTGGGCGCGGGCCTGGCAACTTGGGATTCGAAGTCAGGCAGGGCGGGCAGCAGGAGTTCGGTCAGGGCAGGAAGGGTGTCGGCGGGAGCCTGTCCCTCGGACGCGGGTGGTGCATCCGCAGCGGACTCTGGAGCATCTTTGGCATGCAGTGAGGCATCCGGAGCAGAAGAAGGCAGCTCTTCGGCGGAAGGTGTGGTGCTGGTCGCGGCGGGTTCGGTGGTCGTCTCCGGCGCGACTGCGGGCGCTGATTCCTGCGGCTGTTCCTTCTCTGGAGAAGCGGCCTGGGCGGGAGGCGTCGTCACAGGAATGTCCTGCGTGGTGAGGGTTTCCGCGGTGATGGCGGGCGTGGCCCTCGCGGCAGAGCTGCCCTCTTTTTTGGGCATCTGGATGGTCTCGGTGGCCATCGGGATGGCATGCCCGGAGAGGATGGCCTGATCCCCCACCTTGCGTTTCAGGCTGGCGATTTCATCCTTCATCGAGGAAGCCTCTCCCAGCAGAAGACGTGTCTGGCGTTTGTAGCGGCCCCAGATGGCATAGCCAAAGAGGAGACCGATGACGAAGAAGATGAACCCCAGCACGCAGACAAAGGCACCGCTGTGCATGAGCATGTAAAACAGCGGCTCGTTGGAAAGGGATTCGAAGTCTAATTTCATGATGGCTATTTGATGAGAAGCTCAACACTGCGCGGACTGGCAGGAGCGGCGGGCGAACCCGCAGGCACGGCGTCAAACACCACGGCCTGAATGTCAGCGGTGGGCGCCCCCTGCTCAACGAGAAAGGACATCACGGCATTGGCACGGGCTTTGCCGAGGTCTTTTTCCACTTTCGCGGAGCCGGCAGGATCAGGATGAGCACCGATGACCAGCCCCAGGTGCTGCCCGGCGGAGAGCAATGCGGGAGCCAGGGTGGCGAGCTTCGTCTGCTCCTCCGGCGATATTTGCGCGGAGCCCACAGCAAAGACGATCGTGCAACCGCGCAGGATTTCGCGAAGTGACTCAAGAGTGGCGGGGGGCAGCTCGGACTGAATCTGATAGCCGGGAAAATGATAGATGGATGGCATCAGCGTGAACTGCGCATCCACCTTGGCAGCGCCAGTGACGGGCCGCAGCAGGGCCAGCCACATACTTTCCAGGTGCCGCGTGGCCATCCCTGTGAGGTGCGGGATGCCATCACTCTGGATGTCGAAGGCGCGAGGCGGCGGAAGGCTGAAAAAACTTTTCACGAAGGCGGCAAGCAGGGACGGTTTGGCAAAGGCGGCGGGCAGTACGTGCGGGCTGGCCTTCAGCGCCGTGGGGTCCACCTCCCGCGCCCCGGCCACTTCCGCCAATGTGTCCACCAGCTCTTCCTTCAAGGCGGCGTCTGGGAGCAGGCCGCTGAGGACGATGGCATCTCCTTGGGAATGAATGTGCAGTTCAGCGGGCACGCGCAGGGTTTCGATGATTGGCTTGAGCAGCGGGCTGGAGGCGGTGAAAGGCGGCTTCTGGCCCTCCGGCCAGCGAACCTCGGGGGCGGTATGCAGATCATCGATGTTGATGACGAGATCGGGACGCAGTTCAGCGAGCAGGTGCTGCACTTTGCTGGTTTCATCCCCGGTGGGAAGCCAGCCGCTGAGGCGGAGGGTGTTCTGGTCCAGCCGGGCCTGGAGGCTGGCCGGCACGTGAATGCGCTCCGAGCCGGGTCGCAAACGCAGCGGCGGGAGGGTGCGAAGTGCCGCCAGCGCCTGCTGCCGTGCAGGCGGGTCCGGAGCCTCTCCGCTGACATCCAGGTCAAAGAAGCGCACGTCCACCACGGGATCGCGCACGCCGGCGGCCTTCAGGCGGGTCATGGCCTCCTGAGCAAGCGCAGGAAGATTGTCACGGCAAAACAGCCATGCATGCACCCCCGTGGCCACGGGCAGGAGGATCAGCATGAAAAGGAGGAGGCTGAGGCGCATGAAAGAGTGTGCGGAGTGGCAATTGACACCGAGGAGGGGGAACCGATAATCCGCGTCCCCGCTGACAGCCGTACCGTTAAAGTTCGCCGCCTGCGAGGCAAGGAATAACTGTTACACCTTATCTAACCAAAATATACGCCCATGTCAGTCGTCATCGCTGGATCCGTCGCCCTCGACAATGTTAAAACCCCGCAGGATTCGCAGGAAAACCTGCTGGGAGGTTCCGCCAGCTATGCGGCGCTGGCCGCCAGCATCTTCTGCCAGCCGATCCATCTGGTCGGAGTGATCGGGCATGATTTCCCGAAAGCTCACCTCGACCTGCTGACCTCGCACGGCATCACGCTGGACGGCCTGGAGCGCAGCGACGGCGAATCCTTCACCTGGACGGGCGAATACCACGAGGACATGAACAACCGCACCACGCACAAGGTGGGCATCAACGTGCTGGAGCAGTGGCAGCCCAAGCTCCCCGCCGCCGCCAAAGCCGCCAAGGTGGCCGTGGCCGCCAACATGAGCCCGGACAACCAGATGCAGATGCTGGATCAGATTCAGGCCGATTTTGTCACCGCCGACACGATGGACCTGTGGATCAACATCGCGAACGAGCGCCTGCACGACGTGCTGAAGCGCATCGATCTCCTCGTCATCAATGACGGCGAAGCCAAGGAATTCGCCGGCACGACCAACCTCGTCGAAGCCGGGCGCAAGCTGCAGGCCAAGGGCCCGCGCTTTGTCATCGTCAAGCGTGGCGAGCACGGCAGCTTCCTCTTTGGTGAGAAGCCGGAGGAGTTCTTCGCCTGCTCCGCCTACCCCCTCCACAGCGTGTTTGACCCGACTGGCGCGGGAGATTCCTTCCTCGGTGGCCTCTCAGGCTGGCTGGCTGCGAACGGCAAGACCAAGCCCACCTTCGAAGACCTCAAGACCGCCGTCGTGCACGGCAGCGTGACCGCCAGCTACACCTGCGAAGCCTTCAGCACACACAAGCTGCAGACGGTGACGAAGGCGGACATCGCGGCGCGTATCGCGGAACTGCGCACGTATACGAACTTCTGAGTTTGCCATTGTTTGCGGTGGCTGGCAGTCGTTTGCGATTGTTCCCCAGCCACTGCAAACCATCGCCAACCACTGCAAACAACCGCCAACTTCCCCCCTCCCCCCATGTGGACATCGATCAAAACCTTCAAAGACATCAAGCTGGAAAAAACCAGTGATGGCATCGCCAAAATCACCATCAACCGGCCCAAGGTGCGCAACGCCTTCCGACCGCTGACGGTGAAGGAGATGCTGGAGGCGTTTGAGATCGTGCATGAGGACCGGAGCGTGGGCGTGATCATCCTCTGTGGCGAAGGCCCCCTGGCCTTCTGCTCCGGTGGCGACCAAAAGGTGCGCGGAGATGCCGGCTACATTGGCGACGACGGCGTGCCACGGCTGAACATCCTGGACGTGCAGCGGAAAATCCGCACCCTGCCCAAGCCCGTGGTGGCCATGGTGGCTGGCTACGCCATCGGCGGCGGGCATGTGCTGCATGTGGTGTGTGACCTGACCATCGCCGCAGACAATGCGCGTTTCGGCCAGACCGGCCCCAAGGTGGGCAGCTTTGACGGTGGCCTGGGCTCCAGCTACCTCGCCCGCATCGTCGGACAAAAGAAGGCGCGGGAAATTTGGTATCTCTGCCGCCAGTACGATGCCAAACAAGCCCTGGAAATGGGCCTCGTGAACACGGTCGTCCCGCTGGATCAACTGGAAGAAGAGACCCTAAAGTGGTGCCGCGAGATGCTCCAGCACTCCCCGCTGGCCCTGCGCTGCCTGAAATCCGCCCTGAATGCGGACTGCGACGGCCAGATGGGCCTGCTGGACCTCGCCGGAAACGCCACCCTGCTGTACTACATGAGCGAGGAGGCCAAGGAGGGCAAAAACGCCTATGTGGAGAAGCGGAAGCCCGATTTTTCCAAATTCCCGCGTCTTCCTTGAAAGGCTGGGCGAGTTACGAACTTAGAAGTCAAGGATGCCTTTGTGGTTGCCACATCTGGTTGAGTTTGTATGATCGCCCTCCGTTCGTTGACACACTTCTCCCGACATGGCCAAACGTACCACTACCAAACCAGCTTCCGCAGCGGCCCCCGCCGCCCCTTCGTCCTCAGCTTATGACCTCAAGCAGATCCGCGAGATCGTCGGGCTCATGGCTGAGAACAATCTGACCTATTTCCACAGCGAGCAAAAAGGCGCCAAACTTGAACTCCGCCGTGGTTCTGACCTGGAGGCAGTCAAAGAGCTGCTTCAGAGCATGCCCGTCTCCTCCGGTTCACACGTCTCCTATGCCGCCGCCCCGGCACCTGCTGCCGCTGCTCCGGCACCAGCCCCCGCAGCCGGCGCACCAGCTCCGGCCGCCGCTTCGGAAGCCATGGGACCGACGATCAACTCCCCGATGGTGGGAACTTTCTACCGCAGCGCCGCTCCGGGAGAAAAGCCCATCGCCAACGTCGGCGACAGCGTGGGTGAAAACAGCAATGTCTGCATCATTGAAGCCATGAAGGTCATGAATGAAATCAAGGCTGACACCCGTGGCACCATTGTCCGCGTCCTCGTGGAAGACGGCAAGCCCGTCCAATATGGCCAGCCCCTGTTCGAGTTGAAAGCCTGATCGCCCTCCCTGCCCCTGTCTTGACCGTCAGGCCCGCCAAGTCGGGCCTGCCAAGGGTCCAGCAAGCAGACTTCTCCCATCTTCACGCCCTCATGTTCAAAAAAGTCCTCGTTGCCAATCGTGGTGAAATCGCTCTCCGCGTCATTCGTGCCTGTAAAGAACTCGACGTCAAAACCGTCGCCGTTTATTCCGAAGCCGATGTTGATTCGATGCACGTTCACCTGGCCGATGAAGCCATCTGCATCGGCCCTGGTCCAAGCTCCGAGAGCTACCTGAAAATGAGCCGCATCATCAGCGCGGCGGAAATTGCCAACGTGGACGCCATCCACCCCGGTTACGGCTTCCTCTCTGAGAAGGCTGAATTCGCCGAAGTGTGTGCGCAGTGCAAAATCAAGTTCATCGGCCCTTCCGCCCGCGTCATCAGCATGATGGGCGATAAGAACGTGGCACGTGAAACGGCCCTGAAGGCAGGCATGCCGATCACCCCCGGTTCTGACGGCATCATTCACACGGAAGAGGAGGCTCTCGAATGGGCCCGCAAGATCGGCTACCCCGTCATGGTCAAGGCCAGCGCCGGTGGCGGCGGCCGCGGCATGCGCCCGGTGCTCAATGAAGCCACTCTGCGGTCCAGCTTCCAAGCCGCCTCCTTGGAAGCCATGAAATGCTTTGGCGACGGCTCCATGTACATGGAAAAGCTCGTCGAAAAGCCCCACCACATCGAATTCCAGGTCGTGGCCGATTCCCATGGCAACGTCGTTCACCTCGGTGAGCGCGACTGCTCCATGCAGCGCCGCAATCAGAAGATCATCGAAGAGTGCCCATCCCCGAAAATCTCCCCCGAAATGCGCAAGCGCATGGGTGATGCCACGGTGAAGCTCTGCAAGGAGATCGGTTACGAGAACTGCGGCACCATTGAGTTCCTCGTCGATAACGCCTGCGAGAACTTCTACTTCATGGAGATGAACACCCGCATCCAGGTGGAGCATCCCATCACGGAAGAAGTGTATGGCTGCGACCTGATCAAGGAGCAGATCCGCATCGCCGCCGGCCTGCCGCTGAGCGAGCACGTGGTGGACGCCCAGCCTCGTGGCCATGCCATCGAATGCCGCATCAACGCCGAAGATCCCGCCCGCAACTTCGCCCCCAGCCCCGGCAAGATCAATCTGTGGTACACCTCCGGTGGCCGTGGCGTCCGTGTGGACACCCACGTTTATTCCGGCTATTCCGTGCCGCCGTATTATGACTCGATGATCGCCAAGCTCATCGTCACTGGTGCAACGCGCGAGATCGCCATCCGCCGCATGCGCCGCGCCCTCGGGGAATTCACCGTTGAAGGCATCAAGACCACGATCCCGCTGCAAAGCCAGATCATGACCACGTCAGACTTCCAGAACGGTCAGTATGACATCACGTGGGTGGAGAGCTTCCTGCGGCAGGAAGGTCTGTAAAGGTAGAACGAGCCTCCGGCTTGCTCGCAGGGCACTTGCAGCCCGCGCCAGTTCAGAATTCCTACATCAACAGCGGCTTGGATTCCAAGCCGCTGTTTTTTTGATAGCCCGCTACCGGATCAGTCCCCAGTTTCGGCCCAGCGGGAAGTAGCAGAACAATCCGGGCCCGACGAGGTTGCGCTCCGGCACAGCCCCCCAGTAGCGGCTGTCCGAGCTGTTGTAGCTGTTGTCGCCCATGGCCCAGTATTCCCGCAGGTCCTTGCGGTTGGCTAGTTCGCGCACACTGTCACGAGAGAGAAACCCGAAGTTGCCGTAGCCCTTGTAGGCTCCCTCCATTGAGGCCACCCGCTTCATGCCAAACTCTTCGGCAGGCTTCCCATCCACCCACAGTTCAGGAGATTTGACTTCGAGACGGTCTCCGGGCACCCCGACGAGCCGCTTGATGTAATGCTGGGAGCCCTCCTCAACCTTCACGCGCATGTAGGGGCTGCGGATGTTCTTGGTGGTGAAAACGAACACCTCTCCACGGGTTGGACGGCGGAAGTTGTAGGCGAATTTGTTCACCAGCACGTGGTCTCCGGTGTCCAGGGTGCCGCGCGCGAGCAGCTGGCCTTGGGTCACATACGTGCCTTTTGATTCCTCGATTTTGCGCTCCGCCTGGGCATCCGGCGTGATGTTCTGCCCGTCTGCGCTGATGGGAAGATTCAGGTAATGCTCCATCCCCAGATTAAAGCCTTCCGGATCGGTGGCGAGCTGGCGCATGGGGGCCCAGATCCATTGGGTGCCGCCGTCTTCAAAATGCAGGCGGCAATGGGTGAAAAAGCCAAGATAGCTGTGCTCAGTCAGCGGCTCCACGTTGCGCAGAAGGCCTGAGCGTTTGGCCACTACATTGTAGTACGAGCGTCCGGCCACCCAGTCCTTGCACTGCGTGAAAAAATTGGGCGTCACGTCCTGCTCGGTATGATTGGCCACCAGACCGTACAACGTGGGCTGCATGGAGCCGGTGGGAATCTTGAACGGCTGGGCGACGTAGCTGCGAATGCCGAGGGCAATGACAATGGCGACAAAGAACACCTCCACATTTTCGCCGATGTCGGAATGCTCCACATGTGGCAGCGCCTTTTCGCAGGCCTTGTTGATCTCATCATTCAAGGCGCTGATGCGGGCCTTGTCCCGGGCACGCATGGCGTCCTCCAGGCTGCTGCGCAGCGTGGTGATCTCTTCCAGCTTGGCCGGCGGCAGGATGTCACGCTTGTAGTTGATGAAGCGCGTCACGCCCTTGTGCAGGAGCTTGGCATGCTTGAGGTAGCGGGGGGTGAGGAAAAACATGAGGTCGGTTCGCTGATACTAGGAGGCGGCAGGCAATGCTCAAGTGCTGTGATCGCCCCCGGCCGGATTTGATTCAGCTCCGGGGATCGACCACCAGAACATCTTTCAGCACTTCGGCAGCCACCGCATTGTCAGAACAAACGAGGCTGGCGGTGGTGGTGGCCGCATCGCGGCGAAGAATGTGCATGGAGCGCAGGCCCAGTCCGGCGTCCTTCAAACGCATGGCCACCGCGGCCAGGGCGCCCGGCTTGTCCTCCAACCGGACGAGGAGGGTGTCCTGGGTGATGGCGCGGAAGCCGTGGTCACGCAGGGCGCGCAGGGCCTCGTCATAGTGGTCCACGCTGAGTACGACGATGCCATGATCCTGCACGCTTTCGACGTCGATCTCTTCGATGTTCACCCCGCGCTCGGCAAGGCATGCGGTGAGCCTGGCGGCGATGCCAAGCTCATTGGGCACAAGGACGGTGAGCTGTTTCATGGGGAGGGCGGAAGGTTCACAGATTGCAGTGCAGCGGCAAAATCGGTGACGAAGGCGTCGATGGTGGCCCGCGTGACGTGCGGCATGACGATCAGATGACCGATGTTTTTGCGCGGAGCGATGGTCCACTTCTCCATCATGGCCGGGGGCGGCTTGGGAAACACGACGGTGATGGAATTGGGATGCCGCCAGGCTTCCATGCCGTGTGCACGGAACCGCTGCACGGCGTACTCGGCGTTGGCCAGGCAGGTTTGCACGATGTCCCGCAATCCGGCGTCGCCGAGCGTGCGGAGGCGGTGCCAGAGCAGCAGGGGGGAAAACCCGCTGCGGGAGCCGGCGATGGTGGTGTCCAGCGCGCCGATGTATTCGATGGATCGGGCGATGCGGTCCACATGCGCCTTGCGGGCAAGCACCACGCCGCAGGGCACGGGTGAGCCGAGCATTTTGTGCCCGCTGATGGAAATGCTGTCCGCGCCATCCGCGAAGTTCCATGGCTGCGGCTTATCGACAAAAGGAAGAATCATGCCGCTGAGCGCCGCATCGGCATGGATGTAGGCATTGGGAATGGCAAGGTCCTCGATAATCGCCCGGATCTGCGCCAGATCGTCCACAGCGCCTTTCATGGTGGTGCCGATGTTGGCGAAAATGATCGGCGGCACGTCGCGATGAATGCGCAGCGTCTCACGCAGATCCGCGTAATCCATCTGGCCGTCCGGCTGGCTTTTGATCATGATGTTGCGTGTGTGCTGGAGGCGCAAAACCTTGGCGACACTGTAATGCGTGTCTTCGCTGAAGTAGCAGATGCCATCTGGGAAGAGCTCACGCGCCACGTAGAGGCCATACATGTTCCCCTCCGTGCCGCCGCTCGTCACATAGCCCCACCATTCATCAGCGGGTGCGCGGGTGAAGCGGGCGAAGTCCGCCAGCACCTCCCGCTCAAACTCCATTGTGTTGAGGCGGTAGTTCGTGCTGTGAAAGGGATCGCCGACATTGTTGAGGCTGAATTCGAGGAAGCGAAACAGCTCCGAGTAATCAAAGGCCTGGTTCGTCGGATAGCCCACATTTCGCATGCTCAAAGCGCGCAGGCGCTCGTACAGGCCGTCGAGCCGCTGCTGGTCTGCGGGACTGAGGTTGGAAGGAGTCACAGCATGGAGGATACTCCCAGAATCACTTGCCGGACGCAAGCCTCTCCACCAAATCCGACGCCGCGGCGCAGTCCCAAGACACAGCTTGCTCTCCGGCTGTATTTGTTCATGCTCCTGCCATGGCAAGCCCCGCCACACCATTTCTCGATAACCCCTTCCCCAGCGAGGATGAACTGCGCCCTCCGACGGATCCCGATACCGGCATCGACCTGTCCCTGATCGAGGAAAATTTAAAGCTCACGCCGTGGGAGCGCATCCTGGCCAACGATGACACAGTTAACTTCTGTGATTTAGGCAGAGCTGCAATGCAACGCCGCCATGCAGCAGCTTAAAGCCGTCTTGGTGGCTCTCCGCATGAAATTCAGCCGTAGCCGCATTCGGCAGAGTTTGGCGGGGCCACCTCAGTCGTTCTTCAGCACCTCGATGAAGGCTTCCTGCGGGATGTTCACCCGGCCGATGGCTTTCATCTTCTTCTTACCTTCCTTCTGCTTGTCGAGGAGCTTGCGTTTACGGGAGATGTCACCGCCGTAGCATTTGGCGGTCACATCTTTGCGCATGGCGCTGATGCTTTCACGGGCGATGATCTTGCCACCAATGGCGGCCTGGATGGCGACGACGAAGAGCTGCTGCGGGATGACTTCCTTGAGCTTGGCACAGAGCTGGCGGCCACGGCTCTCGGCCTTGCTGCGGTGAACGATGCAGGAGAAGGCGTCCACGGGCTCGCTGGCAATGAGGATGTCCATCTTGACGAGCTCGGCGGGCTGGGTGCCAGCGTGTTCATACTCCATGCTGCCGTAACCACGCGTCATGGACTTGAGCTTGTCGTTGAAGTCCACGAGGATTTCGTTCAGCGGCAGCACCGTGTGCAGAAGCACGCGGCGGTCATCGAGTGTCTCGGTGTTGTTCACCACGCCGCGCTTGTCCATGACGAGTTGCATGATGTCGCCGATGTTCTCGTTCGGGATCATGACGTTCACCTTCACAATCGGCTCACGGATCTCTTCGATTTCCGCCTGCGGGGGCAGGAAGGTGGGATTGTCCACCTTGAGCTCGGTGCCGTCGGTCTTCCTCACATCGTAAATGACGGACGGATAGGTCGAGATGACATCCATGTCGAACTCACGGCGCAGGCGCTCCTGAATGATCTCCATATGCAGCAGTCCGAGGAAGCCGCAGCGGAAGCCGAAGCCGAGTGCGGCGGAGCTTTCTGCCATGAAGGTGAAGGCAGCGTCGTTGATCTGGAGCTTGCCGACGGCGAGCTTCAGAGCCTCGAAGTCGTCGGTGCTGACAGGGTAGATGCCGCTGAAGACAAGGGGGTGAATCTCCTTGAAGCCGGGCAGCGGCTCGGGGGCAGGCTTGCGGCTCTCGGTGAGCGTGTCGCCAATCTTCACGTCTGCAGTCGTTTTGACGTTGGCGATGATGTAGCCGACGTCACCAGCCTCCAGCTTTTCACAGGGGACCATCTTCGGGCGGAAGGTGCCGAGATCCTTGATTTCGGAATCGTTGCCCGAGGCCATCAGCCGCACTTTTTGACCACGGGTGATCGTGCCGGACATGACGCGGACATAACTGACAACACCGCGATAGGGATCGAAGATCGAATCGAACACCGAAGCCCGCAGGTAGCCATCGCCGGGATCTGTCGGCGGCGGGATGAAGGCGACGATGGCCTCCAAAATGTCCTCAATGCCGATGCCCATCTTCGCGCTGGCAGGCACGGCCTCATCCGCAGAGAGCTGCAGGATGTCCTCAAGCTGGCGCTTCACCTTTTCGACATCGGCGCTCGGGAGATCGATTTTGTTGATGATGGGGACCACATGCAGGTTCTGCTGCATGGCGAGGTTCAAATTCGCGACGGTCTGCGCTTCGACGCCCTGCGAAGCATCCACCAGCAGCAGCGCCCCTTCGCAGGCAGCCAGGGAACGGCTGACTTCGTAGCTGAAATCGACGTGTCCGGGGGTGTCGAGGAGGTTGAGCTTATAGATCAGGCCGTCCTTGGCCTTGTAGTTCATGCACACGGGGTGCGCCTTGATGGTGATGCCGCGCTCGCGTTCCAGATCCATCGAATCGAGCAACTGATCCTGCTGCTGGCGTACGGTGATGGTTTGCGTGAACTCCAGCAGACGATCAGAAAGCGTGGTCTTCCCATGGTCGATATGGGCGATGATGGAGAAATTGCGGGTGCGGGAGATGGACATTCAGTTGGCTTGGCGGAGGGGCGGAGTATCTAATGCAGCGCTGGCAAGAATGCAATTCCGATGCTTGAAGCTCGGCGTCTGCCACCATTCGCCCCGACCTTCCGCGCTTTGGTGGCATCCCTGCCCCACGTGCACGGTGATTCCACCGGCGGTCATCATCGTGGCTGCTCCGGCCGCCGTGACCGTGCGAAACGCGATCGCTCAGCCAATTTAATTCCCAGCCTTGCCTTCGGCTTCCGCATCCTTCTTCACCTCCTCGCCCTCCACCGGAAGATCCGGCAGCGGCGGGGGGAGATTGTCGATAATGTTGAGCAGCGGCACGCCGCGCTCCACGGATTTGTCGAGGCGGAAAAAGAGCTGCGGGCTGCTGCGCAGTTTGACGCGCTTGTAGAGATCCCGCTGGATGAAGCCACGGGCCTTGGTCAGCTTCGCCAGGGCGGCGTCCTGCTGGTGCGGCTTGCCGATGACGCCCACATACACAAAGCACTGCCGCATGTCCGGCGTGGGGCTGACGTCGTGAATGGTTACGAGACAGCCTTCGTTGCGGAAATCCTTCTCGAGGATGGTGCTGAGCTCACGACGAATGAGCTCGCGTACTTTATCGACTCGGAGGGACATAGGGGCAGTTTGAAAATGGGGCAGGTTTCAGGTTCCGGTCAGGGGCGTGAATGGCACGCTCATGACCTGAAACCTGATACGACGAGCTGGATCAGAGAGTTTGGGCGATTTTTTCGAGCTCGTAGCACTCGATGACGTCGTTTTCTTCGTAGTCGCTGAAGCCGGAGAGCTTGATGCCGCACTCCATGCCGTTGCGCACTTCGTTGACTTCGTCCTGGAAGCGGCGCAGCGTTTCAAAGCCGCCGTCATACACGGCCTGGCCGTCACGCAGCACGCGGGCGCGCTGCTTGCGGTTCATGACACCATCGGTGACGACAGAGCCGCCGACGTAGCCCTTGTTGACCTTGAAGACCTGCTTCACGCGGGCATGGCCGATGACCTTCTCGCGGGTGATCGGATCGAGCAATCCGGCCATGGCTTCCTTCACCTGATCGATGAGTTCGTAGATGATGGAGTAGAGCTTGATCTGCACCGTCTCGCGCTTGGAAACGGTGAGGGCCTTGTTCTCCACCTTGACGTTGAAGCCGATGATGATGGCGTCCGAGGCGCTGGCCAGCAGGACGTCGGACTCGTTGATGGCGCCGACTTCCTTGTGCAGGATGTCGAGGTTGCACTTGTCGCTCTTGATGTCGGTGAGGCACTTGGCCACGGCTTCCACGGAGCCCTGCACGTCGCACTTGAGGACAATTTTGAGGGCCTTCTTGTTGCTGTCCTCGATGCTGGCAAAGAGGTGCTCCAAGGTGGAGCGGCGCGGCACGTTGAGCTTCTTCTGGCGGATCTCCTCCAGGCGCTCTTCGCTGAGCTTCTTCACGTCGCGCTCGCTGTTCATGACGACGACTTCGTCTCCCACATGCGGCATGTCGCTGAAGCCGATGACTTCGCAGGGCATGCCGGGAAGGACTTCCTTGATGGATTCGCCGCGGTCGTTGATGATGGCCTTCACTTTGCCCCAGAGCGGGCCGCAGATGAAGGGCTGACCGACTTTGAGAGTGCCCTGGCCGATGATGACCGTGGCCACGGGGCCTTTGCCGGCCACCATGGAGGATTCGATGACGGTGGCACGCGGGGCGGCCTTGGGGTCCGCCTTGAGCTCCAGCACTTCAGCCTGGAGGGACATGGTTTCGAGCAGGTTGTCGAGTCCGAGCCCGCTCTTGGCGGAGACTTCCATGACTTCGATCTCACCACCCCAGTCCACCGGCGCGAGTCCGATGTCTTGCAGCTGGCTTTTCACGCGCAGCACGTTGGCGGTCGGCAGATCGCACTTGTTCAGCGCCACCATGAGCTGCACTCCGGCAGCCTTGGCATGGCTGAGCGCTTCCTTGGTCTGCGGCATGATGCCGTCATCTGCAGCGATGACGAGGACGACGATGTCCGTGACCTTGGCCCCACGCGCACGCATGGCCGAGAAGGCGGCATGGCCGGGGGTGTCGATGAAGGTGATCGGCTTGCCGTTGTGCCAGAT
The DNA here is from genome assembly GCA_017301975.1 of Verrucomicrobiota bacterium. GTDB lineage: Bacteria > Verrucomicrobiota > Verrucomicrobiia > Verrucomicrobiales > Verrucomicrobiaceae > Prosthecobacter. Next base: position 62,141 of record JAFLEI010000027.1, read on the forward strand.
GCAGTAGGCGCCGATGTGCTGCGTGATGCCGCCTGCTTCACCGGCGGTGACCTGCGTCTTGCGCAGAGCATCCAGGAGGGAGGTCTTGCCATGGTCAACGTGCCCCATGAAGGTGATGATCGGGGCGCGGAGTTCCAGTTTTTCCTCCTCCACCTCTTCAACCACCTGGGCCACAGGCTCGACGATGACTTCTTCCACCTTGTGGACGCCGCCGCCTTTTTCGCGCTTGTCGCGCTCCAGCTTGAAGCCGTGCTTCTCACAGATTTTCTCGGCGATCTCGATGTCGATGGCCTTGTCCGCGCTGGCGAAAACCTTGAACGCGATGAGCTCGGAAATGATCTTGAAGGGCTTGAGGCCCATCTTGTCCGCCAGATCCTTCACCACGATCGGGGGCTTCAGGTGGATGATTTTTTCACCGCTTTCGCTGACCTCAAACTCCGGCGCCACCACCTCGGCAGGAGGCGCGTGCACGATGGGGACGATCGGCTTCGGCGGCGTGGGGTCATTCAGCAGGGAGATGGGTGGCAGCGCATTGTGCTGGGCGTTTTCATCCACCGGGCGGCGGCGCACCTTCGGCTTGTCATCATCCTCAAAGAGGTTCAGCGCGGCGGCTTTGCGCTCGTCCAGCGTGGGCTTGGCGGGTGCGGCAGGCTGGGGTTCCGGCTCTGGCGCGACGACTTTTTTGGCTCCCAAGGGCGGCAATGCATTGCCCCCTCTGACCTGCCCTCTGCTCCGGGGCTTCTTTTCCTCAATCAACGAGAGCACCTTCCCTTTGGCTTCTTTTTTGGGCGGGGCGCTTTCGGCAGGCACAGCCGCCTCAACGACTTCGTCGGTGGGGGACTTGCTCTTTTTGGCTGAGGAGGGTTTGCTGGACATGAGAGAATGAGATCGGGCGAGCGGCGTGGGAGGCTGGCTGGTCGTAAGTTGGGGGTTGGTTTGAAGTCGTTGTCATGGCGGCACAGGGGCTACTCCTTGGAAGGAGATGAAGCATGTGCTGCGGCTTTGTCGAAAATCTGCTGGGCCAGGTCATGGTCGCCATCCAGCACCTCGGCGATGTCAGCGACATCGACCCCGGTGGCCAGAGTTTTAAGATCACCCATGCCGCCCTGTGTGAGCTGGCGGGCCACGCTCTCGGTGATGCCAAGGGCGTCCACGAGATGATGCACCGCGCTGCCCATTTGTCCTTCAAAGACTTCGGCGGCGTGTTCATCCTTCTCGATGACGAGATCCATGCCCACGAGGCGGGAGGTGAGGCGGGCGTTCTGGCCGCGGCGGCCGATGGCCTTGGAAAGGTCTTCGTCGCTCACGGTCAGGCGGGCTTCCTTCTTGTCCGTGTTCACGGAGATGGAGATCACCTTGATCGGCTTGAGCGCTTCACGCACGAACTCAGCCGGATCAGACTTCCAGCGGATGATGTCCACCTTCTCGTTGTTGAGCTCACGGACGATGTTTTTCACGCGTGCCCCGCGCAGGCCCACGCAGGCGCCCACGGGGTCCACCTTCTCATCGGCGCTGTGCACGGCCACCTTGGTGCGGTAGCCGGCCTCACGGGCGATGCTGGCGATCTCCACGGTGCGGTCGCCGATTTCGCTGACTTCAAATTCAAAAAGGCGGCGCACGAAATTCGGGTGCGCACGGGAGAGGATGATTTCAGGGCCACGGCCGCTGTCCTTTTCCACGGCTTTCACGTAGAAGCGCATGCGGTCTCCGGGAGTGTAGTCCTCGGTGGACACACGCTCCTTGGAGGTCATCACCCCTTCAAACTTGCCGAGATCCACGATCACATCGGACTTCTCAAAGCGGCGCACCACGCCGCTGACGACGTCACCGGTGCGGTCCTTGAACTCTTCGTAGAGATTTTCCTTCTCCGCCATGCGCAGGCGCTGCAGCATCGTCTGCTTGGCAGTCTGCGCGGCGATGCGGCCCATGTTGTTAGGAGTGACTTCGACCTCGATCTCATCCCCCAGCTCGGCGTTCTTCTTGAAGCGCTTGGCTGTGGCAAGCGGGAGCTCTTCCCAGCGATTGGCCACGGTCTCCACGGCGATCAGCTTGGCAAAGGCCTTGATCGTTCCCTTGTCGGGATCAATGTCGATGCGGAGTTCGCGTGCGGGACCGATGCTTTTTTTGGAGGCGGCGAGCAATGCCTGTGACAGGGCCTCGACCATTTTCGTTCGGTCGATACCTTTCTCTTTCTCGTAGTAGTCGAAGAGGGCTTTGAGTTCGCTGATCATAGGAAGTTCGTGTTTTCACCAGACAAAAAAGAGCGGGGAGGGCCCCACTCTCGCCGTGAAAACGCTAATTCTGTCCGGGAAGGACGCGGATCATAAAGGCATGCAAGGAATCAGCAAGCAGAAAAATTGTGTGGAATTCCGCAGTTTTCTCAAGCGTTTTCATCATCGCACTTTCGTGCACTCTCTTTCATCTTTGTTCTCTCGCTTTCACTTTAGCCCTCTTCCTAACCATGCGCCCCCTCCTGTCTGCTTTCCTAGCCCTCATTCTCGCCCCTTTGGCTGCATCTTCGGCCCCTTCCCCACCCAACATCGTCATTATTTTCATGGATGACATGGGTTATGCCGATGTGAGCTGCTTCGGGGCGCAGGGCTACCAGACACCCCACATCGACCAACTCGCCGCCGAGGGCCGCAAGTTCACCAATTTCCACGTCGCCCAGCCCGTGTGCAGCGCCTCCCGCACCGCCCTGCTCACCGGCTGCTACCCGAACCGCGTGGGCATCCACGGTGCCCTGGGGCCTGGCGCCAAGCATGGCATCAGCGCCAATGAAACCACCCTGGCCGAACTGGTGAAACAAAAAGGCTACGCCACCGCTGCCGTGGGCAAATGGCACCTCGGCTCCCTGCCCCAGTTCCTCCCCACCAAGCACGGCTTTGATCAGTATTACGGCATCCCCTATTCCAACGACATGTGGCCCTTCCACCCGCAGGCCAAAAAAGGCGCCTACCCCGATCTGCCCATGTATGAAGACGACCACGTCGTGGATGCCAACGTCACGCCCGAAGACCAGACCCACCTCACCACCGACTACACCACCCGTGGCGTCCAGTTCATCGAAAAAAACAAGGACAAGCCCTTCTTCCTCTACCTCGCCCACAGCATGGTGCACGTGCCTTTGTTTGTGAGTGAGAAATACAAGGGCAAATCCGGCAAGGGTCTCTTTGCCGACGTCATGCTGGAGGTGGACTGGTCCGTGGGCCAGATCACGGACGCCCTGAAGAAAAACGGCCTCGAAGACAACACCTGGGTCATTTTCACCTCCGACAACGGCCCCTGGCTCAGCTACGGCGACAACGCCGGCAGCGCAGGCCCTCTGCGCGAGGGCAAAGGCACCTGCTGGGAAGGCGGCACCCGCGTGACGGGCATCATGAAATGGCCCGGCAAAATCCCCTCCGGCACCACCACGGACACCATGATGATGACCATCGATCTCCTGCCCACCATCGCCCACGTCATTGATGCCAAGCTGCCTGAGCACAAGATCGACGGCCTCAACTGCTGGCCCATCGTCGCCGGAGAGCCCGAAGCGAAGAATCCGCACGACTTCTACGCCTTCTACTACGAGCAAAATCAGCTCCAGGCCATCTCCAGCGGAGACGGCCGCTGGAAGCTCCAGCTCCCCCACAGCTACCGCAGCCTGCCCCCGGACCAGCCCAAGGCCACCGGCGGCAAACCGGTGAACTACAAGCAGGTGAAAATCACCGAACCCGAGCTCTACGATCTCTACGGCGACCTCAGCGAATCGAAAAACCTCGCCGCACAAAATCCCGCCGAAGTGGCCCGCCTGCAAAAGCATGCCGAAACCATCCGCGCCGAACTCGGAGACAGCCTCATGAAAATGCCAAAAGGCAGCGGCACGCGTGAAGCGGGGAAGTGATACTACACGCAGTTGAAAACGAGTCCCGAGGGGTCCCCCCTTCGCGAAGAAGATGGATGTATGGCGACGTAGGACGGTCGTGGCGAAGCCCGCCCGTCCATCAGCGTATGGCTGACTCCATGGCGTACGAACGTCCTCGCAGTCGGGCGGTTTGGCGGAGGTCGTGACAGAGCTTGGGAATGCATCATTCGCCAAACACGACCGACCTACGGCCAGAGCGTCGGCCTTGGATCTGTATAAGAACAGGCCTCCGCTTCACCCGTCACACGGACCTGTTTTTAATTGCTCGGCGGTATGATCACGCGATTCAATTCAATCAAGGCGCGCCAAAATCCACGATTAGAGAGGTTTGCGAAACTGATTCAGCCCCCCCCGCCGCGCTGCTCCAGAACTGGTAGGGATGCGTTGTGCGCGTCCCACTTTTCGGGTCTGCGGCAACCGCAGGCGCCCAAAAAGGTGCGCCGTCCTTGCCGCCTTCAACACCGCGATGGCCGTGATCTCTCGTCCTGGAACCAGCCCGTTTTCACTAATCTCCGGACGCAGGCACAACCAAAGCGCCAGCGGCCAAAAACGACCGGGCGTGCTGCTAAATGAAGCAGTTTTCATGCCTAGTTCTCAAAAAAGGTTGCCACCCCCGGCAGTGTGACTAGCATCGCGCTGGCTCCAACCAAGCCACCCAACCAGCCACCCAACCAACCATGACCCACCCCATGCTGAAAAGCACCGGGAGCGGAGCCTTGCGGAGCTTTTCCGTGATGGCCGCGCTCGCCCTCGTCACCACCTCCGCTCACGCAGCCGATGGCGCGACCACGATCAACAGCGGGGACACCGCCTGGCTGCTGGTCTCGACCGCGCTCGTGCTGTTCATGATGCTGCCCGGGCTCGCCTTGTTTTATGCCGGACTCGTGCGCTCCAAAAACGTCCTTTCCATCCTCATGCAGTGCTTTGCACTCACCGCCGTGCTCAGCCTCGTCTGGCTGGTCTGCGGCTACTCGCTCTGCTTTGCCGATGGCGGCTCCGTGATCGGCGGCTTCAGCAAGGCCTTCCTCAGCGGCGTCACCCCCGGCTCGGTCCGCAGCGACTGCCCCACCATTCCCGAACTGCTGCACTTCGCCTACCAGATGATGTTTTTCCTCATCACCCCCGGCCTGTTCATCGGTGCCTTCGCCGAGCGCATGAAGTTCAAGGCCATCCTCGCCTTCAGCATCGCCTGGAGCCTCGTCGTCTATGCCCCCTGCTGCTACGGAGTCTGGCACAAGGCCGGCGCCTTTTTCGGTCTCACCGGCGTGATCGATCTAGCGGGCGGCATCGTCGTCCACATCACCGCCGGCATGGCCGCATTGGTCGCCTGCATCATGGTCGGGCCGCGCAAAGAGTTTCCCAGCGCGCAGCTCATGCCGCACAATCTGCCGCTCACCATCGTCGGCGCCGGCATGCTCTGGGTCGGCTGGATCGGTTTCAATGCGGGCAGCCAGCTCGCCGCCAACGGCGCTGCAGCCATGACCCTCATCGTCACCCATCTCTCCGCCTGCGCCGCCTGCGTGGTGTGGATGCTCATTGAGTGGATTCGCAATGGCAAACCCAGCGCCCTGGGCATCGCCACCGGAGCCATCGCCGGTCTCGCCGCCATCACGCCCGCCGCAGGCAAGGTCGGCCCCATCGGAGCCATCTGCATCGGCAGCATCTCCGCCTGGGTCTGCTGGCTCGCCTGCGCCAAACTGAAACACAAGTTCCGTTACGACGACTCGCTGGACGTCTTCGGCGTCCATGGCGTCGGCGGGTTCCTCGGCACTCTGCTCGTCGCCGTCTTCGGCTCCACCTCCTTCGCCGGAGGCCTCGGCGACTTCAGCATCGGCCAGCAATTCGTCACGCAGGCCCTCGCATCCCTTTACACCATCCTCCTCTCCGGCATCGCCAGCTTCGTCATCCTCAAAGTCATCGATCTCACCATCGGCCTGCGCGTCACCGCGGAAGATGAAAATCAAGGCCTTGACCTCGCCGAGCACGGAGAGGCTGCTTACAACGACTGAAGCAGCTTTATCAATGACAGATGGCGAAGAGGGTTCGAAGGCTCTCTTCGCCATCATTTTTGCGAATGCCTGATTGCGAATTGTCATTCAGGCGCGCATAGGCTTAAATTTAACTTCTTAACCCCAACCACGCCACTCCCTCTCCCTCCCAGTCATGATTGATGTTCAGGAACTCACCAAGCAGTATGCCGGACGCACTGCGGTGAACAACATCTCCTTCCATGTGGAACCGGGGGAGATCGTGGGCTTTCTGGGCCCGAACGGGGCTGGAAAATCCACCACCATGCGCATCCTCAGCGGCTACATGCCGGCCACCTCCGGGCGGGTGATGGTGGCAGGGTTTGACGTCTTCCATCATTCGATCCAGGTGCGCCAGGCCGTGGGCTACATGCCGGAAAACGCCCCGCTCTACACCGACATGCGGGTCAAAGAGTACCTGAAATTCCGCGCGGAGCTGAAAGGCCTCTCCGGCACGACCATGCGCCGCCGCATCGGCGAGGTGATGGAGCTCACCGGCGTCACCGACATGCGCAAGCGCCTCATCGGCAATCTCTCCAAAGGCTACCGCCAGCGCGTGGCCCTGGCGGATGCGCTGGTGCACAAGCCCAAGCTGCTCATCCTCGACGAGCCCACCAACGGCCTCGACCCCGTGCAGATCCGCCATGTGCGCGATCTGCTGCGCAACCTGAAGGCCAAGCACACCGTGCTGCTCTCCACGCACATCCTGCATGAAGTCGAGCAGACCTGTGATCGCGTGATCATGATCAATGAGGGGCGCATCCGCGCCAATGACACGCCTGCCAACCTCACACGCCAGCTCCGCTCCACCACGCTGCTGCATTTGGAAATCGAAGGCCCCGGCAATCTCGCGGAAAAATTCTCCGCCATCAATGCCGTGCGCAAGGCCACGGAGGAAGATGTGCTCGTTCATCCCTGGCGGCGCTTCACCCTGCGGGTGGAACCCGACCACGACGTGCGCGATCAAGTGATGGAGCTCGCCCTGAAGGAAAAATGGCGCATCCGCGAGATCCACCGCCAGCTCCCCACCCTGGAGGATGTCTTTGTCGAACTTTCCATGAACGCGGGCACCCCCACCGATATTCCCACCCACGTCCTATGAGGATTTTCTGGATTCTGCTCAAAAAAGAACTGCACTCCTTCTTCGTCTCGCCCGTGGCCTACGTGGTGCTGGCGCTGGTCATGGTGCTCAATGGCTTCGCCTTCCGCGCCGCGCTCTCCGTGCTGGAAAACGCCCCCAGCGAAGGCTCCATCGTGAGCTGGACCTTCCACGCCATGTGGTTCTGGCTGTCCTACTTCTTCATCTTCCCGCTGCTGACCATGCGCCTCTTTGCCGAGGAGAAAAAAATGGGCACGCTGGAAACCTTGTTCACCGCCCCGGTGCGTGCCTGGCAGGTCGTCGGTTCCAAATACCTGGCCTCGGTCATCGTGTACTGCGTGCTGTGGCTGCCCAGCCTGATCAATTTCAAGTTTGCCCACTGGATCAGCGCCGGTCAGGTGGAGCTGCCTTCGGGTGCCATGCGTGGCGCATATCTCATCCTGGTGGTGATGGGCATGTTCAATCTGGCCGTCGGCTGCTTCGCCTCGTCTCTCACGTCCAATCAGATCGTCGCCGCCATCATCTCCTTCACCGTGAGCCTGATGCACTTCCTGCTGGGCATCTTCATCATGGTCGTCGGCCGCAAGATTTCCGACACCATCGTGGACGTCGTCAATTACTTCGCCGCCACGGAGCACATCCGCATCTTCACCGCCGGCCTCATCGACAGCCGGCCCATCATTTACTACCTCAGCATGTCGCTGCTCTTCCTCTCCTTCACCCACCACGTGGTCGAGTTCCGCCGCTGGCGCCCGTGAGCCGTTTGATCCCACCCCCATGCCGGATTCTGAACAAGACAACCCGCCCGCAGGCGCCGAAACCAAACCGATGCCGAAGCGTTACGGCATCGGCCTGAACGTCGCGCTACAGGTGATCCTGGCACTGGCGCTGTTTGCCGGCGTCAACCGCCTGAACTACTACCACTACTGGCGCTGGGATCTCAGCCCCAGCCAGGACTACACCCTCAGCCCGGCCACGCTGAAATACCTCGACAGCCTGACGCGCGATGTGCAGATCAACATCGTCTTTGGGCGTGACTCCAAGGTGTATGGTGAGGTGCAGTCCCTCCTGGAGGAGTACCACCTGCACGGCAGGCAGCGCATCAAGGTGCGCTCCATTGATCCGGTGCGCGACATTGAACGCGCCGAACAGCTCAAGGCGGACACCGGTCTCTCCCTGTCCCAAAACGGCGTGCTGATTCGTTGCGGCCAGAACAAGCGTTTCATCACCGAGGAGGAGCTCGTGGTCAGGGAGAAGGGCACCAGCACCAACAAGCAGATCATTGAATTTCGCGGGGAGGACGCCATCTCCTCCGCCCTCATCTCCGTCGTCGAAGGCCGTGTGCGGCGCTTCTATTACGTCGTCGGCAAAGGCAGCCGATCCGCCTTGGGCCAGAGCGATTCCTACAACGCCGTCATCGATCTCGGCAAACAGCAGAACTTCGAGGTCATCCAGGTCAATCTCTCCGAAATCAGCCGCATCCCGCCGGACACCGACGGCATCCTCATTCTGGGCCCGCGCTACGACCTCTCCGAACGCGAGATCGTCATGCTCAACAATTACTGGCAGTCCAAGCGCGCCGGCATTTTTATCATGCTGGACCCCGGCGGGGAAACCGCCCGGCTCAACGGCTTTCTCACGGCCAATGGCGTGCGCCCACGCGGCGACCGCGTGCTGATGGCGGAAAGCACCAGCACCGGCCCCAAGAAAGAATTCACCGTGCTGGGAGAATTCATGAAGGAGGTGCCCTTCATTCACCATCTGACATCCTCCGCCATCACACTGGCCGGGCAGACGGAATCGCTGGAAATCCTCGACGAAAACGCCTCGCTCAAGGAACGGTCCATCAGCGCCAAACCGCTGATCCTGGCCGCCCCGCGCTACTGGGGTGAAAAGCAGTTCCTCGAAGAGCTGCCCGTCGTCGATGAAGAGGACACCCTGCCCCCCATTTATGTGGCCGCCAGCATCGAACGCGGTGCCCTGGGGGATGAAACCCAGCGTGCGGACAGCTCCCGCATGGTGGTGGTTTCCAACGCCACCCTGCTCGACAAGCAGACCATGCTCGCCGTCAGCCGTGACTTCGCCGCCGCCGGCGTGAACTGGCTCATGAACCGCGAGAGCTTCATCGGCATCCCAGCCAAGTCCAAACACTCCTACCGCATCCAGCTCACCAGCAAGCAGCATGAACTGATCTTCTGGATCACCTCCATCACCCTTCCAGGCATCGTGCTCGGCTTTGGCTTCATGGTCTGGGCCAGCCGCCGGGCCGCATGAGCACCGACTTTGACGCATGAGCGCACGCACCACTCTTCTCCTGTTCCTGCTCGTCGCCGCCATGGGCGCGATCATCCTCGGCATCGAGCGTTACTTCCCCGCCGCCATCGATCTGCGTGAAGTCAGGCGCGGCCCTACTCGCTTCGAAAAGGAAAAGGTCACCCGCATCGAAATCCTCACGGCCGAAAACGTGCCGCTTACCCTCGCGCGTGACGGCAGCGCCTGGCGGGTCGAGGCCCCCTATGAAGACCTGGCAGATCCACAGAAAGTCGCCGCGCTCATTCTCACCCTGCATGGCGTCGAATGGATCGAACGCATCCACAAGGAGGAGTTTGATGCGGCCGAATGGCAGAAAACCGGCCTGGACAAGCCTCGCTTCAAAGTGCGCCTCCTTGCCGGAGATGCACCGCTCTACGAATGCTGGTTCGGCTCTCCCGCAGCCGTCGAAAACAGCCTATACATCGGCATTCCAGACCCCGTCACCCATGAGCCCGCCTGGTACCTCGCCAAGAGTGAAGCGCCGATGGTCCTGCAGATTCCCGCCGCCTCCTGGCGCGATCCCAAGCTTCTGCGCCTCCCGGCGGAGGTCATCACCAGCGTCACCCTGAGCCAGCCCTCCGGTCAGATCGTACTCGCCCGTGAAAACGAGCACGCCCCCTGGCTGCTCGAAAAACCCCTCAAGACGCGGGGCAGCAAGGAGCGCATCACCGAACTGCTCTCCGCCATTCTCAACATCGAAATCACCGAGGCCAAGGACGTCACCGCCACGGCCAAGGAAGATGCGCAGACCGCCCATGCCGATGAGATCAAAGTCACCGTGGAGTCCAAGGCACGTGGCAAATCCTACGAGTTCACCGTCAAAAAGCCTGCCGATGAAAAGCAGGCCGTCACCACCGCCACCACGGCCTATCGCAAGCCCACCTTCACGGTCGTCGCCAAAAACCTGCTCACCCTCTGGGTCACCCCCAATGCCCTGCGCGACCACCTGCTGGCGCAAATCGACGGCGAGCGGCTCGACTTCCTCACCATCACCAGCAAGACCCACCCTGAAATCAATCTGCGCAACGAAGGCGGCTCCTGGTACCTGCAGCGCCATGGCAAATGGGACCCCGCCAACGGCGAGCGCGTCTCCCGCTGCCTCAATGCACTCAACACCTATGAAATCCTGCAGTTTGCCGCAGATTCCGCCGCAGACCTGACTCCCTTTGGTTTGGACGATCCCTTCCAGACCGTCACCTGGACTCCGCAGCGCGAAAAGCCGGTGAAGCTCATGTTCGGCCACAATGCGGAAAGCACCCAGTTCTTTGCCAAATACGAAAACGAGCCCTTCATCTACCGCATTGACGCCTCCCTGCTGCCCTCCCTGCCCACGGATGGCATCAAATGGAAAGGCCTCGGAGCCCTGCGTTTCACCACCTTCGCGCTGCGCCGCATCACCATGGCCCAGGGCGCCTTTGCACCCACCATTCTCGACTACAACCCCGTCACCGCTGAATGGAAAGCTTCACGCGGTGGTCATGATATCACCGCCGAACTCGACCGCGTTAAAGCCGATCAGCTTGCCGCCGGCCTGGCACGTTTCACGGTGCAGGACTGGGCCGCAGACCGCAGCGATGCGCTGCAAGCCCTGAAGACCCCCTTCCTCACCATCCAGATCGTCCTCGGCGAACCCGGCCGTCTCGACGGCCCCGTGCGTGAGATCGAGATCCTCTTCTCCCCCACCCAGCCGAATGCCAGCACGGCCTTCTACTTTGGCCAGATCAAAAACGATCCCGACATTTTCTACATCACCAACAACGCCTTGCTGCAGATTGCTGGAATCAACATCTTCAAGCCCAAGCAGGCTAAGTAGGCTCAGCTGAGAAAGCGTCCAGTCCTCCAGGTAAGTGGACGAACGCTCAGATGTCCAAAGCAGCATTTCCGAACAGGGCCTCATACCACACGCCATTGAAAACGGGTCTGGCAGGCTTGTGCACGGGTAGCGGGGCGCTCCGGTCGTAGGTTGGATGTGTTTGGCGGCGCAACCGCTTCTTCGCTCCACAGTTCCCTCCGCCAAACCATCCGACCACAAGGGTGCTCGCACGCCCCAAAGTTTGCGGAACACTGATGGACGGGCGGGCTGTCGCCACCCCCATCCTGCGATCAATCCTTTTTGAACCAGCCCTTCACCTTCGTGAAGAAGCCTTTCTTTTCGGCGGTGGAACCCCGTGCTGCCGGATCTGCCGTGGCCACGGGAACCGTGACGGGCAGGCTTTGATCCCAGCCACCACCGAGCGCCTTGATCAGACTGACACTGGCGATCAACCGCTGACCCGCGAGCGTGGCGCAGGCACGCTGCGTCAAGAGCAACGAACGGTTGGCCTCGATCACATCCAGATACGGGCTCGTTCCCGCTTCATAGCGCGCATGCGCGATCTCGGCAGCTTTTTGCGCGCTGTCCCGTGCACGGTGCTGCGCCTCCGCCTGAGTGGTCAAATTTCGCAGCGCGGCGAGCGCGTTTTCGACATCGCCAAAAGACGCGAGAACAGCCTGCCGGTAATTCGCCAGCGCCTCATCATGTGCAGCGCGGCTCCGCTCTGCGGCCGCCCGGTTTTTGCCACCGGCCAGCAACGGCACGCTGATGCTGGGCCCCACGTTCCAGTTGAGGCTGCTGAGCTCGAAAAGCTTGGCCGAATCCCCGCTGAGGTAGCCACCGTGCCCGATCAGCTTGATGCTGGGAAAGAAGTTCCCTTTCACAACGCCGATCTGCGCCGTGGCCGAGGCCAGCGTGCGTTCGGCGGCGGCCACATCCGGGCGGCGCTCCAGCAGATCCGTAGGCACTCCCACAGGAATGCCCGGAGGCGTGGGCAGCAGGCTGGCATTGCCCCCGAGCTTGAAGGCGCTGGGATTGGTGCCGATGAGCAACGCGATGCCGTTTTCAAGCTGGTCGCGCTGGTTCTGCAGCGCGCTCACCTCCGCCTCCGCGCTGGCCACTTCCGTCTCCGCCTGCGCCTGCTCCAGTTCGCTGCCCGCACCGGCTTTGACCCGCGCATGGGCGATGTCCAGCGCCTGCCTGCGCCAGCCGACAGCGGCACGCACCGTCTGCAGTTCGCCATCGAGAGCCCGAATGCGGAAGTAATTCGTGGCGACATCGGCATGCATGCCGAGAAGCACGTTCTGCATCATGCTGGCGGCTGCGGAGGCATCCGCACGCGCGCTCTCCACCTGCCGGCGGATCTTGCCCCACAGATCAAGCTCCCAGGAGAAGTCGAGCGGCACATTGTAGCTCGGTCCCACGTAGTGCAGGCCGCCCAGCGGAAACGCGCTCGGCATGTTTGGCGAAGTGCGTTGCGTGGTGATGGCCGCATTGATGTCCGCAGTCGGGAAGAAGGCGGAACGGGCGATGCCGGTGCCGGCACGCGCCTGGTCAAAGCGTGCGACCGCCGCCTTCAGCGTCTGGTTGTGCGCCGTGGCGCGCGCCATGAGCTCGTTCAGCCGGGCATCGCCGAACACACGCCACCAGTCGCCCTTGGGCAGCGAGTCCAGCGGGCGTGTTTCACGCCAGCGGATGGCAGATTTGTAGTTCGGCGGCGTCACCGTGTCAGGACGCTCATAATTCGGCCCGACTTGGGCGAGAGCAGGTGTCACGAGAAGGAGGATAAGCAGGGAGCGCATAACAGGGATCAATGAGGGACTGGAAGGGCGGCGGCGGGAATTTCTGCGGCGGGAGCGGCGGTCTTTTTCTTGTGACCCATCATCACCAGCACATAAAACACCGGTGTGAAGAACAGGCCCAGGAAGGTCACCCCGATCATCCCGGCAAACACCGCCGTGCCCATGGCGCGGCGCATTTCAGCACCCGCACCCGTGGAAACAACGAGCGGATACACCCCCGCGATGAAGGCGATGGACGTCATCAAAATCGGACGCAGACGCAGGCGGCAGGCTTCGATGGCCGCATCGAAGGCGCTCAGCCCGTGGTCAAACCGCTCCTTCGCAAATTCGACGATGAGGATGGCGTTTTTGCACGCCAGGCCGATCAGCACGATGAAGCCGATCTGGGTGAAGATGTTGTTGTCACCATGGGTGATCATCACGCCGGCCAGGGCAAACAAAAGGCAAAGCGGCACGATCAAGATGATGGCCAGCGGCAGGCGCAGGCTCTCATACTGCGCCGCCAGGACCATGAACACCAGCAGGATGCAGAGCGGATAAACAAACACCGCCGTATTGCCGGCAATGATCTTCTGGTAGACAAGCTCGGTCCACTGGAACTCAAAGCCCGGTGGCAGCGATTTCGCGAGTTCGGCGATCACTTCCTCCCCCTGCCCCGAACTGAGCGGCGGGGCGGCGGCGCCATTGAGATCTGCCGCGAGGTAGCCGTTATAATGCGTCACGCGATCCGGGCCAAAGCTTTCACTCACTTTGATCAGCGATCCCACGGGCACCATCTCACCCGCCAGATTGCGCGTTTTCAGACGCGTGATGTCTTTGACGTCATCGCGGAACTGCGGCTCAGCCTGCGCCACCACCTGGTAGGTGCGGCCAAAGCGATTGAAGTCATTCACGTAGAGGCTGCCCAGATTGATCTGCAACGTCTCAAACAGATTCGCCAGCGGCACGCCCTGCATCTTGGCTTTCTCGCGGTCCACGTCGGCCTCCAGCTGCGGCACATTCACCGTGTAGCCGGAGTAAACCTGCATGAGCTTCCCGCTGCCATAAGCCGCGCCAATAAGTCCCTGCGTGGCCTGATACAGGGCTGCGTAACCCTGATCCCCACGGTCCTGGACCATCAGCTTGAAGCCACCCGTGGTGCCGATGCCGTTCACAGGCGGCGGCGAGAGCACCAGCACCATGGCGTCCTGAATCGCCATGAACTTGCCGTTCAACGCACCCGCGATGGCATCCCCCGAAAGCTCGGGCGTCTTGCGGTCTTCAAAGTCATCCAGGCCCACGAAAACGATGCCGCTGTTCGGACTGATGCTGAAGCCATGGATCGACAAACCTGGGAAAGCGATCGCGTCCTTCACACCCGGATGGCTCAGGGCGATCTCCGACATTTTGCGCATCACGTCTTCCGTGCGATCCAACGATGCACCATCCGGCAACTGCGCAAAGCCGACGAGGTACTGCTTGTCCTGCCCGGGCACGAAACCCGTCGGCACCATGTCAAAGCCCTTCCACGTCGCCCACACCAGGCCGCAGTAAATGACGACCGCGACAAAGCTGAAACGGATGATGCGTTTCACGATGCCCACATAGGCATTCGACGACCACTCAAAGAAGCGGTTGAACGGGCGGAAGAACCAGCCCAGCATCGCGTCAATGAGGCGGGAAAGGATGTCCTTCTTTGCGTGATGGTCCTTCAGCAGCAGCGCCGAAAGCGCAGGACTGAGCGTGAGCGAATTGATGGCCGAGATGACCGTCGAGATGGCGATGGTCACGGCGAACTGCTTGTAGAACTGGCCGCTGAGCCCGCTGATGAACGCCGTGGGAATGAAGACCGCGCACAGCACCAGCGCCGTGGCGACAATCGGCCCCGTCACTTCCGTCATCGCCTGCTTGGTGGCTTCCACAGGATTCAATCCGTTGCGGATGTTTCGCTCGACGTTTTCCACCACCACGATGGCGTCATCCACCACGATGCCGATCGCTAGAACGAGACCAAAGAGGGAGAGGTTGTTGATCGAGAAACCCAGCAGATGCATCACGGCAAAGGTGCCGACCAAGGACACCGGCACCGCTGCCAGCGGGATGATCGAAGCGCGCCACGTTTGCAGGAACACGACCACCACAAGGACGACGAGCAGCAGCGCTTCAATGAGCGTGTGAATGACGGCGTCGATGGACTTGTCCACGAACACCGTCGGGTCATAGGCGATGGCGTAGTCCATGCCTTCGGGAAACTTCGTCTTCAGCTCCGCCATCTTTGAGCGCACGGCTTTGGACAGCTCCAGGGCATTGGCGCCCGGCAGCTGAAACACCGGCACACCGACGGCGCGCTTGTTGTTCAGCAAACTGCGCAGCGCATACTCGCTGGATCCCATTTCGAGACGCGCCACGTCCTTGAGACGCAGCTTCTCGCCATGCTCGCCGATTTTGACAATGATGTTCTCAAACTCCTGCTCGCTCAGCAAACGGCCTTTGGCGTTCACCGTCAGCTCAAAGGCGACATTGTTCTTCACCGGCTGCTGGCCGATGGCCCCCGCAGCGACCTGCACGTTCTGCTCGCGGATGGCATTCACGATGTCCGAGGAGGTCAGTCCACGCGCAGCGGCCTTGTCGGGATCGATCCACACACGCATCGCATATTCACCACCGCCAAAGAGCTGCACCTGGCCGACGCCGGGCAGGCGGGCGAGCTCGTCCTTCACATTGAGCGTGGCGTAGTTGCGCAGATAAAGCCGGTCGTAGCGGTCATTGGGTGAAAGCAGATGCACCACCATTGTGAGATTGGGGGAGGACTTCACCGTGGTGACCCCAAAGCGCCGCACTTCCTCAGGCAGCTTTGGCAGCACCTGTGACACACGGTTCTGCACCTGCACCTGCGCGAGGTCGATGTCGATGCCCAGCTTGAACGTGACGGTGAGCGTCATCACGCCGTTCGCCGTGCTCTGCGACGACATGTACAGCATGTTTTCGATGCCGTTGATCGTCTGCTCCAGCGGCGAGGCCACCGTCTCAGCGATTGTCTTGGGATTCGCTCCCGGATAAGTTGCCGTCACGATGACAGTCGGCGGCGCGACTTCCGGGTACTCGGAGATCGGCAGTTGAAAGAGTGAGATGGCACCGAGGATGAAGATCAGCAGTGACAGCACGCCCGCAAAAATGGGGCGCGTGATGAAGAAACGGGAAAAATTCATGGCAGCGTATGAGGGGTTGTGCGCGTGGCCATTACTTGGCCGCCGTTTCCTTGGCTGGTGCCGGAGCAGGAGCCGATGGCGCGACTGGCATGCCCGGCTGCGGCAGTCTGGCCATGCCGTTCACGATGATCTTGTCGCCAAAAGCGAGGCCGCTGCGGATGATGCGCTTGCCATCAATGGTCGGGCCGATCACCACCGCTTTGTAAACCGAGATCGGCGGTGTCTTCGTTTCATCAATGCCCAGCACAAACTTGTTCGCCTGATCGGTGAGGATGCTCTTTTCATCCACCAGCAGCGCCTTGTACTTGCCGGTCATGGGGATGCGGATGCGGGCAAAGAGACCCGGAGTAAGCATGCCGTCGGCATTCGAGAATTCAGCCCGCAGCACCATGCTGCCCGTGCTGGCATCCAGACGGTTGTCGAAGGATTCGACATGCCCCTTGTGTGAAAAGTCCTCCTCGTTTGAAAGCTGGAGCTCCACCGGCATGCGGCCGTCACCATTGGTAAAGGTCTTCTTGTCGCGCTGCATCGCCTGGATCTTGAGAAGGCTGTTCTCATCAATGTCTGAGTACACATACACGGGGTCCACGGTCACGATGGTCGTGAGCAGCGTGGTCCCCGCAGTGACGAAATTGCCGGTGGTCGTGATCGCACGGCTGATGCGCCCGCTGATCGGTGCCTTGACCGAGCTGTGTTCGAACTCGATTTCCGCGCTGTGCTGCGCCGCCTTGGCGGCTTCCAGCCCGGCCTTCGCCTGCAGGTTCATCGACTCACGCGCCTCCGCCTGCTCCGGGGCGATGGCTTTCGCCGCGAGCAGCGTCTGCACACGATCAAACTCACGCTTCATCGCCATGGCATTCGCCTCGGCCCGCGCCACCTCGGCCCCTGTGGAGCGCAGCCGGGTCTCAAACGGGCGCTGGTCGATGGTGAACAGCACATCCCCCTTCTTGACCAAGGCCCCGGCCTGGAAATGAACTTCGGTGATGTAGCCGGACACGCGGGGCTTCAGCTCCACCGTCTCCACCGGCTCGACGCGCCCCGTGAACTCCTCCCACTCGACGAGTTCTTTCTGCTCAACCGGTGCGAGCGTCACCGGAGCCGGAGGCATCTGACCGCCGCCGTGGCCGCCCGCAGGCGGTTTGCCACAGGCGGCGAGGAGCAGGACGAATGGGAGGAAGGTTTGGAGTTTCACGAGGCGCGTTGGTTTTGGGGTGGGAAGTTGACCAGTTGGTTAATTTGAAAGCAAAAAATAGGCGCACATCAGCCTTTGACGCCGAGAATGATCTTGGCCCCGGACTCAAACTCATCCAGGCGACCCAGGTCATTCCACATCCGGGCGTGGAGCAGCAGCCCCTCGCTGTAGGCAAACACAATCCGTGCCAGAGCCATCGCATCATGCGTGACAATGCTGCCCTGAGCCTGCGCGTCGCGGATGGCGCTCTCGTAGTAGCGGATGAACTGGCTCAGGATTTCCTGCAGTTTGTCCCGCAACTTCTCGTCCACCGTGCTGACCTCCGCCCCCAGGGAATGGATGGGGCAGCCCAGCACCCGCCCATGCTTTTCAAACAGTTCCTCCTGCTCCTGGCGGAAATTGCGGAAGCAGTTCAGAATGCGCTCCACCGGGGGCACCACGGGGGAAAAGATCTGGTCCAGTTCCTTGCGGTGCTCGGTCCAGCCGTGATCGATCGCCGCGAGGGCCAACTCAGTTTTGGACTCAAAGAAGTGGTAAAAGCTGCCCTTCTTCACCCCTGCCCTTTCGCAAATGTGATCCACCGAGGTGCTGCCATAGCTGCCTGCCCAGATCAGTTCGATCATGGCATCAATTAAGCGGTCTTTAGCAGTAGAAGTGCGGCCCATGGAGATTTCGGTAAAAGTAGCGGAGCTTTAAAATAGACTAGACGGTCAGTCAACAATTATTCCGCCTCCACGATTGCTCCCCGGGCCTTCCCTTCCATAGTGTGCCATTCCTTCACTCATGACCGACCAAGCCACAGTTCTGATCGTCGATGACGAAAAGCACACTCGCGACGGCCTGCGCCTTTCGCTGGAGGATGACTTCGACTGCTACGTGGCCTCCAACGCCGCCGAGGCGATGGAATACCTCCGCAATGACCACATCGACGTCATGCTCACCGACCTCCGCCTCGGCGAGGACGATGGCATGAAATTGCTGGATGCCGCCCTGGCCCTACCCAAACCGCCCGTCTGCATCATGATGACGGCCTACGGCAGCGTGGACACCGCCGTGGAGGCCATGCGCCGGGGCGCCTACCACTTCGTCACCAAGCCGCTGAACCTGGATGAGGTGGAAATCCTCATCAAGCGCGCCCTGCGCAGCCGTTCGCTGGAGCATGAAAACGTCGCGCTGAAACAGCAGGTGGAGCGCAAATTCTCCATCGAAGGCATCCTCGGTCAGGCCGAGGTGATGAAGCCGATCATCGACACGATCCAGCAGGTGGCCCCTTCCCGCGCTACCGTGTTGATCGAAGGCGAGAGCGGCACCGGCAAGGAGCTCGTGGCCCGCGCCATTCACAATCTCAGCGGCCGCCCCAAGGCGAACATCGTCTCTGTACACTGCGCAGCGCTTTCTCCGCAGATCCTCGAAAGCGAACTCTTCGGCCACGAGAAAGGCGCGTTCACCGGTGCTCAGGAACGCCGCATCGGCCGCTTTGAGCAGGCGAATGGCGGCACCCTCTTCCTGGATGAAATCGGTGAGATCGACGCCAGCACTCAGGTAAAGCTCCTGCGCGCCCTTGGCGAGCAGACCATCGAACGCGTCGGCAGCAGCAAACCCATCTCCATCGACGTCCGCGTCATCGCCGCCACGAACCGAGATCTCGCCAAAATGGTGGAGGAAGGCAAATTCCGCGAGGATCTCTACTGGCGCCTGCGCGTCGTCACCATCCAGCTCCCGCCTCTGCGCGCCCGCAAGAGCGACATCTCCGTGCTGGCAGATCACTTCCTCAAAGAACTCGCCAAGGCCAATGGCAAGACCTACAAGCCGCTCGGCGAAGACGCCCTGCCGGCCATGATGAATTACGACTGGCCCGGCAACATCCGCGAGCTGCGCGCCGCCATCGAGCACGGCGTGGTCATGAGCAACAGCAACCGCGTCATGCTCAAGCACCTGCCCTCCTACCTGCTCAATCCGCATGGTCTGGGCATCGGCCTGCGCGCGCCGTCGTTGATCGCCTCAAAGGATGCCGCCAATGCCACGGCGGGTGCCGCCGCCGATCCCACGCTCAAGCCGAAGAGCGATCTCGACATCACCGAGGCCGAGCACCAGCTCATCCTCACCGCCCTGCAGCGCAGCGGCAACAACCGCACCGTGGCCGCCGAAATGCTCGGCATGAGCCGCCGCACCCTCCAGCGCAAGCTCAAGGACCTGAACATGGTGCGCACGCACCGCCGCCGCGTCACCTCGCCGGCTCAGACGTCCGACTCGTAAACTGTCGGGTCGTGAAGGCCGGCGAGCACAAACGCCTCGATACGCTCCACACACGTGCCGCACTTTCCACAGTGCAAATCTCCGCCCTTGTAGCAGGACCACGTTTTGCCGTAGTCCACTCCAAGTTCCGCGCCGATTTTGGCGATGCCCGCTTTGTCGCGATGAATAAAGGGACGCATCAGCTCGATGTGGGCGTAGGTTCCCTCACGCATCGCCGCCGCCATGCCCTGCATGAAGTCTTCGCGACAGTCAGGATAGATCATGTGGTCCCCCGCGTGCGCGGCAATGACGAGGGCCTCGGCACCGCAGCTTTCCGCCAGACCGCAGGCGATGGACAGCATGATGCCGTTGCGAAACGGCACCACGGTCTTCTTCATGTTTTCGTCCGCATAGTGCCCCTCGGGAATCGTGCCGCCGGATTTCAGCAGGTCGGAGGCAAAATGCTGGTTCATGAACCCGAGGTCAATGATGTCGTGCTTTACACCCATCTGGGCACAATGCCATGCAGCCAGCGGAATCTCGCGGTGGTTGTGCTTGGCGCCGTAGTCAAAACTCACCGCACCGACCACCTCATTCTCATGCCGCGCCCAGTACAGGGCCGTCACCGAGTCCATCCCACCGGAGAGCAGCACGACCGTTTTCATTCCGGCAGCCTCAGGGTTTCTTCCAGATCTGGATACCGAGCCTCACAGGTGAGCTGAATGCCACCCCGTGCGCCAAATTTCCCCCGCACCACCACCTGCTTCGGCGCACACGCTTTCACGATGTCGTCCAGCACGCGGTTCACGATCGCCTCATTGAAGGACGCGTGATTGCGATACGAGGCCAGATAGAACTTCAGCGACTTCGTTTCCACGCAGGTCGCATCCGGGATGTAGAGAATTTCAAGGTGCGCCGAGTCCGGCTGCCCGGTCACGGGACAGATGGAGCTGAATTCCGGGGCGCTGAGGTGAATGCGGTAGTTCCGCCCGGGCGTGCGGTTGGGAAACGTCTCCAGCACCGCCACATCAGGCGAGGCTGGCAGGCGGTTTTCAGAACGTCCGAGCAATGTGAGGTCTTTTTCCTGACTCATGTCCCCGCAGAATGCGGGAGAGCGCGGAGAATGCAATCGGGATGAACATCAGATCCAGATTGAGCGATAGTTTTCCAAATGCGGGAACGTTTCTAAATTCAGAATGCTCAAAGAAGCCGCCATCCCGCTCACTGACGACACGCTCGCGCCCGGCACGGAGCGCACGCTCGCCATCCTCGAACTCCTCGGCCGCCACCGCGCCGGACTCAGTCTCACCGAGATCGCCCGGGAGCTGGATCTGCCGGTCAATTCCGTCTTCCGCATCACCGGCACGCTTCACAGCCGCGGCTACCTCCAGCGCCGGGAGGACGACAAGCGCTTCGTCCTCACCAACAAGCTCTTCGACCTCTCCCGCCCGGTGGTGCGTGAGAAAAGCCTCGTGGTCTGCGCCTTGGAATCCCTCAAGTGGCTGCGCGATGAAACCGGCGAGACCACGCAAATACTCGCCAGCGTGAACCACAAGATGACCGTGCTGGAGCAGTGCATCTCCTCGCAGCCGATCAAGGTCAGCAGCACCGTCGGCCTGCAGGTGCCCATGTACTCCTGCGCACCGGGCAAGGCGGTGCTCGCTTATCTGCCACCCGCAGAGCTGGAGAAATTCTTCGCCGCCGTGCAGCTCAAACAGTTCACGCCCACCACGCTCGCCACCCAAGAGTCGCTCGAAACCGACCTGGCGAAAACGCGCAAGCGAGGCTTTGCCACCGACATCGCCGAGGGACTCGAAGGCATCCACTGTGTCGCCGCAGCCATCTTGGACGAATACCACTACCCCGTTGCCGCCATCACGGTCATGTCCCCTTCCTTCCGCCTGAAACGCGACCAGTTCGACAAGGCCGGCAAGCTCTGCCTCGAAGCCGCAGCAGCCATCACCCGGAGGCTCCTGGCATGAACAAGTCTTTCGTCACTCTTTCCGCCGTGCTTCTTTGCGGCAGACTTTTCGCGGCACCCACACCAGCGCAGATCGAGTTCTTCGAAGCGAAGATCCGCCCCATCCTCGCGCAGGAGTGTTATGAATGCCACAGCACCGGCACCAAGAAAAAAGGCGGCCTCGTGCTCGACTCCCGCCCCGGCTGGCAATCCGGAGGCGAATCCGGAGACGTCATCAAGCCCGGCGATCCCGACGGCTCCCTGCTCCTGCAAACCATCAAGCACCAGCACGAAGACATCAAGATGCCCAAAGCCGGGGCCAAGCTCGATGACAAAGTGATCGCTGACTTTGAGCAGTGGATTCGCGACGGCGCTGCCGACCCACGCGACACACCGCCCTCCAAAGCCGAAATCGCCAAGGAAACCGACTGGAAGAGCATCCTCGACCGCCGCAAGCAGTGGTGGTCCTTCCTGCCCGTCTCGAAGCAGCCATCGAACAAAACCATCGATGACTACATCGAGGCCGAACTCGCCAAACAGGGCATTCCCGCCGCGCCGCCCGCCGATGCTCAAACACTGCGCCGCCGCATGAGCTACATCCTCACCGGTCTGCCGCCTGCGGGTGAGCAAAGCATCGACGACCTCCTGGCCTCTCCTCACTTTGGCGAAAAGTGGGCCCGTCATTTCATGGACTGGGTGCGCTACGCTGAATCCTACGGCTCCGAGGGAGATCCCGCCATCCCTTATGCTTACCAGTATCGCGACTACCTCATTCGCGCCTTCAATGCAGACGTGCCCTATCCGCAGTTCGTGAAGGAAGCCATCGCCGGCGATCTCCTGCCAAATCCGCGCATCAAGAACGGCCTCAACGAAAGCGCCATCGGCATCGCGCAGCTCCGCATGGTGCTGCATGGTTTCTCGCCCGTCGATTCGCTCGATGAAATGGTGACCTTCACGGACAATCAGATCGACACCGTCACCAAGGCATTCCAGTCCCTCACGGTGAGCTGCGCCCGCTGCCACAATCACAAGTTCGACGCCATCTCCCAGGCCGATTTCTATTCCCTCTACGGCATCTTCACCAGCACGCATCCAGCCGTCATTGATGTGAACGCACCCGGCACCGGCAAAGCGGAGCGTGAAGAACTCGCGAAGCTCAAACAGCAGATCAAAGACGCGGTGGCCGCGCACTGGCTCAAGACAGCCACCAAGCTCACCATCAGCGAGAACACCGAATCCACTCACCCAGGCCTGGGCAAACTGCAGTGGTTTACCAATGGCGTCAGCCTCACCAAGGCGGGGGAATTCTCCGTCACTCTCGAAGGCGATGGTGCCGTCTCACAGATCCATCCCGGCGGCTATTTCAGCGATTTGCTCAGCACCAAGGAACGCGCCGTGCTTTTCTCCAACCGCTTCAAATGCGAAGGCGGCACGCTGTGGGTCCGAGTGGCAGGCAATGGTGGCGTGAAGGCCAAGTATGTGGTGCAGAACTACCCGCGCACCGGCACCATTCACAAAGCGGTCGTCCTCAGCGATGCCAAGGATGAAAAACTCGGCTGGCGCTCTCTCGATCTCGAATTCTGGAAGGGCGATGAGATCTTCATCCAGATCACCACCGCCGCCGACCTGCCCGCTGAGTTCAACAAGGATGCACGCTCATGGTTCGGGCTCACCGATGTCGTCCTCACCCAGGACAAAACATCGCCCTCTGCCGAAGCACGCGTTCAGTTCGCCGCCAGCGATCTCATTCAGTCCTGGCAGAAAGACACACTTACGGACACGCAGGCAGAGGTGCTCAACCGCCTCATACAAACCGGCAAGCTGCCCAACAAGCTCACCGATCTTCCCGAAGCCGCGAAGCTGGTGGCCCGCTACCGCGATGTCGAAGCCAAGCTGCCCATGCCCACCCGCGTTCCCGGCGTCATTGAAGCCGACGCCAAAGACGCGCCGCTGTTTGTCCGTGGCGATCACAAACAACCCTCTGACATCGTCCCGCGCCGCTTCCTCGACGCCCTCGATCCCACCCCCTTCAACACCAAGGGCAGTGGTCGTTTGCAACTGGCCGAGCACATGGCCGACATGAAGAACAACCCGCTCACCGCGCGCGTCATCGTCAACCGCCTCTGGCATCATGTCTTTGGTCGTGGTATCGTAGCCAGCGTCGACAACTTCGGCAAGCTCGGCGACCTGCCCACACATCCCGAACTGCTCGACTTTCTCGCGCAGCGTTTCATCGACAGCGGCGGCTCCATCAAAGCCATGCTGAAGCTCATCGTGAGTTCCAAGACCTTCCAGCGAAGCGCGCAGGCCCCGGACATCGCCCTGCAAAAAGACCCCGAGAACAAGCTGCTGAGCCACTGGAGCATCCACCGTCTCGAAGCCGAGGCCATTCGTGATTCCATCCTCACGCTGACCGGCAAGCTCGAACCCGAGCTCTATGGTGAACCAGCCGCCAGCAACGCGCCCCGTCGCAGCGTCTATGTGAAGGTCATTCGCAACGCCCTCGACCCCTTCCTCACCACCTTCGACTCCCCCGTGCCCTTCGCCACCCGCGGCAAGCGCGACACCACCAACGTCCCCGCGCAGTCGCTCACCCTGCTCAATGACAACAACGTCATCCGCTGGTCCCGTGAATGGGCGCTGCGCTCCAGCAAGGTCGATGCCGAACATCGCGTGAAACAAATGTTCCATGAAGCCTTCGCCCGCGAAGCCACGGCGGATGAGGTGAAGCAAAGCCTCGCCTATCTCGCCGCCTTGCAGAATGAGAACAACGTCCGCGCGAAAGAACTCGCCGTTCAAGAGCAGGCAGTTGCCGACCTGAATCGCCAGATCACAGCCATCCTGGATCCCGCACGCATCAAGCTGCAGTCCGAGCGCAAACTTCCCGCCGTCCCCGTCAACACACCGGAACCGCTGGCCGAATGGACCTTCGACAAGGATGCCAAAGACACCAAGGGGCGCATGAATCTCGAACTCGTCGGCAATGCCCGCATCGAAAAAGGTGCGCTCATTCTTGATGGCAAGTCCATGGCACAGTCCGGCTCACTGCCGAAGAAAGTCAAAACCAAAACCCTCGAAGCCTGGGTCATGCTCGACAACCTCGCCCAGCGCGGCGGCGGCGTGGTCACCGTGCAGGGCAAAGACGGCGTGCTGTTTGACTCCATCGTCTTCGCCGAAAAGACCCCGCAGCACTGGGTCGCCGGCAGCAACTTCTTTGACCGCAGCGAACTCTTTGAGGGCACCGCCGAAACCGAAGCCACCACCCGCCCGGTGCATGTCGCCGTCGTCTATCAGCCCGATGGCACCATCAGCGGCTACCGCGATGGCAAACCCTACGGCCGCACCTACCGCAAAGCTCCCGCAGCCCTCTTTGAAGCCGAGGCCTCCCAAGTCCTCCTCGGCTGCCGCCACGGCGCTCCCGCCGGCAACAAAGGCCTCACCGGCCGCATCTTCCGCGCCCGCCTTTACGATCGTGCGCTGACCCCCGAAGAAATCGCCCAAACCGCCCGCATCGAAGCCAGCAACATCACCGAGGCCGACATCATCGCCACCCTCACCGCCGAGCAGCGCGTGCAACTCTCCAAGCTCAATACCAAGCGCCAGGACCAGTCCAAGCAACTCGACTCTCTCCGCATCAGCGCCGGAGACGACCCCGAACTCCAATCCTGGACTAGCTTGGCGCAGTCACTCATCAACCTGAAGGAGTTCATTTACCTGCAATGAATACGATCAATCGCCGCCATCTCCTCTCCCGCGCCTCCACAGGCTTCGGCATGGCCGCGCTTGTCGGCCTCATGCAGGAGCAGGCGCTTGCGGACATGCCGCTTGTTCACCGTGCGAAGAAGTTCGCTCCCAAAGCCCGCAGCGTGATCTTTCTCTACATGAGCGGGGGCGTCTCGCATGTGGACTCCTTTGATCACAAGCCGATGCTCACGAAGTTCGCGGGCATGCCCATGCCCGGCGCAGTGAAGAAGACCCAGTTCAACAACAACGGCACCGTGCAGCCCTCTCACTGGGAGTTTAAGCCGCGCGGACAGTCAGGCTTGGAGGTGAGCGATCTGTTTCCTCAAGTAGGCGGCGTGGCGGATGATCTCTGCATGATCCGCAGCATGACGGCAAAGTTCAGCGAGCATGCGCAGGGAAACTTCTTCATGCACACCGGCTTTCCCTTCCTCGGCTACCCGAGTGCGGGTGCATGGACAAGCTATGGGCTTGGCACCGAGTCCCGCGATCTGCCCGGCTACATCGTGCTGCAAAGCGGTGGTGCCTCCACTCCGCATGGCGGCGTGGGCTTGTTCAGCAACGGCTTTCTCCCAGCCCAGCATCAGGCCAGCATTGTAAAGGCAGATGAAGCCGAAGCCGTCGTCAACATCCGCCCGCGCCAGCCGCAGGACATGCAGCGGCGGCAGCTCGATTTCATCGGCGCGATGGACCGCCGCTTCGTCAGCACCACGCAGCACGACATGCACGTCGAGGCCGCCATTTCAAACTACGAGATGGCCTGGCGCATGCAGTCCGCCGTGCCCGATCTCTGCGACATCAGCGGCGAAACCGAGGCCACGAAAAAGCTCTACGGCCTCGACGACCCTGAGCCCAAAAAAGCCGCCTACGCCCGCCAGTGCCTGCTCGCGCGCCGTCTCGTGGAGCGCGGCGTACGCTTCATCGAGCTCAGCACGCTCGCTTACAACATCGGCGGCGGCAACGGGGCCAACCCCTGGGACCACCACAGCGCCATCGTTGAAGGCCATGGCAAGATGGCGAATCAGATCGACCAGCCCATCGCCGCTCTCATCAAGGATCTCCGCTCACGTGGACTGCTGGACAGCACTCTCGTCGTCTGGGGCGGTGAATTTGGCCGCACGCCCTTCGCGCAAGGCTCCAACGGCCGCGATCACAACCCGTACGGCTTCACCGTCTGGATGGCCGGCGGCGGCGTCAAAGGCGGTCACGTGTACGGTGCCACCGATGACTTCGGCTACAACGCAGTCGAAAACATCACCAGCGTCTATGACATGTGGGCCACCGTGCTTCATCTGATGGGCATCGACCACGAACAGCTCACCTACCGCTTCAGTGGCCGGGATCTGCGGCTCACGGATGTGCACGGCAATGTACTCAAAGACATCATCGCCTGATGAATCCCAACCTTTCACGCCGCCAGCTTCTGGCCAATGCCTCCACCGGCTTTGGCATGGCCGCGCTCGCAGGCCTAATGCAGGCGGAGTCGCCAGTGCATCGCGCGAAGCGCTTTGCCCCCAAGGCACGCAGCGTGATCTTCTGCTACATGAGCGGCGGAGTGTCGCACCTGGACTCGTTTGATCCGAAGCCGCTGCTGGAAAAATACGCCGGCCAGCCCATGCCCGTCGAGGTAAAGAAAACGCAGTTCAACAACAACGGCACCGTGCAGCCTTCACACTGGGAGTTTCGTCATCGCGGCCAGAGCGGCATGCCGGTGAGCGAGCTCTTTCCTCACATGGCGACAGTCGCGGATGAGCTCTGCGTCATCCGCAGCATGACGGCGAAATTCAGCGAGCATGCGCAGGGCAATTTCTTCATGCACAGCGGCTTCCCCTTCCTCGGTTATCCCAGCGCCGGCGCGTGGGCCAGCTACGGCCTCGGCACCGAGTCGCGGGATCTGCCCGGCTACATCGTGCTGCAAAGCGGTGGCGCCACGGTGCCACATGGCGGCGTGGGTGTGTTCAGCAATGGCTTTCTCCCTGCGCAACATCAGGCCAGCATCGTGCAGGCGGATGAGGAGGAGGCCGTGCGAAACATCCATTCCAAGCAGCCTCGCAACATGCAGCGCAGACAGCTCGATTTCATTGGCTCGATGGATCATCGCTTCGCCAGCACCGCACAGCATGACGTCCATGTGGATGCAGCCATCGCGAATTACGAGATGGCCTGGCGCATGCAGTCCGCCGTGCCGGAACTGTGCGACATCACCGGCGAAACCGAAGCCACCAAGCAACTCTATGGCATGGACGGCCCCGACTCCCCACGCACCGCCTATGCGCGCCAGTGCCTGCTGGCGCGCCGTCTGGCGGAGCGCGGCGTGCGCTTTGTGGAGCTGAGCTGCCTGCCGCAAACCCTTGGCGGTGGCCAGGCGGCGAATCCTTGGGATCAGCACGGGCAGATCAAAAAAGGCCACGGCAACATGGCGCATCAGGTGGACCAGCCCATCGCCGCGCTGGTCAAAGACCTCAAATCACGCGGTCTGCTCGACAGCACCCTCGTCATCTGGGCCGGGGAATTCGGCCGCACGCCCTTCGCCCAAGGCACCGATGGTCGCGATCACAATCCCTACGGCTTCTCCATCTGGATGGCTGGTGGCGGCGTGAAACCCGGCCATATCTACGGCGGCACGGACGACTTCGGCTACCACGCCATCGAAAACTCCAGCACCGTCTATGACATGTGGGCCACCGTGCTCCACCTCATGGGCATTGATCACGAGCAGCTCACGTATCGGTTCAGCGGCCGCGATCTCCGGCTCACCGATGTCCACGGCAATGTGCTGCGCGATGTCATCGCGTAGGCAAAGTTTACGAAAGAACGCGAGAGCGTCTTGGAGTGCGCCGGTCCTCCGGCGCTTTCGAATGGTCTATGGCCTGCGGAAAGCTCCAGAGGACTGGAGCACTCCAGGACGCTTCGCGTAGGCGGTCGCTAATTTTCAAACCCGCGCCTACCCCTCCAGCTTCCACGGCCCGCGGTACTCACGGCCCAGCAGCTTGCTCGCATCTGCATCTCCCACAATCTCCTCCTTCACCGGATCCCATTTGATGGGGCGATTTACCAGGAAGGAAATCAGTGCGAGATGGCCCGGCGTCGCGCTGCGGTGCGCGGTTTCCACCGGCGTGACCGTGGGCTGGCGGCTCTTCACACAGTCCAAGAAGTTGCGATGGTGCCCCTTGGTTTCGTAAAGACGGGTCTTGATGACGTCGTCTCCCAGCTTCGGCGCTTTCGCCACTTCGATGATCTCGCTCTTCGGATCCTTGTCATCCTTACGCTTTTTGACCAGTTGTTTCAGCGCCGGGTTTGAGCAGTCGTACACCCCTCCACGGTTCACATAGACCCAGCCGTCGGCGCCGATCCACTTGGTGCCCATCTGGATGTCGTCGTGGCCGCCTGCGATGGTCATGGTGATATCACCCGCATACTTGGCCTCGGCGCGGTACTTGGTGGCCGTGTTCCAGATGTCCGTGCGTGGCGGCATGTCCACCTGAATGGGGCTCACCTCGTCCGGGCCGCTGCGGTCCATGTTCATGCCCCAGTGCGCGATGTCGCAATGATGGCCCACCCAGTCGAGCAGCTGGCCGCCGCCGATGTTGTAGTCCCAGCGCCAGTTTTTATGCACGCGGCACTCAATGTAGTCCTGCATCGTCGCCGGGCCGATCCACATCTCATAGTCCAGCTCGGGCGGCGGAGCAGTGACACTGCGTTTGTCCCCGGTCTTGGCGAAATCGTTGTGTCCGCTTGGCAGCCCCACATGCACCTCCTTCAGCTTTCCAATCAGGCCGTTGCGCACGATCTCTGCACCGATGCGGAAATTGTCCTCGCTGCGCTGCCAGGAGCCCGTCTGCCAGATGCGCCCATGCTTCTGCACCGCTTTCACAATGGCCTGCTGCTCGGCGATGGTGCGTGCCAGCGGCTTCTCACCGTAGATGTCCTTGCCGTTCTTTGCGGCTTCAATGGCCGTGAGCGCATGCCAGTTGTCGGGCACCGCCAGCATCACGGTGTCGATGTCCTTGCGTGCCATGACCTCGCGATAGTCGTGGTAGGGTTTGCAGTCCTGATTCTTGTAGGCGCCATTGATCGTATCCAGCGCCTTCTGCAGATTGCGCTTGTCGATGTCGCACGCGGCCACAATCTGGCAGTCCTGCTCCTGGAGAAATTTGCCCGTATTGCTCGGTCCCATCATGCCCCAGCCGAAGACAGCCATGGTGATCTTGCTGGACGGCGCATTCTGTCCGATCACGCTGGCCGGAATGATGGTGGGAAAGCCGATGGCGGCGGCAGACTTCGTGAGGAACTGACGGCGGGAGGAAACAGGAATGCGTTTCATGATATGGTTTGGCTGGCAGGATCAGTTGTAAACGAGAGTCGGCAGGCAAGTCCAGCCGCAAAATTCAAAGTGGTGGCAACACGCGTCCTTCTCTGTGCGTACGATAGGCACTGCCTGTCGGCGAGCGGGAGCGCAAAGTCACTCGGGGGACGGCTTTCTCAAAACGTGTTAAACTGAGATCCCCCACCGTCGCGCATGTGTTCACTCAGAAGCACTGAAATTGGCGGGCGGAGGTCGCGGCAGACTCGGTGGTTATGGGCCAAGAAAGTGCGCTGGGCGACAGACAGGAGTGTCCGTCGTACTTCAGCAACTCGTCGGCACCCGCTGGGCCAGCTTCACGGTATGGGGGATGGCACCGATCACAAAGCTGAGGCAATCAACAGCCCCCTGGGGTTTTCCTGGCAGTGCGATGACAAGGCTGCGATCCACCACAGCCGCCAGACTTCGGGAGAGAATGGCGTTCGGCGTCAGTTCGAGCGATTTCATGCGCATCAGTTCACCAAAGCCAGGAATTTCCACGCGCATGATGCCCCGAATGGCCTCCGGAGTGACATCCCGTTCGGCGATGCCCGTCCCACCCGTGGTGAGAATGAGGGCGCAGCCTTGGGCCGAGAATGAACGAATCGCCTCCTGGATGCGCAGCAGGTCATCCGGGATGATCGCCTCTGCGGCGACCCCCCATCCATAACCTTCCGCCGCCACTCTCAGCGCCGGCCCGCCAAGATCCTCGTACACGCCCTGGCTGGCACGATCAGAAACAGTGATGATACCTACCTGCATACATTGCTTGCCACCCTCTGGCTTCGCTTGAGAAGCCCGCGTGGCAGATGGGGTTACTGTGCCTGGGGCTTCGTGCCGGTCTGAGATTTGTCTTCAGACTTGGCCGCTGTGGTAGGCTTGTGATCAAGCTCAAGAAGATCACGCATGACATGGATGGTCTCCAGCTTCACAGGCTCGATGCCATAAGGAAACTTGGCCTCGTCATTGCCGCTGTCGTCATCCTTGGACGCCGTGCGCATGCCGGAATTCATTTCCTTGCTGAAGGCAGACTCGGGCACGAGGTCTGGCTTGTCCACGTTGTCGAGCGTTAAGTGATAGGTCTTGAACCCATTGTCCTTGATGCGTTCAGCCACGTCCTTGGCGCGTTTGGCACGGTCTTCGACCTGCTTGTCGCGGCGCGCCTCGGTGTCCAGGCGTTCCTTCTCACGTTCCTGCAGATTGAGAGAAACCGTGTTCTTGTCGATCTTCTCCTTCAGGCGCTTGGACTCCTCCACCACGTTTTGGAACTCAGGATTGGCAGCGACACGGCTCTTCACACGTGCGTTAATCTCATCAATTGGGAAGGGATCTTTGCGGAAGAGCGGGTATTTGCGCGGCGGAATGGTGTCGTAGGGCAGCGGGTTTTCAGCAGCGGATTCGCCGATGTCCAGCACGTCGCGGATCGAAGGCAGCGGGACGTCGGATTCAACTCCTTTGAGCTGGGTCGAGCCCCCGGCAATGCGGTAAAACTTCTGGATCGTCACCTTGAGATCACCAGCGCCTTTTTTGTCGCTGAAGAAAGGCATGTAACGCTCCACCGGGAGGATCGTCTGCACGGTGCCCTTGCCGAAGGAGGACTTGTCTCCTACGATGAGCGCGCGCCGGTAATCCTGCAGCGCGGCCGCCAAAATCTCGGAAGCGGAAGCACTGGCTTTGTTGATGAGGACGATCATGGGGCCGTCATAGACGGGCTTTTCGTTTTCACAGTCGCGCCACGTGATGCTGCCGCGCCAGTCCTTGGCCTGAACCACGGGACCGGCAGGAATGAAGAGACCGGTGAGCTTGATGGCTTCGTCCAGGGAGCCGCCGCCGTTGTCACGCAGGTCGAGCACGAGACCGTCGATTTTTTCCTTCATCAGGCGGCGCAGCAGGCGCTCCACGTCCACACTCGTGCTGACCGTGTTATTTTCCATGTCGGCATAGAAATTGGAGAGGTTGATCCAGCCCACTTTGAGCGTCTTGCCGAGGTCCGGAGGAGTCACCAGGAGTTCGGCGTTGGCGAGCTTCTCTTTCAGCGGCACTTCGTCACGTGCGATGGCGATGATGCGATTGCCGGAGGGATCGTCAGCAGGGACAATCTTGATGCGGACGGTGGTGTTCTTCTCACCACGGATCATGTCCACGATCTTCTGCAGCTTGAGATACTTCACATCCACGAACTCTTCATCACCCTGGGCCACCGCGATGATGCGGTCGTTGAGCTTCAGCTCGCCCTGTTTGTCGGCCGGGCCACCCACCACGATGCCTTGGATTTCCGCGCCATCATCCTTCTGGCCGAGCAGCGCGCCGATGCCGACGAGCTTGTGCTGCATGTGGATTTTGAAATTGTCGCTCTCATCCGTGCTCATGTACTCGGTGTGCGGGTCATAGGCGGTGGCGAGACTGGAGAGGAAGAAATTCACCACGTCCTTGGTGTCGTTCTCGTCGATGCTTTCCAGCAGGCGCTGGTAGTCCTTGAGCACACGCTCCTTGGGCGTCAGGTCTTTGTCGTCCTTGGTGTCCTTCTTGACCACCACCTTGTTATCGACGTCGCCGTCTGCCGTCGGCTTGGGAGCTTCGATGATCTTCCGTTCGGTGGTCACACCATCGGTTTTGACCTCGGGCTTCACCTCGGCGGTGCCAGCCTTTTTGGCCGCCGCCTTTTCAGCCTTCTTCTTTTCATCCCGCGCACGGGTTTCATCGGCGATGCGTTCTGCCAGAAGATTGTCCTCGATGATTTCGATCCAGAGCTTGTCCTGGGCGGCCTTGTCCTTCGGCCATGGAGCCTTGTCACGCTTGATCTCAATTGTGCCCTTGCTGTCGAAGCTGAACTTGTTGCCTTCGAGCGCCTTCTTGAGGAAGTCCACGCGCTCTTTGACGCGCTCCTTGTAGATGTCGTAGATCTCGATGGCAGGGCTGATGTTCCGCATCAGCACATGGTCGTCGAGCGTCGTTTCATACTTGTCCTTGAAGCCCGCGACATCCTGCTCGGTGAAGAAGATGTGCTTGAAGTCGAGCATGTTCAGATAGTTGTGAAGCATCTCGCCGGACACCTTGTCGTCGAAGTCCTGCTTCGAGTAGTGGTGGTTTTGCAGCATGTAGGCCACATGCATGGCCACCTGGCCAAAATTGGTCTCCGCTTGCGCCGAGGGGAGAAGGAGCGCGAGGGCGGAAGCCGCAGCCGCGACGGGGGTGAGTAAAAAGCGAGTCATGGGGGGGGTGTCGTCCAGATCTATAACGAACCTCGCGGTGCGTTTTGCGTTCAGATTTTGCCTTTTCTGGGTTGAAATGTCCAACTCTTTCCCGTCTTTCGCCACCCCATGCCTGAAATCTCCACCTACACCGGCGGCATCGCCGCCACCAATGGCCACCTGCTCTCCCTGCCCGGCGGCACCCTCTTGGTGGATGCGCCAGATGGCATCGCCGCCTGGCTCAAGAAGCAGAACGTGAAGGTGGACGTCCTCTTCCTGACCCATCAGCACTTTGATCACGTGCTGGATGCCGCCGCCATCAAAGCAGATCACGGCTGCCGGGTTTATTCCTTTGCCGACTACTCGCGTGAGCTGACTTTGGAAATCCTCTACGGTGCGGTGACGGGCAGCCCCTTCTCAGTCCCCCCATTTGCGGTGGACGAGGTTCGCGAGGGCCAGAGCCAGATCGAAGTCCTTGGCGAGACTTGGAAACTCTACCACGTGCCCGGCCATTCCCCGGACAGCCTCTGCTTCCACCTCCCATCGCAGGACCTGCTTTTCGGTGGCGATGTCCTCTTCCTGGACAGCGTCGGGCGCACCGATTTCCCCAATGGCTCCGGATCTCTTCTTCTCAGCGGCATCATCAAAAAACTCTTCGTCCTGCCGGATGCCACCCGGGTCTTTCCCGGTCATGGGGATGACACCACCATCGGCCGTGAGAAGCGCGAAAACCCCTACCTCACCTGATGCCACAATCATTCCATGACCTGACCTTTGACCAACTGCGCGAGGTGATCGTGGCCGCAGGTCTGCGTCCGGCGCATGCAGGCACGCTTTGGAACACCCTGCACTTCAAGGCGATGGCGGATCCCCTCGCCCGAGAGGATCTCCCGCCACCTCTGCGCAAATGGCTCACGCAGGTGCTCGGCGATGGCTCTTGGACGCTCGACGTGCCACCCGTCTCGGTGGACACGCCCAGCAGCGATGGCTTGACGCACAAATTCCTCCTCCGCATGGCCGATGCGCAGGAGATCGAGACCGTCATCATGGGTTACCCCGGCCGCCACACCGCCTGCGTCAGCACCCAGGCGGGCTGCGCCATGGGCTGTGTCTTCTGCGCCACCGGCCAGATGGGTTTTGTGCGCCATCTGCGCCCCGGAGAAATCGTGGCCCAGGTACTGCATGCCCAGCGCGTCGTACGCGCCAAGGGAGAGAAAAAAGGCCTGCGCAATCTCGTCTTCATGGGCATGGGCGAGCCCCTGCACAACTACGATGCCGTGATGACCGCGCTCGACATCATCTGCGATACGCGCGGCCTGAACATCGGCCCCAGCAAAATCAGTGTCTCCACCGTAGGCGTCGTGCCCGGCATCCTGCGCATGGCGGCGGAAAACCGCCCCTACAATCTCGCCGTAAGCCTGCATGCCGCCACGGAAGAAGAACGCGCCAAACTGATCCCCGCCAACCAGCGCTGGCCGCTGACCGATCTCATCGCCGCCTGCCGCAGCTACAATGCGCAGACCGGCCGTCGCATCTTCTTCGCCTGGACCTTGATCGAAGGGGTGAACGACACACCCGAGCACGCCCGCCGCATCGCCGAACTCCTTCACGGCCTGGACGCCCACATCAATCTCATTCCGCTCAACCGCACAGACGGCTACACCGGCGCTGAAAGCAGCGACACCGCCGCCAATGCCTTCCACCGCATCCTGCAGGACGCAGGCTTCCCCTGCACCATCCGGCAAAGACGGGGCATCGATGTGGCGGCGGGCTGCGGCCAGCTCAAGGCGGCGAAGAACCGCGTGCGGCCCTCCCGTGAAGCGCAGGTGAACCCGGCGTGAATTCATCTTCATAAACCAACCGCCGCTTGCCGGGATTACGGGTTGGGGCGTATCATCGCACCGCTATGTCCACCCGCGTTTTTCTGCTGAATCTATGCGCCTGCCTGTGGTGCTGCATGGTGTTGAACCTCCGCTTCCACCTCTCCGGCCATCACTACTACTCCTTCATGGTGTGGAATCTTTTTCTGGCGGCCATCCCGCTGGGACTGAGCCTGGGACTGCGCCGCATCGAGCACCATGGAGTGGCGCTCCCGCTTCTGGCCATGTGGCTGCTGTTTTTTCCCAATGCCCCCTATGTCCTGACCGATCTGATGCATCTCAACGAACACAACGGCAATGTGCCCAAGTGGCTCGATCTCCTCATGCTGCTCTCATTCGCCTTTGTCGCGCTCTGGTACGGCTTTCAGTCCCTGCACATCGTCCAGCATTGGTTTGCCCGGAAGCATTCCCACGTCGCCGCCTGGTGCGTCACGGTGGGCTCGCTCGGGCTCAGCGGATTCGGAGTTTACCTCGGCCGCTTTGACCGTTGGAACAGCTGGGACCTCGTTCACCGCCCCGCCTCCCTGCTCAGTCGCATCGCCGCCTACATTCTCCATCCCATGGACCACACTCGCACCTGGGGATTCACCCTTGGCTTCGGCACACTGCTCATCTTCGCCTACCTCTTCTGGTTTTCGTCAGTGCCAACGACCGCTGAGAGTCGTAAGCTCGACTAGCCGTGCCCCACTACGATCCCAGCCGCGACCACCTCCTTCTCTTTGATGGCATCTGCCACCTCTGCGATGCCAGCGTGCGCTTCATTGTGAAGCACGATCCCGCAGGTCGAATCAAATTCGCGCCGATCCAAAGCCCCCTGGGAAGTCAGCTTTACACGCAGCACGGCCTCGATCCCGCAGCTCCCACCGCCATGCTTTTCATCACCCCTCGCGGTGCCTTCAAAGCCAGCGATGCCGCCCTCGAAATTGCCCGTACACTTGGCGGCCCGTGGAAACTCGCGCTTCTTTTCCAATCCCTGCCACGTGCCCTGCGCGATGCCACCTACGACTTCATCGCCCGCAATCGCTACCGCTGGTTCGGCAAGGATGAGGCCTGCATGATGCCCACCCAGGAGTTGAAGGAGCGCATGCTGGAATAGCACGGCCCGGCATCGTGCATGCCGATCTCCCACGCCCGCTCTGCCCGCCAGACACGAAGCTCCATCGTACTTACTCCTCGCGCACCCCAAACCCTCCGTGCTAGTTTCCCCCATGCCGCATGCTGTCCCCACTCCCACCGCCACCCGCGAACGACTTGGCTTTGTGCGTGTGGCTGCCGTATCCCCCGAACTGGTGCTGGGAGATGTGGCCAAGAATGTTGCGGTCATCGCCCGCGAAGCGCGCACTCTGGCGCAGCGCGGCTGCCGGTTGCTGGTGTTCCCGGAGCTGAGCCTCACCGGCTACTCCTGCGCGGATCTGTTTCACTCCACCGCGTTGCTTGAGGCGGCGGCGAAAGGTCTGGCGGAACTGGAACACGCCACGCTGGATCTACCCTGCGTGCTGGTCGTGGGACTGCCGCTCCGGGTGCAGGACCGCCTCTACAACATGGCGGCGGTGCTGGCCAAAGGCCGCCTGCTCGGACTGGTGCCCAAGACTTTCCTTCCCAACTCAGGGGAGTTCTACGAGCGCCGCTGGTTCTCCCCCTCCCACACGCTTACCCTTTCAACACTGCGCTTGAACGACCAGGATGTCGCCATCGGCACGAAACTGCTTTTTGAGGTCCTGGATGTACCGGGCTTCGTCCTCGGCGTGGAAATCTGCGAGGACTTGTGGACCGTGATCCCGCCCTCCTGCCATCTCGCTCTCGCCGGCGCTGTGCTGCTGGCCAATCCATCCGCCAGCACCGAAGTCCTCGGCAAGGCCCCCTACCGCCGCCACCTCGTGGCGCAGCAGGCGGCACGCTGCCTGGCGGCGTATGTTTATGCCGGAGCGGGGTCGGGTGAGTCCAGCACCGACGTCGTTTATTCGGGACACGGCCTTGTCGCGGAGAACGGTGTGCTGCTCGGAGAAACTGAACGCTTTTCCTTCGAAACCCGCGCCATCGTCACCGATGTCGATCTGCACCATCTGGCGCACGATCGCCTGAAGAACTCGGCCTTCCGGGATGAAGCGGGCAGCATCGGCTTCCGGCGTGTCACTTTCAGCCTGGGCGCTGCCCTCGGAGCTCCTGACACCCTTCTGCGCAGCATATCGGCGCATCCCTTCGTGCCCTCGGCCAAAGTGGACCGTGCAGCCGTGTGCGAAGAAATCTTCGCCATTCAGGCCACGGGACTCGCCCGTCGTTTGAAACAAGCACGTGCCAAAACCGCCGTGCTCGGTCTCTCTGGCGGACTCGATTCCACCCTCGCATTGCTCGTGATGCTGGAAGCCTTGAAACGCGCGGGCATGCCGCTGACCGCCGCACTGACCGTCACGATGCCTGGCTTTGGCACCACCACGCGCACAAAGGGCAATGCCGAACAGCTCGCCGAGGCGCTGAACATCGAACTGCGCACCATTTCGATCAACGACGCCGTGCATCAGCACTTCGCCGACATCGGTCATTCGGAAACCCAGCACGACGCCACCTATGAAAACTCACAGGCCCGCGAGCGCACTCAAATTCTCATGGACCTCGCCAACAAGACCGGCGGCATCGTCGTCGGCACGGGCGATCTCTCCGAGGCGGCGCTGGGCTGGTGCACCTTCAATGGCGACCACATGTCCATGTATCACGTGAACTCCGGTGTGCCGAAGACGCTGGTGCGCTACCTCATCGAGTGGTGCGCCGCCGGCCCATTCGCCGACAAAGCGGGCGCCATCCTGCTGGACATCGCCGACACCCCCATCTCCCCCGAACTCCTGCCACTCGCGGCCGATGATTCGTTGCAGCAGAAGACGGAAGACACCGTCGGGCCGTATGAGCTGCACGACTTCTTCCTCTTTCACTTCGTGCGCCATGGCTGCACCGCCGAAAGAATCCGCTGGCTGGCCGCCCAAGCCTTTGCAGGCAAATACGATGACGAAACCATCGCCAAATGGCTCGCGCTCTTCTTCAAACGTTTTGCCCAAAACCAGTTCAAGCGCTCCAGCGTACCGGACGGCCCCAAGGTCGGCTCCGTGGCACTCTCTCCGCGCGGCGACTGGCGCATGCCAAGCGACTATGCCGGTGATTTGAACTCCTGATTATCCCCATGCTCCGATACCTCGCCCTCAGCCTGCTTCTCACTCTCTGCGCCTGCTCCCGCAGCGACAAGCTCATCATCGGCACCGATGCCACCTACCCGCCCTTTGAATTCGTCGATCAAAACGGCCAGCTCAGCGGCGTGGACATCGAGGTGGGGCGCGAGATCGGCAAGGCCCTGGGAAAAGAAGTTGAGTTCCGCAACATCAACTTCGACGGCCTCATTACCGCGCTGCAGTCCGGTTCCGTCGATCTCGTCATCTCCGCCCTGTCCGTCACCCCCGAACGTCGTGCCCGCCTCGACTTCTCCGAACCCTACGTGAAGACAGGACTCTCAGTGCTGGCGGCAAAAAATTCCCCGATCCAAAGCGACGCCGATTTGAAGAGTCCAGGCCGCAAGATCGTCGTCCGCCTCGGCACCACAGGCGAAAGCTGGGCTCGCGAAAATCTCAAAGAAGCCAAAATCATCGCCCTCGACGCTGACGTGTCCTGTGTGATGGAGGTGGTGAACGGAAACGTGGACGGCTGGGTTTACGACCAGGTCTCCGTCATGAACTACCACGCCAAGCACCCTGACACGACGCGCGCCCTGCTCGCTCCCCTGCGGGAGGAAGTCTGGGCCGTCGGCATCAAGAAGGGCAACGACGAGCTGAAAACCGAGGTCAACGAAGTGCTCTCCCGCATGCGCGGCGACGGCAGTTTTGCGAAGCTCGCCGAACGCTTCATGGCCAAGGAAAAAGCCATGATGGAAGCACAGAAGCTGCCCTTTGTGTTTGAGCTGAAATGATCTGGCGTAGATTACGCCGAGACCAGTTCAACATCACGAGTGATTCGCACTGATGGCGCAGGCAAGGCCTTTCCCTGCTCCTGACAGTGCGCCACTTCATCACGCAGGATACCGCACAGTTCTGCATAGACCTGCTCGTCGTTCGAGCCATGACAGACACCACCCACGTAGAGATCCGGACAGTAGCCAATATAAATCTGATCCTCTTCCGACCAGCGGACGAAGTGATGATAGCGGTCTGCAGCTTTCATATGATTCAATTAATCACTTCTTGAGGGTTTGTGCAATCGCACTGGCAACCTGTTTCTCCTGGTAACGGTGCGCATCATCTCCTTCCGCACCACTGAGCGAGATGATTCCTGGAAAAGCGTGATGCTTGAACTGCCGATGAGAGCCCTTCTGCCGGTCGAGTTCAAACCCCGCCCGGTTGAGGTCACTGATGAGCTGGCGGATTTTGCGGGGCATGAAGCGTGAACCGGAAAAAACTCTTCACTTCGCCAGCTCAAAGCCCTCCGGCTTCAGCCCCTTCTGAAATTCACCGAAGCCATACATTGTGGGCTTGTACTCACCCACGATGCTCACGTCGGCCTTCTCCGGCACTTCAAGGCCGAGGCCCCAGAAGACACCGTTGACCACGAGGCGGCGCAGGCCTTCGTTAGTGAGATCAGTGGCCGCGCCCATCGTGGTGGCGAGGATTTTGTTCTCCGTCCCGGCATCGTTCTTCACCACGCGCAGCCAGGCCACGGGCATCATCGGCGTGTTCACATCCTGCTCCACCTTGGCCGCAGTGGCCTTCTTGTAACTGGCCGCAGGAGTGTCAGGAGTCATGCCCTGAAGAATTTGGCCGCGCAGGAGAATCACAGCGTCTGATGGAGGCGCAGCTTCATACACATCGGTGTTGCCAAAGACATCGCTCACGCCGCGCAGCACGGGGTGGTTCGCGTTGGCAGCTTCGATGACGCCCTTGGTGGCTTCAAACTTGTGCTTGCCCCAGTGGCTCACCCAGGTCTCCCCCAGGAATTTCTTCCCCCAACCACCCGTGGCGTTGTTCCAGTTCCACGCGGCAAAGGGGCTGTCCTTCGCATAGCCGCTGAAGGCATGCGTGCTGGTGCGCAGGGCGATGATCGGCACGCCACGGTTCACGGCGGCCTCAAACTTCTTGCTGGTGGCCTCATCCCAGTGGCGGAAGCGCAGCAGCATCACAATGGCATCGGCGGAATCCAGCGCCTCCGGATGGCTCAGGCTGGCGCCGTTGGTGGGCAGGATCGCTCCATCGGCCCCAAGGCTGAAGAGCACCGTGCATTTGAAGCCGTGATGCTGGCTGAGGATCTTGCCCAGCATGGGCATGGACTCCTCGCTGCGGTACTCCTCGTCTCCTGAAAGCAGCACGATGTGCTTCCCCTTCGCCGCGCCGGCGGATTCATAGACGACGTGGTCGGCGGCCATCAGGCCGGAGGCGGCAAGCAAAGAGAGGAGAAACTGTTTCATGTGTTTGGGTTGGAATTGGCGGAGGATGAGACATACGCCAAATGAACGCCAGCCATTTCCTTTGACCTGCGCCAGACGTAGATTGACGCGCCCCCCGCCCCCATGATCCCTAAATTCCCTCTTTTTCTCACCCTGCTGTTTGGCGGATTGCTGGCCTGGCTCTGGGCCACAGATCACGTCTTTCGCTCCGGCGGCCTGATGATTCTCATCCCCCTGTGGCTGATCCTCGTCGGCCTCTGGTGGGCGCTGCACCTTCGCGGCCTGCGCCTGAAGCGGCTGGGAGTGTTCATCCTGGGAGCCATCGCCGTCATGGCGGCGTTCAAGTATCTGATCCGCTATGATGGCTCAGCCGACGGCTCCGCGTTTCCCAGCCTGGCCTGGCGCTGGCAGCAGGCGGAGGTGCTGCCGGAGATCCACAGTGGCGCAGATGCCGCGGCCGTCCCCTCCCCCACGCCACCGGGAGCGGCGGACATGCCACGCTTCCTAGGGGCCAAAGGGGACGGCATATTGCCTGAGCCGGACTGGCAAACAGACTGGAAAGCACACCCGCCGCGCGAAGTCTGGCGCATCAAGGTGGGAGACGGCTGGGCGGGCTTTGCCGTGGCAGGCGGTCGTGCGCTCACTCAGGAGCAGCGGGGTGAAGAAGAATACGTGACCTGCTACGACCTCGC
This sequence comes from Verrucomicrobiota bacterium, assembly GCA_017301975.1. GTDB lineage: Bacteria > Verrucomicrobiota > Verrucomicrobiia > Verrucomicrobiales > Verrucomicrobiaceae > Prosthecobacter. Next base: position 102,939 of record JAFLEI010000027.1, read on the forward strand.
CACCGCCAAAGTCCTCTGGGCGCATGCCGACAAGACACGCTTTGATGAACCGATGGGCGGCATCGGCCCGCGCTCCACCCCCACCGTGGATGCAGCGCAAAATGTCGTTTTCACCATAGGCTCCAAAGGCCTGCTCAACTGCCTGGACCTCACCACCGGGAAAGTCCGCTGGAGCAAAGACGTCCTGAAAGACGGCGGCGCCACCAAAAGCCCGGAGTGGGGCAAAAGCGCCGCCCCTTTGATCGTCGGGGACACCATCGTGTGCAGCGGGGGCGACAACGGTGCCACGCTCGTCGCCTACCGGCGCAGCGACGGACAATTCGCCTGGAAGGCCGGAGACGATGGCGGCAGCTACAGCTCCCCCGTGCTGATGACACTGGCCGGGCGTGAGCAGATCGTCAGCGTGAACAGCAACTCGGTGACCGGGCATGATCCCGCCAGCGGTGCGGTGCTGTGGAAGTTTGACTGGCCCGGCATGTTTCCCAAAGTCTGTCAGCCCGTGCAGGTGACGCCAGAGCGCATCCTGGTCACCAGCAGCTACGGCCTGAAAAGCAACTTGCTGGAAATCAAACCGGCTGCCGAAGGCAGGCTGGCCGTGTCATCCATCTGGGCCGCCAGCGCGCCGCGCACGAAGTTCAGCAGCGCCAGCGTGTTTGGAACCCACGCCTACGCCTTGGATGAAGGCACCTTCTGCTGCGTGGATCTGGCCACCGGTGAGCGCGGCTGGCGCGAAGGACGCTACGGCTTCGGCCAGCAGATCCGCCTTGGAGAGAGCCTGATTCTCGTGCAGGCGGAGAAAGGCTTCGTTGCGCTGGTCAAAGCCAACCCGGCAAAGCTGGAGGAAGTGTCACGCCTTGAAGCACTCCGCGACAAAACGTGGAATCCCCCGACGCTCGCAGGCCGCTGGCTGCTGCTGCGCAATGACCGTGAAGCGGTGTGCTTTGAACTGCCGGCAAAATAGAGGCCGGAGTTCCATCAAATCAGGTGGCGTCGTCAGAATGCGATCCGTTTTGGACCTCTTCAGCGCAGCGAGGAACACTCCCATCATTCGCAGTTTTACCCGCCTTTCGTCGCGCAAAGAGTAAGCCACTCATTTCCGCAGGCAGGCCAGTTCACCTCCTCAGGCGAAGTTCAAAACCTGCAGTTCCCGCAGCTAAAATTCAATCACGCTCTCCGCTCTTACCACACATGGTGGAAGAAACGGCTCACCATTCCGCGAGCCGCATCCGGCTTCACGTAGCGCAGTCCTTCGCCGGAAGCCATGGCAGGCACCTGCATGGGCCCCTTTTGATTGATCACCTTGATGGACTTGATTTCGATCCGTGCCACCGGGCAGTCGTTGGCATCCACCGGCATGATGGAGATGTGCTTGATCGTTTCCAAGCCGGACACCACCTGGCCAAAGACGGTGTACTTGCCCTCCAGCGCGCCGTAATTGCCCAAGGTCACGTAAAACTGCGATCCATTCGAACGGCGTTCAGGATTCACCCTGTCCGACCGTCGTGCCATCGCCACGGCACCGACACGATGAGGGAGCTTGATCTCGGCAGGAATCGTTTTGTCTTCCCCACCCGTGCCCCACTTGATGCGTGCTGACTCATCTGACGTCAGCGGATCGCCAGTCTGCACCAGAAAGCCTTCAATGGCCCGGTGAAAGGCCAGCCCGTTGTAAAAGCCGCTGTCACAGTGGTCGATGAAGTTGTTCACCGTCTGCGGGGCGGAGTTCGGAAACAGTTCGATCATGACCGTTTCACGCGCACCGCCAAAGGCGATCTCCATGACGGCAATTTTGTGCACCGAATCCTTCGCCCAAAGCGCCGGGTCTTCCAGCTTCTGCACCGGCAGGCGCATCGGGGTGGAGGATGCGTAGGGGGTGTATTGAGTGCGATCCGCGCTGCTGGCACCGGCCTTGGATCCGCCCGTCTTGTCCACGGAGTTGAAGAGTGCCTTCTGCGCCTCTTCAGCCAGCTTGTCGATCTCCTCGGTGGAGGGAGTCTTGGAGGGGGCTGGCACCACCGGGACGGTGGTGGACCGGAGGGATTCCGGGGCCTTCAACTGCTGGGCGATCAATGCAGCATGGCAGCCCAAGGCCAGCAGGCAGGTCAGAAGCGGGGTCTTCACGTGTCGTGCGATTTTTAAAAAACAGGGAAAGCAAATGCCATGCCGCGACTAGCGCAGATTGGACGGAACCGTTGGGCTGCTC
>JAFLEI010000028.1 GCA_017301975.1 Verrucomicrobiota bacterium
ATCATGCACAAGATCATCCGCGTCGCCTTTGGCGTGCTCAAACATGACACTCCCTTCGTGAAGAACTTCGCCAAAGTGGAGGCCTGAAAAAATCTACATCTTCGCTCTTGCGCTGACCATATCTAATCTCTCGGCTCCCTGCCGGGAGCCCATAACAGGATTGACCTGCGTGATGTAGAGAAAGCTGATCCTCCCCATGGGTCTGCCAATCTATGGCGCAAGCCCGTTAAGGCTCCTCCGGCTTCTGCCAGGGCGTGGCGCCGCCGATCTGCACATGATGGCGCAACGCGGTGGAGAGTTCCTTGAAGACCTTGGGCACCTTGCCAATGAGGTTGTTTTTTTCCTGCGGATCGCTCTTGAGGTTGTACAGCTCCAGCGGGGTGTAGGGGGTGTTTTGCATGAGCTTCCAGTCGCCGCGGATGATGGCCTCATAGTTTTTGCCGCCGTAGGCGGGGCCGCCTTCGCGACGGACGAAGTAGAGATCGCGTTGCGGGGTGTCGATGGTACCGCCGTTGAGAATGGGCACGAGACTGATCGCATCGAGCTTCGGTGAAGGTTTGGCACCCGCGAGTTCGAGGAAGGTGGGGAAGAGGTCGAAGTTCATGCCGACGTAGTCGCTGCGGGAGCCGGCCTTGATGTGCCCGGGCCAGCGCACCATGAAGGGCACGCGCAGGCCGCCGTCGTAGTGGCTGGTCTTGCCGTCGCGCCAGGGGTCGTTGTTCTGCGAATGCGGCAGCGAGCCGCCGTTGTCTGAGCTGAAGGCCACGACGGTGTTTTGATCCAGACCCGTTTCCTTCAAGACCGCCAGCAACTGCCCAACGCGATCATCCAGATGTTCCACCAGCGCTACATCGAGCGCGCGTTTTTCCGAAAGCTCCGGCGCACGTGCCTTCACCTTCGCCAGCCAGTCTGCCGGTGGCTCGATGGGGAAGTGCGGCGCGTTGAAGGCCAGGTAGAGAAAGAAGGGCTGCTTCTCCTTGGCCCGTTCGCGGAAGTAATCCGCCGCCCAGCCTGCGAAGATGTCCGTGGCGTGGCCCCGGGGATCGATGACCTCCGAGTTCTTCCGCATGTAGTTGTGCCCCTGGCGCAGGTGCGTGGTGTAGCTGTCCATCATGTCGCCGAGGAAGCCGTGGAAGAGGTCAAAGCCGCGCTCATTGGGTGTGTTGGGAGATTCGAGGCCGAGGTGCCATTTGCCAATCACCGCCGTGTGGTATCCAGCTTTCTTGAGTTCATTGCCAATCGTCGGAATGCCCGGCGCGAGATAGCCCCAGGAATCTTCCGGATTCGTGCGGATCACGCCCGGCACACCCACGCGGTCCGGATACCGCCCCGTGAGCAGCGCCGCGCGCGAAGGCGAGCACACCGTGCAGTTCGCCCGCATGTTCGGAAACAGCATGCCCTCCGAGGCGAGCTTGTCGATGTTCGGCGTGTGGCAGTCCGAGGGATGGTAGGTCGAGACATCGCCGTAGCCGAGGTCATCGGCAAAGATGATGAGGAAGTTGGGCTTGGCATCGGCAGCGAATGCCGAAGCCGCCATGAGCAATGACGAGAGGATGAGCGCGAGGGGTTTCATGGCTGGAGATGGCTATTTTTGAGCCTTGTTCTTCTTGGCTTTTTTCGGTGCAGGCTCGGGCACAGGCTGCAGGCCGTCGTCGGGCTGATCCCAGAAACGGTAGGGGTCGTCGTGGCGGCGCATTTCGGCGAGCAGCAGCGCCTCCATTTCCTTCAGCTTGTCGGCATGCTTGGGATCGCTGGCGAGATTGGTCTGCATGGGATCGGTCTTGCCGTGCTCCTTGAGGAACTCATCGGGATTGGCGGCGAGATTGAAAAGCTGCGTCTCACGCGAGGTGCCGTTCATGCCGTCGTATTTGATCAGCTTCCAGTCGCCCTGTTTCACGCAGCGCATGCCGGGCTTGGTGCCGCCGCAGTAGACGCCGTACATCACATCGCGCAGGGTGTCCTGCTTGCCTTCGAGCACGGGCTTGAAGCTGAGGCCTTCATTGCTCTCCGGCGCTGGGATGCCGGCGATGTCGCAGAGCGTGGCCACGGTGTCGAGCAAGTAGATGTTTCCGGGCACGCGGGAGCCGGGTTTGATGCCGGGGCCTTTGACAAAGAAGGGCACGCGCCAGGTGTGCTCATAGAGGTTTTGTTTGCCCTGCAGTCCGTGGCGGCCGATAGCGATGCCGTGGTCGGCGGTGTAAAAGATGTAGGTGTTGTCCAGCTCTCCCATGGCCTTCAGCTTTTCCAAAACACGGCCGATCTGGATGTCGATGTTCTCGCTGCACGCGTACTCGCGGCCGATCTCGTTGCGGATGGTGGCTTCGTCGCGGTTTTTCCACACGCCGCTCACGGCCACTTCATCGCGCACGCCGGCATCGCCGTTGTTGAAGGGATGCGCGGGCAGGTAGTTGGCGGGCAGCGGGGGCTGCTTGGGGTTCAGCGCCGGCAGTGTGTTGGGATCGTCGTGATTGGTGGCGCCGTAATGCTCCAGCAGCTCGGGCTTGCCGTCGCGGGTGTCGTGCGGATGGGAGAAGCCGAAGTAGATGAGGAAGGGGTCGGCGTCCTTGGTGGACTCACGTTCATTCAGGTAGTTCATCACCTGATCGCCGTGCCAAGTGCTGCCGCTTTCGTCGGTGCCGCCGCGTTTATCGGCGTCATGGCGCACGGTGAACTGCTTGTTGGCGCCCTCGTAGGAATTGCCTTTTTTGCAGGTGCGCATGGTGTCGTATCCGGCGCGGTTGAAGACGGCAGCCAGGGTGTTCAGCTCCAGGTTGGGCGGGCAGTGATCCTTTGCCAGAGGGCCGATGGGCAGATGCCACACCGTGCGCCCGCTCATGATCATGTGCCGTGAAGGCGTGCACACCGCGCCGACAAACGCGCCCATGTGCCGCGCAGAATCAAACACCATGCCTTCCGCCGCGAGCTTGTCGATGTTCGGCGACTGCAGCGGCGACTTCGGGTTGTAGCACTTGAAATCAAACGGCGACTGGTCGTCCACCAGGATGAAGAGAATGTTGGGACGGCGTTGCTCCGCAGCGAATGACGAATGCAGAATGACGAATGACGTCAGAATGAGAATCAGGGATTTCATGGTGGGTTCTATTGAAGCTGGGGTTTGCCGGGAACGAGGTTGGCCTGATGTGCTTTCACGGCCTCTTCGATCTGCGCGATCACCTCGGGATGCTCTTTGGCGACATCACGCTTTTCGGAGGGATCGAGCCCCAGGTGAAACAGCAGCGGCGGTTCATGCGCATCCGCCTTGGGCTGGCCATAGCCGGTCTGAGTGCTGAAGTGCGCCTTCCATTCGCCAAGGCGGCAGGCGAAAAGCTGGTCGCCGCGATAGTAGAAGAACGGGCGCTGCGGCAGCGCTTTGGCTTCATACAGCAGCGGGGAGATGTCCACGCCATCCACCGGCACGTCGGGTGTCTTTGCCCCTGCGAGCGTGAGCGCCGTGGCGAAGAGATCCATCGTACTCGCCAGCTCATGCGTGACGCCCGGCTTGATCCGCCCCGGCTGCCACGCAATGCCCGGCACGCGCATGCCACCTTCCCAGGTGCTGCCCTTGCCATCCTTCAGCGGCCCAGCGCTGCCGCCCTGATTGCCCATGATGAGCCAGGGACCGTTGTCACTGGTGAAGAACACCAGCGTGTTTTCCGCCAGCCCTGTTTCACGCAGCGTGGCCATGACCTGCCCCACGCTCCAGTCGAGCTCCTCCACCGCATCGCCATAAATGCCGCCGCGGCTTTTGCCTTTGAATGCCGGGGAGGCAAACAGCGGCACATGCGGGAAGGTATGCGCAAAGTAGAGGAAGAACGGCTTGTCTTTCTTCTCCGTGATGAACTTCACCGCCTCCTCGGTGTAGCGTTTGGTCAGCGTGGTCTGCACCGCCGGCTGCTCGATGATCTTGCCATCGCGGCTCAGCGCCACGTTCCAGCCATCCTCCGGCGGGGTGGGGGAGCCGGTGGAGCCCTTGGGCAGGCCGGGCCGTGCATCCATGTCATTCGAATAGGGCAGCCCAAACTGATGCTCAAAGCCCTGCTCCATCGGACGCGACCCCTCATGAATGCCGAGGTGCCATTTGCCGATCTGCGCGGTGGCATAGCCCTTCTGCTTGAGCGCATCCGCGATGGTCACCTCCTCCTTGGGCAGGCCGCCTTCTGAATTGGGAAACAGCACGCGCCTGTTGCCGCACATGCCGCTGCGAATGGGATAGCGCCCGGTGAGCAGCGCCGCGCGGCTGGGCGTGCAGACTTCCGCCGCCACATAGAAATCCGTGAAGCGCAGCCCCTCCGCCGCCATGCGGTCCAAGTTGGGCGTGTGAATCGTCGGCGAGCCATAGCAGCTCAGATCGCCGTAGCCGAGATCGTCGGCGAAGATGATGACCACGTTGGGCGGCGCTGCGGCGCAGAATGCGGAAGAAAGAGAGAACAGACCTAGTGCAAGGCCGAGGCAGGCAGACTTCATGGTTCGGTGTAGATGGTTTCGTGGAGTTGTTTCAGGTGCTTGATGAGTTCGGGCTGCTGGTCGGCGAAGTTGGTCTTCTCACCGGGATCCGTCTTCACATTGCTGAGAAAGACGGGCGTGCGCTCCTTGCCGCCATCGCCTTTGCTGGTGTCGCGGGCGTTGATGATGAGCTTCCAGTCGCCCTCGCGCACGGCCCAGGAGTCGCCCATGGTCCAATGCAGCGCATCGTGCGGCGTGGGATCGGTGGCAGATTTCAGCACGGGCACGATGCTGCGGCCGTCGAGCTTCACCCCGGGTGTTTTCACGCCGCACAGCTCGGCCAGCGTGGGCATCCAGTCGGCGGAGTGGACCATCTGTCCGCGCACTTCATTCTGCGGCAGCTTGCCCGGCCAGGAGATCATCGCAGGCAGTCGGATGCCGCCCTCAAACAAGCTGAACTTCGCGCCGCGATACGGCCCCGAGCTGCCGCCGCCGAAGTGTGCGCGCTCTTCCGTGGAGTGGCCGTTGTCACTCTGGAGGACGATGATGGTGCTCTCGCGCAGGCCCAGGTCGTCCACCTTTGCCACAAGTCGGCCGATGCGGTCGTCCAGGCTGGCGACAAAGGCGGCGTAGAGCCTGCGCGGCGGCGGCAGGTCCTTGAAATGCTCCAGCCATTTCGCCTCTCCTTGATAAGGATAGTGCGGCATGTTGATGGCGAAGTAGATGAAGAAGGGGTCGGCACGGTGCTTTTCCATGAAGCCGGACGCCTCCTTCACCATGAGATCGGGGAAGTAATGGCCGTCTTCAAAGACCTCCACGCCATTGCGGTGCAGGTCATGCACGTTCGGTCCGCTCCAGTAGAAGAAGTGCGAGTAGTTGTCGATGCAGCCGCCCATGTGTCCAAAGCTGTGGTCAAAGCCCTGCGCATTGGGAAACATCTGCTCATTGTAGCCGAGGTGCCATTTGCCTATGTGAGCCGTGGCGTAGCCCGCGCTTTTGAACATCTCTGCCATCGTCACCTCCGAGGGCGGCAGGCCGCCTTTCTGCCCGTGCTGGGAGCCGGCATTTCCAGGCAGGCCCGCGCGCGCCGGGTAGCGGCCCGTGAGCAAGCAGGCACGTGAGGCGGAGCATACCGGGGCACCGGCATAAAACTGCGTGAAACGCAGTCCGCGACGCGCCAGCGCATCCATGTGCGGCGTGTGCAGATCTTTGGACCCGTAGCAGCCGAGGTCCACGCTGCCGAGGTCATCCGCCATGATGACGATGACATTCGGCTGGGCGGCGTGAGAAGCGGGCACGGAGAGGCACAGGGCCAGGAAGACGAGCAGGCGTTGCATGGCCGGTTACTTGGCGGCCTTGGCCTTCTTGGCCGCGCCTTTTTTGTTGGGGGTGAATTTGCGCGCACCGCGTTTGTCCATCGGCAGCAGCGGGCCGCCGCGTGCGTTCATTTCCGCATCGCACAGCGCGCGCATTTTCTGCAGTGCCTCGGCATGCGCGGGATCGGCAGCGAGGTTTTTGAGTTCATCGCGGTCGGATTCCAGATCATGCAGAAACTCATACGCGGGCTTCTGATCAAAGTAGCGCGCATAGACGTAGCGCTGGCCACGGATGCCCTCCCATGTCAGCGTGGGTGCAAGATCGAGATGCTCGCAGAAGTAATGATCGCGCCAGGGTTTGTCGCTGCCCTTGCCCTCGATGAGCGTGGAGAAGCTGCGGCCTTCATAGGCTTCCGGGCGCTTCACTCCGGCCCAGTCAATGAAGGTGGCCGGCAGGTCCACATTGAGCACCAGGTCATCCACCACACGTCCGCGCTGTTCCTTCGGCAGGCGCGGATCATAGACGATCATTGGCACGCGCAGGGACTCCTCATAATGCGACCACTTGCCCTGAAAGCCGCGATCTCCGAGGTAGTAGCCGTTGTCGGCGGAATAGACGACGATCGTGTTGTCCGCGAGCCCGGCCTCCTTCAGCGCGGCAAGCACGCGCGCGATGGCTTTGTCGATGCCGCTGATCATGCGGTAGTAGGCGCGCAAATTTGTCTCGAACTTTTCCGGCGTGTCGTAGCCCCAGTACCAGCGCTCGCGGTTGATGGAGTCCTTGAGGAACTGCGGGTGAGCTTCATAGATGGCAGGGTCTCCCAGACGCGCGGGCGGGATGGAGCGGTCCTCATACATGCCGTCGGTGGACTGAGGCCAGGGATATAGGCCGATGCCCGGGCGGTGGTCGCTGTCCTCCGCATGCGCGGCGTTGAACCACAGGTTCAGCGCGAAAGGCTTGTCCTTGGGCTGCGATTTGATGAACTCGATGCCTTTGTCGCAGACAATGTCGGTTTCGTGGCGCTTGGTGCCGTCCGGCATGGTCTTGAAGTAGGGATTGCGACCGATGGCCTCGTACTCGTCATATTGTGCCTCGGGTTTGAAGCCCTGCGGGGAGATCATGTGCCACTTGCCAAAGTGGCCGGTGCGGTAGCCTGCGGCGCGCAGCAGCACGGGATACATGGTGGCCAACGCCTCCGGTTTCACGGTGGGAATGGCATCGCGCTGTGCATGAGAGCGCGCCCACTGCCCGGTGAGCACCACGGCGCGGCTGACCCAGCATACCGGCGTGGTCACGTGCGCATTGCTGAAGCGCACGCCCTGCGCGGCGAGGGAATCCACCGTGGGCGTCTGCACGATGGGGTGCCCGGCGCAGCTCTGCGTGTCGTAGCGCTGGTCGTCAGCAAACAGAAAGAGGATGTTTGGGCGTGAGGGGGTGTCTGCGGCAGAGGCTGCCAGACAGAGGGAAAGCAGGGCAAAAACGGATTTCATGAGCCTCTGCGAACGAAGCCCACGAGACCAATCTTCCGCCTGAGATCAGGGAATGCGCGGGTCTAAAGAGAGGCCGTAGCTTTTCTCCCACCAGGCCACGCGCTCAGCATCACTGGGTTGCGCCTTTTTCACGCGGCTCTTCCAGATGCGCTCGTATTCCAAGCGCTTTGAGCGCTGGATGGCGCTGAGCGGCGGCTCCGTGGGCGGATCTCCCTGCGCCCCACGATCCGGGCTGGTATTGATCCAGGTGTCCATGGCACCGCGCATGGCGGCCAGACGCTCCGCCACCTGTGGCTCTTTGGCGATGTTGTGCAGCGACTGCGGGTCGGATTTGAGATCGTAGTATTCCAATGCCTCACGCTGGGGCGTGAGCCATGCGGCCTGCAGCTCATTGAGCTTTCCTTCCTTGTTGAGCACACGCAGCAGCGGCATGCCGGGGTAGCTGTACTCTTTGTAACCGGACCAGTTCAGGTGCGAGCGCGAGGGCTGGAAATTGCGCACAAAAAGCGCGTCCGGCTCGATCACGGCACGGATGCGGTCCATCGCATCGCCGCAGCGGTCGCGCGCGGCAAAGAGCCGGTCGCGGTCTGGGAATTTCTTGCCGAGGATGGCCTTCCCCTCCATCCACGGCGGGATGGGCAGGCCCGAAAGCTGGAGCACGGAGGGCGCGAGGTCGATGAGGCTGACCAGCCGCTGCTCCACACTGCCCGCCTCGATGCCCGGGCCGCGCATGATCAACGGCACCTGCAGTCCCTCCACATCCAGCCACTGCTTGCCCCAGGGCATGGGCCGCCCGTGATCGGCGAAGAACATGACGATGGTGTCGTCCAGCACGCCCTCCTTCTTGAGCTGATCAAGGATTTCGCCGACGCGTCGGTCCACCATCTCCACGCTGCGCTCGTACGCATACCAGTCACGGCGCACCAGCGGATGATCAGGATAGTTGGGCGGGACCTGGATGGCATTCAGCTTCGCTTCGTCGTACTCTGCAGGAATCGGAAACGGCCGGTGCGGCTCGGTGATCTGAAACTGCGCGAAAAACGGCTGCCCCGGAGTGCGCTTTCGCCAGTCCTGCCCATCATACATTTTGGCCGGATCATGGGCGAAGTTGTAGTGCGTCTTGGCCTTGGTGACGAGGCGGCCGTTGCGCACGGTGTCAGGCGCGGGTGCGTTGGTGACAAACCAGCCCGCATCCCGCAGCATGCCCGGCAGATGTTTGTAGGGCGGCGGCAGCGGCTGGGGATTTTCTGCATCATGCGGATGCAGCCCGGTTGTGGTCTGGTAGCATCCGATGATGAAGGCCGAGCGCGAGGCGCTGCAGACCGGGGCGCTGGCATAGGCCCGCGTGTAGCGCCGCCCCTCAGCGGCCAGACGGTCGAGATTCGGCGTGCTCACCTCCTTCAAACCATAGGCTCCGATGTCCGGCGACATGTCATCGGCGATGATCCAGACAAAATTCGGCTTCACGGCGGCGTCCGCAGCGTGGAGAGTCAGGAGAAGAAGGCAGGTCAGAACACATTTCATGCTCATAATGGAACGCAGAGCAGGAAGATTTGTGTCAGCCACTTGGCCTCAGTGCTCGGAGATCCATTTCTGCGCCTTCAGCCAGTGGAGCAGATCGGCAAACCACGGGTGCTGCGTGCCAATGAGGCCGGTGCCGTGGTCGCCATGCTGGTAGAGATGCAGCTCATGGGGGACGCCGTTTTGATGCAACGCGGCGGCATAGAGCTGCGAATGCTCCACGGGCACCATTTTGTCCTCCGCCGTGTGCCAGAGAAAGCACGGAGGCAGGCCGGGGCGCACCTGCAGCTCGCTGGAGGTCTGGCGCACGAGTTCATCGCTCGGCTTGTCTCCGATCAACATCTTGCGCGAGGTCGCGTGCGGCTTGGTGATCATGCTGATCACGGGGTAGCAGAGGATGGCGAGATCCGGCCTCGGGCTCACGGAGGATGAGCGTCCGTCGATCTCGCCATCCTCAGGGCGGTTGATCAGTGTGGAGGTCAGATGCCCGCCAGCGGAGAAACCCATCACGCCGATGCGTTTGGCATCGATCTTCCACTTGTCAGCATTGCCCCGGATCTGCCGCATGGCCTCCACGGCATCTTGAAGTTGCGCAGGATAGCGGTAGCCCGCGCTGCCGAGCCGGTAACGCAGGACAAAGGCGGTGATGCCCTGCTCATTCAGCCAGAGCGCAAACGGCTCCGCCTGCCCCTCATAGATGCCCGAGTAGCTGCCACCCGGGATGAGTAGCATGGCTGCGCCGCCGGCCTTCGCTGGCACATAAGGCGTGAGCGTCGGGATGTCCTTCGCCGTCGTGCCCAATGCCCCTGGCGCTCCGTTCGACCACAGCACGATGGGCTTCTCCGCCGCCGACAAAGATGCGTGGCAGAGGAGCAGGAACGAAAAACAGAGGGTCAAAGACTTCATGAAGGATGGAATGCTGAAGCAACGCGCTTCTCACTTCAAATTTGTCCATGTTTCATTCCGCTGGCATTCCAGGCCATCGTGATGGAAGACATGGAATGTCAGAAACTGCCCCCCATCCCTTTGCCGCCCTTGGAATTCCACCGGAGATGATCCGTGGTCTGGAGGAGCTGGGCATCGTCACACCCACGGAGGTGCAGTCGAAGGTGATCCCCTTTCTTCTCAAAGACGGCAGCGATCTCATCGCGCAGGCGCAGACCGGCACCGGCAAGACGGCGGCCTTTGGCCTGCCACTGCTGACCAAGATGAACCCCAAGCACCGGGATATCCAGGGGCTCGTCCTCGCCCCCACCCGCGAGCTGGCCAAGCAGATCGGCAAGCAGCTCTTCCGCTTCACCAAATACACGGAAAAAATCTTCATCGAAGTCGTCAGCGGCGGCGACAACATCGACCGCCAGACCGACGCGCTAAAGCGTCCCACCCACATCGTCGTCGCCACACCGGGCCGCTTGCTCGACCTGATCGAGCGCGATGCGCTGACGCTGGAATTTGTGCGGTATGTGGTGCTGGATGAGGCCGATGAGATGCTGAGCATGGGCTTCAAGAAGCAGCTCACAGAAATCCTCAAGCTCGCCGCCATGCGGCGCAGCACCTGGCTCTTTTCCGCCACTTTCCCGGCAGGCATTCAGGACCTCATCAAAGGCTGCATGTCCGCCAATGCGCACTCAATTCAGATTGATCAGGCCAATGTGGTCAACCGCGACATCGACCACCGCTTTGCGCTCTGCAAACGCGAGCAGAAGACCGCCTACATCCTCGACTTCCTCCAGCGCCAGAAGGACCGCCGCGGCATCATCTTCTGCCGCACCAAGGCCGGTGCCATGGAACTGTATGAAGAGCTCGCCCAGCTCGGCCTCCCCGTGGATGTGTTGCAGGGCGATCTCATGCAGAAGGAGCGCGACAAAGTCATGCGCGCCTTCAAAAAGCAGCGCGTCCAGTTTGTCGTCGCCACGGATGTGGCCGCACGCGGCATCGACGTGGCGGACCTGTCCTTCGTCATCCACCACCAGCTTCCCGATCAGCTCGAATACTACACCCACCGCAGCGGCCGCACAGCCCGCGCCGGGAAGAAAGGCATGTCACTCGCCCTGATCGATGCCAAGGAGAAATGGCAGATCACCCAGCTGGAGGACAAGCTGAAGGTGAGGTTTGCGGAGTACCGGAGGTAGCTGGGTAGGCGAAAATCGCGACAGCGTCCTGGAGTGCGCCGGTCCTCCGGCGCTTTTCGCACGCCCACCGCTTCTCGCAAAGCTCCAGAGGACTGGAGCACTCCAGAACGCACAGCGCGCGCGAATGCCAAATCACTCCGGCAGTTCCTGATTGCACACGCCACCGGCCCCCGGATGAAACAGGTTGTTCGAGAAATGCAGCCCCCGCGGTGCGTTGGGGCCGCCAGGGATGATGACGGCGTATTTGTAGCGGGGCTTGCCGAGAGCGTGGATGAAGTTTCCGGTGATGATGACGTCGGTGAGCGGCGGGTCATCCGGCTGCTGGCCGGTGTCAAACTTGATGGGCGAGCGTTCATCCCCCCAGATCCAATGCGCATCGCCGTAACCAAAGTCGGAGATGATGTTGTTGCTGATGATGGAGCCACCGTCAGCGTTCTCGGGTTTGTCCTCGGTGGCGGGATGTGCGGCGGCACCGGGCATGAGGCCGATGGCCCAGAGGGAGTTGCGCACGAACTGATTGCCGGTGATGAGCACGTTGCGCGAGCCGTGCATGGCCTTCATGCCGATGAAGGCATTCGTGATGATGTTCTGTGAAACGATGACGTGGTCCGCGTGAATGTCCAAGCCCTGCGCGGCGTTCTCGACGTGGTTGCCAATGACGCGCGTTAGGTCGTTCACCTCGGGCGCATTGATCACGATGCCTGAGCCCTGCTGCCACGCATCGGTGTAGTTGGAGTCCCAGGCCTGCTGGTTCATGATGGTGCCTTTGACGGCGTTCTTCTTCACATAATCGCCGAGCTTGTATTTGGCCTTCACCTCCTGGGTCGGAACGAAATTGTCCTCAATGACGCGGTTGCCCTCGACAAGGGTGCCGGTGCTGTAGGTTACGTTGATGCCGGTGCCGTCGGTGCAGTTGAAGGCGTAGCCCCAGTCCTTGCTCTGGGTGCGGTCGTCGATGCTCACGCGCATGTAGTTGCGCACGAGGCAGCGGGAGATGCGTGCATCACGGCATTCCCGGACCTCGATCACGCTGGAGCGCGTGCGGTTGTCGATGACGCGCACGTTTTCGATCACAAGATCGCGGCATTTGAGGGCCAGAATGCCCTCACTTTTTGTCTCCATCTTCCCCTCCGGCCGCGTGAGCGTGAGGTCGCGAATCTCCGCCGCATTCGCGTTTTCGATCTCGATGATCGGCTGGTCCGCGCTCTGCTGAATGATGCGTCCGGGCCCAAACAACCCGCTGCGCTCGCCCCGGATGCGGATCTTTTGCGTGATCACATAATCCCCCGCCGGCACAAACACCATGCGGTTCGGGTTCTCATCCAGCGCCTCCTGAATGGATTTGTAATTCGCGACGGAGAGATCGGCAGCGGAGACGGTGCCTGCGAGGAGCAGGAAGAGAAAGCAAAGCGAGGGACGGATCATGAAGGGATTTCAAACGCACGTATAATGAGCGCCTATCGGCAGAGTGACGTCCACCGTATTCCAAAAAGGACCACTACTTCACCAACACTGGGACCGGCTTCGCCTGCAAATGCTGCAACGCGTCCTTGATGTTGCTGCCGACGAGGGCGGCGAAGATGACTTGGTCTCCGGGGAGGTTGTCGGGGATGTCGAAGGTGACCTCGATGATGCCGTCGCCCTTGGCTTTCACCTGCTTGCGTTCGATGCGGCTGTTGTCGCCACCTTTGAGGGTGACCTGCACGGGCCTTTCGCCGAGATCCGCAGGGAAATGGTGGGTGAGTTTCACAGTGGCCTTCTGGCCGGGCGTGACGGACTCCGGTACCACGAGAGCGATGAAGGGATCGGGCTTCGTAGCGGTCTTGTTCTGCGTCTTGGTGGCCTGCTTGGCGGCGATGCGTTCCTTTTTGGTCATCTGTTTGCCTTCAAGCTCTTGCATGAGCTTTTCGCGAACGGCGGGGTCCTGGCGGTGGCGGAAGACTTCGAGCAGCGGGTCTTTCGTCTTCACCATCCAGTCCTCCATGGCTTTTTCCAAGGCGGCCACCTGCGCGGCGTGCTCGGGCTTGGCGATGAGATTGGTGAGGGCGTCGGGGTCGTAGCTCACTTCGTAGGCCTCCTCCGGCACACGATGATCAAAGAGGTCGATGCGGGCGGCGATCTGCTCGTTCGTCTTCGCCAGCACGCGCATCTGGCGGCAGGTGGAGGTGCCGTTGGTGGCGCCGCTCATCACGCGGGTGCCGTTGGACCAGGGGCTGAAGATGTACACAAAATCCTTGGTCTGCACGGCGCGCATGGGGGTGTTCTGCCCGCCGGCGTTTTCATTGTGCTCCTTGAAAATCATGGTGCGCCCGGGCTGCTTTTCTCCTTTGAGCACGGCGGCGAAGGAGCTGCCGTCAAAACCGCCAGGAGAGGGCAGATTGAGCATGTCGAGGATCGTGGGCAGCAGATCGACGGTGGAGATCATGTGCTCGTCGTCCACGCTGCCGGGCTTGGTCACGCCGGGCCAGCGGATCATGAGCGGTGTGCGGGTGCTGTGGTGATAGAGCTGCGTCTTGGCAAAGGGCAGCGGCATGCCGTGGTCTGACAGAAAGACGATGATGGTGTTTTCATCTTCGCCGGAGGCATTGAGTGCGGCGAGGATGGCACCCACGCCATCGTCCGCGCGGCGAACGCTGGAGTAGTAGTGGGAGAGTTCCTTGCGCACGACGGGGTCGTCAGGCAGGAAGCCGGGTACGGGCACCTCCTCCGGCGTGAAGACTTTGCTGGGCACGTTCTTGTCCGGAATGGTCTCGCCTTTTTTGCCCTCGGCGTAGAAGGGCTTGTGCGGATCGGCGATGTTCAGCAGCAGGCAGAAGGGCTTGCCGGCTTTCTTTGCAGCCTCGATGCCGGTGGTCATGGCCTTGCCCCAGGAGGCGGCGTTTTTGGCGTCGTCATGTCTTTCATCTCCAAGCACGAGATCCCAAGGGAACGGCGAGTAAGGGGTGGAGTGGCTGACCTTGTGGCGGATGCCGGTGAAGTAACCGGCGTCCTTCACGAGATCACCGAGCACGGGGTAGGTCTTCTCCTGCGGCGTGATGGACTTGAAGCCCTCGATATGGTTGTTGTGGGGGTACTTGCCCGACCACATGACATTGCGCGAGGGCATGCAGTTGCCCACCACGACGTGGGCGTAATTGAAGCGCAGACTCTGCGCCGCCAGCCGGTCCATGTTGGGCGTGGTGTCCTTGAGCTTGCAGCCATAGACGCCCACAGAGTCACAGCTCATGTCATCCACGGTGATGATGAGGAGGTTGGGCTTCGCCGCGAGGGCGGACGGCAGCAGCGACAGCGATACGAAGAGGCAAAGAAGGGCGCGGAGCATGGTGCCGCTGTGAACGCGCCCGGGGCGGCGTCTTTTCAGCGATGTATGCCAGGAAGTGATGCAGGCACTCTTGCCTGCAATTCGAGCCACCCAGGACGTTCGTTGCGGGCAGGAGTGCCCGCATCACTCATTTCTTCGGCCCGATCTCCAGCCCTGCGAGCCACGGCGCGGTGATCTGTGGCGGCATGCCGCCGAAGGGCTGATATGCGGGGAGCTGGAGCACGCTCATGCTGTGGGCCTGCGAGGCGATGAAGAAAAGCGTGTCCGCGCAGTCCTCCGTCAGGATCATCGCGCTGCGGTGTTCAGCCGTGGGCTTCACGGGGCGTTTTTCCACCAGCGGCGTGAGGGCCTCTCCGGGGGCGTATTCGGAAAGCACGACGCCATGCGCGCTGAGCTGCATGCGGGCGGTGAAGAGCAGGCCATGGACGGCCCACTTGCTGGCGGTGTAGGGCACGCCGGCAAACGAATCAAAGCCATGCCCGGCGGTCGAGGAGACGACGACGATTTTCCCGCCGCCGTTTTCCGCCATCGGCTTGGACACGGCCTGGATCATGTTCACCACGCCCATCACATTCACATCCAGCACGCTGCGCCAGCTCGCTTCGCTGGCGAGTTTGGTCGGGTCCGCGTGCGCCATGAAGCGGTCGGGCGTGTTGATGCCAGCGGTGTGGATCAGCGCGGCGATAGGCCCATGCTCCAGCACCTGTGCGACGGCGGTTGCCACGCTGGCGGAGTCCGCCACATCGCACACGATGGAGATGATGTTGGGCGAGAGTGCGGCCGTGGCCTGCAGCGATTCCAGCGTTCTGCCAAAAATAAACGTCTTCGCGCCAGCGTCTGCAAACCGCTTCGCCGCGCTCTGTCCCATGCCGCCGCCACCTCCGGTGACGATGACGATCTTGTCGTTCCATTGTTTGTCCATCCGCCGATCCTAGCGGCACTTCGCGGGGCGTCGAATGAAGCGTGCGATTTTTTCGCGGCCTTTGCGGCGGGTCTGACCTTCGCGCAAGTTGACGCCTGGCGCGCCGTTTCAACCGCCCGCCATGAAACCGATCCCCAGCCTCCTTGCCTTCGTCGTCCTCACCGCAGCCGTTTCGGCTGAAGATCTGGGCCAGCTCTTGTTTCAAGATGACTTTGCCCGCAGCGAGTCCCAAGAAAAGACCGACGAGCCCGGCAACGGCTGGGGCACCAACAGCAAAGGCCGCGCGAAGAACAACAAGCAGGTGGATCTGCGCGACGGCGCCATGTACATCTACCTTTCCCCCGAGGCAAACCATGCCGTGTCGGTGACGCATCCCGCCGAGTTCACCAATGGCTCAGTCAGCCTGCGCTTCATGCTGGAGGACGCCCAGGACAGCCAGGGCCTCGACTTTGCCGACGCCGACTGCAAGGAGGTCCATGCCGGACATCTTTTCGCCGCCCGCGTCAGCCCGAAGCAGGTGACGCTGCAGGATCTCAAGACCGGCAGCATGCGCCTGGACATCCGCGAAGCCCGCCAGGCGAAGCAGAAGCTCACCGAGGAGCAGAAGAAGGCCATGGAGGGCAAGCAGAAGGTCATCCCGCAGCCCACCGAAATCGGCAAGTGGCACGATCTCGTAGTGACCGTTTCCGGTGATGAACTCAGCGCCAGCATCGACGGCAAGCTCGTCGGCAGCTTCAGCTCCCCGGGCATCGCGCATCCGACCAAGAAGATGCTTCGCCTCGCCGTGCCACGAAACGCGGTGGTGGATGATGTGAAGATCTGGAAGAAGTAGCGTGCATCCGCCGCTTCCATCCTGCTCTTTCCACCTTCCCATGATGATCCGTCTTTTCCAAACAGCCGCCGCCGCGCTCCTGCTCACCCTCGCCGCCGCGGCGGCCGATGAGCCGAAGTGGATTCGGCTCTTCAACGGCAAAGACCTCACGGGCTGGACGATCAAGATCGCCAAGCGCCCTCTCGGCGAAAATTACGCCAACACCTTCCGCGTGGAGGACGGCATCCTGAAGGTGAGCTACGACGGCTACGACAAGTTTGACCAGCAGTACGGTCACCTCTTCACCAACCTGGCCTACTCGCACTACATCCTGCGCATGGAGTACCGCTTCACCGGCAAGATGATGGCGGACGCGCCCAAGTATGTGAACCTCAACAGCGGCGTGATGCTGCACGCGCAGCCGCCGCAGAGCATGCGCTTTGACCAGGGCTTCCCTTCCAGCCTGGAGATGCAGTTTCTGGCCGATGAAGGGAAGGGCCCGCGCTCCACCGCCAATCTGTGCACGCCCGGCACACATGTGGAGATGGGCGGCGAGTTGATCACCAAACACATCGTGAAATCCAGCGCGCCGACCTTTCCCGCCGAGGAGTGGGTGCGTGCCGAAGTTGAGGTGCGTGGGAATGACGAGATCATCCACCGCATCAACGGCGTCGAAGTGCTGCGTTACCAGCGCCCGCAGCTCGATGCGGCCTGCAAGATCGCCCCTGCAATCGACATCGTGGAGGCCGGCGGCGACGTGATGCTCGGCTACGGCCACATCGCGCTGCAGGCCGAGGGGCAGCCGGTCTGGTTTCGGAAGATCGAGCTGATGTCGCTGGAGAAGAAGTGAACCCATAAAAAACTTGTTCTTGCGGAGCAGGGAGCCGATCCTCAAAAGCAAAGCGGTGGGGTCACCGTGATTTGTTTGAGCTATGAGCTATATAATGGTCGATGTGGAGTCAGATGGTCCGATACCGGGAGATTACTCCATGGTTTGTTTGGGTGCCGTGGTGGTGGAGGCGGGCTTGGAGCGCACGTTTTACGGCCAGCTCCGCCCGATCTCGGAACGCTTTATTCCGGAGGCGCTGGCGGTCAGCGGCTTCACACGAGAGCAGACCTTGCAATTTCCAGAGCCTGCCGAAGTCATGCGAAACTTTGCCGAATGGCTGCGCGGCATCTCAAGCGACCGCCTCATGTTCGTCTCCGACAACAACGGTTTCGACTGGCAGTTCATCAACTGGTACTTCCACCACTTCACCGGAGCCAACCCCTTCGGCTTCTCCTCGACGAACCTGGGCAGCCTCTACAAAGGCATGATGAAGGACACCTTCCAAACCTTCAAACACCTCCGCCGCACCAAGCACACGCATCATCCGGTGGATGACGCCAAGGGAAATGCAGAGGCGCTGCTTACGATGAAGGATGAACTGGGGCTGAAGATTAAACTTTGATCATGACACCGCATGAGTTCACTATCTATTCATCTGCTCGAACAGCTCGAGAGTTTTCTCAAAATATGCGAGTTCTCGGAATCCGATCGCGAAGTGATACGCAAAGAGGCCTCCGAGTGCTGGTATCTCCATGTCAGAGAGGATCGTTGTGATTTGCCGGGCAGCAGTAGAATGTGTGGTTTGCCTGACTTGCCGCAAGGCATGGACTGGCCTCAAGGCCGTCGCGGGCCGCTCTTGTTTGTGATGCAGTTGCGACTTGATCAGGCCGCCGGAACTTTGCCCTACGACATGCCCGACCACGGCATGCTCTACTTTTTTGTGGAGGACGATGAACTCGCCAGAAATGTAAAGCACAAGCTGATCTGGGTGGAAGACATCTCGAGCCTTTAGACTGTCGAACCGCCCCTTGGACCAGACACGAAAGGTGCTAGCACTCACCAAGACAACCTTGTTCCACACGCCATCGAGATCGTGCATGGGGTCGATGTGCCGATATGGAATTTGCGGAACTTGGATTGTGACAGACGGGACGACACTGCTGATTTAATGGAAAGGTTCGAATCGCTTTTAAAAGGTACCTCTGATCCGGAGGGCACGGCAGGAAAGTTCTTTGGCCATCAATCACGCGACAGGCATGATTATCTCGAGTCCATGGCGCTGCTCTCCTTGAGCTCGAGCGATTCCAAGCCACTCTCGGCAGTGGGCCATGATGCTTGGGAACGTTTAAAAGTGACGGCAGAAGCCTATTCAAACTCGCCAGACCAGATCGAAAAAGAGATGAACGAGTGGTGCCAGTTTTTGCGGATCGACTCCAATTTCGCGGTAGGCTTCAATATCTGGGATGCAGGATCTTACCAAATCATGTTACGCCATTCAGACATAGTGAAGCGCGATTTTTCAAAATCACACGCCATGCTTGAGACCTGCTGAGCAACACAGTTGTTCTGCATCTCCAGCGCACTGTGACGCATAGGAGAGCCTGTGCCATCACAGGCTCATCTACGCATCATCTTGTCAATAACAGGCGCTTCACACCTTCGCCAGCACCGCATTAAACGTCGCGCTCGGGCGGAGCGCCGCGTTGGCCTTTGCTGTGTCTGGCTTGTAATAGCCGCCGATTTCGACGGGGTTGCCCTGCACGGCGAGGAGTTCGGAGACGATCTTGGTTTCGTTGGCGGTGAGCTCTTCGGCGATGGGCTTGAAGTGCGCCTGCAGCTCCGTGTCGGCGGTCTGGGCGGCCAGGGCCTGCGCCCAGTAGAGGGCGAGGTAGAAGTGGCTGCCGCGGTTGTCGATGGTGCCGAGCTTGCGACCAGGACTGCGGTCGTTTTCGAGGAACTTGCCGGTGGCGGCGTCGAGGGTGTCTGCGAGCACCTTGGCCTTGGCGTTGCTGAAGTTGTCGGCGATGTGCTCGAAGCTCGGAGCGAGCGCGAAGAATTCGCCGAGGCTGTCCCAGCGCAGGTAGTTTTCTTCGAGGAACTGCTGCACATGCTTCGGCGCGGAGCCGCCGGCGCCGGTTTCAAACAGGCCGCCACCGTTCATGAGAGGAACGATGGAAAGCATCTTGGCGCTGGTGCCGACTTCGAGGATCGGGAAGAGGTCGGTGTTGTAGTCGCGCAGCACGTTGCCGGTGACGGAGATGGTGTCTTCACCTTTGACGATGCGCTCCAGCGAGAAGGTGCAGGCGTCGGCAGGCGTCATGATGCGGATGTCCAGGCCGCTGGTGTCGTGGTCCTTGAGATACTTCTCTACCTTGGCGATGATCTGCGCGTCATGGGCGCGGGCCTTGTCGAGCCAGAAGATGGCGGGTACGCCGGAAGCGCGGGCGCGTTTGACGGCCAGCTTCACCCAGTCCTGGATCGGCGCGTCCTTCGTCTGGCAAGCGCGCCAGATGTCGCCTGCCTCCACTTCGTGGGAGAGCAGCACCTTGCCGCTCTTGTCGGTGACAGTGACGGTGCCCTTGCCTGGAATTTCAAAGGTCTTGTTGTGACTGCCGTATTCTTCGGCGGCCTGGGCCATGAGGCCCACATTCGGCACGCTGCCCATGGTCTTGGGGTCCAAAGCACCGTTGGCCTTGCAGAAGTCGATCACAGCCTGATACACCCCGGCGTAGCAACTGTCCGGGATGACGGCCAGCGTGTCCTGCTCCTTGCCGGCGGCGTTCCACATCTTGCCACCGCCGCGGATCATCGCGGGCATGGAGGCATCCACAATCACATCGCTCGGCACATGCAGATTGGTGATGCCTTTGTCGCTGTTCACCATGGCCAGCGCAGGGCCGTTGGCATAGGCGGCCTGGATGTCAGCTTCGATCTCGGCCTTTTTGTCCGCCGGCAGTTTGGAAAGCTTGGCGACGAGATCGCCAAACCCATTGCGGAAGTCCACGCCCAGTTCCCGGAGAGTTTCGGCGTGCTTGGCGATGAGGTCCTGGAAGAACACCTCCACCACGCGTCCGAAGATGATGGGGTCGCTGACCTTCATCATGGTGGCCTTCATGTGCAGGGAGAAGAGCACGCCGTCCTTCTTCGCCTTGGCGATCTGGTCCGCCATGAAGCTGATCAGGGCGGCCTTGCTCAGGAAGGTCCCGTCCAAAATCTCGCCGGCTTTCAGCGGCGTGCTTTCCTTCAGCACCTTGCGGGTGCCGTCCACGCAGACGAATTCGATTTTCACGTCCGTGGCTTCCTCCACCACCACTGACTTCTCATTGGAGAAGAAGTCGCCTTTGCCGCCCATGGTGCCCACGCTGGTCTTGGACTCCGCGCTCCACTTGCCCATCGAATGCGGGTGCGCCCTGGCGTAATCCTTGACGGCCTTCGGGGCACGGCGGTCGGAGTTGCCCTCACGCAGCACGGGGTTCACGGCGCTGCCCATGACCTTGGCATAGCGGGCCTTGATGTCTTTTTCGGCGTCGGTCTGCGGATTCTCGGGGAGGTCCGGCACCGCGTAGCCTTTGCTCTGCAGCTCGGCGATGGCGGCCTTGAGCTGAGGCTGGGAGGCGGAGACGTTTGGCAGCTTGATGATGTTCGTCGTCGGCTCCAGGCAAAGCTTGCCGAGGTAGGCGAGGTCGTCAGACTGCTTCTGGGCGTCCGTCAGGAAGTCGGGGAAGTTTGCCAAAATGCGGCCTGCGAGGGAGATGTCGCGCGTTTCGATCGTGATGCCAGCGGGCTTCGTGAAGGCCTGTACGATGGGCAGAAAGGAAAAGGTGGCCAGCAGGGGAGCTTCGTCGGTCAGGGTATAGATGATCTTCGCGGACATGATTTTGGAGGGGAATTGAGAGCGCAAGAGCTAAACGAGGGTGCGCTCCGACGCAATCCCAAGGTGCGCAGCTTCCACGTCTGGCGCACTGAAAACAAGAGAAGCGGACCCATTTGGGCCCGCTTCTCCTCATGTCATTCTCCAGGCGATGCGCCGACTCAGCACGCAGGCGCTGGCTTGCCGGTGAGCAGAGCGTCCAATTTGTCCAGGCAGGTGCCCCAGCCCTGGTTGTGATTGCCCCGGCTTTCTGCCGATGGGAAGCCGGTGTGCGTGAGGCGCAGCTCCGTTTGATCGCCACTGGCGATGAAATCCACGGACACAACGGACTCGCAGCCCGCCCATTCTTCATCCCCTTCATACGTCCAGGTGAAAACGACCCTGGCCGGAGGCGCGACCTCCTGATAGACTCCTTTCACGATGAAAACCTCCCCGCTCTCCGGGTTGTGGGTTTCCAGGCGGTAGCTGCCACCCTCGCGCAGATCCGTGGTGCAGGTGGTCACCTTGCCGCCGCAGCCAAACCACTGGTTCATGTACTCGGGCGTGGTAAAGGCGGCAAACACGCGCTCGCGCGGGGCTTTGAAAAGACGTGTGACGTTCAGGGTGTCGGAATCGGTGTTGGTCATGGGGAGGCGTTGGGTTCGGTGCAAACACTTAACCAAAAGGTTAAGTATGCAAGCGCCGATTTCAACCTTGTTCCCCAGCAGGCAATTCAGCGCAACGCCGCCCGGAGCGCGGGCACCAGCAGCTCCGCCACCAGCTCCTGCCCGAGATCATTCGGATGCATGCCATCCGGCAGTATTCCCTCCACCGTGGTCTGGTGCTTCGCGGCAAAGTCGGGATAAGCCGCGCGCACATCCACCAGCGGCACCTTCAACTCTGCTGCGAGCGTGCGCATAGCGTCATTGTATCCGGCGAGCGTGGCGGAGTCGAAGCCGTCTTCGGCGGCGGGGTCGTAGGGCGGTTTGCCGTAAAGCTCGCGCAGCTTGGAGGTCCAGCGCAGGGGATTCGTTGTCATGAGGATGACCTTGGCCTTTGCCTCCTGCGCTGCGGAGATCATGCGGCGCAGATTGCTGAGGTATTCGGCCAAAGGCACGCGCGGGTTGGTGGCCGGAGGGTTCTTCCACACGTCCACGGCGGAGTCATTGATGCCGAACTGCATGACGACAATGCGCGGCTTGTAATTCAGTACATCGCTTTGCAGGCGCTTGAGGGCGTCCCGCGTGGTGTTGCCGGGGATGCCCGCATTGTGCACGCTCAGCGAGGAGCCGATGCTCTGCAGCGCCGTCTCCACCCGCGTGGCATACACCTTCAGGCTGCCGCGCGGCGCGGTGGTGGAATCGCCAAACATGACGATGCCACCTGGCTTGGGCTGCGGTTTTGGCGGAGGCACAAAAGTCGGGATCTCGCCGGCAGCGAGGTCGGCGGTGTTGATCTTCATTCGCAGGCCGCCCTGCATCGTGGTGATCCACAGCTCGCCCGGTTTGCGCTCATAAAGGTAAGGGTAGGAGACCCGGCCACCGGGAACGTAATTTGCCGCCACGATGACAGGTTTGGACCACGTGGCCGCCTCATCGTCCGAAAAGGCAAGCGACAGCTCCACCCGGCTGGAGCCGCTTTTCGGATCATGCCTCGGTGGCGCATTCCACAGCAGCGCGATGCGGCCATCGCTCAAACGGTTTAGCTGCGGACAGCAGGTGACGGAGGCAATGTTTGTCTGCTTCAAGCCGGTCCATTTCAGGCCATCGCGCGAAGTCGCCTCCCACAGGAAGCCCGACTCTGTGCGCAGGAGAAGGTAGAGCGAGCCGTCTTTGCGCTCGATCACGCTGCCTTCGAGGGAGCCCGCGTGATCATGCGTGCCGACGCCGTAGTCGAGCATGTCGCCGCGCTGCCAGCTTTTGCCAAGATCATCCGAAACCCACATCACCGTGGCATGTCGCCACTGCGGGATGATTTCCTGCCCGACCAGGACGATGCGGCCGGACTTCATCTGAATCATCGAGTGAATGCAGCCGCACCACGGATCGCTGAGCTTCACCGGAGTTTCCCAGGTCCTGCCATCATCCGTGCTGCGGCAGGAATAGGTCGGCAGTATGAAAGCCTTCCAGTCCACGCCAGGCTCGCCCCAGTGCCAGCCTTTGGGTTCCTTGCGTTCCGCGCCGTTCATCCAGGCGGAGATGATGACACCCTCGCGAGTGCGCAGCAGGGCTCGCTCGTTGCTGACGCTGAACTTCGCCGGTTCGGCAAACAACGGCGCGATACTCCAAGTGCGGCCTTCATTCGTGCTGCGCAGCGCATTCTTTGCATCCATGCATAGAACGCCGCCGTCCGTCGTGGTGATAAACGGCCCCTGATGCGTGAAGGGCAGCGCTGCCGCCTTGGGGTGCAGCGTGGGTGAGTCAGCAGCAAAGGCAGTGGCCGTGATGCCGAGAAGCAGCGGGAGAAGTCTCATGGTGGTTCATTTGTACGCATTAAAACAAGAGCTTGTACTCATGGCGCTCTGGTTCAGCAAGCAGACCAGCAACATTGACAATTTCACCGTAAAGAGCGCCTGCTTCACGGGCAGGATGGCCCGCCCTTCATCTTCCTCAGGCGATCACATTCTCACCGCGATTCTCCTTCTGCTGAATCGTCACCGGCCAGCCGGGGAACTGATTCGTGGGCTTGCCGTCCGTCGCGTCGATGAGGAAGCGGAACGACTCGATGAAGTAAGTCTTCTTCGCCGTGTCGAAGGTGATGAAGCCGAACCCGCTGCCTTTCTCCTCCGCCTTCTCATAGCGGTTCGGCGCCTGGCCCACCACGGGATTGCCAACGGCATAGACATAGGCCTTGTTCCCCAGGCCCTCGATGTATTCGCCGGTGTCGGGCAGGCCATGCTTGGGCCGGTTTTCATGCGGCATCTTGAGCTCATCCGGCCGCCACCAACGGGGATAACCGGCGGAAATGGCGGGTGTGCAGAAGGACCAGTTGCTGTCGCGCTGCTTTTCCACGCCGTATTGCGTGAGCGTGGTGATGTGCTGGTCGCCATTGATGTGCAGGGCCATGGAGGGGCGCATGATGTCCACGGCACGATTGCGCGGCGTCTGCGGCCAGCCACCTGAGTCGAGATCGGCCTTCAGGTAACCATCCGGCCCACCATGATGTGTCGCCACATTCGCAAACACCGTCTGGCTCAGCACGGCCTTCAGCGAATGCCCGCGCCAGTCCTGGGCCCATTTTTTGAGAAACTCCTCCTGCCGCTCTCCCAGCAGGACCAGACCCGGCTTGTCGAGCGTGGAGGTGTCAAAGTTCGGATCAGGCACGTGGTCAGCGCGGCCTGCGCCCGTATCGACATGCTCCGGCCCGCTCTTCCACTGGCGGTCTGCGATGATGGCAAAGCTCACTCCGCCATACACCATGTCTCCGTAATACACGCTGATGTCCTGCAGCACCGGCCTGGGATCATACGCATCCGGGTGGTGGGCCACATTGGTCCGGTGCACCACATTGACCATCTTCGCCGGTTCAATGTAGCCGCCTTTGGAGGACGCACCCGTGTCTCCCACGTCCATCTTTTTGCCACCCTCGCCCCAGATGTTGCCCTGAAAGACGTCATGGTCATCCGGCAAACAGAGCGTGGGCGCATTGCGCATCACTTCACGGAAGGCCCAGCCATGCTGGTAGAATTTGCGCAGGTAGTTCAGGATGGCGGGCTCGGCGGGTTCACGGATGATGCCAAAGCCGCCGTGGTTTTCATAGATCTGGTCGCCGGAGAAGAACACGAGATCAGGATCGAGCTTGAGCAAATTCTGCGCGACGGGCGCGTAGGGGAAGCCGTAGTCGTTCTGACAGGTCAGCGCGGCCATGCGCAGCGGCCGGCCTTCGGGATTGGCCTTGATCGTACCCGCCCACTCATGCGGCGTCTCGCTGCCGTCCTTATGTTTCTCGCGGTACACCACCTTGTAGGGCGTGGCCTGCTTCGCTTCCCACTTCGGAATGCGGAACGTCGCCACCCAGGCATCGGTATCCAGATTTGCTTCACCGAGAGATTTCCATGCGCCTTTCTGCTGCACACGCAATTCGACCACTTGATTGTCTTTCGCGCCCATGGGACCCGTGAGCGCGCTGAGCTTCAGCACAAAGCCCTCGTCCGTGCGCGAATCGCTCAGTGAGTACATGGACCACAGCAGCGGCCCAAACTGGTTGCCTGATGTCACGGTGAAGGCATTGCCATCGATCGTCCAGTTTTGGAAGCGGTAGCGGCCACCGCCTGCAGCACCCGCCTTGCCCTTGTTCTTCTTCGCTCCCCCCACAGCTCCGGCCGCGAAGTTGTTGGCGATGGACACGTTGCCTAGAACCGCGTCTGCGAGGAATCCATGCGAGACCGTTGCCAGCTCCGCACCCGAATCTGCCGCAGAAGCCGTAAGCGTCAGCGCACACTTGTCGCCTTCTGCCGTGCCTTTGAGCGTCAGCTTGATCTGCTTCACAGCGGTGCTGTCCTTGAGCGGCGCAGTCTCAGGCCCCAGGACAAGCTGATCGCCCTGCCAGCCAGCGTTGATGCCCTTCTGCACAAAGCAGTTGCTGCGGTGCTCGTTGAGCTCGCTGCGTATGCCGATGCGGAAGCCCGCACCGCCATCGGCCTTGCCGATCTCCAGCCGCGTCAACGTCACACTCATCGTGAAAGCTCCGTTTTGCGTGATCTGATGCGTCAGCGAATGCACGCTGCGGCCGCCGCCCATGCTCAGACATTCTGCGCCACCTTCGCTCACCCGCCAGTCTTCCATGGGGTTGGCCCAAAACTCACCGCCGAGAAACACGCGGTCATGCGTCTTGGTCCAGGCATCCGTTGTGGCTGCGGTCTTGGCTGGCGCGGCGGTGGCGCTGCCACGGGCACCGAGGCCCATGAGGGTTCCTGCCGTCATCAGCTTCAGTCCAGTGCGTCGAGAGATGTTCCGTTTCATGAGCCCGATGCAACGATGACGACGGGCCGTACCCATCACTGAATTTCGTCCTTTTTGCTTCAGCTCCCCTCAGGTGATTCAGCGGCGATGCGGCGGTAGATCTCCTTGGCCGCTTCATAAGCCCGCCTCGCTTCGTCCCGCTCCGCCAGCGCGATGTTTTTCTCCCGCATGCGCCAGAGCTGCTCGATGCAGGCGAGGCACCACTGCGCGCTGCGCCGCGAGGCGCGGATGGGTTTGTCAGCGACGATGACATTCACTGGATTCGTGTGCATCTGCGGAAACTGCCGCACCGCCACCCAGCCGCTGCGTGGTATGTCTGCGCTGAAGCTGATCTCATGCACCTGATCATCCGCAGGCACTTCTCGCGTGGCCACGGGCAGGCCATTGAACACGAGCTCCACCTTGCGCTTTCCTCCAGCATAAGGCTGCGCGGCAGTCACATCATGATAGTTCACGGTGTCTCCGGTCAGGCGTGCCCCCGCCACGGGCACCGCGCTGCCATAGGCGATCTCCAGCGGTGTTTCGGAGCTGAACGCGGCTTTCACGCGCACCTCCACACGGCCCGGCTGGGTGAGGCGCACCTCGTCTCCCGCAGACTGGCCAGCGACGGTGAAGTCCAGCGCGTGGGCGTAGCCATCGCTCACATAGCTGCGGCCCTGCGCAAGGCCTTCGCACCACTTCGTGAAATCAATGCGGTCGATTTTGCCAAGCTTCACATAGGTGCGCCCCTGGCCCACACGGGTGCCGCTCATGCAGGGGAAGTCGGTTTCGCCTGCGGCCTTGAGAGGAAAGCCGCAGTTCATGAGATGGTACCAGGTGTTCCATTCCAGCAGCCTCGCGGTGTCCATGGCGCTGATGAAATCACACACGCCGTGCGCGGTGGTCACGAAGATCTCATGCCCGCCTGCGTCCGGGATCGCCACATTGGGCAGCACATCGAGCACGCGCTCATGGCTGCTGGCGAGTTCGGCCTCATTGAGCCCGCCATCGTGGTCGGCATCGATTTTATCAAACGTCTCCGGCAGCAGAGTATTCTGAGCTTCAGCCGCGGTGAGCCGCGCATCCTTGCTGGCATCGTAGAGATTGAGCAGGCGCTTTGCCGCTGTGGCGGAGTTCACCTGCATGCCGCTGCCGGAATGAGGGTAGCCGGTGAAGCCGCCCTGCTGCTTGGTCCAGCGCAGCGCGGGCAGGGTCCAACTGGGCCAGCCTTTGATGCCGTCTGCGCCGGGATACACCAGCTCGCGCAGATTCAGCAGGCACACATGACCGAGCGCGGCGGAGCCAAAGCCGCTGACCTCCATGTCATATTTCATCTGCGTCAGCGGCTCGCTGAATTGATCGACCTGAGGGCCGAAGAACTGGCGCTGGTAGTCGAAGCAGTAGCCCCAGGCGAGCACGCAGCCGACGTTCAGCCCCTCGCCCTTCACCTGCTGAAACATGTGCTCCGGCCGCATGCCCTCGGAGGGCGAGGTGTAGTGTGCGCAGCCGGCCGCGTGGATGTGATGATCGCCGCTGTAATACCCGAAGTCCGCCGCATGGATCCAGCGCGCAAGCTTCACGGGCAGCGTGGTCTCTTTCGCCGCAGGAATCGTCACCTTCGTCTTCACCGTGCGGTACTCCGGCCCGCGAGAGGCCTCCATCGTGAACGCACCCGGCGGCAGAAACACGCTGCCTCCGCTGGGGCGGTACAGATGCTTTTGGAAAAAGAAATCCGGCGCCAGCCTGCGTGCCTGCGGCGGAAAGACACGGCCCTGCGCATCGGTGAAAGTCAGCCGCGCCGTGGTGTCCTTGTCGTCGAAGTCTTTTACATCCAGCGTCACTTTCACCGCAGGCGAAATCTGAAACAGCACCGGCACCTCGGCACGAAAACCCAGGTCCTGCGTGCCCTGCCCAATGTCAAAGACGAGCGTGGCCTCGCGTTTGCCAGACTCGCTGGAATAGACAAGCGCGATGGCGTACTCCGTCTCCAGCCCGCTCAGATTCGCAGTCATTGGCGCAGAGTCATGCATGCCCACCTCCAGAAAGCGGTCGGTGCCCTGCGTGTTCTCGTTCTCCCTCAGATGTGTCTGCCGCTCGCGCTCCATCGTCAGCTTCGCCACGCCAGCATAGGAGGGCCCGGCCTGCGGGCTGCTGATGTGCAGGCGCGCCACGCTGGTAGCGTGATTGATCACCTTCATCAGCAGCGGCGTGTAGCCTGCCTGCTGCAAATGCGCGGCGGCCGGCCCGCGTTGCGCCTTCACTCGCGATTCGGGGTTGATGTCCACCACGCAGAGCACCTGGGTATCCAGCACGGACTGCACGCCTGCGCCATCACGCGCGGTGATCGCGGCCTGGAGCTTCGCCCGCAGCTCCGGAGGCAGTGGTGTGCCCAGAAACTCCAATGCCTGCACCAGCCGCTGCGCATTGGCGGCCAGCGGCTGGCCCTCCACCTCGACGATCTCCAGCGGCGCCGCCGCAGCCGAAAAAGCGGCGGCGGCGAGGAAAGAGCAGAGCTTGTTCATGCACTCAATACGCCGTCTAGAGGCGCATCTTGGCTCACGGCTGAAACTCCACCACCGTGCTCACCATGGCATCGCGTTCATCAGTGACGCTGATAAACCAGGTGTTGGCGCCGGCAGGCGGTTTGGGTGCGGTGATGGTACCGTTCTTGATTGAGGCAAGGACGGATTTCCATTCGCGCTTGGAGCGCAGGCCGGTGTCCGTGGTGTAATTCAGCTCCGCCTTTTTCAGCGGTACCTTGCTCTCACATGCGACGGTGACGTGATCGCCGGAGACGACAGGTGCGCCTGGGTTCGGCAAGGGATCGCCGCCACGGCATTTGGAGTCGATGAACAGGCCGATTTCCTGCGGCGCCCAGCCGGGAGGGTGGCCGTGCGGCATCTTGATCTGGATGCGGATGTGCTTCTCTCCGGGGACGGCGTTGTAGCTTTTCATGTAGCTGTCGAGCACGTAGTGGACGTCGTTCGTGCCGTTCACGAAGAGGATGGGCACATGGCAGCGTGGCAGCAGGCTGCCAGGGTCGTATTCCTTCACCCACAGCGCGCGGTGCTCGGGGTCCAGCTTGTCGATGCTGGGCTTCTGCACGGACTCGCCCTCATGCAGGAAGCCGCAGCCATAGACGGGCACGGCGGCCTTGAAGCGGTCGTCCAGCGAAGCGACGAGGCAGGTCGTGTAACCACCCCAGCTGATACCGGTGACGGCGGTGTGTTCGGCATCCACCTCGGGGAGGCTGCGCAGCAGAGAGTGTGCGCGCATCACGCTCGCGGCGGCATGGAAGGGCCAATCGTCGCTGGTGTCAGGGGTGAGGACGCAGTCGAACTTTTCGGGATGACCGTGCTGGGGGCCCGCATTCGGCAGGCGCGTGCGGACGCCGCGATGGCCGTTGCCAATCGCCATGCCGGTCTTCGGATCAAACTCAGCATCCGGCGGACGCGAGCCGTTCAAGTCCATGGCGATGGCCGCGTAGCCGCGCTTGGCCCACAGGTGCACCCAGTCGGCAAAGGCGGTGCCGCCACCGCCGTGAATGAGCACCACGCCCGGGAACTTGGTGCCGGGTTTCACCTTCTCTCCCAGCGTGATCGGCGAGGCATAAAACGCAAAGACGTCCGTGTCGTGGCCCTGGTACTTTTCACCCGCATAGGTCAGCGACTGAATCGGCTGATCCTGCCGCACCCACTTCATGGCGGGCACGTTGTTTTTGAGGGCATCGAGATCCCACGGGCCGACTTTTTCGGCGTGGAGGGAGGTGGCGAGACAAACGGCGGCGGTAAAAAGAGAAAACCTCATGGCGGGAGATCAAACGCTCCCGCGAGGACGATTCAGCATCTTTTTTCTCCAAACAAAACCGCCGCAGCGAGCGACTCCCGGCACTCACTACGGCGGTATATTTGGCTCAACGAGAGATGGACAGCTCTCAGTTGGCCTTCTTAGCACGGCCAAGCACGTCATCCTTCGTCGTGAGGGCGACGGCGACGACCTGGTCGATAAGCTCCTGCTTGATCTTGAGATCCTTCAAGGTATTCACGAGATTTTCAGCGATGGCGTTGAAATGAACCTCGGTGAGGCCCATGCCGTCGTGGGCTTTGCGCATGTCCTTGCCGGTCCATGGCAGCGGACCACCGAAGGCGGTGCTGAGAAATTCCTTCTGCTTCCGGCGCTGCTTGTCCATGCTCACGTCGTCGAAGAAGTGCTTCACGCGGTCATCGGCCAGCACTTTGACATAGAAAGCTTCGATGGCAGCGTCCATGGCGGGTTTGCCACCGAGCTTTTGGTACAGGCTGTCCTCGCGGGCTTTCAGCCATTTGGTTTTGCAGGCTTCTTTGGCAAAGGACCATTTCCGGCCTTCATATTCGGTGGTGATGGCAGGATCGGCCGGCTCTCCGCTGACCGGGCAGACCGTATTGGTGGCTGCTTCCGTGGCGACGGCGGCTGGATCGACCGCGAGCGCGGCGGCGTTGACCAGCAGGGTCATGACAGCAGTGATGGTGACGATGGATGATAGGATGAGTTTCATGGTTTGGTTGGGCCATTTAATAAGTTGCATCGCCGATACATCAATGCACCGATCCTGCGCAGAGATGCGCGTTTATTGCGCGCCCTCCGCCACGCCAATTCTTGCGCACAAGGACGCACAAACCGAGAAGCGACAGGTGCTGTTAATGTTGCATGTTAAATGCATGTTTGAAACCAAACCTGACATCACCGGCCGCGCCGAAATCGAAATCTTGGTGAACACCTTCTATGACCGCATCCGTGCTGACGAGGTGCTGGGGTTCATCTTCAACGACGTCGCACAGACGAACTGGACCATCCATCTGCCAAAGATGTACGCCTTCTGGGAGACAGTGCTCTTCCGCACCGGCGGCTTCACGGGGGATCCCATCGCCGCACATGCAAAGCTGGTTCCGCAAACACCCATGGGCCGTGCGCAGTTTGACCACTGGCTGCAGCTCTTCCGCGGCACGGTGGATGATCTTTTCGCTGGTGAACGCGCCGAGCACATCAAAAACTGCGCCGCAGACATGGCGAATGTGATCTATTCGCGCATCAACCAGGTGCCTGACCCCCGTTTCGATCCCGCCAATCTCACTCCTGAACAACGTGCGCGCTATGCGCAGTACAAAGCTCAAGCCCAGCCCGCAGCACCATGATAAAAAACACGCATCTCATCCTTCCCGCACTCGCCGCCGTTTTGCTCACCCAATGCGGCGACCGCGAGCTGAGTCCGAACGAAAAGCAGTCCCAGCAAACCTTCATCAAGGAGACGGCGACGTATGCCCCGGCCACACCCGATGCGGTGCGGGATCCCTTGAAACAAACTGACCAGCCGCTCTCCGGCAGCGAAGAGGCCGTGCTGACCGATGCACCGCACGTGCCTCCGCCGATCACACGCGATCATCCGACGAAGGTCACCGTGAAGCTGGAAGTACAGGAGATCGTGAAACGCATGGCGGACGGTGTGGACTACACCTTCTGGACTTTCGGCGGCAGTGTGCCGGGCAAGTTCATGCGCATCCGACAGAATGATGAGGTGGAGTTTCATCTCATGAACCGCCCCGACAGCAAGATGCCCCACAACATCGACCTGCATGCCGTCACCGGTCCTGGCGGCGGCGCGGCGGCCTCCTTCACCGCTCCTGGACATGAGTCCGTCTTTTCGTTCAAGGCCTTGATCCCGGGATTGTACGTCTATCACTGCGCCACCGCGCCGGTGGGCATGCACATCGCGAACGGCATGTACGGACTCATTCTGGTCGAGCCCATCGGCGGTCTGCCGAAAGTAGACCGCGAGTACTACGTCATGCAGTCCGAGTTCTACACCAAGGGGCCGTACGGTGAGGCGGGCCTGCAGCCCTTCAGCATGGAAAAGGCGCTGGCCGAAAATGCGGACTACGTCGTCTTCAACGGCTCCGTCGGCGCCCTTGCCGGGGATAATGCGATGCCTGCGAAGGTCGGCGAGAAAGTGCGCATGTTCGTGGGCAATGCCGGCCCCAACCTCACGTCTTCGTTCCATGTCATCGGCGAAATCTTCGACACCGTTTATCTTGAAGGCGGTGCCCTGCCCGCGCAGCACAACGTGCAGACCACGATGATCCCGGCAGGCGGATCGGCCATCGTGGAGTTCGGCCTTGATGTGCCCGGCACTTACATCCTCGTCGATCATTCCATCTTCCGTGCGTTCAACAAAGGCGCGATCGGCATGCTCAAGGTCGCGGGCGAGGAGAACAAGGTGGTCTATTCAGGCAAGCAGGACGACCGCATCTACCGGCTGGAAGGCGGAGCGATCCAGACCATCCCGCAGGCTTCCACGCAGCAGGCGCCTGCTGCGAACAAGGAGGAGCGCATCGCACGCGGCAAGATCATCTACAACTCCGTCTGCTTCGCCTGCCACCAGCCCGAAGGCCAGGGCATCCCGAAAGCCTTCCCGCCGCTCGCGAAGTCAGACTACCTCAATGCCGATCCCAAGCGTGCGATCAGCAACGTGCTGCACGGCCTGCAGGGCAAGATCACCGTCAATGGTGAGACTTATGAAAGCCTCATGCCGCAGCTCGGACTCAACGACGAGCAGGTGGCCAATGCGCTCACGTATGTTTACAGCCAGTGGGGCAATAGCGGTGTCGAGGTCCTGCCTGAAACCGTGAAGGAAGTCCGCGCAACCGTCCCTGCGCCAGCGGCACCTGGAGCTCATTGATTCATGAAAATCGCACCCCCATTGCTGGCACTTGTTCTGGTGATCGGTGTCTCCCAGGCGGAGACACCCCGGCCACCGCATGGCATGGCCTTCATTCCCGGGGGTGACTACAAGCCGCTCTACGCGAAGGAGGCGAAGAGCCGCCACACCGCGCCCTTCTTCCTGGATGTCGCACAGGTGACGAACGGGGAGTTCCTCGCCTTCGTGAAAGCCCATCCCGAATGGCGACGCTCGCAGGTGCAGCGCTCTTTGGCCGATGAGAACTACCTCGCCCATTGGGCGGGTGATCTTGAACTGGGCGACAGGGCGCCTGTCAACGCACCGGTGACGCATGTTTCCTGGTTTGCCGCCCAGGCCTGCTGCGAAGCCCAAGGCAAGCGGCTGCCCAGCCAGGATGAGTGGGAGTTCGCCGCGCGCGCGGATGCGACGAAGCAGGATGCAAGCATGGATCCCGCCTATCTGCGGCAGTTGCTGGAGTGGTATTCGAAGCCCGGCAGCTCGGCGCTCGAGGATGTGCACACCGGGGCGCAGAACGTGTACCATCTGCGCGGCATGCATGGCCTCGTCTGGGAATGGGTTCACGATTTCAACGCCACACTGCTAATGGGGGATTCGCGCAGCGACGGCTCACTGGAGCGGAAGCTCTTCTGCGGCGCGGGCTCCCTGCTCGCCTCCGATGTCAGCAATTACGCCGCCTTCATGCGCTATGCGCTGCGTTCCAGCCTGAAGGGAGCCTACTGCGTGGGCAGCCTCGGTTTCCGTGCCGCGCAGTCCATCGCGCCGGCCGCGGTCAGCAGTCGGACCCTCGCCTTCACCACTCCTTACGATTTGCCAGGTGAATGGCGCAACCAGGACAACAAAGCGGCCCCGCTCGCCAGCCTGCGCGGCAGGGTGCGCGTGCTCACGATGGGATTCACCCGCTGCAAGTTTGCCTGCCCGCGCATCCTGTCAGACATGCAGGCCGTCGAACGGGCGCTCGGCAAAGACGCGGAGCAGGTGGGCTTTGCCTTTCTTTCGATCGATCCACAATTCGACACTCCTGCCCAGATGACGGCCACGCTCCATGAGCACAAGATGAACCCCGTGCGCTGGACGTTTCTAACCGCACCCACAGACATTGTGCAGCAGGTTGCCGTGGCTTTAGACTTCAAATACCAGCTGGTGGATGGTTTCTTCGCCCACTCGAACCTCATCGCGGTGCTCAATGAAGACGGCAAAGTTATCCACCGTGAGGAATCGCTGGGAGCCGACATCAGGCCGGTTATCGATGCCGTGCGCAAGCTGCTGACGAAACCCTGAGCCCCTTTATCCCGTGAGTTTTCCCGCCTGCAAACACAAGAAACACAAGGCCGTCGGCCCTCGCCGGGATGGCCTGCGCTGGCTCGCGTCGGAGCCGTATCGCCTGTTCTTTTTCAGTGGTGCGGTGTGGAGCATCATCGGTGTGGCGTTGTGGCCGTTGTATTATGCGCAGCAGCTTGGCTTTTATCCCAGCTTCGTTCACGCGCGCATCATGATCGAGGCCTTCGGCGCGGCTTTCGTCGTCGGCTTTCTCGGCACCGCCGGGCCGCGCATGGCCACGGCACCGAAGCTCACGCCACTGGAGCTGTTCTGGCTGTTTGCGCTGCAACAGGCCTGTGGCATTTCCCACCTCACCCTGCACATGGCCTGGGGGGATATGTTTTTCATCGCGCTGCTGGGTTCGCTGCTGCTCTGCCTGATGGTCCGCGTGGTGAAGTTCCGCAAGGAGGCGCCGCCTCCGCAGCTGCTCCTCGCGCTCGCCGGCCTGATCTGCGGCATCACAGGTGCGTCGTTGCTGCTGTCGAATGCCACCCTGCTGGATCCACAGCGCCAGCGTCTTGCCAATTTGCTGCTCTATCAGGGCCTGCTGCTGCCACCCGTGCTCGGCATCGGCGCGTTTGTCTTTCCGCGCATGCTCGGCGGTGATTTTGGCGATCCCAAAACAGCCGCGCAGAGCCGCACCAAGCTCATCCGTGCTGTCATGGCGGCTGCTCTGCTCATCGTCAGCTTCTTGCTTGAGGCCTCCGGCCAGATCATCCCGGGCTATGCGCTGAGGGCCCTCGTGGCGGCGGTTTATCTGCTCATGGAAGTGCGCTGGAAGACGGTGCAGGGCGGATCGCTCACCACGGGTCTTTTTTG
Source organism: Verrucomicrobiota bacterium (assembly GCA_017301975.1). Classification (GTDB taxonomy): domain Bacteria; phylum Verrucomicrobiota; class Verrucomicrobiia; order Verrucomicrobiales; family Verrucomicrobiaceae; genus Prosthecobacter. The sequence goes on from JAFLEI010000028.1 coordinate 34,447, forward strand.
GTCCCTGATCCTCGGCTGGCTCGGTCTGGCGCTTGCCGGCTTCTTCTACACGCAGCACGTCAGCGTGGAGCATCTGCTCTACATCGGCGGCTTTGGCATGCTGATGCTCATCGTCGGCAGCCGCGTGCTGTTCGGCCACAGCGGCGATCTGGACGGCTTTTTTGTGAAGAGCAAGTGGGTGCGCTTCCTGGTCTTCCTTGGCGTCCTCGCCGCCATCACGCGTGCCACTCCCGCCTGGGTGCCTTCCACAACAGTCTCACATCACATCTACGCCTCACTGACATGGGCGCTGCTGGCGCTGTTCTGGCTGCTGTGGCACCGCAGGCGCTTCGTGAATCGGGATGAGGAGGATTAACTTCGGATCAAACAGTCCGCAAAATCAGCACAGCTTTCCACACAAGCAGAAAGGATTGGCGCGTCCTCCTCCCGTTAGTCTCACGCATGAACACAGCGCTGAACAATCCCGAGTGGTCCAAGGTGGCCTCGATGGCCTATGACGGCTTTGATGAACGCCCCTTCCTCGTCTTTTGGGAGATCACCCGCGCCTGTGCGCTGGCCTGCAAACACTGCCGGGCCGAGGCGCAGTCTCACCGCCACCCAGATGAATTAAACCGTGAGGAATCCAGCCGCCTCATCCGCCAGCTCGCAGAGCTGAACCCGCCGATGCTCATCCTCACCGGCGGTGATCCGCTCATGCGTACGGACGCCCTCGATCTCGTGCGCGAGGCCACCGCCGCCGGCCTGCATGTGGGCCTCAGCCCTTCGGCCACGGCACGGCTCATGAATGCCGACTTTGCCGAAATCAAAGCCGCAGGCGTCGAGCGCATTTCACTGAGCCTGGACGGTGCCTCACGCGAGACGCACGATGCCTTTCGCGGAGTGAAGGGCACTTTTGACCGCACCATCGCGGCGGTGCATCGCGCCCATGCGGCAGATCTGAGCGTGCAGATCAACACCACGCTCACACGCGGCAACCTGCGCGAGTACGAAGCCTTCAAAAATCTCATGTTCGAGCTCAAGCCCGCCATGTGGAGCGTCTTCCTGCTGGTGCCCACCGGGCGCGCCGGCATCGCTGATCTCCCCGATCCGCAGGACATCGAACACGTGTTTCAAGACATGGCCACGCTCGTCGGCAAGGCTCCCTTTGCCATCAAGACTACGGAGGGGCATCACTTCCGCCGCGTGCTGATCCAGAAGCACGGCGCAGGTGGCAGGCAGCGCCCCGGCATGCGCTCACCGCTCGGCATTCGTGATGGACGCGGGGTGATGTTCATCTCCCACACCGGCGTCGTTTCCCCGAGCGGTTTCCTGCCCTTCGACTGCGGCAATGTGCGTGATGAACATCCGGCGGAGATCTACCGACATCATCCGCTCTTCGTTTCACTGCGTGACAACGATGCACTGGGCGGCAAATGCGGGCGCTGTGAGTTCCGCGCTGTCTGCGGCGGCTCCCGGGCACGCGCCTATGGCGTGACGGGAGATCCCTTCGCGGAAGATCCGGCCTGTGTGTATCAGCCGCGGCAGGGCAGCACGGTGCTTGGTTAGAGCGAAGGCGGTGACCAGTCGGGGATGCCACCGGACTTGAGCTGCTTTTCGTAAAGCTCCCAGTAGGGCTTTGTGGGAGACATGGGCGCGGTTTCATTCACCATGAGGGGGCGTGCTTCCTTCCAGAAGCTGTCATAGGCGGCGCTCATTTTCTGCACCACTTCGGGGTAGTCACCGCTGACATCCGTCTTCTGATAGGGATCAGCCTCGAGATCGTAAAGCGCGCCTTTCGTGGGCCTGGCGGCGGCTTGTTGTTTCTTCTTCGGATTTCCAGCACCACCCCGCGGACCCACGTAGCGGAAGCGCTGGTTGCGCACGCCGTAGTTTAGAAACTCCTGTGTGTTTGGCTCCGTGCCCGTGGGCCAGCGGGCGACGTGGGTGAAGAGGAAGCGGTCCTCCCATTTGTCGGTCTTGCCCTCGATCAGCGGCAGAAGGCTGCGGCCTTCCACCTGTTTTTTTGGCAGTTCCGCACCAGCCAGCGCGGCAAAGGTGGGCAGCAGGTCGATGTGCGCGGCGACGGTGCTGATGTCACGGCCGGCATTGATATGTCCATCCCAACGGATGAAGAACGGCACGCGCACGCCACCTTCATCCGTCGAGCCTTTCAGGCCGACTTGATCGCCGTTGAAGAAGGGATAGCCGGGTACGATGTCCTTGCCCGGGGCGCCGGGGCCACCGCCCGTGGTGCCGTTGTCAGACATGAAAATGACGACGGTGTTTTTGTACAGATCCCATTCCTTCAGCTTCTCCGCGAGACGGCCCATGTTCTCGTCGATGTTCTCGATCATGCCGTAGAATCCGGCCTGATCTTTGCCGAAGCCGAGATCGGTGAAGCGTTTCGCATTTTTCTCCGGCGCGATGTACGGGCCGTGGGGAGCATTCGTGGCGAGGTAGGTGAAGAACGGTTTGCCACTGTCCTTCTGCTGCTTCATCCAGCCAAGTGCTGCCGTAAAAAAGACGTCTGTGCAGAAACCGTGCGTCTTCACAAAGCTGCCGTTGTGACGGATGACGGGGTCCATGTACTTGTTGTCCGGCGCATCCGCGCAGGAGCAGGGATAGGCCTGGCCGATGCCGCCGGCGCCATGGATGAAGGCCTCGTCAAAGCCGCGCTTGTTCGGCTGATACGCTTCTTCATCACCGAGGTGCCACTTGCCAAAGATGCCGGAGGTGTAGCCCGCCGTTTTGAGCACCTGCGGCAGAATGGTGGCGTTCAGCGTCATGCGCTCGCGCTCCAGGATGGTGTGCGTGATGCCGTTTTTGAGATCATGCCGGCCCGTCATGATGGCGCTGCGGGTGGGAGAGCACGTGGGGCTGACGAGGAAGCGCGTGAAGCGCAGGCTCTGGACGTGAAGCGCGTCAATGTTCGGCGTCTTGAGCCAGGGATGCCCATGACAGGCGAGCTGGGCGTATCCCTGGTCATCCGTCATGATGAGGATGATGTTCGGCTTGCCGCCCGCGAGTTCCGCGAAGGCATGCAGGGTCAGGACAAAGAGAAGGGTCAGGGCGAGTTTCATGGTCGGAAGTGTGAGGACGCGGATCAAGCGACGCTCTTTCAACGCAATGCGGTCAGATGTTTACGGACACTACTTTTTGTACGGCGTGCGTTTCACCTCTTCGATGACAGGCACGTCCTTGTTCATCGCCTCATAGGCAGCCATGAGCCGTTTCACTTCATCGGGATGCTGGGCGGCCACATCATGCTGCTCACCAGGGTCGTTTTGCAGATCAAAGAGCTGCATCTTCGTGGCGGCATCGCCGGTGTTGAGTCCGGGAAAGGCGTCGAGGTTGTATTGCTCATAGGGTGCGAGGATTGTGACGCCATCTGGAGCGCGTGGATCAAGCCACTTGCCATCCGCGCCGGCCTTGAGCTTCAACTGGCCGGCGGGAAGCACGTGCAGCTTCCAGCGTGCATCGCGGATGTTGGCCAGCTTGGAGTTGAAATGACCAAAAAGGTACTCATGCGGTGATCTAGCCTTGCTGGTGAGCAGCGGCAGGAGGTTGCGGCCATCCAGCACGCGGTCGTCCGGCATCTTCGCACCCGTCGCCTCCAGCACCGTGGCAAAGAGATCCATGGTGATCGCCATCTCCTCGCTCACCTGTCCCGCAGGGATCTTGCCGGACCAGCGTGCGATCATTGGCACACGGTAGCCGCCCTCCCACTGCGCCCCTTTCATTCCGCGCAGTCCGCCGCTGCTGCCGCCGAACCAGGGGCCGTTGTCGCTGCTGAAAAGCACGAGTGTGTTTTCATCCAGCCCCAGTTCCTTCAATTTCGCCAGCACCTGGCCCACGCTCCAGTCGAGTTCGGCCACGGCATCGCCATAGAGTCCTGCGCCGCTCTTTTTGTAGAAGGCTTCGGAGGCCGCGAGCGGCTTGTGCGGCATTGCCTCTGCTAGGTAGAGGAAAAAGGGCCGGTCCTTGCTGCGCTCAATGAAGCCGAGCGCGCGCTCCGTGTAGCGCCGCGTCAGCGTGGCCTGCACCACGGGGTATTCGATGACCTGTGTGCCCTCCATCACCTGCACCGGCCGCATGTCATTCGAATAGGGGATGCCGTAATACTCATCGAAGCCGCGATCCGTCGGCAGGAAACCCGCTTTGTGCCCCAGGTGCCATTTCCCCACCATGCCTGTGGCATAGCCGGCTGTTTTCAGCACCTGCGCCAGCGTGACCTCCTTCTCAGGCAAATGCAGCGCATCCGCCACCGGGCCGCCGTCCGGCGCGGGATTGGCCGTCATGCCGCAGCGAAACGGATAACGTCCCGTCATGAGGGAAGCCCGCGTCGGCGCGCAAAACGGCGCCGGGCAGTTGAACTGCGTGAGCCGCGCCCCTTCCGCCGCCATGCGGTCCAGATTCGGCGTCTTGATCTTCGGATGCCCGTAGCAGCCGAGATCACCATAGCCAAGATCATCCGCGAGGATGATGACCACATTCGGCTGCGCCGCGGCCAATGACGAGTTCAAAAGGACGAAAGAGGAAAGCAGAGTGAGGAGCAGAGGCTTCATCGGGATGGTCGGGCTGCGCAGCGTACTCCACGAAGCCGGATCAGAACTCTTTCGTAAATGCTCGCACGTTGTTCCGGCGGCTTCCGGATGGGCGGCGAAACGTGGCCGCGCTCAATCACCCTTGTCGTCGCCATGCTCGTAGGTCTTCGGCAGCGTGGCGGTCCATGCGTCCAGCTGTTCGCTGAGTCTTTTCAGCACCTCCGGCTGCTTCTCCGCCAGATTCGTTTTCTCCCCCGGATCGGTGGCGAGATCGTACAACGTGACCTCACCTTTGCGCCGGTGCGAGCCATGCAGCTTCCAGTTTTCCGTGAGCATCGTGGGGTCGCTCCGCTCGGTGTTGGTCTTCCAGAACAGCGGCCTCGTGCGCACATGCACGCCGCCCAGCAGCGCCTTGGAGGAGTCCTCCCCGTCAAAGTCCGCCGCATTGATGGCGATGCCGGTGATGGCGCAAAGCGAACGGCATTGAACTCATGAAGTCCATCCGCGCGCTGCATCCCCATCTGCCCGCGCTGATGGTCTCGATGCATGACGAGAGCATTTACGCCGAGAGGGCATTGCGAGCCGGAGCCCGTGGGTATGTGATGAAAGCCGCCCGCGGCATCGCAAGACAGCGAAGGAGCGAAAGTCAGAATCGCGAGAAGAAAGAGCTTCATGGCAGTGCGCGCGGAAACGATGAAGGCAGGGCGGATCATGCAGCGGATGCGGGACGGTGAAACCACATCTTGCTCAACTTCAATCATCGAGTAAGATTTTCATACCATGACAACCGTGCTTTCTCAAAAAGGTCAGATCGTCCTTCCGGGGGCGGTCCGGGAGAAAATGCACCTGCATGCAGGCGATGACTTCGAGGTTTGCGTTGAGGATGAAGACACCATCACGCTGCGTCGCATCACCCAGCCGGCAAATCGCGGGCTGGTGGATTTGCTGCTCGCCTGTCCGGCCTCGTTTGAGATTCCATCACGGGACAAAGACGACTCTGAGCCTCCTGAACTGTGAGCTATCTCGTCGATACCAATGTCTACAGCGAACCGGTGAAAGCAAAGCCGGATGCAAAAGTGGTCGCATGGCTGCGCAGCCATGAAAGCGAACTTTATGTCAGCACGATCACCATTGGTGAAATACGGCGAGGCATCGAACGTCTGCCCGAGGGAAAACGGAAAAATCAACTGCGCACGTGGCTGCAAAACCTTTGTGAGTGCATGAAAGGCCGCGTGCTCAGCTTCAACACCAGCACCGCGCATGTGTGGGGTCAGCTCAAAGCACAGTGGGACAAGGCTGGAATATCAGTGCCATCACTCGACAGCCAGATAGCTGCCACAGCGCAACGTCATTCATTGACAGTTGTGACGCGAAACACGTCGGACTTTGAGAAAACAGGCGTGAAGCTCTTGAACCCCTTCTGACTCAAATCACTCCTCCTTCCCGCCCGCCGAATCCGGATTCCTCGGCTCGTCATGCTTCGGCAGCCACTGCTGCAGCGTGTCCTCGTGGTGAGAAAAGAGTCTCACGATTTCGGCAAACTCTTGAGCCACTCCAGCAGCAGCTCTGGCCACCGCGCAGGCGGAAAGCCGTTCTTCACACGCTGCGGGATCAGGTTGCCCACTCCGTGTGCACCTTGATCAAAGACCGCCATTCGCACCGGCACGCCCAGCTTTTGCAAATCTGCCTCGATGTCCTGCGGCATCTCGATGGGCGCACCACCCTGGATGCCGTCATTCGTGGCATGCACCAGAAACACCGGCGGTCCGTCCTTTTGAAACACAAACGGCGACTCCTTCTGCCGCCAGTGCCACGTCGCCAGACCAACGGCAAAGTCCGGCCGGCTGCTTTCACGTTCGATGGGATCGGGCGACAGCGCATCGCCACCATCAAAATTCGCCGCGAGGTTCATGCTCAGGTTTCCTCCGGCTGAATAACCGGCGATGCCCACCTGATGCGGATCAATGCCCCATTCCGCCGCGCGGTGGCGCACCAGCCGCATCGCACGCTTCGCATCCAGCAGCGTCAGCGCCTGGATGCCGGCATTGTCCAGCTTGTGCGGCGGCCGCAGTCGGTACTTCAGCCCGATGATTGCCACGCCCTTCGGATTGAAGACAGCGGCGGCGTATTCCACATGCGTCTTCCAGTCCAGCGCGCCGTAGCCACCGCCCGCGCACACGATGATCGCCATGCCGGTGCGCTTCTCTGCCTGGGGTAGGAACAGCGTGATCGCAGGCGCCGTCACGTTGCGAATGCTGCCGCGCTCCTCCTGCACCTCCGTAGGCGCGTTCTCCATGAACTGCGGCGGCTTGCCCGGCCAAAGTGGAATCGATTCCGCAGCGCTGAGCGCAACGGCCGAAACAATCCAGAGGCAGCACAGCAGTTTCATGGTCAGCACCCTCAAACGCTGGCCCGGCGAAGTCTTTCGTGAAATAATCTGCAAGGTGCCGCCTCACACAGGCATGAAGCCCGCTCTTTTAGCCCTCACCCTCATGCTGCCTTCACTGTCCTGCTCCGCCAGCACCAACACTTCGCAGCCTGAGGAGGCTGGAAAGGTGAGATGGGGCCGTATTCTGGAGACCGCGCTCGCATCCAGTGCTCAGACGGGAAAGCCGGTGTTCGCCCTGTTTCAGGAAATCCCCGGCTGCGCAGGCTGCAGGCAGTTTGGCCGGGAGGTCATGTCCCATCCCCTCATCGTGGAGGCTGTCGAGACGGAGTTCACCCCGCTGCTCATCCACAACAACAAAGGCGGAAGGGACGCGGAGGTCATGCAGCGCTTTGGCGAGCCCGCATGGAACTACCAGATGGTTCGCTTTTTTAATTCCCAGGCCGAGGACATCATCCCGCGCAAGGATCAGGTGTGGGACACCGGCGGAATCGCGGGGCGAATGGTCGCGGCGCTCACTCAGGCAAAACGCCCGGTGCCCGCCTACTTGCAGTTGCTCGCCGCCGAGCACTCTCCAGGGCTGAAGCAGGCCGTGTTTGCCATGTACTGCTTTTGGACCGGCGAGATGGCGCTGGGCCAGATCGATGGTGTGGTCACCACCGAGGCCGGCTTCATGGGCGGGCGTGAGGTCACGCTCGTCAAATATGACCCGGCAGTCATCTCACTGCCGCAGATGATCACCGCTGCCGAGAAGGTGGAATGTGCCAATACGGTCTCTGTGCCCGCGACGGACCTGCCTGCGGCAAAAACGACGCGCCTCAAAATCAGCGCCATCTCCGGCTATCGTACCGCCCCGGTCAGCGATCAGAAAAAACAGATCAGCGGCACCCCGGCGGCCAGGCTGGCTCTCACGCCCGCCCAGGCCACCAAGGTGAATGCCTGGATACGCACAGATCCCTCCAAGGCGCTGCTCTTTCTCACCAAATCGCAGCAGGCGCAGCTCAAGGCCGGGGCTTGACGATCAGGCTCTCCAGCGGCGGAGCATCATGCCCTCCCGTGTTTTCATAGCCCGGCAGCTCCTTGCCGCCATGCCGCTCTTCCCGTGTCTTCACATCAGGCCCATAGGCCATGCGCAGTATTTTCAGGCCTTCGATTTTGTCCTCCGCTCTCACACCAACTTGCGTGCGGTAGATCGCGCAATCCTCCACCGTCACCCGTGCATCACCACGCCCGCCCGGACCTCGTGCGCGAATGGCCACTTCGTTGTCATCAAAGACACAGCGTGAGATCACCGCACCAATGTGCTCCTTCAGATTCAGCGCAGCCCGTGTGCTGATCTGGCTGGGCTGGTTCCATCCATGCATGTAACATTGCCGGATGATGAGCTTGCAGCGTTCGCCGTCGGGCGGCGTTTTGGAATCAAACGCGTTTTCCCCGGGGCTCTGTCCTGCTTTGAATCCTGGGGCATCCTCCGCCAGTGGGCCTGCCCAGAGATGACATTTCTCAATGATGAGGCTGCCCCGTTGCCTGCGGTCCGGGTCAAACTGAATGCAGTCGCCCGAGATGTGCGAGATGTCGCAGTTGCGGATCGTCACATCTCCCCATCGGCCGGTGATGCCATGGGCGTCGGTTTGATTCTCGTAGGTGCCGTTCAAGAGATGATGAATGCGGCAGTTTTCGATGACCACGCGTGTGCCAAACACACCCACACCATTGCCGGTGCCGTTGAAGATCTCGCAGTTGCGCAGCGTCACATCATTCGTCGTGATCTTCACGATGTTTCCGCCCTGGCCCTGCGCATCGACCCGGAAGTTTTCGTACACTCCTGGTTTCGTGATTTCCAGCCGGTGCACCAGCTTGGCTCCCTCCGGCGGGCCCACCGGACCCGGCGCCCCAGCCAGCTCGGCGGCATGGAGTGAAGCCAGCAGTGAAGTGAGGCTGCAGCAGAGAAAGAGTGCTCGTGGCATGGCACTCAGAACGCAGCATGGAGGTGGGTGCTTCCAAATTACCAAGGAATCACGGCGCGATCTTTGACAAACTTCCCGCGCAGGGAATGCGGTGCCTCCAGTGCCAGCCACGTGAGCGTGTCCGCTCCCTCGCCGGGGCTGCGCGGTGCATTGCTGCCGCCCATCTCCGTACGGCACCAGCCAGGACACATGCTGTTCACCATCACGTCAGGCAGTGCAGCGGTGAGCTGCTGAGTGAGCATGTTCACAGCCGCCTTGCTGATGCAGTAGGCGGGAGCCCATGCCTGCGACCCACCATTGAGGCTGCCTGCCCCGCTCGAGACATTGATGATGCGCGGCGCGCTGGACTTGCCAAGCAGCGGCACAAAAGCCTGGCTCACGCGCAGCGTGCCGACCACGTTCGTGTTCAGCGTTTCCAGCAGGACCTCGGGCTTCAGGTCCAGCAGGCTCTGGTAATGATCTAGCAGGATGGCCGAATTGTTCGCCAGCACATCCAGCCGCCCAAACTGCTGCGTGATCTGCCTCGCTGCGGCATCCACACTCGCCTGATCCGTGATGTCCAGCGCCACACCCGTGGTGCCACCGCCCACTTGCGCCGCAGCCTCGGCCGCACGTTTGCCATCACGACTGCCGATGATGACCTGCGCACCGCGCGCCACCAGCTGCTTCGCCGCTGCAAGGCCAATGCCGCGTGTGGCACCGGTGATGAGAATGACAGGTTTCATGGAGAGGAATCGAGAAGCGAAGCCCTTCAGGCCCGCTCCCAGCGGAACTTACGCTCCTCCTCGCGGATCGGTTGATCATTGATGCTGGCATAGCGCCTGGCCATGTAGCCGTGCTCATCAAACTCCCAGTTCTCGTTCCCATGACTGCGCCACCACTGGCCTGCCACGTCATGCCACTCGTATTCAAAACGCACGGCGATGCGGTTTCCCGTGAAGGCCCACAGCGTTTTCTTGAGCCGGTAGTCCTGCTCCCTTTCCCACTTCTTTTTCAGAAACTCGACGACTTCGGCACGGCCATTGAGAAAGACATCGCGGTTCCGCCATTCCGTGTCAGGCGTGTAGGCCAGCGAAACGCGCTCGGGATCGCGGCTGTTCCAGGCGTCTTCAGCGGCCTGGACTTTCTTGAGCGCAGATTCTTCAGTGAATGGTGGCAGGGGTGGGCGTGGGTTCATGGTGTTTGCAGTTTGAGTTGGGATTCGAGTTCGGCAATGCGCGCCTTCAGCGGCGCGACAGCATTTTGTACTTCAGCCGCAGTAAAGCGCGGCGTGATGAATTTGGGGCAGTTCCAGTCATAGGATAAAACGTCGATCACAAAAATGCGCTCAACCTTGGCTGCATGACCACCGGGCGGCGCTATCTTTTCCACCAATTCGGGGTGCTCGCGCGCATCCAGCACCTTCGCGGCACCGAGAATCTTCAGCCGCTCCCGCGCCGGATAATCCATGAGGAAAAGGCTCACGCGGTCATTCACTGCCAGGCTGCCCACGCTGATCATCTGGCGGTTGCCACCATGGTCTGCAAACATGAGCTCGTTTGGTCCAGTGACACGAAGAAAACCCTTCGCCCCGCCGCGATGTTGGAGATATGGCCAGCCATTTTCCGTGATGGTGGCCATGTAAAACGAGTCGCGCTGCGAGATAAACTCCGCCTCTGATGCAGTGAACGCATCACGCTCAGGCATGGAGTCAAAGGCGGGATAGGTCCGCCCATAGTAGTGTCGCTCCGCCTCGAACACGGCAGGCGTGAGCACGGTATGCATGAATCGGTCGGCCATATTCGAGGTGGAGTGAGGGGTGGTTGTTTAGGCGACGCCGCCGAAGCTGACAAAGTCGTCGAGATCAAGGTAGTCAAAGGTTCCGCGCAGATCTTCGCGCGCCGGATTGAGGCGTTTGATCTGTTCCGTGAACCATTCGCGCATCTCCACATCGTTGAAAGACACGGTTTCAGTCCAGTCGGACCACTGATTGATCTCAAGTGGTGTGCGTTTCAGCGGCGCTTTTTCACGCACCCACGCCAGCATCTCCCAGTCACCCGACCCTGTTTTCACCTGCTCCAGCAGCGCCTCGGGCTGGATGCCGGTGAAACGGAAGAAGTGACCGTCATTGGGAGTGTCATAGACGTACTCTCCGTTGGTGCTGGCCAGTGTGGCGCGCGCTTTGTCCAGCATGCGCGGCAAGATGGTGTACCCGCCGAGGCGGACGCGCGGGCTGCGTGGTGCGCGTTGAGCAAGATTCGGTGCGTTCATGGGATGTTTCAGTGAAGTGAAGAAATGATGAAATTTCAGAACACGAGCGTCTGCCAGCCTTCAGCCAGATAACGGCGGATGCTCGCAAAACCGGGAGTGCCGGCCAGTGCGAAATCTTTGATCTCCGGCAGTCCGCAGGCTTCGACTTCCTTCGTCGCACCAAAGACGGTGGAGCAGCCGCAGGAGGCACCCGCGATGGCCGGGCGAACGGCGTTGTAAAGACCATGCGCCGGATGCGTGGGCTTCGAGAATTCGGCTGGCCAGCGGACGCCCGTTCCGGCGAATACGACACTGACTTCGTCGCTCTTGTCCTGGGCTTCCGCAGCGAGTGCGAGGCCATTGAAGGCGCGGCCAAGGGCTTCTTCGCCGTTTTTAGGATCTGAGGTGATGATGATTGCGATTTTCATGGGATGGTATGTTTAGGTTTGAATGCTCTCTCAGGAGCAAGAGGACACTGCTGCACCGCCCTGCCTGCGGGTAATGCCGGTTCCTTGTTGCCGTTATGCCGGAAGCGCATAACCTCGGTGATATGATGGACCGCATTCGAGCCCTGCTCACCGTGATCGAGGAAGGCAGCGTCAACCGCGCTGCGGTGCGCCTGCGCATCACCCAGCCCGCGCTGAGCCGGCAGATGCAGGCGCTCGAAAATGAACTCGGCGGCAAGCTGCTGGAACGCGAACCCAGCGGCGTGAAACCCACCGGCCTCGGCCACGCCTTGGTGAAGTCCATGCGGCCGCTGGTGGAAAGCTACGACACCGCGTTGTCTGAACTTCGCCGTCAGGCACGTGGCGAGCGCTCCGAACTGCGCGTGGGTTATCTGCTTTCCGCCGCCCAGAGCATGCTGACCCCTGCCTTGGCAAAACTGCGCAAATCACTGCCGGAGGTGAAACTCAAACTGCACGACATGTCACCACGCGAGCAGATCGACGGGCTGCGCGCAGGCGAACTCGATCTCGCTCTCATCGGCCAGGAGGGCGTCGCTGCAGCGAGTGAATTTCACAGCACCAAACTCTGCTCGCTCCATGTCTGCGTCGCAGTGGCCGACAGCGATCCCATCGCCGCGCGAAAAAGCATCGCACTCAAGGAGCTGAAGGGCCGCGACTTCATCGGCGTGGATGAAGATCAGGTGCCGGGGCGCAATCGATGGAGCACCGCCCTGTGCAAATCGGCCGGCTTCAAGCCACGCTTTGCCGTGGTCGTTGATGGCATCACCAACGTGCTTTCCCAGGTCGTTTCCGAATCTGCCGTGACTCTGCTGCCGGGCTACTTTGCCAGGCTGCAGCATCCCGGTGTGACCTTCGTGCCAGTTAGCGATGAGAAGGCACGCTGGGACTTCATCGTGCTCTGGCAAAAAGGCCGCGCCTCTACCGCCACACGCGCCTTGGTCGATGCGCTGAGGCAGGTCGCAGCGACGCAGCGCTGATCAATGCAGTGCCAGACCATGCTGCTGCCAGAATGACTGCAGCTCCGCATGCGAGCCATTGAACACATTGCGCTCCACCGGCCGGTCGAGATTGCCGAAATAGAGACTGTTGCGGTGCATGCCGTGGTTGTACACCTTCGGCTGCGAGCGGCCATGCCCCCAGTCCACGCCACCGTACTGCCACAGAGTCCAGTCAGACCACACCTGATATTGATGCAGCAACCCGCGCGGATTGCCCGGCGCCGGATACACCGGCCCCGCACCACTGTCATGCGCATAGAGTGCCAGCCAGTACGGCATGCGGCGCAGCTTGGCTTTCGTGGCCGGATCAGCGCTGCTGAGGAGTTGCTTCAAATGCGTGCTGTTTTCCAGATACGCGACAGGCACCACACCTGTGCGCGATTCCATACGATCCATGAACCGCAAAATGTCCGAGAGGCGCGAGTTTGCATCAAAGTCAGCGCACAGCAGCAGCGCGGGCGCATTCCATGACCGACCACGCGCCAGCGAATGCGCCCGGGCGATGAATTGATCCGCCTGCGCCACGGCATCCACATGATTTTGCAGACGGTAATAAACCCCCGGCAGCATCCCCGCGCGATCTGCTGCCGCGAGGAAGTTCCCGCACTTCTCATCCAGGTTTCCGCCCTTGCCCGCCCGTGCGATCAAGCCGCTGGCCCCATTCGCCCGCAGCGCAGACACATCATGCTCCGAATAGCCCTGTCCCGCCCGCTGCCTTTCCTTCGGATCATAAGCCGAGACGTTGATAATCTGCGGCATGCCCCAGGAAGACGGCGGCAGGCTCCCCGGCGTACCGCCGGACTGCGGAGTGGTACAGCTGGCAAGGGCAAGGAAAAGCGGGAGTAAAAGATGTTTCATGGGGATGTATTCGGCCGTGGCATCAGTCATGGACTCTTGGGATTTTAGCAAGGAGCCTCATGCCATTCCAGAGGTGAAGGCAGTGGGAAACCTGCGAATTCAATGTGCACCACACGGCGCCGTCTCGAACTGGAGGAGCGGGAGGACGCATGCAGCAGCAACGGACGCATCAACAGAACGTCTCCGGCTTTGGCTTCACAAAGAACCTCCTCATGGGTTGCACGGCAGCTTTGGATCGCTTCTGCACTCAGCCGCCCCAGCCGGTGCGTGCCAGAGAGAACTCGCAAAGCACCGTTGCTCGAATCCGTGTCATCCAGGTGCAGGCGCACCGTGAGCATCTGCTCCAGTAGATTCATCGGAGGCTGCACATGCGGCACACCTTCTTTCACGCTCCATGGTCCAAACTCAGTCAGCTCGACTTGTTTTTTGAGAGCCAGTGTCAGGTCTTGATGCCAGGGAACGAGCCAGTTGGTTTCCGGCCGTTTGTCAAAATAGATGCCGCGCACCGGCATGGGGCAGTCAGTCAAATACGGCCGTACCAATTCAGCCAGCGATGCCTTTGAAAACTGGGCCACCTTGGGATTGCTGAGCATGCCACGAGTACCTGCCCCGGTCGCATCGCCAAGCAAGGATGCCATTGCATGACATGTGGGAGCGTCGAACACGTTTGGCACGATGGCGAATCCATGGTTGTCCAGGTTGGAGGCGATGTTCATTCAACCGATGACTTGCTTGTTCCCTGCACATTTGCAAGCCAGCCATGGCCTCCAGAGAAACTTCAAAACTCCGTCCGCGTCACCGTGCCGCCATCCGCAGAACGAAGCTCGATCCAATCAATCTCGACGGGTTGCTCCTGCATGGGCAGATAAAGTCGCACGATGCCGAGCGGACCTGCAGCGGGGAGTTGCACGGTGATCTCCTGCCAGTCGTCCCCCTTCAGGGTGAAAGGCACATGCTGCGCTTTGCCTCCTACGGGCAGCCAGTCGAAATGTGAAGTGCCGGGCTTGGCCTTGATGCGGAAGATCGCGGTGCTGGGGCCGCTGTGCTTGCCGGCACCGAAGCCGAGGAAGCATTCAGAGCCGATGTTCGTCACACGCACGATGCCGTCCTTTACCGTCGCTTTGCAATCGCGGGCCTTCCAGCCTTGCAGCGCGGGATCGCTGTCATCTTTGGCCGGTGCTTTCGCCTTGATCTTGGGCTGCTGCCTGCCTTCCAGCTCCGGATGGTACTGCCTGGGATCAAAGGCTGGATTCACCACCGGAACCACGGCATGCGTGTCTTTGAGGAAGATTTCGATCAACGCGTCCAGCTCCGTCACAAGTTCGGGCTTCTGCGTGGCGAGATTGTGCTTCTCGCTGAGATCATCCTTCAGATTAAAAAGCAGGTGCCGATGCGCCCCGTTCTCACCGCCGTGGAAAATGCGGATGAGCTTCCAGTCATCGCGATGCACGGACACCGCAGGCGGCAGCCAGTCCGGCACCGTGCCATAGTGCGGGAAGTACTGGAAGACCGCCTTGCCCGACAGCCCGCCACCTTTCAGCGCGGGCAGGAGGCTGCTGCCGTCAAAGTGCTGCTCAGGTGCGGCCTTGAGCGCCAGACCTTCGAGCAGCGTGGGGTAGTAGTCCTCGCTCTGGATCAGCGCATCGCTGCGTGCTCCCGCCTTGGCGAGACCCGGCCAGACGATCACGCCCGGCACACGCGTACCACCTTCAAACAGGCAGGCCTTGCCGCCACGCAGCGGAGCATTGCTGGTGGGCGTGGTGTCGTCCACCTTGTCATACATGTTCCCACCGTTGTCGGAGGTGAAGATGATGATCGTGTTGTCAGCGATCTTGAGCCGGTCCAGCGTGTCCAGCAGCGTGCCGATAGCGTCATCCATGCTCTCGACCATCGCCGCATACGTCGGGCTGCGCTGGGGATCGGCGGGATTCACACTGGCGCGGTACTTTTCGATCAGCGCCTTCTTCGCATCAAACGGGGCATGCACGCTGAACATCCAGTAGTTCAGATAGAACGGCCCGTCCTTGTGCTTCTCCATGAAGGCCACGGCCTCCTTTGCCATGCGGTCCTCGATGTGCTGATTCGGCACGTCGGGGTCCGCATCAAAATCGGCAAACTTCCACGGTGCCACATAGCTGCCGGCAGGTCCGGGTCCGGGATGGTGCGGCATATCCACATCAAAACCCTGCTGCAAAGGCGAGTAGGGTTCCGGCCCGAGGTGCCATTTGCCGAAATGCCCTGTGGCATAGCCCGCATCCTTCAGCGTTTCCGCCAGCGTGCGGTATTCCGTCTTCAACCGCGTCGGCGGATTCGGCTGCACCACCTTTTGATTGGGCGGCCCCTTCTTTCCCACCGTCACCTCCAGAACCACCTGCGGCATATGGCAGTTGGGAGTCGTGATGCCCGTGCGCGCCGGGCTCAGTCCGGTCAGAATCGCCGAACGCGTCGGCGAGCACAGCGGACTGGCCGAATACGCCCGCGTGAAGGTTATGCCACGCTTCGCGAGCCGCTCGACATTCGGCGTGTGGTAAAATTTCGTCGTTCCATACAGCGTCGTGTCACTCCAGCCGAGATCGTCGGCGAGGATGAAGAGGACGTTCGGCTTGGTCGCCGCGAAGAGTGGCGAACTGAGAGCGCAGAGACAGAACAAAAGTTTTTTCATCGAGTGGCAGGTTTGAAATCCAGGGTGCGGAACTGAGCAGGGCCGGCGGGCAGATGCACACGGACATGAATGATGCGGCCTCTGGCTGGCAGAGTGATCGAGTGCGTCTGCCAGTCGTCACTGGCCTGCACTTCAAACGGGACGCGATTCGCAGGGAGGAAATCTTTGTCTCCATCCACTCGCCATGCGATGGCCGCCTGGCCTGAACCTGCGGTTTTCAGTGTGATCTTTGCCGTGGCCGGACCGGCAATTTTGAGCCGGCTGTGCGTGATGAAAGTGCCTTTGCCATCTTTGTCCGGCGTTAGCACAAGCACCCCGTCTTTGTCCGCCAGGCTGCCGCCTCGGGCCATCCAGCCGCGAATGCCGGTGCTGAGTTCGGACTCCGGTTTCGGCGCAGGCTTCCCTTCGAGATAGAAATCAAAATAATCGTTCCAGGTCGGGGCCATCGGTCCGAGCGCAAGTCCGGGCGGATTGAGCTCCGCGCACCACGCCGTGAGCTTTGTCCGAAGCCGCGCAGCGATGTCCGGATGCTGCGAGGCTAGGCTGTGCTTTTCCTCCAGATCCGTGGAGAGATCGTAGAGGTACTCGCGCTCACCACCGCGCAGCAGTTTCCAGTCTCCTTCACGGATGGCGCTTTGCGCCATCCAGCGCCACATCAGCGCCTCATGCGGTGGCTGGGTGTTTTCACCTTTGAGAAACGGAATGAGATTCACCCCGTCAAGGTCGCCGGGCTTCACAGTAACGTCTGCCAGTGCTGCTGCGGTGGCTGCGACATCCAGCGCGCTGACAGGATGCTCGTATGTCTGCCCTGCGGGTATGGTGCCCGGCCATGCGATGAGAAACGGCACATGCATGCCGCCTTCGGCCAGCATGCCTTTTTCGCCGTTCAGCGGCGTGTTCAGGCTGCCGTCCCAACCGCCCGCATCACCCTCCAGCGGCGAGTCGGTCTTGAGGATTTTCAGTGGCGCACCGTTGTCGCCGATGAAGAAAATCAGCGTCTTCTCCGTGAGGCCCTGCTGTTTCAGCGTGTCGGTGATCAGCCTCACGCCATCATCCACGGCCGCCAGCATGCCCAGAGCGGCGCGACGGCGCTCCGGCATCGGGCCGGGAAAGCGGTCCTTGTACGACTGCGGGGCATCCAGCGGCGTGTGCGGCGCACGCAGCGCGACGTAGAGAAAGAACGGACGCTCCTTGTAACGAGTGATGATGGATGCCGCTGCCCGCGTGCAGCCGTCGATGTGATATATCTCCGGCCTCACTTCGCCCATGGGCTGGTCCTTCCCATCAAGCGTGATGTTGGCGGTGAATTTCTGCTGCCCGTGCTGTGCATACGTGTGGGTGAAGCCGTGATCCGGGATCTCGCTTGTGGGCCCCAGGTGCCATTTGCCAAAATGTGCCGTCACATACCCGC
Organism: Verrucomicrobiota bacterium; assembly: GCA_017301975.1. Lineage (GTDB taxonomy): Bacteria > Verrucomicrobiota > Verrucomicrobiia > Verrucomicrobiales > Verrucomicrobiaceae > Prosthecobacter. The sequence goes on from JAFLEI010000028.1 coordinate 51,948, forward strand.
CGCGCTGCAGCCGCGTGGCGATGGTGGTCTCTTTGTTAAAGCCGTCCAGCGCGGAGTTGTTGCTGTCCAATTGGAAGCGGCCTTGGAATTTTCCGACCATGAGCCCACCCCGCGAAGGCACGCACTGAGGCGCACTGCTGTAGCCATGTTTGGCAATGACACCGCTTCGCGCCAGCGCATCCAGGTGCGGCGTCTTCACATCCTTCTCCACGCCGCGGATGCCGAGATCGGCATAGCCGTGGTCATCCGTGTAGATGACGATGATGTTAGGTTTGACGGCAGCGTGAGATCTGGCAGCGAGACTGCCAAAACACAAAAGACAGACGAGGAGGGTCTTCATGGGCGTTTCTTCTTGGGAGGCATCAGTGCACCGTCTTCGTGGCCAATCTGCCCCGGCACCACGGCGTCTTTGAGAAATTCTGCCAGCCTTGCGCGCATGGCGGCGGTGCGTTCGGGTTCCTTGGCGGCGAGGTCTTCTTTTTCGCCGATGTCCGTGGCGAGGTTGTAGAGCGCGAGCGTTTCACCGGTCTCTGCGGCCTTCGCTTTTCCTTTCTTGCCTTTGCCTTTCGTCTTGGGGGCGTCCTCGTTGTCGTTGTGCCCGCCGTTCATCACGAGTTTCCAGTCACCCATGCGCAAGGCGGCCACCGTGGGGGACTGCACGCACAGGATGGCATCATGCGGCGAGGGCGCGCCCTGCGTGAGCATGGGCCACACGTCTTTGCCATCCAGTGCGGTCTTCTGCTCCAGCGATCCGCCGGCCAGCTTCACCAGCGTGGGATACCAGTCCACCGTGTGCATGGGTTCCTTGAGGCGCTTGCCCGCAGGGATGTGTCCCGGCCAGTTGGCAAAGGCGCAGCCGCGCACCCCGCCTTCGTAGATGCTGCCTTTGAAGCCTCGCAGGGGAGTGTTGTCTCCGGGCGGCGGACCGCCGTTGTCGCTGGAGAAAATGATGAGCGTGTTCTCGCGCTCGCCGCTTTTTTCCAGCGCGACGACGATCTGAGCGATGGCTTCGTCCACCGCCGCCAGCATGCCTGCGAGCTTTTGCCGGTTGCCCTTGAGCGTGCCGTAGGGCTTGAGGTAGTCGTCCGGCACCTGGAAGGGGCCGTGCACTCCATTGAATGGCACGTAGAGAAAGAGCGGTTTGGTTTTGTCTTTCTCCGTGATGGTCCGGCAGGCCTCGCGTGCGAGGAGGTGCGTCGTGTAGCCCTCCTCCTTGATCTGCTTGCCGTCGCGATACCAGTCCAGATCCTCGGCGCGCATGTGGGTGAAGTAGTCCAGCATGCCAAAGTAGTGGCCGTAATGATGGTCAAAGCCGCGTGCCGTGGGCAGGTAAGCAGGCTCATACTCGCCCAGGTGCCATTTGCCGGTGATGGCGGTGGCGTAGCCGGCATCATGCAGGGCATTCGCCAGGGTACGTTCAGTGAGCGGCAGCCCCCACGTGGCATGCGGGCGCACGATGGTGTAAACGCCCGTGTGCGTGGCGTAGCGGCCGGTCATCAGCGCCGCGCGCGTGGGCGAGCACACGGGCTGCACATAGAGCGAATCCAGCACCGTGCCCTCCGCGGCCAGTTTGTCGATGCTGGGGGTCTTGATCTCTTTGCCGCCGTTGAAGCCGCAATCCGCATAACCGAGGTCATCGACCAGCAGGAAGACGATGTTAGGTTGTTTCTCAGCACCGTATGAAGAGGCAACGAGAGTGAATGACAGGGCGAGAGCCGTGATGATTTTCATGCTGGGGTGGGTCGGAGTTCGAGAATCTTGGAGGTGTGTGTTTATTTGCCCGCGCCTTTGGCCTTCTTCTTTTTACCAGCGCCGGGATCAACCATCGTCACCGGTTCACCAATGAGAAGCGGCTTGCCAAAGACGGTCTGTTTGTCGCCCTGCTGCTGCATCCAGGCGTCCACCTCACTTCGCATCTGCTTGAGGCGCTCGGTTTGCGAAGGATCGTCCGCGAGGTTGTGCAGCTCGTTTGGGTCGCTCTTCAGATCGTAGAGCTCTTCCGCCGGGCGCACGGAGCAGCGCTTCACCTTCTCCGCAGCCACAGGGCTGCTTTCCGCCGCAGCGAGCCAGCTTTGCCAGTAGTTGAAACCGCTGGTCGCGTTGCTGGACCGTGAGATGTGGGAATGATGTTGAAACTCGGGATGCAGGTTGCGGATGTACTTCCAGTCATGCGTGCGCACACTGCGGATGGGATAGACATTGAAGTCGCCATCGCCGCTGTGCGTGGTGAAGATGCGGTCACGGTGCGTCGTGGCCGTGCCACGCAGGACACCGGCGAAAGACTTGCCGTCAATGCCCTCCGGCACCGTGCCTCCGCCGAGTTCGATGAAAGTGGGGAGCATGTCCGGCCAGGAAATCATGGCGTCGCTGGAGGAGGCCGGTTTCAAATGCCCCGGCCACGCCGCGATAAACGGGATCCGGATGCCGGAGTCGTAGAGGTTCCATTTCCCAAACGGCCACTGCCCGCCGTGGTCGGCGGTGTAGATGAAGAGCGTGTCTCCTCTCACTTTGTCCCTGGCCAGCGCCCGCAGTTCACCGAGCAGGGTGTCGGCGCGCGTGATGTCCGAGGCGTAGCGGGCACGTTGTTCGCGGGTCGGCGCAGTGTCCACATGCTTGGGCGGCAGTTGCAATGCCGCCGGATCATAGCCCGCAATTTCACCCCACGGCACATGCGGATGCCGTGTGCCGAAAAACAGGCACAGCGGCTTGGACGCATCACGGTTGGCGAGAAACTTCGCGACTTCGACTGTGTCGCTGTCACCGATCTGGTTGCCGCCCAAAACATCAAATCCGTGGTCCTTGCCGTAATTCCCATGCGCGACTTTGCCAAATGCGGCGACTTCGTACCCCAGCGTATGCAGTGCCGGTGGCAGCGAGGGCACTCCGGTTTTTTTCGCCATGTGATTTGGCTCCGCGCCATTGCGCGCCGGCCACAGGCCCGTGCACAGCGCCGTGCGGCTCGGGCCGCATGCAGGCGTGGCGACAAAGGCATGCGTGAACTTCATGCCCTCCGCCGCCAGTTTGGCCATGTTCGGCGTGCGGATGTCTGTGGAGCCGTAGGGCTCGGAGTCCAGCATGCTGTGATCGTCTGAAATAAAGACGACGATGTTGGGCGGCGCGGGTTTGTCGGCAGCACAAAGCGGCAGGCTCAGGAGTGCTGCCAGGAGCACGTAAGGTTTGATGAACATGAGCCGGTAACGCATGATTTTGAGGCAACATCTCAGCAAATGCACGTCACGGCACCAAGCAGGGCGAGGAAGTGAGTTTTCATCGTGGAGAAGGATGTAAAAGAAATCAAGGTAGTGGCGGCAGAATCATGGCGCTGTCCTGAGTGTCTGCGTGCCATTGTCTCAGGGCAGCGTAGAGACGTTCGAGGTGTTGACGCTGCGCGGGGTCGGCAGCCAGGTTGTGAAGCTCGTCGGGATCGCTTTGAAGATCGTAGAGCTCGATCAGAGGTGGCTTTCCACCGAGAGCATGCGGGTCCATCTCCTGCAGGATGCGAAAGGCCTCGGGAAACTGGGCTTTGACGCGCACGGTCTCGCCGTAGATGCGATTGATCCAGGGCTTCATGTCGCGGAGATCGGCATTGATGACCTTGGGCTCGTCGAGGTGACTGCGCACGATGAGCTGATGCGTGGCGTCGATCACACTGCGCTCCTCCATGCCGCGCTGCTGGTTCAAGGAGCGGCCGGAGACCTCACTGAAGATGAAGTCGTGGCCCTTCGCGTCAGCCTTGCCTTCCAGCAGAGGTTTGAGGCTGATGCCATGAAGAGGTGAATCATACTGAATCCCGAGCAGATCCAGCAGAGTGGGCAAGAGGTCGAGCTCGCTGACCAATGCATCGCTCACAAGCGGCTTGCCTCCGGGAAGGCGAATGACGAGTGGAATGTGCAGGCCCAGATGAAACGGTGTCATCTTGCCATGCTGATAGGCCGGACCGTGATCACCCATGAAGATGACGAGAGTGTTTGCCCCCTGCCCGGACTCCCGCAGAGCGGTCATGACTTCGCCAACGATCTGGTCGTTGTGCCGCACACCATCGAGATACTCGGCCCAGTCACGACGTGCGACGGGTGTGTCTGGCAGATGCGCGGGCAGTTTCACCTTTGCGGGGTCGATGGTGATGGGCTGTTTCTCGCTGTTCACAAACGGCCGGTGAGTGTAGGTCGTGCTGTTGTGGAGAAAGAACCACGGCTTGCCCGCCGCCCGGGCGATGACACCGGTGAGAGCTTGCTTGGAGCCAGCCTTCGGGATGAAGTCGTTGTAGGGAAAGCGTTCGTTCGGAGAAACGTGGAGCTTCCCGCTCACGGCGGTGTGATAACCCTGCGCAGCGAGCACCTCGACCATCGTGGCGCCCTTGGAGCGGATGCGCGTGTGCAGATAGGGCGGAGCTTGTTTCTCTGCTGCCGTGAGTTTGGCGGCGGGCTTGAGGTAGTTGTTGGTGTTGTTGACCAGGCCGTTCGTGTGGGAGTGCAGGCCGGTCATGATGCAGGCCTTTGAGGCTGAGCAGACTGGATACCCCACATAGGCCCGGCGAAACAACGCCCCGCTGGCCGCCAGCGCATCCATGTGCGGTGTCTTCACATCAGTCGTGCCCAGAGCGCCCATGTGCGCGCCCTGATCTTCAGTGAGAATGAAAAGGATGTTCGGGCGCGGCTCCGCTGCGAATGACGAGAGCACGCTGACAAATGACAAAACGAGAATGGCCGGGACGCGATGCATGGTGGGTGGTGCGCGTGTAACGAAGGGCTTAGTCATGACATCTCAGCAAAAACTGTGTCGGATTCAGCATGCAGGCTTGTCATTCAAACAGCGCCATTTTAGTTTTTCGCGCCATGACCTCGAAATCGACCGCCGGTTCCTCGACTGCAGCCGCCACCAAGCAGGCAGCTGAATATGCCATCTACAAACCCAACGGCCGTGGCACCGGAGGTGTGATCCGTTTCGAGTTCAATCGCAGCAAAGGGGCTGTCTTCGTGGATGCTGCGTCGCAGAGCGGGGAAAAGCAGTTCGACTGGGAGCAGAAGATCACCATGAAGTGGGGGCTCTCGGATCTTGGCGCGGTGCTGGCGACGCTGCAGGGAAGGCAGGAGCAGGCGAAGCTCTTCCACCAGTCGGAGAAGGCCAACAGCGCCTTTGAGCTGACCTTCCGTGATGATCCGCAAAAGGCGCCGTACTTCATGAGCATGTCACGCCAAGATGCGTCTTCGAAAAGCGTGAAGAAGGTGACGATTCCCGTCACGCATGCCGAGGCGGTGATTCTCGAAACTGCGCTGCGGGCCGCGATCACGCGGTTGATCGGGTGGTGAGGTTTTAGAGGGCTGCAAGCTTCACCGTCAGCGAGTTGTAGCCGAGGGTGCGGTCGAACTTGGCTTCATGCTCGACGCGTTCTTCGGCTTTGAGAATGGTGATGCTCTTCACGCGTTCACAGCACAGACGCAGCAGCGTGCGCAGGATGAGACGTGCATGCGGAGCGCCGAGGCAGAGATGAGTGCCGAAGCCGAAGGAGAGATGAGGGTTCGGCTTGCGGTCGAGGCGGACTTCTTCGGGCTGAGGGAAGGCATTGGCGTCGAAGTTCGCGGAGGCCCAGGCGAGGGAGATGCGGTCGCCGGCTTTGACGGTGGTGCCATTCACATCCGTGTCTGCGGGACAGACACGGCCGATGTGGGTGAGAGGCATGAAGACGCGGAAGAACTCTTCACTGGCGAGGGTGATGCGTTTCGGATCTTCGCGCAGAAACTCCAGGGCTTCCGGATGTTCCGCCAGATAACCCAGCGCGCAGGAAATGGTGTGGATGATCGTGTCACGACCTCCGGCGAAGGCGAGATTGGCGAAGCCCATCATCTCCTCACGCGTGAGCTTGCGACCGCGATACTGCGCCTGCGTCAAAGCGCTGAAGAAGTCTTCGCCTGGATTCGCCTCGGCGCGGTCAAACTGCGCGTGCAGATAATCCTCCAGCACGTTGCCGGTTTTAAACTCGCCGCCAGTGACTTTGAAGACATGGATGCCCCAGCCGATCCAGGTTTCGCCTTCGGACGCAGGCACGTTGAGCAGGTGGGTCAGGGCACGTGACTGGATGGGCAGCGCGAACTCGTTGACGATCTCAATCGAGTCCCGGCTCAGCGCCTGCGTGAGCATGCCGTCCATCAGCGCCTCCACCTGCGCGATCATCGCGGGATCTTTGGAGCGTTGGAAAAACGGTTCCACGATGGCGCGGTAGTCGGTGTGTTCCGGTGGATTCGTTTCGATGGGGAGCTGACGCATGGTCCGCACCGCCTCCTCCGAAGGGATAGGCACACGGAAGGGCGCGTCCGAGCTGAAGGTCTGCCAGTCTTTGGCGGCCTTGCGCACGTCTTCGTGGCGCAGGATCATGGTGATGTCTTCACCGTGAAAGGGGCACTTGAGTACACCGGGCGCGGTGCGGACTTCGCGGAAAGGGTCGGAGAAGGCGGGCATAGGAGGAGATGAACCAAACGCTGAATGCAGGAAGCTTACAGCGCAATGTTTGCTCTTTGTAGGATGATGCCTGCGGCCTGTGCTAAGGCCGTTTGCTCACTTCTTTTTCGCCTTGCCAGCCTTTGCCGCAGGCTTCTGCGGTGCGGTGGGGTCTTCGTGGGGGCTGCCGTGCCACTGCGGAGCGATGTTTTTGGCGTTCCACTCCTCCCAGGCCTTGGAAAGTTTGGCCACAAGCTCGGGCTTGGAGGCGGCAAGGTTGTGCTCCTCGCCAATGTCGGTGCTCAAATCATAGAGCTGCCAGCCGGACTCGGACTTGGCCTCCATGTCGCGCACATCCACCAGCTTCCAGTTTCCCTGGCGAATCGCTTTCTGCGGACCGAAGCGCCAGGCGAGCATGTCATGCGGCGGTGTGGAGACTTCGCCTTTGAGATACGGCAGGAGATTCACGCCTTCCACGCCATCGGGCTGCTTCGCGGCGGTGATGGCGCACGTGGTGGGCAGGATGTCCATGGCGCTCACGGGCTGGTCATAGGTTTTGCCGGCGGGCAGCTTGCCCGACCAGCTCACAAAGAAGGGCACGCGGATGCCGCCTTCCAGCGTCTGGCCTTTGTCACCACGCAGTGGAGTATTGATGCCAGTGTTGTAGGCAAAGAAGGGTTTCCGGCCAGAGCCGCCATTGTCGCTGAAGAAGAACACGAGGGTGTTCGGGTGCTTGGTTTTGAGCTCGGCGGTGATGCGGCCGATGTCGTCATCCAGCCCCAGCAGCAGCGAGAGGTAGCCGCGACGATTCGGATCGGTGACATCGGCGGGAATGCGGTCCTTGAGCTTGTCGGCAATCTCCAGCGGTGTGTGAACAGCATTGTAGGCGAGGTAGATGAACCATGGCTTGGTCGTGCTGCGGTTCATGAAGCCGAGGGCTTCGTCGGTGAAGAGATCCGTGGTGTAGCCGTCGATGTGCAGCAGTTCACGACCCCGGTAGATCATGTTGTGCGAATGTGCGGAGCCGAACTCGGGATCCGCATCCTTGTGCAGCAGGAAGTTGTGCCCGCCCACGAGAAAGCCAGTGAATGCGTCGAACCCCCGAGACTGCGGATGATGCGCCGCATCGAAGCCCTGATGCCATTTGCCGAAGAGCGCCGTGGCGTAGCCTGCATCGTGCAGCACATTGGCGATGGTGCGCTGATCCAGCGGCAGGCCAAGTTTGGCCTCGTCACCGACATGGGGATTGAACTCATGGCCGAACCGCGTCTGCGATTTGCCCGTGAGAAATCCCGCCCGCGAAGGGCTGCAATATGGCGCGGTGACGTAGCCGTTCGTGCACCGCACCCCGCTGGCCGCCAGCGCATCGATGTTCGGCGTGGGCACCACTTTGCCGCCATGCACACCAATGTCCGCATAGCCGAGATCATCCGCGACGATGACGAGGATGTTGGGCTTGCCCTCCTGCGAATAAGATTCCGCAGACAACGCTGCGGCCAGGATGAAGCCACCGAGGGCACGAAGAATCATGGATGGGAATTTCATGGGTCGTTGATAACGAGGCACGGACGATGATCTCCCAGCAAAAACCGGAGTATTATCAAAGCCGTGAGTGCGAAGCGTTTAACTCAGCTCACTTCCCAAACATCGCATTCGCCTTGTCCCCGCCGCTCAGCACGTAGGCCAGAAGGTCGAGGATCTCGTCTTTCTTGAGCATGGCAAGAAGCATGGGCGGCATGGGGGAGACGGTGCTGAGCTCGATGCTCTTCACTTCCTTGCGGTCCACGTTCACGCGCTGATTGGGGTCGGTCAGGTCGGTGTTGAGGGTGACGCCGTCGCCGCTGAGATTCACGACCACGCCGCTCATCACGCTGCCGTCGTTCTTGGTGACGATGATAGGGGCGAACTGCTCATTGATGACTTTGCTGGGGTTGATGATGTTGTCGAGCAGGTCGTGCGGGCTGTAGCGGCCGCCAGCGCCGGTGAGGTCCGGGCCGGTCATGCCGCCGGCATTGCCAAAGCGGTGGCAGGTGTAGCAGGCGGCGGCGGTGAACATCTTGCGTCCGTTTTCAAAGCTGCGGCCCTTCATGCCGGTCTTGGCGGCGGCGCTGAGTTCATCGAGCGTCCACATCGTGGGCGTGCGGCCCACGAACATGGCGCCGACGTTTTCTATGGCGCTTTTAGCTTCGGGTTTCTTCGCGATGAGTTCGGCGAGCTGCGCGTTTTCCTCAGGTGTGAAGGTGGCGAGCGAGTCTTTGCGGATGAATTCGATGAAGATAGAGAAGCTGCTGCCACCTTTGTAGTTCGCGGCTTTGAGGAACCACTCAAGCTGCTGCGTGCGCAGTTCCTTGGTCCAGCCGGTCTTCAGGAAGCGCAGGCTGCGGGCGTACTCGATCTGCGGCTCCTGGCTTTCGGCGGCGGCGATGAGGGCCATGCCTTTGGCTGCGGTGTGTGGGGCCTGAAGGTAGGCGAGGGTTTCGGTGAGCAGCCAGTTGAGCTCAAAGTTGTCCGCTGGATAAGCCGGATCGAGCTTGGCGATGATCGCGGCCACCGTGGCGTCGTCGGGATTGCCGAAGCGGTGCAGCACGATCTCGATGAGCCGCACGTAGGCCATGCGTTGCTCATTGTTGAGCTTGGTGAAGTCACGCTTGAGCAGCGCAGCGAGGATTTCATCACGTTTCGCGGTGTGCACAACGTAGCCTTCGGTGCGGTGTGTGGGGCACACGCCCGTCATACGAGTCAGCGCCAGCAGGGCTTCGAGCTGCGCGGTGGCGTTCTTTTCATTGAGCGCCTTGGATTCCCATTCGGTGACGGGGTTGTGCTCCAGCACGGTGCGTGCGGCACTGCGGATGAAGCGGTCCTTGTCACTGAGATGCGGCCAGGCAAAAGCGACGGCTTTCGGGTCGGCTTTGCCGTGGAAGGCAGCAAGCTCACGACGCAGTTCGCTGGCGCGTGTGATCTGCGGCTTGGATGTCACCGGGGCAGTCGATTCCTTCCCGGTGTAAGTCACGCGATAGAGTCCTGACTGCACGCGGCGGCCGCCGATGGTGAAGTACATCGCGCCGTCCTGGCCGATGATGGCATCGCTGACAGGCAGCGGGCCGCCGGTGACGAATTCTTCCTTCGTGGCGGTGTAAGTGGAGCCGCTGGGCGTGAGATGCACGGCGTAGATTTTGCCCCAGCTCCAGTCGAGCGCGTAAAAGGCGTCCTGGTATTTCGCGGGGAACTTTGCGCCGTAGCCAAAGGTGCAGCCCGTGGGCGATCCGGGCCCGATGTTCAGCGTGGCGGGCAGGCTGTCATAGTAGAACTCAGGGTATTTGCCCGCGCCATTGCGCCAGCCGAATTCGGCACCGCTGACGACGTGGTTGATGCGCGTCGGGCGATACCACGAAGTATTGAAGTCATACTCCATGTCCGCGTCATAGACAAAGAGTTCGCCCTCGCGATTCACGCCGCCGTCGAAGATGTTGCGGAAGCCGTTGGCGAACTGGATGAATTCTTTTCCATCAGGCGAAACTCGATACACATTCCCGCCCGGGGCCATGACGTGGCGATTGTGACCGCGACCATCCGGCATGCGTGGCAGCAGGTGGTCGTCGCCCCAAAGCTTCTGCACGGGCGAGGTCGGGGCGGTTTCCGTGAGCACGGCGTTGTTGCCCGTGATGAGATACAGGCCTTTGCCGTCGGGCGTGAGAAGAACCGCGTGCACGCCGTGGTCGCCGCCGGAATCAATCGCGCGCAGCAGCTCCACCTTGTCGGGCATGTCGTCATTGTTGCTGTCCGTGATGCGATAGAGCCCGCTGGGGATCTTCTTTTCGTAGTCGTTCACGCCCACATAGAGCGCGCCAAAGGCAAACAACATGCCGTTCACCGCACGGATCTCTGCGGGGACTTTCTGCACATCGGCCTGGCTCAGCGTCTGGCCTGGAGCGGGCATCTTGAAGCGATAGAGGCCGCCATACTGGTCGCTGGCATAGATGCGGCCCTTGTCGTCCGTGCAAAGGTTCACCCAGGAGCCCTCTTCGCCGCCGGGCACGGAATAGAGCAGCTCCACCTTGAAATCCGGCAGGGTTTTGATGTTCGTGACCGGTGTGGCCACATTCGCACCGATGGCCGGACCAACGGCATCCGGGCGCTTTGGCTTGGCCTTGGCGGCCGCGTTCTTGCCTTTGGCATCACCCTTGGCTGGCGCAGGAGCGGGTGGCTGGGCTTTGCCTTTACCCTTGCCCTTCGCCGGTGCTTTGGCCTCAATAATCTGCGCGTCGCTGGGGATGGCCGACTTTTCAAATGAGATCACCCCGCCATCCGGCAGCTCCTTGAGCATCACGTCCTTGATCTGTACGTTCATGGCCGGGCCGCGATGAATCTGGAAGGCGAGCAAGCCTTCAAAGGCGCGCTTCGATTCTTCGAAGTCGAGCAGGTCGATCGTCACCTTGCCGTCGATCTTGTGAATCAAATGATTGCCCTGCGCAATGACAGTGTACTCATGCCATTCGGCGATGTCCACCTTCACCGGTTCATGCTCGGAGGCGAGCCAGCGCTTGCCTTCAGGATCGATCACCACACCCTGCCCGTTCTGAACAATGATGCCGCGCCCGCGTTCTTCATACACCATCGCGTTGTTCGGCGTGGCAGGATGGATGTCGCACTGATAACCGCCGATGGACCACTTGCCGTTCTCCGGCAGCTCCTTGCTGCGGTACTGAATGCCGGTGTTGTTGCCGCTTTGCTTGATCTTCGCGTGCAGTTCGAAGTTCTTTACCTTGCCGCCGCGCCAGATGAGGAACTGGTTGTAGCTGAGCTGTTCGGGTCCGGTGGTCTTGCCGGTGATGCAGCCGTCTTCGACGCTCCAGAGTTCTGGATTGCCATCCCAGCCGGTGAGGTCTTTGCCGTTGAAGAGCGGTTTGAAACCATCCTGCGCGGAGGCGAAGGAGGTGAACAGGAGGGATAGAAGAAGGAGACGGTTCATGGTTGGGCGCGTGGATAAACGCGCCCGTCTGTCAAAAACTGCCAGCAAAGGTTGTGTCGGATTCAGCAAAACGACAACGCCGGGCCTGTGAGGGCCCGGCGTTGAGGGATCATTCGTTTTGTAGCTGCTGCTTACTTCATCGGGTGCTGCTTCAGCAGTTCATCGGTGGTGTAGAGCATCATGCGGCCGGGATTGGCGTCGCGGATGGCTTTGACTTCGGCGGCGGTGATGGGGTCGGCTTTGTTGCCGAAGTGGTTGCGGACGAAGGTGAGGACGCTGGCGATTTCCTCGTCTTTGAGCATGCCACCGAAGGGGGTCATGGGGACCTGGCCGTTGTATTCCTTGTTGCCGACTTTGAGGGGGCCCATGAGACCGTACATGGCGATCTTGATGAGGCGGTCGCGATCCGTGGTGACCCAGGGGCTGTTGGCGATGCTCGGGAAGGCGGGATCGAGGCCGGCGCCATTGGGCTGATGGCAGGTGACGCAGTGGCCTTCGCGGAAGTAAACATCCTGTCCGAGCTTGAACTGCTTCTTGGCGGCGTCGCTCAGGTAAGCGGGCGGCTGAATCACGGGATGCTCGGGTTTCACGATTTCGGCGATGCCGGCGAGGCGGTCGGCGGCGGTTTTGGTGGCGGCCTTGTTCCAGTCGTCCAGCGGGAGCTTGGAGGCGATGGCGACGATGTTTTTCGCGGCAGGAATGTTGGGCAGCCAGGAGGCGGCGACAACGGCTTCGAGGCGCACGCGGCCGTGTTCATCGGCTGCGGCTTTTTCGAGTAGGGCGACGTGATCGGCGATGCGGTGGGTGTTGTAGCGCAGCACGCGCACGGCGGCGGCGCGGGCGTGGAAGTCGGGGGAGGCGAGCATTTCACGCAGGAGGCCTTCATCGGCCTGGTTCAGGCCCCAGGTGACCCAGAGGGCTTCGAGCTTCGCATGCGTGTCCTTCTGCTTGGCGGCCCAGGCTTTGATGGCGGGCAGCACTTCCTTGGCGTCGTGGGCGCGGAGTTCGCGGCGGGCGCGGTAGCGGGTGCGGAGTTCGGGTTCCTTGAGGTCTTCGAACAGCGTGGCGAGCGGGGCACCGGCGACGGGGACGGGCCTCACGAGCGGGCGGCCCGCGTAGGTGATGCGGTAGATACGGCCGTGGACGTGGTCGCGCAGGGGATCGCGGGCGTTGTGCTGCATGTGGCCGATGAGGACGTTGTGCCAGTCGATGACGAAGAGGGAGCCATCGGGTGCGAATTCGAGATCGACGGGGCGGAAGTTGCCGTCGGTGCTGACGAGCAGGTCCTGGCGATGCGCGGTCTTCCAGCCGGTGCCGCTGTCTTCAATTTTGACCTGCTTGATGCCGAGGAAGCCGATGGCGTTGCAATAGATGAGGTCGCCCTGCACTTCGTCGGGGAAGTTGCGGGAGGAGACGACCTCAAGGCCGCTGGTGGGGCGCACTTTGTGGCCGTCCGGCACGAGGTCGGCGGTGGAGGGGGTCTTGCTGCCAAAGGTGGGCTTCACCTCGACGGGCAGTGCCCAGTTCATGGTGGTGCCGGAGGTGTGGAGGAGGAAATCCTGGCCCCACTGGTCAAAGACGAAGCCCCAGGGATTGGGGATGCTCATCTGGATGGTGCGCTCCAGCATGCCGCGCTGCGGGCTGTAGCGGAAGAAACCACCATCGACGCAACGCACAGGGCCGTAGGGTGTCTCGACGTTGGAGTGGAGGAACACGCCCTCGCACAGCATGAAGGCACCGCTGGGGTCGGCGGTGAAAGCGCTGATGGCGTGGTGGGTGTCGTGCGTGTCAAAGCCGCCGAGGACGATTTCCATGCTGTCGGATTTGTCGTCGCCGTTGGTGTCGCGCAGCAGGACGAGGTTCGGCTCCTGGGTCACATAGACGCCTTCGGTGGCGAATTCGAAGCCGATGGGCAGGTGCAGCTTGTCGGCGAAGACAGTTTCCTTGTCGGCCTTGCCGTCGTTGTTGGTGTCTTCGTAGATGAGGATCTTGTCATCCGGCTTGGCATCGCCAGGGCGATAGTGCGGATAGGTGGGCATGGTGGCGACCCAGAGGCGGCCTTTGTTGTCGAAAGACATCTGCATCGGGTTCGCGAGGTTCGGGAACTCCTTCTCGGAGGCAAACAGCTCGACCTTGTAGCCTTCCGGCACTTTGAGGGACTTCAGTGCGTCCTCGCCATAGAGGTACTTCTCGCTGCCGTTCTTGACGCTCGGCACGTAGTTGGTCGGCACGGGAGGCAGGGCGTGGGTCTTGCTGTCGTCCACCTTGAGTTCGGTGGTTTTGCCGGTGGCGACGGCATGGATCAGATTGTCGCGCAGGGCGGTCATTTCGCGGCTCTTCTGCACTTCATCGGGGTAGTTTTGCGGGCCGTAGGGATTGTAGCGGCGGCCGTGGGCGTGGACGCCGTTGAGGATGTTGTAGTCGGTGTTCCAGAACCAGTCCTTCTCCTTCACGGCTTCATGCACCAGCTTGGGGTCTGCCTTCGACTCGTAGCTTGCGTGGCCGTAGAGGCCGGTGGCGAGCATCTTGGCCACTTCCACGTAGCCTTTGTCAGTGGGGATGAAACCGCCAGTGGTGAAGGATTCGCCGCCCTTGGCTTCGATCTCCTGCGTGGGGGAGAAGAGGTCGATGTAGGTCAGGCCGTGCTTTTTGGCCACTTTCTCAATGGAGCTCGCATAGAGAAGCAGGTTTGAGTTTTCGACGTCGCCCTTGGGCAGATCGCGTTTGGCGCTCTGGTTTTCGTAGGCGATGGGGCTGACGAGCACGACGCGGGGAGCGGTCTTGCCGTTGTAGGCCTTGCTCAGGGTGTGGACGACCCAGGCGTCGAGTTCGGCTTCAAAATTGCCCACCTTGGAGGGGCCGTCGAAGGATTCGTTGTAGCCGAAGAAGCCGACGATGGTGTCTGCCTGCAGATGCGTGAGCCATTGGTCAGGCGTGGCGTAGAAGCCCTGGCCGTTGTGGATGGGCTTGTCGGGATGAAACTTCTCCGCGCCGGGGAAGGCCCACTGGGAGGCGCGGGAGGGATGCGGGCGGAAGCCGGGGGTGTCTCCCACATGGCCCATGTTGCGGAAGTAGAGCTCACGGTCCGGGTAGCGGAGCTGCAGCTCGGTTTCAATGCGGCTGTACCAGGTGTCGCGCTCGGCGAGGCCGTTGCCGATGAGCACGATGTGCTCGCCCTTGCTGGGTGGTGCGACGGCCTGCGGACGTGCGGAGGTGGCTGCGATAGGCTCAACGCTGGGCTGATGCGGAGCTTTGATATCTTCCGGCTTTTTCGCGTCCGGCTTCTTGGCGGCGGTCGGATTGGATTTGTCTTCGGGCACGCCCATCGTCGGGCTGCTGCCGGTGGCGAAGTCGCCGGGTTTCAGATTGCGCTGCTTGAAGTAGCCGGCGTCCTTGGTGAAACCGAAGGCGGTGGGCTTGAAGGGATCGATGAAGGCGACATCCGCCTTGGCGGCGACGGGCAGCTTCAGCAGGGAGTGCACCGCATTGACGATGAGGCGGCGGAGGTTTTCGTCCGTGTAGTCCAGCGAGGCACCCATGGTGGTGCAGAAGGAGCGGCCCTTGGTGGTGCCGTCAGGGGCGGTGTAGTCGTGCAGCCAGGCGATGGGCTGCATGGGCTCGTTCTTCGGGCCTGCGACGTTCTTCGATTTTGGGTCGAGGGTCTCGGTGACAGCGCCGCGCAGCAGGATGGTGTCGCTCTCAGGCTTCACATCGGGAGCGCCATAGACGTCGGTGGTGCAGAAGATTTCGCCGACACCGCTCAGGATTTCGTTCTTGCTGTTGGCCTCCACGACCACGCTGCGGGTGCCTTCTTTTTTGTGGGAGCCGTGATGGCTGACCCATTTTTCGCCGAGGATTTTGAGGCCGAATTCGCTCCATTTGAAGTCGCCCGTTTTTGCGCTGCCGGTGAAGGCGTGGGTGGCGGTGCGGAAGCCGATGACCGGTTTGCCGGAATTCAGGAACTTGGCGAAATGCGCCAGGCTTTCGTCGGGAAGCTGGCGGAAGCGGGTGCCGATGATGAGGAGATCGGCGTCATCGAGCATTTCGGTGCCGCGGATGTTCTTCTGGTTGTTGGGGTCGATGTAGCCCGCCTTTTCGTCTGTGGAGAAGAGCACGATGCAGTTGAAGCCGTGGGTCTTGGCCAGGATCTTGGCCAGCATGGGCATGCTCTCTTCGGTGTGGTATTCCTCGTCACCGGCCACCAGGACGATCTTTTTGCCTTTGCCGGCACCGACCGGATTGGCGGCGACTTCGAGATATTCCTGCGCGTGCGCGGATGCGACCGAGCCAAGCAGGGCGAGGGTGAATAGGAGATGCTTCATGGGTTGGGGAAAACTGACGGGGAATGCTTATACCGCACGGGGCGGTGAAACCGGACAAGAAAAATGCAGGCTGGACGGGCTTATGAACGGGAGCGGGTGCATGCGAATGCACGCGAGACCTTCACCGGTGACGGTGAATTGGCGCGGTGTCCCAGACTGCATTCGTCAGGGTGCACGAATTTGTATGGCAGAAGTTGGGCCGACCCAGACTGCCCAATTTATGGCATGCAACTCCTTGATACTGGTTGGCCCGCAGCAGCTCAGTTGGTCCCGCGGGAGCGGCGCCAGCCTTCCTGGAAAGCGTTGCCGTAGTCCTCGGTGCCAGTGCCAATGACTTTACCATCTGCTCCGAAGCGCACGACGTGCTCTTCGACCTTGGCCCAGGTGCCATAGACTGGCACATGGCGTTTCCAGCCCTGCTGGGCCCAGCGCCAAGTTTCGCCACTGGCGGTGGATTTCTTTTCATCGGGTTCTCCCCAGGCCTCAACCACCTGGGCTTTGGTCATTCCGGGCTTGATCGTTCCGTCACTGGAAGAAGACCCCGCCGGCGCAGAAGCGCTGCCATCATTGCCAGCGGGTGCTGCGCACTGGCAGAGGCTGAGCGTGAGGGCGGCGAGTGAAAGGAGTGGGATGAATTTAAAGGTCATAAGCCGCAGGTTGTATCCAGAGCGGTTTCGTCCGTCAAGCTTGTATGCTGGTGTTGGTCGGAGGGCTCGGGCAAAGGGGCAAGGTGCAGCCCCCTGTTTGTTATTGAACATGTTCTAAAGAACAGTATTGAATGTAAAATGACTGCTCTCGCGGTTCAAGTTTAGGCAATGAGCACTGAAAAATCGGCGGCGCAGACGGCAGGCACGTAAAGCCACCTCATCATGGACATCACCCGCAAACTCGAAATCCTGGCCGATGCGGCGAAGTATGATGCTTCGTGCGCGAGCAGTGGTGCGGCGCGGAAGGATTCGCGGGGCAGCGCGGGCGTGGGCTCCACGGGCGGGATGGGGATCTGCCATTCCTACACGCCGGACGGGCGCTGCGTCTCGCTGATGAAGGTGCTCATGACGAATGCCTGTCTGTACGACTGCCACTACTGCATCAACCGGCGTTCCAGCAACGTGACCCGCGCACGGTTCACGCCGGACGAGGTGGTGAAGCTGACGCTGGATTTCTACAAGCGGAATTACATCGAGGGATTGTTCCTGAGCAGCGGGATCATCCGCAGCGCGGACCACACGATGGAGCTGGTGATCGAGGTCGCACGGAAGCTGCGGGAGGTGCACCAATTTCGTGGTTACATTCATTTGAAGACCATTCCCGAGGCCTCGCAGGAGCTCATCGCCCTGGCCGGGCGTTATGCGGACCGCATCAGCATCAATGTGGAACTGCCCAGCCAGCAGAGCCTGAACACGCTGGCCCCGGAGAAAAATCTGGCCCGCACGGAGGAGGCCATGGGGCACATCCGGGGAAAGATCGAGGAGCGGCATGCGGAGAAACGCAAGCCGGATGCCCCCAAGCCGCCGCCCTTTGCCACGGGCCAGAGCACGCAAATGCTGGTGGGTGCCGATGCCTCGACGGACGCGGTGATTCTGGGGTGTGCGGACAAGCTCTACACCTCTCACCGCCTGCGCCGGGTGTACTACTCGGCCTTCAGCCCGATCCCGGAGCCGTCATCGATTTTGCCGCTGAAGGCACCGCCGCTGATCCGCGAGCACCGGCTGTATCAGGCGGACTGGCTGCTGCGGTTCTATGAATTCAAAGTGGAGGAGATTGCATCGACCGCCGCACCCAATCTGGATCTGGCGCTGGACCCCAAGCTCTCCTGGGCGCTGCGAAATCGCGCCACTTTTCCCGTGGATGTGAACAAAGCGCCCCGGGAGCTGCTGCTGCGCATTCCGGGTCTGGGCGTGCGCAATGTGGAGCGCATCCTGGCTGCGCGGCGCTATACTCGTCTGCGGCTGGCGGATCTGGTGCGATTGCGGCTGCAGATGAAGAAGCTGCTGCCTTTCATCACCACGGCGGATCACCATCCGGCCAGACTGGGGCTGGACAGCGACTCGCTGCGGGCGCGGTTTCTGCCGCCGCCGGAGCAGCTGGAAATCAATTTTGATGCACCGCCCATACCTGCCACGAGCGACTTCTTCTCGGTGAGATCCGGGGAGCTATAAAACCCGAGCATGCGCACCATTCTCATTGAACCAGAGTATGAAGCCTGGAGAGCTGCGGCCCGCCAGTTGCTGGCGCAGGGCGTGGCCCCTGAGGAAGTGCTGTGGACGGATGATCGCCAGGAGGCCTCGTTGTTTGTCGGTGAATCGCCTCCTGATTCCGCAGCGGTGCAGGGGGCCAGTGCCATCAAGGTGCCGGCGGCTTTCATGGACCTAGCACGAAGCGTGGCGGCGCATACAGATGCGCGGCGCTGGGGCCTGCTCTACCGGGTGCTGTGGAGGCTGACGCGGGGGGCGGAGCGGCACCTGCTTGCCATGGCCACGGACCGCGATGTGCGCCAGCTGCAAGACTGGGGCAAGGCGGTGGGACGGGACATCCACAAGATGCATGCATTTGTGCGCTTTCGGCTGGTGGGCACGGATGTTGCCACGGGACGCGAGCAGTTCGTGGCGTGGTTTGAGCCGGAGCACCGCATCGTGCGGCTGGCGGCGCCGTTTTTTGAGAAGCGCTTTGCCGGCATGGACTGGTCCATCCTGACGCCGTATGAGTGCGCGCACTGGGATGGCACACGGCTGCATTTCACCGCAGGAGTGTCACGCAGCAGCGCGCCTGATGAAGACGCGCTGGATGACCTGTGGCGCACCTACTACCGGAACATCTTCAATCCTGCCCGGGTTAAAATCAGCGCCATGCAGTCGGAGATGCCGAAGAAGTACTGGAAGAATCTGCCCGAGGCCTCGCTGATCGCCGGTCTGATCGCCGAGAGTACGGGGCGTGTGCAGGGCATGCTGGAAACCGAGGAACGAGCCGCCAAGCCCGCGCCCAACAATGCGTATTTGAAGTCGCTTCACGCCATGAATCAGAGCGAAGCCGCTGCTCAAAACCACGAATCAGACCTGGCATGAAAGGCGTGAAAAAGCAGGATCTTCCCACCAAGCCCTGTCTCGTCTGCGGGCGGCCTTTCACCTGGCGCAAGAAGTGGGAGAAGGTGTGGGATGAAGTGAAGTATTGCAGTGAGCGCTGCCGCCGAAGCAAGGCGAGCGTTCCCGATGCCAGGTAGTGGGCTAAGACAACAGGCCGCGCAGTTTTTGGGTCACTTCATCACGGCTCAGGATGCCAGCGGCGGTCTCGCGGGTGAGGTTTTCCCAAGTATCTGCATCGAGTTCTTCGCTTTTCAGGAGGCCGTTTTCACTCAGGAAGACCAGGCAGGTGGCCAAGGCAGCAGGTTTGCTGGCATTGAGGAAGGCGTCGTTGCGGCAGAGGTAGAATAAATAGGCTGCGGCGATTTCGACGGGGTCATGGATCAGGGGAGTTCCTGACGTCGTGGCCTGGGGAGTGGCCAAGGCGGATTCCAGCAGCTCGCGGGAACGCAGACCGGGGCTGCCTCCATGCGCGGTGAGGACTTCGGCGTGGATGGCGAACGCCGCCTCAAGAGTCGGATGCAGAATGGCGGTGCTCATGAGAGGCGGCGGAAGAGCTCACTGTTTTTCTGGATCAGGCGCTTGACGGTTTCGGCGGCTTTCGCGGCCTCGATGACTGCGGGTGCCATTGGTGTGATGGTGATCGTGCCGCCGGCATGGACCTCGACATTGACCTCATCTCCCACCTTGAGGCGGGCGAGTTGGAGGAGGGCGGAATCAAAGATGAGGCCTTGGGAGTTGCCGATCTTGCTGATGGTCTTGATCATGGGTAAAACTATGTTTTACTCGTCGAATTGTCAATGATCAGAGGCCGATAGCGAAGGCTGTTTGTGTTCCCCTCACCCCAGCCCTCTCCCCCGAAGAAAAATATTCGTAGTGCTAGCGTCAGGGGCGGGGAGAGGGAGAACTGTTTTTGCTGCCCTGAGTTTATCGGGCACGAAATTATTTCAAATGCTCTGCGCATTCTGTGATGTTGAGCCACTCAAAATCAGAGTATTGCGAATGGTAAAACTATGTTTTACTCTTTGAACCGCCGAATACTATTGTTCACGCAATGATCCGCTCTCACCTCGCCTGAGCCGCGATCTCCGTATCGCTGAGGGAACGGTCCCAGAGGGCGAATTCGTCCATGGCACCGCTGAGGTGGCGGATGGCGACGCCGCCGGTGCGGCGGTCGTTCCAGTTGCCGAGTTCGGCGATGCCGATCTTCAGGGCTTCGGTGTCCTTGAGTGTGGAGCGTGTCAGCAGTTCGCCGTTGGCGTAATGACGGACCTCCTTGGCGGTGGGATCAAAGACGACGGCCAGGTGGGTCCAGCGGCCAAAGCGTTCCGGGGTGAAGAAGACGGGCGTGTCATGGTCCGCATGGTGCGCACCCGCGCTGCCGGCGATGCCGAGGCGTACTTTGCCGTCACGAGTGATCTGCCAGTGGACTTTGCGTTCGCCCCAGCCCTCGGACATGAAGAGGGAGTTGAAGGTGCGGTCGAGACCGTTGACGCGCACCCAGACAGCCATGGTCAGCGCTTTGGTTTCGCCGGGAATGTTCAGGCGCACGCGATCGCTCACATTGCGGAATTCGAGGGCGCGTTTGCCCGGCCAGCGGCCGGTGGTCCAGGAAGCGCCGACGATGCTGCCGTCTTCAATCTGGCCACCGTTCACGGCGTGATTGCGCAGGGAACGCGAACCTTCGTCGTCCTGAAAATCAAAGCGCAGCCGGAGTCCGGCATCGGCGTTTAGCTTGGAGCTTGAGGCCAGCCACTTTTCAAACTGGAAGCGCTGGGACATCGCGCTGCGGGCGTCGATTTCGTTGAGTGAGGCAAAGCTGGATGCATTCGCGGTGAGCACGGCGGTGTTGCCTGCGATCGCCATGGCCTGGCCTTCTTTGAGGGATTTCATCGTCGCGGTAGGCTGATGAAGCTCCACCTCGCCTTTGAAGACATGCACCTCCTCATTCGCGGCGCTCACATCGAGGCCGAACTCGGTGCCGAGATCGACGATGGTGCCTTTGGGCGTGTTGATGCGGAAGCCTTTCGCCTGCGGCGGCACCTGGGCGCTGAGTTTGCCGCGTGTGCAGGTGGCTTCGCCCGAGGACAAGAGTTGCAATTCGGCGGGGCCTTCGATCAGGACGCGCGCGCCTTGATAAAACTCGATCTGGGCGATGCCGGATTTCAGTTTGAGCCAGCCCGGCGAGAGCGGCGTGCCGGGGGTGATGGTGGCAGAGTCCCATTCCAGATTCACGCCGCGCGTCAGCACGGCCACGGAGGCTGTTGTCTCCTCGGCCTCCGGGCGCAGATCCAGTGCGGCATTCATCAACCAAGTGCCCAGCAGGGTGATGCAGGCGGCCATGGCGGCCACACTGGTGACGGTGGCGAAGGTGAAGCGGCGCTTGGGCAGCAGCGTGGGGCGGATGATGTTGTCCGCGACTAGCGGCTTGGTGGCGCGCAGCATGGCATCCATGTCGAAGTGCTGGAGCAGACGTTCGCCGAGCTCCGGCTGTGTTCGCAGCAACTCGTGCAACTCCTCCGCTTCGGCTGTGGTTAGCGTGCCTTCGAGGTAGTGCTGGATCAAAGTGTCGGTGTCAGGCATGTGCGGGACCTCCTTGGTTGGTCGAGCGCTCGATGCACTCGCGCAGTTTTTCGCGCACGCGGGAGAGGGCGCGGCAGACGGTGTCCGCCTTCATGTTGATCTGATCGGCGATCTGCGGTGTGCCGATGTCGTTGTAGTAGTAGAGCTCCACCAACTCGCGACTTTTCTCCGGCAGCTTTTGCAGGCAGGAGCGCAGCACGCTGATCTCTTCTTCGTAGCGCGGAGGGGCTTCACGTTCCTCGGCCAGCAGGCGGATGTGGTCTGCCAGCTTTTGCACGACCTCGGGCTGCTGCCGCGTGCGCTCGCGCCACTGCCGCATGGCGATGTGGCGGGTCATGGTCGCCAGCAGCGGGCGTGCATCCGTGCTCAGGTCCCACTGGGATTCCTTCGCCATGAACTCCAAAAACACCTGCTGGGCGATGTCCTCCATCAGCCCCGGCCAGGGTGCATACTTCAGCGCCACACCCCTCACAAAATCGTGATGGGCGAGGAAAACCTGCGCGGCCTGGGTCTCATGCGTGTTCATGCGTCTGGCATTATCTCACGCGGGAAGGGGAAACCGGACAGGGAAAAGTGTGAGGTTAAAGATGTTCTGATTCGTCATTCACTCTCGTGACTTCGATTCCGGCCCTCCAGTGCATAAAACTTCCAGGATTAGATCCAATGAACACCTAAACATCAAGTCTGTAAGTTGACAGTTAAGAGTCTGAAAACTAAACGTCACATACCTTCTTTCCGCAAAACCAAATTGGTTAAAATTATGGCAAACGAGCAAATTACACCCCACAAAATAACCAAGCCTATTCAACTGTTAGGGGCATGGTTAGCTGGTCTAGCAATAATAAACGGATCGTTTTTAGCTGGGGCGGCTACAATCACCAGCGTTGATTGGATACCTGCACTGTTATCTATTGCCGCAGTGTTGAATGTGCCCCTATTCCTCGTCAGTCTATTTCTTTTGCAGACCAAGTTTAGACCGGAAATGCAGGAAGATACATTTTACGCAAAATATCTGGAAACCAAGTACACAAATCCACCAAAGGATACCGTTCAAGCAGTCGATTTGGAAAAACAGTTCCGAATTCTCGCAGACCAGATTGCGCTGAAAATTGGAACTGAGACGCCAAACAAAAATGAACGTGTCTTCGAACTTATCAAAGATACGGAAATCACCTCTCTCGAAGAACGATTCGCAGGTAGCCGAACTCTTTCAGAATTACATCTTCACAAAGGAGGTTGGGCCGAGCTTCTGGAAGCCTGGCGTGATGACGTCTTTCTCGCTGAAGAATTAGCCAAATTATCATCGGCTGGCTTGGTTGAACTCCCAGATGATAATTTGAATAACGCCCGTCTTACTAGCATCGGAACCGAAGTTGCACGTAGGTTGGAGGCAAAGAAGAAACTTTGGAACCAGAATCATGAGAGATTTATGCGCGATATTCGGGCGATTGAATTTGAAAGAAGAATCAAGAAATCGAGCCCATCTACGAATAGCACCGCCAGTCTTCTGGTGGACTGAGCCCTACACCGTCACGTAATCCCGCATTGTGCTGAGCATGATGACGACGGAGCAGGCGCCGGCGTCGGGGAAGCCGAGGCAGGCTTCGCCGAGGGTTTTGGCGCGGCCGAACTGGGCGATCATGGCTTTGCTGGCTTCTTTGCCGGACTCGGCGGCAGCGGCGACGGCGGTCAGGGCTGCGGTGAGTGAGAGGGCGACGGATTCGCGGGCTTTGGTGGCGGCGGGGGCGAGGGCGTCGATCATGGTTTTGTCGCCGGGCTTGGCACCACCGCGTTTCATGACGCCTTCGAGGGCGGCTTCGAGGAGGAGTGCGAGGGCTTCGGCATCGAAGAACTCACGGCCTGCGAGGGCTTTGCCGCCGGCGCGATAAACGGTGCCGAAGAGGGCACCTGAGGCGCCGCCCATGCTGGTCATCATGGCTGTGCCGGTGGTGACGAAAACCTGCTCCACGCTGGCGGGTTCCATGGGCTCAAGCTGGGCTTTGACGGCTTCCATGCCGCGCTTCATGCCGAGGCCGTGGTCGCCATCGCCGAGATCGCGGTCGGCTTGGGAGAGCATGGGTTCAGCGACGATGATGGCATCGGCGACTTGCAGCATCATGAGCCGCACCTGATTGGGTTTGAGTTCCATGGAAGGAGGAGAAAAGGGAAGGACTGGAGAGGTGAGTGAAAGAAGGGGGATCAAGATGATCCCCCTCCTGTGAATGCGTTCGATCTGCTGAGGCTTACTTCTTGCGCAGCTCTTTCTTCTTGAGGTCATTGTACAATTCGAAGGCCTTGTTCGCATTGAGGCCGCCGTGAACCACGCCTTGCACCGCCTGCATCATCGACACAGGAGCATCGCTCTGGAAAATGTTGCGGCCCATGTCCACGCCGCTCGCGCCCTGCTTGATGGCGTTGGCGCACATCTTCAGCGCATCGAGCTCTGGCAGCTTCTTGCCACCGGCGATCACGATTGGCACCGGGCAGCAGCTCGTCACCGTGTCGAATTCCTTCTCCGTGTAGTAGCACTTCACCACGTTCGCGCCCAGTTCCGCCATGATGCGGGTGGCCAGACGGAAATACTGCGGCGTGCGGGCCATCGCACGACCCACGGCGGTCACGCCCATGACGGCGATGCCGTAGCGGCTGGCGGCGTCCACCAGATCCGTGAGGTTCTTGAGGGACTGGCGCTCGTAGGCGCTGCCGATGAAGACCTGCACAGCGAGGATGCTGGCGTTGAGGCGGATGGCTTCTTCGATGTTGAGCGCGGTGCTCTCATTGGAGAGGGGCTCAAAGCCGGGGCGGGCAAACTTGGCTTTCTTGCCGTCGATCTCGCCTTCCCACTCTTCCATCGGGCTGATCATCGAGGTGCCGCCGGAGGCGCGCAGGGCAATGGCCTTGGTGGTGGAGGCAGGAATGACGGAACGCTGGATGCCGCGGGTGAGCATGAGGCAGTCGGCGTAGGGTGCCAGGGGGAGGATGGTCTGGTCCACGCGCTCCAGGCCGGTGGTCGGGCCCTGGAAGTAGCCGTGGTCAAAGGCGAGCATGACGGTGCGGCCGTCCTTGGGGTTGAAGACCTTGGCGAGGCGGTTCTTGAGGCCCCAGTCGTACTGGTGGCAGCCCTTGAGGAAGAAGCCGGGGGCCTCCTGGGGGACGTCGGTGAAGAATTCCTTTTCCTTCTTGTCTGCAGCGCTGGTTTGGATGTCGGCCATGGTGTGTGTTCAGTTTTGGTTGAGTCATAATCCATAGTCACTCCCTGCTTGCCGTCCATGCACGGGCTCGCCAGATTTGTGTCGGATTTTGCAATGGCCATGCAGACGAACAAAAACATCCTCAGCCTCGTACCCACCGGCTCGGCACATCGCGTGCAGGGTCAGCGGACGGTGGCGCTGCCGGGGGTGACGGTGGACATCCTGACCACGCGCAAGATCGAACTGCAGCAGTGGGAGCTGCGGCGGCTGAATGATCCGTACTGGCGGTTGTACTGGCCGGTGAGTGCCGGAGGGGTGGTGGAAATCGAGGGTGAAAAGACGCTGCTGGAGCCGGGCTTCATGTATCTGATTCCGCCACACACGACTTTCAGCACGACGACGAGCCGGCCATTCAGCAAGTGGTACGCGCATTTCAATCTGGGTCCGCTGGCGGACCGAGCGGCACCAGGTATCCACAAATTCCCCACGAATGCGCTGATGCAGAGTCTGATCCCCGGGCTGATCAAAATGAGCAAGGAGAAGGTGGCGGTGAGGTTTCCGTGGCCCACGATCCAGCTCGTCATCGCTGCCGTGCAGTGCCTGCCGGAGAGTGTGTGGGAGAAGCAGCATCTGGATGCGCGGGTGCTGCGGGCGATGGAATTCATGCACCAGCATCACGGGCTCAAACTGACCGCTGAGCAGGTGGCGAAGCATGCGGGGCTGAGTCTGCGGAATTTGAACCATCTCTTTCAGCAGGAACTGCAGCAACCGCCGATGCGCGTGCTGCTGGACTACCGGCTGGATGAAGCGTGCCGCAAGCTGAGGCACACGAAGGAGAGCATCGAGACGATCTCCGAGCAGTGCGGGCTGACGAACCGCTACTACTTCAGCCGCATGCTGCGGCAGTACCGGAATACCTCGCCGGCGACGTATCGTGACGAGAGCTGGGGGTGATTCATTGCAAGCCGAGCAGTGTTAAACTGTCGCGGTGGATCATGGCTTCGATTTGGACCAGGTCGAGTCGTGGAAGCTGGGTGCCTTCGAGCATGTCGTTGAGTTTGCGGATGCCGTCGATGGAGGCGTTGACGGTGGTGAAGGGGAAGTCGGTGCCGAAGAGGAGCTTGTGCCAGACGCCGTATTCCTGGGCGAGCATGAGGGAATTGTAGAGTTGCCATGGGCGGTAGTGGAGGGCGCTGACGTCAGCGAAGACGTTGTCGTGCTTGCGGATGGTCACGAGGCATTCGCCTTCATAGGGATGGCCGAGATGGGCGAGGATGATTTTTACGCCGGGATGTTTGAGGGCCACGGGCTCGATGAGGCGGGGAAGGGTGAAGGCCAGAGGCGCCTGGGCGATGAAGGTGGTGCCCATGTGCAGGAGCACGGGCA
Organism: Verrucomicrobiota bacterium; assembly: GCA_017301975.1. Taxonomy (GTDB): domain Bacteria; phylum Verrucomicrobiota; class Verrucomicrobiia; order Verrucomicrobiales; family Verrucomicrobiaceae; genus Prosthecobacter. The sequence continues at coordinate 77,911 of JAFLEI010000028.1, forward strand.
GGCCGTGCTTTTCCGCGTACTGCCAGAGTGGTTCGAGTGTGGGGTCATCGGGGCTGAAGCCGGCGTACATGGGCAGAAGCTTGATGCCGCGCAGGCCGAGTGATTCGTGGCCGAACTGCATCTCGCGCTGCCAGTTTTCCTGAGTGGGGTCGATGGAGAGGAAGCCGATCAAGCGTGCGGGATCGTGCGCCACGTAGTCTGCCACGGTCTGGTCATTGACCCAGAGGCCGCTGAGTTTGGCTTTGCCGCCGAAGACGAAGGTGCGGGTGTCTTCGGGAGCAGCGGCGCGATAGGCTTCGTAGGTTGCGCTGATGTCCACCTTCACGCCGGGGCGTGCGCGGCCGGCTTGATGGATGAAATCGTCGGAGAAATCGGAGGGGAAGTTCCAGGCGTGGGAGTGGACGTCGATGATCATGGGCGGGACATTTGTCAGCATAACTACGCCGTAAAGGGCAGGAACTGGCATGCGGCGATTGCTGCGGCGGTCATGGCGCAGCTGCGAAGCGGGTCAATGAAGGGGGGCAGGTGACAAAAATACAGATAGAAAGCACCCGGAGGGAAAAAGGCGGGGGGGTGGGGAGCGTTCTCTGCCCGCGCCCATGAACAGATTTCTAACCTTCCTCACGCCCATTGCGGCTCAACATCAAAGCATCCGCATTGGCATTTTCAAATGAACACAGTCCCGCCCTCACTCGTCCTGCTGGCTGCCGCCTTTTGCCTGCTCCAGTTCCCGCTGCACGCCGCGCCGCCCGAGCCCACAGCGCTGCCGACATTGCGTGCCGTGGATCTTCATCTCGGTGAAGCGACGGATGTGAAACTCGCGGACGGCAGCACAGCAAAAGTGAAGCTGCTGGATCTGCAGGAGAAGACGGACACGATGGCCCATGCTGTGCGCGAGGCCCGCGTGAAGGTGGAGGTGAATGGCGCGCAGGCCTGGCTCACGAGTGCTACTTATCACCTGCCGCAAGCCGTCGGCGGTGTGCAGATCGACTGCCCGATCACGCGCGGCTACAACGCCAACAGCGGCGAGGATTCATGGGGGCTGGTGAAAGATGCGCGGCTGCGGCTGTGGCCGGCGGGCGCGCCGTGGATCGAGCCGGGGACGTTTGTGTATCCGCTCAAGCAGCGCTGGTTTGCCACGAGCACGCAGTTTTCCAACGAGCCCACCTATGTGGACGGGGGCGACAAGCCGGACCGGAAGAAGATTTATTATCACAACGACCTCGACTTCGGCGGCTGCGAGGGACTGGTGGAGGTTGTGGCCGCCACGGATGGTCTCGTGGTCAGCGCACGCGACAAGACGATGGACGGGTACTCGCTCACGCCGGTGCGTCCACGCTATGACGTGGTCTATGTGCTGGATGCGCGCGGCTGGTACTACCGCTACAGCCACTTGCACAGCATTGATGAAGCCATCCAGCCCGGCACGCGGGTGAAGATGGGCCAGCGCATGGGTCTGCTGGGCAAGGAAGGCGCCAGCGGCGGGTGGTCGCATCTGCACTTTGGCATCAAGAGCCGCCAGCCCTCCGGCAAGTGGGGCACGCAGGAGGCCTACGCTTTTGCGTGGGAGAGCTATGTGCGTGAGCAGAAGCCCGCCGTCATCGCCGTGGCGCGGCCGCATCATTTCATCCGTGTGGGCGAGACGATCACGCTCGATGCCTCCAAATCATGGGCCGCTTCTGGAAAGATCGCCAGCTATGAGTGGACGCTCTCAGATGGAACCAAGAAGAGTGCGGCGACCTTTGAGCGCACCTACAGCAAACCTGGAAGCACCAGCGAGATCCTCAAGATCACTGACGACGCGGGCCACACGAGCTACGACTTTGACATCGTGCAAGTGATCGGAGATGACCTCGTGAACATCCCGCCTGCGATTCATCCGAGCTTCTCGCCCACGATGAACCTCAAGCCTGGCCAGGAGATCACCTTCAAGGTCCGCACCTTCCGCGATGCCGGCGGTGAAACGTGGGACTTTGGCGACGGCTCCCCGCCAGTGGATGTGAAGTCCGACGGCAACGCCAAGGCTTTGGCCAAAGATGGCTATGCGATCACCACGCACACCTTCTCGAAGGCCGGCGACTACATTGTGAGCGTGCAGCACGTGAACGCCCGAGGTGAGAAGGCGCTGGGGCATCTGTGGGTGCGGATCGAGGAGTGACGGAAGTGTGAGCCAGGCCTCAGGCCGATGGGGTGGCACCCTCCTTCAACATGACCGCCGCGGGGACGAGCCGTTTGAGCCCGTGTTTCATGGAATCATGCAGCAGCCGCAATCATGCGGTCGAACTGGCGGTCCACTTCGCGTTTGGTTTCGTCGTCGAGTTTGAAGCCGACGGGGCCGCGGATGAGGGTGTTTTTGAAGATGCCCTGGCGGACGAGGAGGTGTTTTTCGACGGCGAGGAAGCCGTCGAGGCTGGTCTGCATGGAGATGAGGGCGGAGAGGGGGCCGTGGATGCGGTCGGCTTTTTCGGTGTCGCCGGAGGTGAGTGCGTTCCAAAGCGGGACGAGGCCGCGAATGAGATCTGCGCCGGGCATGGTGCCGACGACGCCGCGCTTGAATGAGTCCACGAGGGCTATGCCGCCGGTGCCTTCGAAGACTCGGGCGCGGCCCTGGGTGGCATTGCGGAGTTCGGAGAGCTTGGGGCCGATGGGGGAGGCCTCGGGCTTGTACTGAACGCGCTCGGGGCCGAACTCGGTGAGGAGTCTGGCCTGCATGGCGATGGGCATGGGCTTGCCGACGTAGCCGCTGGCGTCCTGCACGATGACGGGAATCTGGATGGCTGTGATGATGCGGGTGTAGTAGGCGAGGAGTTCGCTTTCGCCGATGCCGATAGAGACGGGCGGGATGGCCATGACGGCATCGGCACCGACGCTTTCGGCGTGTTTGGCGTAGCGCTCGGCGGTCTTGGAAGATTCCGCGCCGACGCTGATGATGACGGCGCCGCGAGATTTGCCAAAGCGGCAGGCGGCGGTGGCGAGTTGCTCGCGTTCTTCGCTGTCGAGGCGCAGGGTTTCGGAGACCATGGCCATGACGATGCCGTGGGCGCCGCAGTCGTAGAGCCAGGAGATTTCGCGTTCGAGCGTTTCGAGGTCGAGGGTTTCGTCGTCGTCCCAGGGGGTTTGGAAGACGGGGAGGACGCCGCGGAGTGGGTGGGTGTCAGGCATGAGGAAGCTTAAGGTCGTGCGGGGTTTGGTTTGTGGCGGAGTGAACTCGGTATCGGAATTGCCTGCGGCTGTCTGACGGCTCCGAGCTACAAAAAATCACCAAAGCAGCTTGCCGCCATCGATGACTAGGAGGCTGCCGGTCATGTAGCTGCTGGCATCGCTGGCGAGGTAGAGCGCCAGCGGGCCGATCTCTTCGGGGCTGCCCCAGCGGCCCATGGGGATGCTGGTAGCGACTTCGCCTTCGAACTCGGGGCGCTCGCCGATCCAGCGTTTGTTGGCATCGGTCATGAAGGGGCCGGGGGCGATGGCGTTGACGGTGATGCCGTGGGTTGCCCAATCTGCGGCGACGGCTTTGGTGAACATGGTGAGCGCGCCTTTGGAGGTCTCGTAACTGCGGCCGCGCATGGCTTTGCCGGGCCAGAGGGCGTTGATGGAGGCGATGTTGATGATGCGGCCCCACTTGCGGGGGATCATCGCGCCGCCGATGCGCTTGGTGAGGATGAAGGCCTGGGTGAGATTGAGATCGAGGATGCGCTGCCAGTCTTCGAGCGGGAGATCTTCGGTGGGGGTGTTGATGCGGCGGCCGCCGACGTTGTTGATGAGGATGTCGATGGGTGGGTGATCGCGGAGGAGGATGTCGCAGAGGCGCTCTGCTTCCTCGGGTTTGGAGAGGTCGGCCTGGATCGAAGTGACGTGCAAATCCTCGCTGCAAAGCTCCTCGCAGGCGGTGTGCAGTTGCGCTGCATTTGAACCGGCGATGATGATCTCGGCTCCGGCTTCGCCGAGGGCGCGTGCCATTTCCAGGCCGAGGCCGCGGGAGCCGCCGGTGATGAGGGCGCGGCGGCCGGTGAGATTGAAGCGATCGAGAACAGACATGAAAACAGATCGGCGCGATGAAGGGAGTCTTTCACGCACTGCGTATGGCTTGCATGATCCCGCGCCTCTTTTTCGGTCTCTTTCTCATTGTCCAAGCCCAAGCAGGTGATTTTCGTGTGGGGGCCGCGAGGGTGGAGATCACGCCGAAGGATGGGACGCCGCTGGGTGGGTTCTACAAGTTTCGGGGCTCGGAGGGTGTGCTGGATCCGCTGTATGCGAAGACGCTGGTGTTTGAAAAAGACGGCACGCATGCGGCCATCGTGGTGCTGGATCTCTCGGGCACGGTGAGGCCGCTGGTGGCGGCGGCGAGGAAGGCGATTCAGGAACAGTGCGGGATCGAGGGTGATCATGTGATGATCTCCGGCACGCACACGCATTCAGGGCCGCAGCAGCCACGTGGATCGCTGATGGATGACATCACGAAGGTGAACTCGCCACCGGGGGTGGCCTACATCAACTCGTTGCCGGGATTGATTGCGCAGTCGGTGAAAGAGGCGAAGGCGAAGCTCACGCCCGCGAAGGCTTCGGTGGCGGTGGGAAAGGCCGAGGGGATCAGCTTCAATCGTCGCGTGTTGCGGGAGGGCGTGAAGGAGGCAATTTGGCAGCCGAAGAAGATTGATCCGGCGACGGAAAAGCCGGCGGGGCCGGTGGATCCTGAAGTGGGTGTGGTGGCGTTTCATGGCGCGGGTGCGGATGCGGCGCCGCTGGGTGCGCTGCTGAACTTCGCCATGCATCCCACCTCGGTGGGCGCAGGTACGAAGATCTCGGCGGATTACCCTGGAGTGTTTACGAAGCTTGTTAGTGAGCGGCATGGACCTGGCATGATTTCGGTGTTTGCGAATGGCTGCTGCGGCAACATCAACCATGGGGACTACATCAACGGAAAGCGCCGAAGCACTTTGGAGCTGGGCACCGCGCTGGCGGATGCGACGGATGCTGCGTGGGCGAGCCTGAAGGCTGTCAGCACCTTCGCGCCGCGTGTACGTTCAGAGCAGGTGACGCTGCAGAGGCGCAGCTTCACGCCCGAGCAGATCGCCAAGGCGAAGGACATGGCGTTGAACATGATGACGAAGAGCTTTGGCACGGTGCCGATGGCGGAGACCGTGTGCATTTTGGAGACGGTGGAGAAGCAGAACGTGCCGCTGCTGGCGGAGGTGCAGGTGATCGCACTGAGTGACGAGCTCGCGATTGTGGCGCTGCCGGGAGAGATCTTTGTGGAGCTGGGGCTGGCGCTGAAAAAGGCCTCGCCGTTCAAGACCACGATCATCGCGGAGCTGGCGAATGGAAGCATTGGGTATGTGCCGAACCGAGAGGCGTATCCGCAGGGCAATTATGAAGTGGTGAGCGCGCGGAATGAGGTGGGCAGCGGTGAGAAGCTGGTGGAGGTGGCGCTGAGGCTGCTGGGTGAGGTGAAGGGTGACAGATAAGTTAGGACAGGTAATGAATACGAATGATTCGCCCCATCGACAGTTTGAACCGACCCAAAATCTGGATGGCACGCTGTCCTGATGTTCGAGTGTTCGAGCAACGAGTCGAAATGTTTCAAAAAGGCAGGTGGTGGACGCCGCTGGTACTATTTGGCCTCACGCCGGCAGCGATTTGGCTGGTGTTTGACCATTATGATCTTCCTCAACCCTTTGCCGGACTATTCATCGGCCTGGCGGGTGTGCTCATCGTGGTGGCCACAGGGATAGCATTCTGGTTTCGGAAGGAGGGACCGATTTTGGTTTATGATCGGGAGAAAGCCTGCCTGTCGATCCCTGGGCATCGACTCATCATTCCCACTTCTGCTATGGAGCAATTTCACATTCGAGACGTGCGATGTTCGGATGGCGAGGGCGGCACGTATATTACAGCCGCCCTGGCTTTGGACTTGGAGTCATCGCATGTGCCGTTTTGTGTCTATGTTTGGAGACGTGACACTCTGCAGTCAGTCTGGCTTCGATTTCGAGCTGAGGTCGAAAAGATGATGAGCGAACAAGGCCTGCCGACGAAGGCAGCAGTGGCGAATTGAGCATCGTCTAAGTGCGGCGGCGATGGACGGAACCCCTTCAGGGTTCGATCTTGGGAAGGAAGGTGATTTTAGGCCGACCCAGGGGAGCGCTCGCCAAGGCTCGGCACCCCTGGGCTTCATGACGGAAGGCCGTTGGCCTTCGAGGCTGTCAGAGATCGCTAGTGCCAGCAATGAGATGGCGTTGAAGTTCCCCGGGCGACACAGAGCGGGAAAATGTAATCACGCCGCCGGAGGCAAGCGGGCACGGGCACGGGCACGGGTGCAGCGGCGGCAGACCATGGTCCGGAATGAGCTAAAGCTCATGAGTACTTTTGGTTACGCCGCCTGCGGGGCGCGGATGTGCGCCCAGCAGTGGACGTGGGGATCGCCGCGGAAGAACCAGACCATGTTGGGGCCTTCGATCTGCCAGACGTCCCAGATGCCGTCTTTGCCGACGTCCTGGTTTTTGAAGAAGGCCATGTGGAGATTGTCGTAGCCGCCGGCTTCGATGTACTTCATGGATTCTTCGCGCTCGGACTGGCGGAAGGGTTTCAACAGATCGGCGATGACTTTTTTGACGAGGTCTTTCTGGTCGGCGCTGAGTTCGGTGAGGGAGATGCCTTCGAGGCCTTTGGTTTTGCCGGTGAGCTTGACGGTGTCGTTGCCGTCTTCGTCGCGGGATTCGCCGAGGAGGGCAAGTTCGCGCTGCTTGCCGTCCAGGGCTTGGAAGACCTCGTTGGCGCGCTTGGCTTGGTACCAGTAGGCGTTGCCGGGGTGGTCGGGCTTTTCATTGAAGCCCTGGGCGGCGTGGCCGTAGAAGATGGGGCCGCCGAAGGCAGCGCCTTTTTCGCTGTCGCCATCGCAGCGGCGGGTGCAGTGGCGGCCGGTGAGGACGAACTCGAATTGACTGGTGCCGGGCTGGCCGAAGAGGGCGATGGAGGCGCTGCCGAAGCCGCCGTCGCCTTTATTGTCCTGATCAAACTGGCGCCAGACTTCGGATTTGTACTCGTCGCTGTGGAGCTTGTCGAAGATCTCGCGGACGAGGTCCTGCTGGTCGGGCTTGAGGACGTCGCGGATTTTCTGGGGGGTGATGTGCCAGTTGTTGTCCACTTTGAGGCGGCGGGGATCGCTCCAGGCGAAGCAGAGGGTTTTGCGCTGGGCCTCGTCCATGCTGCCGTAGAGCTGCTGGACGAGGGTTTCGGAGGTGGCGGGGGAGATGGCGCCGTAGGCGGAGCCGAGCAGGCCTGCGGTGGCAACCTGCGCGCTGCGGGAGAGGAAGCCGCGGCGGTTGAGTAAGGGAGTGTGTGGCGTGTTCATGGCTGGTTTGTATCAAACGGGGCCAGGAAAGAGAAGTTTTTGTTTTCCGGGGCATTTATCGCAAATCGGCATGGAAGCGATGCTGAAATGGTATTGTGAGCATGCGTATCAAAGGACAGCTTGCGTGCGTATCCACGTTCTCATCCATATGAACAGCACCCACGAAGTCATTATCATCGGCGGCGGTCCGGCCGGAACCAGCACGGCGGCCATACTCGCGGAATACGGCCACCAAGTGCTGGTGCTCGAGCGCGAGAAGTTCCCGCGTTATCATGTGGGGGAGTCATTGATTCCTTTCACTTTTGGCCCGCTGGAGCGGCTGGGGCTGATCCCGACGATGAAGAAGTCGCACTTCATGAAGAAGTTCAGCGTGAGCTTTGTGCAGCCGGATGGACGGCGCTCGCAGCCCTTCTACTTTTACAATCGCTATGACCGCGAGACGGTGGCGCAGACGTGGCAGGTGATGCGCTCTGAGTTTGACCAGATGCTGATGGAGCATGCCCGCGGCAAGGGGGCGACGGTGCGCGAGGAGACGACGGTGACGCAGCTGCTCAAGGATGACAGCGGGCGGGTGATCGGCGTGGCGGTGCAGAACAAGGACGGCAGCAAGGAGCACCTGCTGGCCAAGCTGGTGATCGACGCCTCTGGCAAGGAGGCGTTTGCCTCGGTGCGCGAGGGCTGGCGCGTGGGAGATCCTTATCTCAACAAGGTGGCGGTGTGGACCTACTACAAGGGCTCTAAGCGTGAGGCGGGCCTGGACGAAGGAGCGACGACGATCGCCTTTGTGCCGGACAAGGGCTGGTTCTGGCACATTCCCATGCACAATGACATGGTGAGCGTGGGGGTCGTGGCCGAAGGCAAGTATCTGAGCCGAGATGGCGTGAAGGATCCGAAGGCGATGTTTGAGCGTGAGATTGGCGAGAACCAATGGATCAAGGACCATCTTTCGACGGGGGTTTGCACGGGTGAATACTGGATCACGAGCGAGTATTCACGCCACTCGAAGTATGGCGCATCGCCGGGCCTGCTGCTGGTGGGAGATGCGTTTGCGTTTCTGGATCCGGTCTTCAGCAGCGGGGTGATGCTGGCGCTGAAGAGCGGCGTGCTGGCAGGAGATGCGGTGCATGAGGCGCTGGTGGCGGGAGATCTTTCGCCGGAGCGCTTTACCGAATACGCGGAGTTCATGCGCCAGGGAATCGATAACATGCGCAAGCTGGTGTATGCCTTCTACAACCCGAACTTTTCCTTCAAGGATGTGGTGATGAAGTATCCGGACGCCGGTGACGAGATCACCGACTGCCTGTCAGGGGATGTGAACAAGGACTATTCCTCGCTGTGGACGAAGATTCGGGAGTTCTCGCCGATACCCGACATCCTGCCCTACGGGGTGCCGATGGCGGCGTGAGCGGCTTGCTTCACTCCCCAGACCACGAGCAGAAAGAGGGCGATGAGGCCCGCGCCGGTGGCGTTCTCGCGCAGGGTAGGCGGGAAGATGAGCAGGTAGCCGGCGCTTTTCACCAGTGCGGAGAAACTGGAGACGCAGAAGGGCATGAGAAAGAGGCGAAAGGTGACCCAGCGGTCCGGCCAGACCCAGCGGCCGGAGGCCTGGGTCTGGGTGCTGATGAGCAGCCCGGCACCGATGATGCCACTGAGTCCGACGGAGGTGAGCCAGATGCGGGGGGTGCTGTCGAAGTGGTTCACAATGCTGAGCGCCCACCAGATGAAGTAGCACCAGAGGATGGTGCGGCCGGTGGAGAGGTTTTGCAGGTAGCGGATCAGGGGCATGGCGGGTGAGGCTTCCTATGAAGCGCATCAGTGCGGGGGCAAATACGAAGGCCAGACATGATGGTGCGGCCAGAGCACCGCAGGGTGCGTAATGCGCATGCGCCATGCCATCCCGACCCCGATTTGTGCTAGTGCTGGGAGACCAGCTTGATCTTCACTCCGCCGCTTTTGACGGCTTTGATCCGCGGCGGGATGTGGTGTGGATGGCGGAGGTGGCGGCGGAGTCCACCAAGGTGTGGAGCGTGAAGGCGCGCATCGCGGTCTTTCTCGCGGCCATGCGGCATTTCCGCGAGGCGCTGCGGGAGAAGGGGTGGCGTGTGGCTTATCATGAGATGGGAGCGTATGGGAGTTTTGTGGAAGCGCTGAGAGCCAGCGTGCTGGAACTGCGGCCTTCTGCTCTCGTGATGGTGCAGGCGGGGGAGTGGAGCGTGCAGTGTGATTTGGAAGCTGCGGGAGTGGAGCTGGGGGTGCCGCTGGAGGTGCGGGAGGATCGCCACTTTCTTTGCACAACGGCGGAGTTTGCGGAGCATGCCAGGGGGCGGAAGCAGCTGCGGATGGAGTTCTTTTACCGTGAGATGCGCCAGCGCAGAGGTGTGCTGATGGAGAACGGTGGGCCGGCGGGAGGGCAGTGGAATTTTGATCAGGAGAATCGCGGAGCTTTTGGCAAGGAGGGGCCGGATTTGCTGCGGGTGCCGCCGAGGAGGTTCGTGCCGAATGAGATCACGCGGGAGGTCATTGCGCTGGTGGAGGAGCGATTTGCGAAGCACCCCGGGACGCTGAAGGATTTCGACTGGCCGGTGACGGCGGCGCAGAGTGTGGAGGCGCTGGAGGATTTCATCTCGCATCGGCTGGCGCAGTTTGGGCAGTATCAGGATGCGATGTGGATGAATGAGCCATGGCTGTATCATTCACGGCTGAGCGCGGCAATGAATCTGAAGCTGCTGGACCCGAGGGTGGTGATCGCGGCGGCGGAGAAGGCGTGGCGTGAAGGCAAGGCACCGCTGGCGGCGGTGGAGGGATTCATCCGGCAGATCCTGGGCTGGCGGGAGTATGTGCGGGGCATCTACTGGCTGAAGATGCCGGACTATGTGCGGCTGAATGAAATGCAGGCGCACGAGGCGCTGCCGGGTTTTTACTGGACGGGGGAGACGGACATGAACTGCCTGCGGGATGCTCTTTCACAGACGCTGCGCTACGGCTACGCGCACCACATTCAGCGGCTGATGGTGACGGGTTTGTTTGCGCTGCTGTATGGGGTGGATCCGCATCAGGTGCACGAGTGGTATCTGGCGGTGTATGTGGATGCGGTAGAGTGGGTGGAACTGCCGAACACGCTGGGCATGAGCCAGTATGGCGATGGCGGCCTGATGGCCAGCAAGCCGTATGTGGCGAGCGGGAAGTACATCCAGCGGATGAGCAACTACTGCAAGGGGTGCAAGTATGATCCGGCGCAGGCGACGGGGGCGAAGGCGTGCCCTTTTACGACTTTGTACTGGGACTATCTGCTGCAGCATGAGGCGAGGCTGCGGGGGAATCAGAGGATGTCGATGCAGCTCAAGAATCTGGGGCGACTGAGCGCGGAACAGAGAGGTGAGATTCAGGAGCAGGCGAGAAGGGTGAGGGAGAGGTGCGGTGGGGTGAGTGCGGAGTTGAAGAATCGAGGGCGATCCGAGGTATAGTGCGTGAAATATCGGCCCCTCACCCGACCTCTCCCCGAAGAATGCTAAGAGCAATCACTCCTGGGGCGGGGAGAGGAGATTCGTGCTGGGGCGCATTAAGCTGTGTCGAAATCAAAACGCGATTCCCCTCTCCCCGTCGAGAGTGAGTTTGACGCTATGCCGCTTCGGGGAGAGGATGGGTGAGGGGAGCACGTAGCGTCCGAAGGTTGTGGTCAGGAGCTTCAAACCGCCACTGCGTTTTACATCACTACTCAGGCTAGGATGTTCTTCACGACGTGGGCGGGCTCTACGCCGGTGAGGCGGAAGTCGAGGCCCTGGGAGCGGAAGGTGAAGCGTTCGTGGTCGATGCCGAGCTGGTGCATGACGGTGGCGTGGAGATCGCGGACGTGGACGGGGTTTTCGGCGACGTTGTAGCTGAAGTCGTCGGTGGCACCGTAGGTGATGCCGGGCTTGATGCCGCCGCCGGCCATCCACATGGTGAAGCAGCGCGGATGGTGATCGCGTCCGGCTTCGGGACTGTCCCATTTGCCCTGACCGGCGACGCCGCGGCCGAATTCGCCGCCCCAGAGAACGAGGGTGTCATCGAGCAGGCCGCGCTGTTTGAGGTCTTTGATCAGAGCGGCGCTGGGCTGGTCGGTATCGCGGCAGCGGGCGGTGCACCAGCTTGGCAGACGGCTGTGGTGATCCCAGTCGGGATGGAAGAGCTGGATGAAGCGGACGCCGCGCTCGGCGAGGCGGCGGGCGAGAATGCAGTTGGCGGCGTAGCTGCCGGCACGGCGGGAATCGGGGCCGTACATTTCGAAGACGTGATCGGGTTCGTCGCTGAGATCGGTCAGCTCGGGCACGCTGGACTGCATGCGGTAGGCCATTTCGTATTGGCGGATGCGGGTGTTGATCTCGGGGTCCTGCGTTTGCTCGAAGCGCATCTGGTTCAGCTCCGCGAGACCGTCGAGCATGCCACGGCGCAGGTGGCGTGGGAGGCCTGCGGGATCGGTGAGGTAGAGGACGGGGTCCTTGGAGTTGCGAAGCTTCACGCCTTGGTAGCGGGAAGGCAGGAAGCCGCTGCCCCAGTAGTGGTCGTAGAGGGGCTGGTCGCTGGGGCGCTGCATCTTGGAGATGAGGACGAGGTAGTCGGGAAGATTGCGGTTCAGGCTGCCGAGGCCGTAGCTGACCCAGGAGCCCAAACTGGGGCGACCAGGGAGCTGGTGGCCGGTGAGGAACTGCGTCATCGCGGGTGCGTGATTGATCTGATCCGTCGTCATCGACTTGATGAAGCAGAGGTCATCGGCCACGCCTTGAAGGTGCGGCAGCCATTCGCTGATGGTGGCGCCGCTCTGGCCGCAGCGGGAGAACTTGGTGAGGCCGGGCAGGATGAGCTGCTTCTGACCCGAAGTCATCGTGGTGAGGCGCTGGCCCCGGCGCACGGATTCCGGCAGCTCTTTGCCCGCCCAAGGCATCAGGCCGGGCTTGTGGTCATAGAGTTCAAGCTGTGAGGGGCCGCCTGAATGGGTGAGGAAGATGACGCGTTTGGCCTTGGGTGCGAAATGCGGCAGCGAGGGCAGGCCGGTGACTTCCTGCCCGGCCAATGAATGGAGGGCCATGGCACCGACGGAGACGCCGGTGCATTGACCGAGGAAGTAGCGCCGGGTGGTGTTGAGGGAGGATTCACTCATGGGTGATGGCTTCGTCGAGGTTGAGGACCATGCTGGCGACCAGTGTGTGGGCGGCGAGTTCGGGCGTGGTTTGCAGCTTGCGGGCGTCTTCGGGATGGGCGCGGTAGTGGGCGAGAGCGCGGTCGAGTTCGCGCTGGAGGACGGAGAGCTCTTTGGGGGTGGCCTCACGACTGAGGACGGACTGGTAGAGGAGCTGGAGACGGTTTGAGGACGGTGAGCCAAGCATGCGCTTGGCGAGGGCGCGGGAGGCTTCCATCATGGTCTCGTCATTGAGGAGGGTGAGGGCTTGCAGCGGGGTGTTGGTGCGCGTCATGGCGACTTCGCAGACGCGGCGCTGGGCGCTGTCGAAGAGGAAGGTGGGGGCGATGCTGCGACGCCAGAAGGCATACAGGGTGCGGCGGTGCTGGGCGGCGCCCTGGCTGGGCTCATAGGTGAAGCGGCCCATGAAGATCTCCTCCCACACGCCGTCGGGCTGGTGGGGCCGCACAGGCGGGCCACCGAGGGCGGGATTGAGCAGGCCGGAGGAAGCGAGCGCGGCATCGCGGATCATCCAGGCGGGGAGGCGGAAGCGGGGGCCGCGGGAGAGGAGGAGGTTTTGAGGATCGGAAGGAGAGGTGTGGTCGGAGGACTGCTGGTAGGTCTCGCTGGTGACGATGAGCTTAATGAGTTTCTTCACGTCCCAGCCGTTCTCCATGAAATCGACGGCGAGCCAGTCGAGCAGTTCGGGGTGGGTGGGGCGCTGGCCTTGCAGGCCGAAATCATCGGGGGTGCGCACGAGCCCGGCGCCGAAGAGCATCTGCCAGATTTGATTGACGAAGACGCGGGCGGTGAGGGGATTTTCTTTGGAGGTGATCCACTTGGCGAGGCCGATGCGGTCGCGCGCCGTGCCTGCGGGCCAGGGGGCGATGGCGGCGGGAACATCGCGCTGGACGACATCGCCTTTTTTGTCCCAGACGCCGCGCACGAGGACGTGGGTGTCGCGTGGTTCTTTGCGTTCGGCTAAGACCATGACGTTGAGTTTGCCTGCGGCGGCCTGGACTTCTTTGAGCTGGGCATTGGCGAGGTCGAGGGAGGCCTTGGCGAGCTGGTAGGGGGCGTGATCTTCCAGGAATTGATCCAGCAGGCGGTGGCGGTCGGGGTGGCCGCTTGCGAGTTGTTCGAGGGGTGTGGGGCCGAGTTCGCGCACTGCGGGGCCGGGCTGATCGGTGGCGGAAACGCGGAAGCTGGCGATGTTGGCGTCGCCGTTGGTGGAGCGGTGGCGAAGTTCGAAAATGAGCTCTTCATCGCTTTCAAGGATGAGAGGCTCGGCGAGGCCGTAGAGTGCGGTGTGAGGTTGGTCTTTGGGGAAACCTTTGGTGGTCCAGCCGTTGCGGGGGTCGTCATCCAGAGTGCCTTTCACATCGCCATACTCGCGGGCCTTGCCTTCGACTTTGGTATCGGCGACGGCGGATTTGACGAGGATGTCGCGGATCTGGGAGCTGCCTTTGCGGCGCACCTGGACCTTGATGTCGGTGAGGATGAATTCGCCGTCCTTGCCGCGTGAGAGCGCGCCGTTTTGCGGGAGCACTTCGAGTTTCAGGCCGGTGAGGCGGGGAAGATTGAGGGCTGAGATGAGGCGGTAATCGTCCTGCTTGGGATTGGGACCGCTGGCGGTGATGGTGCCGTCTTTGGACTGAGCGAGTTTGGAACCCTCCTGGGATTCGACGGTGCCGTGGAGGATGTGCCAGGCCTGGAAGCCGTCTTTCACGGCGGTCTGACGCTCTGCGAGCCACTGCTCGAAGGGTTTGGCGGCGTCGGCTTTCGCTTTGGCTTCCACGGGCTTGCGGGCATCGACGAGGGTTTGGGCTTCATCCACAGCGCGCTTGGCGTGAGGCGACTGGTAGCTCAGATAGGGCTTTGCACCTGTTCCGGCAGCACCGTCTTCGTCGATGCTGTTGAAGAAGGCGTGGAGGCTGTAGTAGTCGTGCTGGGAAATGGGATCGAACTTGTGCGAGTGGCACTGGGTGCAGCCGAGGGTGAGGCCGAGCCAGACGGTGCCCATGGTGTTCACGCGGTCGATGACGTAGTCGATGCGGGACTCCTCCTTGTCGCGGCCGCCTTCGCCGTTGGTCATGTGGTTGCGGTGGAAGCAGGTGGCGAGTTTTTGCTCGGGCGTGGCATTGGGGAGGAGGTCGCCGGCGAACTGCTCAAGTGTGAACTGATCGAAGGGTTTGTTGGCGTTGAAAGACTCCACGACGTAGTCGCGCCAGGGCCAGTTGGTGCGGGAGGCGTCGGACTGGAAGCCGTCGGTGTCGGCGTAGCGTGCGGCATCGAGCCACCACATTGCCATGCGTTCGCCGAAGTGGTGCGACATGAAGAGAAGGGAGACCAGGCCATCGACGTTATTGGCTGCTTCAATGACGCCAGGAGCGGGTGGGAGGCCGGTGAGGTCGAAGGAAATGCGGCGGAAGAAGGTGTGAGGGGGGGCTGTGGGGGAAAGGGAAAGCCCTTCTTTCGCGAGGCGGGCTTTGACGAAGAAGTCCACGGGGTGGCCTTCGACTTTGGCTTTCACGGGTTTTTCGAGCGACCAGTGTTTTCCCCACTTCGCTCCTTCCGCGATCCAGCGCTTCAGGAGAGCAACCTGCTCGGGCTTAAGCGCGGGCTTGTGCGACTTCGGCGGGGGCATGATCTCCTCGGGATCGGTGGTGACGATGCGAGCCATGAAATCGCCGGATTTGAGCACTTCGCGTGCGCCTTCTGGAGTGTCGAGTCGGAGGTCGGCTTTGCGATGGCCGGCGTCCTGGCCGTGGCAGGAGAGGCAGTTGTCCGAAAGCAGCGGCATCACCTCGCGGCTGAAGCTCACCGGGTCCGCATGGGCGGAAAGGGAGAGGGCAAGGAGGAGCAGCAGATGTTTCGGCATGAGACGGGGCATGTGGAAACCAACGTGGCGGAACATGCAAGGTGCATGCATCTGCTATGGAGAATCCTGAGATTTTTGTGCGGAGGCGGTTCGTGTAAAGGCACGCAAAGGGGGCATGAGAGGCGTAATTGAGGGCACCATGAGCGCGTCCTCCTCCAAACCAAACTTCGGCATTGCGCTGATCGGGTTCATCCTCATCACCTTTGCGGCTCCGGCAGTCAGCGCCTTTATTGAGATGCCCGGCGCCTGGTATGCGGCGCTGCAGAAGCCTTCCTGGAATCCTCCGTCATGGCTGTTTGGGCCGGTGTGGACGCTGCTTTACCTGCTGATGTCGGTGGCGGCGTGGCTGGTGTGGAAGCGTGTGGGGTTTACACGACCGCTGACGCTGTACTTTGTGCAACTGGCGCTGAATGCGGCGTGGACGCCCATCTTCTTTGGCGCGCATGCCCTGGTGCCTGCTTTGATCGTGATCGCGGCGCTGTGGATCGCGATTCTGGCGACGCTGCTGAGTTTCCGGAAGGTGAATGCGGCAGCCGGATGGCTGTTTGTGCCGTATCTGGCGTGGGTCACGTTTGCAATGACCCTGAACTTCACGCTTTGGAAACTGAATCCCACATGATGCAAAAAAACTGGCTGATCACAGGATGTTCGAGCGGCTTTGGCCGTGCAATAACGGAGGCGGCGCTGGCCGCAGGGCAACGGGTGATCGCCACGGCGCGGGATGTGCGGAGCATCGCGGATCTGGAGCGTGCGGGAAGCTGTGAGGTGATGGCGCTGGACATCACGGATGCGGAGAATGTGCGCGAAGTGATGGCGGCGGCAGGAGCGCTGGATGTCATCGTGAACAATGCGGGGTATGGGCTGATCGGCGCGGTGGAGGAGTGCAGCGACGAGCAGATCCGCCGCAGCGTGGAGACGAATTTTTTTGGGCCGCTGAATGTGATCCGTGCGGCACTGCCGATGCTGCGGGCGCAGAAGAGCGGGCACATCGTGAACATCAGCGCGGCGGCGGCGATTTCGAATTACCCGGGCTTTGGCATCTACGGCGGAGC
This sequence comes from Verrucomicrobiota bacterium, assembly GCA_017301975.1. Classification (GTDB taxonomy): domain Bacteria; phylum Verrucomicrobiota; class Verrucomicrobiia; order Verrucomicrobiales; family Verrucomicrobiaceae; genus Prosthecobacter. The sequence goes on from JAFLEI010000028.1 coordinate 94,347, forward strand.
CAAGGCGGCGCTGGAGATGATGAGCGAGAGCCTTCGTCTGGAACTGGCACCGCTGGGCATTCAGGTCACGCTGGTGCAGCCGGGGCCGTTTCGGACGGACTTCATCGCACGGGGTTTGGAAAAGGCAGCGGGAGAGATCGGTGACTATGCGGGGAGTGCGCGGAAGTTTGCCACGTTTCTGGAAACGGTGAACGGCAAGCAGCCGGGAGACCCGGTGCGTGCGGCGGAGGCCATCGTGAAGATGGTGCTGGATGGCCAGGCACCGCTGCGGCTGCCGCTGGGCAAGTATGTGGTGAAGAAGATGAGGGACAAGGCCGCGGCGCTGACACGTGAGGTGGAGCAGTGGGGAGAGGTGGCGGTGAACACGGATTTCCCAAACTGATCATGGCCGTTCACACTTTGCACACGAAGCAGATCATCCGGGCCACGCGGCAGGAGGCGTGGGATTTTTTCTCGAACCCGAGGAATCTGGCGAAGATCACGCCGCCGGAACTGGGGTTTGAAATCATCTCGCCTGATCTGCCGCCAAGCATGCGGGAGGGGATGATGATCGCCTACCGGGTGAGGCCGCTGCTGGGACTGCCGATGACGTGGCTGTCGGAAATCACGCTGGTGGAACCCGGGGTGCGGTTCATCGACGAGCAGCGTGTGGGCCCGTATGCGGTGTGGCATCATGAGCATGAGTTTCACGATCTGGGCGATGGCCGGATCGAGATGGAGGACAAGGCGACGTATGTGCTGCCGTTTGCCCCGCTGGGGGACCTGGCGCATGGGTTGATCGTGCGGCCGCAACTGGAGCGAATTTTTGCGTACCGGGAGAAGGCGGTGCGGCAGTTGTTCGATTGTAGCCTGAGCAAGGGATGATCGAGTGTTCGACTTGAGTGTGGTTGCAGCGTAAACACCTCCAGCATGAAGATCCCTGTTGCTTACGAACTGAATGGCCGCCGCCGTTTTCTGCTGGTGCAGGACGGGGAGACGATCAGCGTGGGGCGTGGGGCCGAATGCAGCATTCGACTTGCGAGTGAGGCGGCGCAGGAGGTGGAGATGAAGGCGCAGTTTGTGAACGAGTGTCAGCTCGTGGTGGTGCATCCTGCCAATGGCAGCGTGCCGTATGCGCAGCCGCTGCCCTGGAAGTTTGCGGTGGCGGGGGCCGAAGTGGAACTGCACCGGCCGTTCCGACCGGATCCTGGCAAGACGGGGCACGAATTGATTTTGCAAGGCTTGAGCAAGGGGGATACCCGGCTGGTGCTGCCACCTGACCGACCGCTGCTGATGGGCGCGAGTGATGCCTGCGAGGTGGTCATCCCAGATGCGGGCTGCCCGGAGGTGCTGCTGGCCCTGTGGGCGGTGGCAGGGGGCAGGGTCTTGGTGCAGGTGCTGGACGAATCCGCCATGGTGGGCTGGGTGGGACGTGCGGGGGAAAGCGAGGCTGAACTGGAACTGCCTGTGAGTCTGAGCCTGGGAGGCCGGGTGCTGCTGATCCGCAGTGGCGAGGCCGTGACAACAACGCATCCTTTGGCGAAGCCGGTGGTGACTTCGATTTTGGCGAAGAACGCCGAGTATGCGCCGAAAATTGTGGCCCGGCAGGGAGTCGAGGAAGGCGGGGGTAATCCGGTGAAGAAGGCCGAGGTGCCAGGCAAACCGACGATGCAGGCGCCGTCTTTGACGGGCCGCCCTGTGGTGCTGCCGCCGCCGGCGGGTCTTTCTGCCGAGGAAGGGGTGCCGATCTTGACCCTGGAGGAGGCGGTGAATTCCGGCCCCAAGGCGGTGACGCCGAAGTCATTTATTGCAGCCAGCTGGCTGCTGGTGGGGATGTCCTTTGCCGTTGCGCTGCTGCCGGGGCAGGGGGTGCTGACGCCGGAGCAGATGGTTCTGCTCTGGAAGGCTGCGGGAGGAATGACCATCCTGACGCTGGTGCTGGGCCTTGGGGTGCTGCTGAAGTGAGCTGACGAAGCCGCTGGTTTTTTTCGGGCGGGTGTCATACAACGCGCTGTGCCGCATCACTCAGCGGGAAATGAATGGAACGCGCCATTGCCGACCAGCTCGAAGCCTTGCATCCCGACGCCTTTGGCTGGGCGCTGCACTGCTGTGGCGGGGAGCATGGGCGCGCGGAGGATGTGCTGCAAAACGCGTATCTCAAACTGGCCCAGCAACGGGCGCAGCACGACGGGCGCTCCAGCTTCAAGACGTGGTGGTTTGGAGTGATCCGCTTCACGGCGCACGAGGAATTCCGGCGGCTGCGCCATCGCGAATCCCTGCTGGGCAGGCTGCTGCTGCAACTCAGCGGCGCGGCCGAGGACCCGAGGCCTTCGCCAGCGCGGAAGATGGAGTTGGACGAGTGTACGACCGAGTTGCGGCGCTGCCTGGCGCAACTGCCTGCACGGCAGGCGGAGGTGCTGCATCTGGTGTTTTACCAGGATCTCACGCTCAACGAGGCGGCGGTGGTGATGCGCGTGAGCATTGGCTCCGTGCGCCAGCATTACGAACGCGGCAAAGCGCGCCTGCGCACGCTGCTGCAACCGGAGCATTTGCATGAAACCGCCGTCTGACGATGACCTGATCGAGGTTTTTTCGCATGCGCGCCGGTGTGATCGGGAGGAGGCGCCTGCCTGGCGGCCGGAACTGCTGGAGGGACCAAGGCGGCGGCCGCAGTTTGCGCTGTGCTGGGCTCTGGCGGGGCTGGTGGCGGCCAGCGTGATCGTGCTGCCGGTCTTCTTTACCGATGCGCCCCGGAAGGAGCCGACTCTGAGCGAGGTGCTGCCGCCGCTGCTCGATTCGCCCCCGGGAGAGCTGTTTGCCAGCCAGGAGTCTTCCCTCCTGACATTCGAAGCGCCTTCCGATTTTCTTTTGACCGAACCGCTCAACCTCGACTTCCCATGAAAAAGCTCATTTGCTGTCTGCTGCTCACCGCCGCCAGTCTGCCCGCCGCGCAAGTCGAAGACTGGCTGAAAAGCGGGCTGCTGCACCCGGATGTGATCGCGTCTGTGCGCGAGAAGCTGGAGCTGACGGAAGAGCAGCAGACCAAGCTCAACACCCAGCTCAGCGAGGCGCGTGCGGAGGCTGTACCCCTGGAGCAGGCGGTGAAGGAGCAGCAAAAGGCGCTGGGTCAGCTGCTGAAGAACCCAAATACGAGCGCTGAGATGGCGGCGGCGCAGCTTACGAAGCTGCTGGATGCGGAAGCCGCAATCAAACAACTGCAGCTGCGGGCGCTGATTGGCATGCGCAATGTGCTGACTCCGGAGCAGCTGGCGAAGGCGACCCAGCTTGGGCCGCAGAAACTCGCCGCAGTCGGCGGACTGGAAGCGCAGGTGCGGGAGAAGGCGGGCAAGCTCAGGGCTGCGGTGGAGGCCATCGGCGTGCCGCCTACGGAGGCGATGAAATATCGCGGCGAAGAAATCGAGAAGCTGATCAAAAGCGGTGAGCTGGGTGCCGCCAATGCGGAGCTGGATGAGCTGATCCAAGACTCGCATTTCAAGGAGCTCGACGGCGAAGTGAAGAAGGTGGATTTTGAGAAATATGAGCCCGGCAGCACGGATCTTGAATCATTGCGTGAGCGCTATGAAGGCGTGCAGGGGGCCGGGCAGGAAATCATCTCCCTGCCGCTGCTGCGTGATCTGGTGCAGGCGAAGGCAGCTTTTGAAGCGGCCAAGGAAGCGCAGGATGCCGAGATGGTGGGGCGCATTCTCACTTATGTGGAAGGCAGGCTGAAGAAGTAAACGGGGGGTGAATCCGGAGGGAAGGGGAGGGAATGGGGAGGTTCGCCTGATGGTCGCGTCGGGGTGAAGCCGTAGAAAAGTTTCGTTTGCCTTTGGCCGGTTTCAGGCGATAAAACGCCGTAAGTCACCTGTTAAGGGTCAGGCTCAGTCGTGCATCAGGTGATTTTGAATCCGTTGGTGTTCATATACCGATGATCGGGGCTGGATCTGGCACGAGGCAGAAGACTGCACCCAACAACGATATGAATACCAAGATGTACGTGGGCAACCTGCCCTTCGCCGCTCAAGAACAAGACATTCGTGAGCTGTTTTCACAATACGGTGGTGTCACCGAAGTCTTCCTGCCGATGGATCGCGAAAGCGGTCGTCCGCGTGGCTTTGCCTTCGTGACCATGGACTCCGCAGAAGCCATGAATGCTTCGATCAACGCGCAAAACGGCCAGGAATTCATGGGCCGCAAGCTTGCCATCAATGAAGCCCGCCCACGTGAAGAACGTCCGGCAGGCGGCGGCGGCGGCGGTGGTCGTGGCGGCTACGGTGGTGGTGGCGGCGGCGGCGGTGGCCGTGGCGGCTACGGTGGTGGCGGCGGCGGTGGCGGTCGCTACTAAGCGCCCCCTCTGACACTCCAAGTCTCCCAAGAAAATTCACGGCGGCATCCTGGCAACAGGATG
>JAFLEI010000029.1 GCA_017301975.1 Verrucomicrobiota bacterium
CGTTGGGCTTGCGCCAGCACCCGGCGAGACAAACTCGCCGCACATTTCCTCTCCCTCATCGAGTTTGCTGCCGTCATCGACTGGCTTCAATACGGCCGATGAGGGTTTTCAAACACCGCCTAGTCAGAGACACCAAGGCTGAAGCACATCAGCCGCCTGACATCGACGCGGCATTTGCGGGTGCCCCCGCGCTGCCGCGTTTAGCCTTTCACGCTCTCGGCCTCCGATCCCTCATGCACCTGAAGAGCACCCCAAGATCGATTGGTTTGACGAGATATTCATCAACCCCCGCCTTGTGAGCCGCCTCACAATCCTCCGCGCTGCCATAGCCGCTCATCGCGACCAGAAAGACCTCTTTCAGCCCGGCCAGCGTTCGCAGCCGCCGCGCCACCTCATAGCCGTCCATTCCAGGAAGCCCGATGTCAAGCAACACCAGTTCAGGCTTAAACTCCGCCGCAGAAGAAAGCGCCGCCTCGCCGTTGAAAACACTGCGTGTTTCATGCCCGCGCCTGCGAAGCAGCATGGCAAGGCTGCGCGTCGAATCCGCATTATCATCGACGATCAGGATACGCCGCGGTGTTTCCAGCGTCATCTCGGCAGGAGGTCCCTCAGAGGCCGGAGGGCCTCGCAGGATGGGCAGTCGCACGATGAATTCAGTCCCCTGACCAAGGCCGCCGCTGATTGCCTCAATGGTTCCGTCGTGCAGCTTCACGATGCGCTGCACCAGCGTGAGACCGATGCCCAGCCCTCCATGAGCACGGTCCAGCGCCCGCGTGGCCTGGACAAACAAGTCGAAAATGTGGGGCATCAGCTCGGGCGCGATACCGATGCCATCATCACGGACCGAGATCACAACCTCCGGCGGCTCAGCGCACGCACTGCGCTCCGCACGCACCACGATCCGGCAGCCGTCACCACTGTATTTGCACGCATTGCTCAGCAGATTGCCAAACACCTGCTCCAACCGCGTGGCATCCGCGTTCAGATAAACTGGCTCCTTCGGCAGGAAAACCTTCAGTTCCTGCTGATGAATTTCACAACTGGAGCGCACAATGCTGGTCGCACCCGTTAATATGTCCGCCAGCGCTACTGTCTTCTTCCGCAGCTCGATCTTGCCGTGTGTGATGCGGGAGACATCCAGCAGGTCGTCAATCATCCGGCTCATGTTCTCGACCTGCCTGACGATGATCTCCTGCACGTATTTGCGCTCTTCCGCTCCAGCGTCTTCCCCTTGCAATAGCTCCGCCGCATTCCGCAGCGGCGCCAGTGGATTGCGCAGTTCATGGGCGAGCATCGCCAGAAATTCATCCTTGCTGCGGTCCGCTCTTGCCAGCTCCTCAGCACGCGCCTTCAGGGCGTTTTCCAGCTGACAGCGCCTGGTGATGTCACGTGCGATCTTCGATGCCCCCACAATCCGGCCCGCGCTGTCTCTGATCGGAGAGATCGACAGCGAAACGTCGATCAGTCTGCCGTCCTTGTGTCGGCGCTGCGTCTCGAAATGCTCCACTGGTTCTCCGCGCCGCACATGCTCGATAATCTTCGTCTCCTCTTCCTGCCGCTCTGCCGGAATGATCATGGTCACCGGCTGGCCCACCGCTTCCGCAGGTGTGTAGCCAAACAATCGTTCCGCCCCTGCGTTCCAGCTTGTGAGTTTGCCGTCGAGGTCCTTGCTGATAATGGCATCATCTGAAGAGGCCACGATGGCGGCCATCCGGTTCAGCGCCTCCTCCGCTTTCACCCCTTCGGTGATATCCTCCACGGAAACCACAATCAGCGGCTCGTTGTGGCTGTTCGCCAGGCGGCAGGCCCGCAGCCGCATGATGCGTGAACCCAGCTCTTCAAAGGTGTGGCGCACCTCAAAGTGGTCGATGATCGATTCATGCGGCAGCACGTTCTCCAGAAGCCGTCGCAGCTCAGGGATGTCCCATTGGCGGTTGCCAATGTCATAAACAAGCCGCCCCAGCGTGGTGGAAGGCGTGGCTTGAAAGCATTCGTAAAAAGCGCGGCTCGCCGTCCTGATGCGCAAGTCTTTGGTAAGCACCAAAAGCGGCACCCTGACACTCGCGACAATGTCCTCGGCGTAATCACGCGCCGCCTGAAGTTCCTGGTTTCTGTGATTCAGCTCGTCGTTGACCGTGGCCAGCTCCTCATTGCTGGACTGGATCTCCTCCTTGGAGGTCTCCAGCTCTTCGTTCACACTCTGCAGTTCCTCGTTGGCGGACTGCGTCTCTTCATTGGCGGACTGCAGCTCTTCGTTCACCGCCGCCTGCTGCTCGATGACGGATTCAAGATACTCGCGCGTCGCCGCCAGCTCTTGCGTCAGCCGCAAAACTTCCTCCTCCACGCTGCCTGCCGTCGGCAGGGGCGGCTCTGGCTGCGCACCTGCTCCGGCCTGCTCGGCTTCGTCAAACAGCACCACAAAACCGCCTTCGCGGGTCATTGAATTTTTGATCGGGATCACATCCACGGCGATCTGACGAAATCCCCCTTCCCCCTTCAGTCGAAGGCCTTCCTCCCGCACAGCCCGCCCTTCCAAACCTGCACGCGTGATGGCGGAACGTACCCCGATGAGCAGCCCCTCGCGCAGCATCTTCAGAAGATGCAGGCTCGGCGTACCTGACGCAGGCGCCAGGTACGCCCCGGTCTCTCCTCGAAATTGCAGGATCTCCATCCCGGCTGAGATCACCACACCCGGCGGGGAATATTTCGCCAGCAGCAGGCGCTCCGCATCTCGGTACAGGTCTGCATGCGGCACCTCGCGTGCTCTCACCACTGGCTGGGGGCTGCGGCCATGCACTTCCACATGTTCCATGGGCGCGGTGCTCCGCATGGCTGCCACTCCTGGGCGCCGCCTGAAGATTTTATTTCTAACATCCTCCACATCGAAAAGCTTCCGATGCGTGCCCACGGTTTCGGAGCTGCCCAGCCATAGAAATCCCCCCGGCTTTAGAGCGTAATGCAGCACCGGAAGGAGCTGCTGCTGCAGCACCGGCTCGAAATAGATGAGCAGATTCCGGCACGAAATGAAGTCCACCTTCGAAAACGGCGGGTCTGCCAGCGCATTGTGCCGCGAAAAGATGCAGCGCTCCCGGATCGCCTTGCAGATTCGCCAGCCTCCTTCCTCCTCGGTAAAAAAACGTCGCAGCCGCTCAGGAGACACCTCCTGCGCGATGCTTGCAGGGTACCGTCCCTTGCGCGCTTTCTCAATCCCCGCGCCATTGAGGTCCGTAGCGAAAAGCTGCAGCTGCACAGGGCTTCCCGCTGCCTCCGCGCATTCGGTGAAGATCATAGCCAGCGAATACGCCTCCTCCCCGGTGGAGCAGCCCAGCGTCCAGATGCGAAGCGGATCGTGGCGCTCGTGTGCGGACAGCAGCTGTGGAAAGACCGTGCCCGCCAGCACCTCAAATGCCTCGGGATTGCGGAAGAAACTCGTCACATTGATCAATACATCCTGGTAGAGCGCTTCGATCTCCCCCGGTGTGCTGCGCAGGTAGACCTCATATTCTCGCAGTGTGTCAATCTTATGCAGCATCATCCGCCGCGTGATGCGCCGGTGCAGCGTCTGCGCCTTGTAGTAGGTGAAGTCCACCCCCAATGCCCGCCGGACGATCTGCGCTATGCGCGCATGTCCCCCCGCCTGCGTGGGCTGCTCAGCCGCCATTTGCGGCAGTTGGCTGATTCGAGCCAGCTCTTGAGCGATTTCCGCCGGTGGGAGCACGAAATCCACGCAGCCTGTCGCTACTGCGCTACGCGGCATGCTGGAGTGCTGCGCACTCTCGTCCTGCGCAAAGACGATGCCCCCGGCGGCCTTGATTTCCTCGATGCCCAGCGTGCCGTCCGTCGCACTGCCAGAGAGCACCACTCCAATGATCAGGCGCCCGTCATCCTCCGCCAGCGATTGAAAAAACTGATCGATGCCTCGGTGCGGTGCGCGTTGTTCCTTCTGCAACAAATGCAGCCGGCCTTCGGCAATCAGCATGTCCCTTCCCGGTGGGATCACATAGACATGATTGGCTTTGACTTCCGGCTCATCCCTCACCTCGCAAACAGACATCTGCGTCGTTCGTCCCAGAATTTCCGTCAGGCTGCTCACATGGTCCGGAGACAGATGCTGTACGATGACGAAACCCATGCCCGTGTCCACAGGCAGCGCATGCAGCAGCTCCTTCAACGCTGCCAGTCCTCCGGCTGACGCTCCAATACCCACAATGGGAAACGACGTCGCCTGCCCCGCAGTCTGGGTCGCTTCATTCTGGATGGGTTTGTCGGCTGACATGCGGGGAGTGTGAAACCTGCTTCGCAGAGTGGCAATCTTCTATTTGTCTCAATGCGTCTAAACGCGACAGGACCGTAGCTGGGAGACTGCACGCCTGATCATTGGCCCCTCCGCTCTTTTATGCAAAGAGCCTCGGGCTTGACCAGCTCCTTATCGGTCTTCGTCAGCCCTGCGGTTGTATTCCGATCGCATTTTTTCGTCTTCACCGAGGAAGAGCCGCCTTCATCTCTCTCCGCCTGCCTGGCCTTGAAGCGACCGCTGTTGCAGATGCCTGACGTCCAGTTCATGCGGACGGCCCTTCAGGATCAGGACCGCTTTGTTGATCGCCACTTGCTCCGCCTCCAGCGGACTTCGGGCATCGACGCTGCACCGCATCATAAAACGCCCCGTGCGCAATTCGTGAATGCTTGCCTGATAGTTCATTGCTCTCGTGTTTCCCCTTGCACCGCCTTGCCCACGGCACAGCAGCTTCTCAATTTCTCACCTCAAGAATTCGGTTGAGCGCCGCAACTGGATTGGTCTTTCTCAGTGCAGCGCAGGGCTGCCGCCCCTCGCATCCGCGATCCATTCCAGCAGTTCAGCGCAGTCCTCCACATCACGCAGATTCGCCCGCGAATCCGTTCCGGCACCATCGCCCACATAAAAGGTCCATCCGTCTGGCAGTTCGCGGAATGCATCCCGGTCCGTCGTATCATCCCCGATAAACGCCGCCGCACTCGATGGCAGCTGCAAATGCTGCATGAACAGGCGCAGGGCGGCCCCCTTGTCCCAGGCATTCGCGGGACGGATTTCCCAGACCAGTTTTCCAGACCTTGCGACTAGAGACGACCCCGCCTCCGCCACGCCCTGTCTCACGCGTTCCTCAATCTCGGCATGGCAGGCAGGATCCGCCAGACGATAGTGAACGGAGAACGTCAGTTCCTTGTCCTCGATCCACACACCCGCGAGCTGCGCCATCTGACGGGTAAGCTCTGTCTTCACGGCGCGCAACATTGGCATGCTATCGACCGCACCAGGGGCCACAATTGCTTTGCCGTCCAGCCCAGCTATTTCCAGCCCGTGATTGCCGGCGTAAAACGCCCCCGCCAGCCCCACCCTCAGCAAAAGATCATCCAAAGGGCGGCCGGAGATGAAGGCAAGGGTCACACCCTTCAGAGAAATCAGCCGCTGCAGCACCGCTCTTGTCGCTGCGGGAAGGCATGCATCACCGGCAAAATCCACCAGCGGCGCCAGGGTGCCATCGAAATCGCAGCCAATCAGCACCCGCAGATTCGTCAGCAGCCACGCCTTCAAGGCCCCGCGCTGTTCACTCCAATGCGGCGTCATGATCCATGAGAGGTTTCAGGAATGTCCAGCTTCAGGAGCTGGGAGAGAATGCTGCCTGCCCAGCGATAGACGTTGTTGTACGCCACCTTTTGCCGCATTCCCTTCATCCTGTGCCCGCGCTCTTCCGGTTCCATCGTCAGTGCCTGGTGGATGGCGTTGGCCGTTTCATGAATCGCAAAGGGATTCACTCCCAATGCGGTGTCCAGCTCGCGAAAGGCGCCTGTAAACCGGCTCAAGATAAGCACACCATCATTGTCGGTGCGGCTCGCCGCAAACTCCTTGGCCACCAGGTTCATCCCGTCATGCAAGGAGTTCACGATGAAAAACCGGCACAGCCGGTGCAGCGCCGTCATGTCCACCGGACCATGCTGCTGCTTCTGAAAAACGACGGGCTGCCACCCGCCGCGGCCCCAGCGCCAGTTCAGATGGTCCACAAGCCCCTCAATCTCGTCCTCCACCGCCTGATATTCCGGCAGATGAGAACGGCTTGGCGCAGCGATCTGCACGAAGGTAAATCTCCCACGCCATTCAGGGTGCGTCTCAATGAAGTAGTCCAGCGCCCGCAGCCTTTCTGGGATCCCCTTCGTGTAATCAAGACGTTCAATTCCCACACCGAGAAGACGGTCTCCCAGGCGAAGCCGGCGCCGCCACTTCTCCATGGCGGCTTCTACTTCAGCGCTGCTGCTCAGCGCCTCTGCCGCTTCAAAGTCGATGCTGATCGGAAATGAGCGGACACTCGTGACATGCCCCCCGCGGGTGATCTGACAGCCCTCCCGATCAATCATCGCCTCCAAGGATCGGTCCACCGTTTCAAAGAAGTTCTGGCAATGATTTTGGATGTGGAAACCCAGCAGGTCGTTGCCCAGCAGTCCCTCCACCAGCTCCTGAGCCCACGGGCAGGGCCGAAACATCTCGGGGTTTGGCCAAGGGATGTGCCAAAACTGCGCCACCACCAGTTTTTCATGCCCCAGCTCCTTCAGCATGCGCGGCAGCAGGCAGAAATGATAGTCTTGGATGAAGATGATGGCCGGGCTCGTTCCTGCCTCTTCAATCACCGCCTGTGCAAACAGACGATTGACCTCCCGATAGCTCTCCCAGTTGGCCATTCGGAAAACAGGACGCTTGAATGCGATGTGGCACAGAGGCCACAGCCCTTCGTTGGCAAAGCCATAGTAATATCCCTCTTCCTGTTCCGGCGTCAGCCATACACGGCGCAGGGTGTAGCTGGGGTTCTGGGGCGGCACGGCCAGACGACCATTTTCGTCCGCCGTGTCACGGTCGGCATTCCCTGCGCCATGGGCGATCCACGTTCCCTTGGTCGCCGCAAGAATGGGTCGCAAAGCCGTGGCCAGCCCTCCCGTGGTTTCGATGCATTCCAGATCGCCCCCCTCCCCATAGCGATGCATATGAGGCTCTCGGTTTGACACCACGATGAACCTCACACCACCGAGGTGGGTCTCGATCAGTTCGCGCAGCAGTTCCTTTGTCCACGTGCGGCTGGAAATCATGGTGCTATGCGGATTTTTCCGCGGTTTTTTTGGTGAAACTCACATCTTAAATCCTCATGTGAACCGTTATGTTCACAGAGCGAATCGTCCGCTCAAATGCACTCGGTGGTATCAACTTCAACCTGTGGCATCTGTGATCTTGGAAGAACCAGCATTTCCCTCCACCGGTGACATCGCCCGGCTTGTGCATCATATCCAGTCGCAATGGCATGGACTCTCTCGCGGCCTGCGTCAGGTGTCGGAGGCGGTTTGTGATGTGAAACTCGGCGAAGACTGCACCCATACCAGCCCGATCTACATTTCTCCGTCCGAAGATCTTCCGCGTGTGCAGCATATCTTGGAAAAGTCTTTGGACGCGGGACAAATGACGTCCCTCCGGCTTAAGGTGCTCCCTTCGGATCCTGCACGCATCGACGAGCATGGCCTGCTGTTTCTGCCAGGAAGGTATGTGGTGCCCGGTGGTCGTTTCAACGAGATGTATGGATGGGACAGCTACTTCATCGCTCTCGGCCTGCTTCGGCAGGGACGTGTGCCCATGGCGCGGGCCATAGCCGATCAATGCCTCTACCAGGTCGCCCATTATGGCACCGTTCTCACGGCCAACCGCACCTACTATCTCACCCGCTCACACCCTCCGTTTCTAGGCCGCCTCGTTCTCGCCGTCTATCGCGCCACGGGCGATATCACCTGGCTTCGCCGCGCGTTGCCACTGCTCGAAAAATTTTACTATTACTGGACCGTGCCGCCGCACCTGGTCTCCGGCATCAATCTCTCACGATACTACGACTTCGCCCAAGGCCCCGCACCCGAGGTCGCCTTGGGGGAGGTCGATGAATTTGGCCGCAATCACTATGAACGCCTGCGCATGAACCTCGCAGCAGGAGGCGAGTACGTCCAAGACGCCAGCTCGTTCCTGGATCCGGAAACAGGCGCTCTGACTCTCCATGCCTACCATGCAGACCGAAGCATGCGCGAATCGGGCTTCGACGTCAGCGGCCGTTTTGGCTTCGCCAATCTCGATGTGCTCGACATCCTCCCCGTCTGTCTCAACACGCTTCTCTGGCGCCTTGAGCTCGACATTGCCAAAGTCCGCGAGTTCCTGGATGCCACGGACTCCCTTGATGTCTGGCGCGAGCGCTCGAAGCAGCGCGCCGCGATCATGAACGGTCTTTTTTGGGACGACGAGGCCGGCATGTTCTTCGACTACGACGGCCGCGCAGGCCGCCGCCGCTCCTATCCCTTTGCCACCACTTTCTGGCCCATGTGGGCCGGTCTGGCCACGCGCGAGCAGGCGGCCTCCATCGTCTCGCGCCTCCCCGACTTTGAGGCGGCCGGCGGCTTGCTCACCAGCCTGCATCTCAGCGGCTGCCAGTGGGACAAGCCCTTTGGCTGGGCTCCCCTGAACTACCTCGCCGTCTTGGGCCTGCATCGCTATGGCTACCGTCGTGAAGCACGGCGGCTCGCCCGGCGCTTTGTGACACTCGTCGTTTCCGAGTTCCGGCGCACCGGCCAGCTGTTTGAAAAGTACGATATCGAAAACATGACCAGCGATGTGCAAGGCAAGATCAAGTTCGGCTATCCAACCAACGAACCCGGCTTTGGGTGGACCAATGCATGCACCATGGAACTGCTCGATTATCTCGGCTGCCTCGGCGATCTTGATGTCGAGCAGACCTTCACCGCCAGGATTCAGCTGCCCCCACGCGCCACCGCGGCCTGATCAAACAAGTACAACCATAGTGCACCTCAAAGACGAATTCCCGTGCATACCCCACAGAGCATGAGAAATTGTCTTATCGCCTGCGGCTCATGAGGATTCCCACATCCCCACATCTAGAACCTCGGCACAATGTCATGAAACTCCTTCGCAGCTTTTCATCGTGGTCGCACATCCCCTTTCGTGGAATAGACAGGATTTAATTTGAACAATCATCTTCCTGAGGTGATCGACACAAGACACATGCTTCATGACAAATCCTGACCGCGAAACGATCCTCATTGTTGACGACCAGGAAGAGAATCTCCGGGGCATTGGCAATGTGCTCACGGTGATGTCCTATGACATCGTTCTGGCGAACAGCGCCGTGCAGGCCTACCAGCAGCTTTTCGCCCGTACGCCCGATCTCATCCTGCTGGATGTCATGATGCCGGAGACGGATGGGCTCAGCGCCTGTCGTCAGATTAAATCCAACGCCAGTTGGGCGGACATCCCCGTCATTTTCCTCTCTGCCGATGATGATAAAAATGTCATCGTTCAGGCTCTTGAAGCCGGCGGCGTTGACTACGTCACCAAGCCTTTCAACATGGCGGAGCTGGTCTCGCGCGTGCGCACCCAGCTCGCGCTCAAGCGCACCAAAGACCAGCTACGTGCGCTCGTGGAAGACAAGGACGAAATCATCGGCATCCTCGCTCATGACCTGAAAAACAGCCTCGCCGGCATGCGGCTCAGCGCCAGCCTGCTCCAGTCACGTCTCGCAGAACTCCCGTCCCGCTGTGCCCCCTTGGTGGACAATATCGTCAATGCCAGCGAGCGCATGCTGGCCTTCATGCAGGAGTTCCTCGCCAATCAATGTGCGGAACAGCTTCAATTGAAGAGCATTGCCGTGGACTTGTGTCATGTCGCGTCACGAGTCGCCTCCAATCACCAGGCCGCCGCGGGCGTTAAGAAAATCACTTTGACCACCAGCCTGCCCAATGAGCCGGTCCATGTGAAGGCGGATCCTGAAGGCCTGGCGCAAACTTTGGAAAACCTCGTCTCCAATGCCATCAAGTTTTCCTCAGAAGGCGGCTCGGTGGAAGTCACCGTGCAGCAGCCCATGGCCGGCATGGCCAAGTGCCTGGTGCGTGACACCGGCCCGGGCTTCACCCACGAAGATCGCACCAAGATGTTCCGCCGCTACGGGCGTCTCAGCGCCCAGCCCACGGGTGATGAACCATCCACCGGCCTCGGCTTGTCCATTGTGAAACGTCTGGTCGAAGCCATGGGGGGCACCGTCATCCTCGCAGAAAACTCCGGCGTGGGCGCGGAGTTCGTCGTCACCCTGCAGATCACCCATTCCAAAACCGCCGAAACTTGAACCATTCGGCGGCGCCCTTCCTCCAGATCAGCGCGGCTGAGTCATCAAGTCCTGGACCAAGTCTTTGACGACTGCACCAATCAGCCCCGTCATGACCGTCGGTTCTTATCCACCACGGCGGCGATGATCGTGACAAACGCGGCGAGCCGCATCAAGTAAACATAAGGTGCCCATTCATTGTCCACCACCATGACTGCTCGGACGATGCGCTCGGTCATCAGAATGGTGAACGCGGCGGAAAAGTAGAGAAACAAACGGTCTCGGGTTCTTTTCCAGAAGCGGAGAAAAAACCATGCAATGACCAGCAAACTGATGGTGGCGGCGCCGTTGAAGAATTGGTTTAACATCATGTCTAGTCAGATTCAAAGATGAGTCCGTACAAAAGGACGAGCAGGCCGGCCTGAGTGACGAAGTTTCGCCAAGGCAGGATGTACACATCCGGAAAGATCACCAAGTCCACGATCAGGAGGCCGTTGGAGGCCGCGAGGATGGCAAAACACAGCGAGCTCCAGTACAACAGGCGCTGGCGGCTGCGGCGATACCCCCGCCATAAGAGCAACGCTGCGCCAAGGCTGGTGAAAGCGCAAAGAAGATAGATGATTGAACCTATCATGATGATTGATCAGTGGTTTTGATTTTAAAGGCATCGGCGAAGCTCTGCGCTGCGTTGTCATCCCGACGGTAGATGGCTTCAATGATTCGGACAGGCTTGGTGCGGTAAAGGTCACCCAGCTCGTTCATCTGCGTGATCAGGTTGTCCTTGGTGCTGCACCTGTAGCTCGCCGCCGGCTCGGAGAGCTTCTCCAGCAGCCCGTCCCTGACCAGTTCGTCGAGCCACTTCTGCACCGACTTCGGGGTGCTCAGGATCGCATCATAAACTTTCTGCACCGACCAGGCGACGCCTGGATTCCGGCTGAACAAAAGCATGATCTCCATCTGTTCGACCGAACGGACATATCGGGAAATGAAGGTGCGAATTGAAGGAGGAATGTCCGGTTCGTGCACGGAAGTGGATAGATGATGCTTGCTAATGGAAATCGCCCTCGCCGCACCACTTGGAAAGGCAGGCAGCCAATGGGATTCGCATCCGCAGCCCTTTGCGGATGTATCAAACTCAATACGGTTCGATTTTTTTAGTCAACGACGAAATCGCACATGGCCCACTATTTGCGCGGAAAAAAAATATTCCGAGACTTCAATCAGGACACATCCTTATGGTCGTCGAGGTGCGATGTAACATAGATCGTTTCTGTACCATGAGAACCATTTCCTCTCTCTCTCCTGTCGATTCTACCACCACCCCCGCGCCACGAAAACGCCACGCGGCCAAAAAGGGTGAACCAGGAAACGGGGAGACCTGGGAGCTGGAGCTGCTGGCCGCCATGCTCGCATTTCGCAAAGGGGATTTCACGACTCGGTTGCCCGAGGGCTGGACAGGCGTTCGCGGCAAGATCGCCGATGCCTTCAATGACGTGCTCTCCATGAGCGAAGGCCGCGCTCGTGAGGCGGCGCGCGTGTCCCGCGTGGTGGGTAAAGAAGGGCGCCTCCGCCAGCGCATCGTCGTCACCGGCATGGTCGGTGGCTGGGCGGATGAAGTTCAGGCCCTTAACACTTTGATGGATGACCTCGTTCGTCCCACGACGGAAGTCACGCGCACCATTGGCGCGGTTGCAAAGGGAGATCTCGGCCAGTCAATGGCTGTCGAGGTCGATGGCCGTCCGCTGGAAGGCGAGTTCCTCCATTCCGCCAGACTCGTGAACCGCATGATCGATCAGCTTTCCGTGTTCACCTCGGAAGTGACCCGTGTGGCCCGCGAAGTAGGCACGGAAGGAAAGCTCGGCGGCCAGGCCCAGGTGAAAGGCGTGTCCGGCGTGTGGAAAGACCTGACAGAATCCGTGAACCAGATGGCGGGCAACCTCACCGCCCAGGTGCGCAACATCGTGGACGTGACCATCGCGGTGGCTGCGGGTGACTTGTCAAAAAAGATCACGGTGGACGTGCGTGGTGAAATTCTTCAGCTCAAGGAGGCCATCAACACGATGGTGGATCAGCTTCGCTCGTTCGCTTCTGAAGTGACACGCGTGGCGCGCGAAGTGGGTACGGAAGGCAAGCTCGGCGGTCAGGCCCAGGTGCCGGACGTGGGCGGAACGTGGAAGGATTTGACGGATAACGTCAACTCCATGGCGAACAGCCTCACGGCTCAGGTGCGCAACATCGCCGAAGTGACCACCGCCGTGGCGCGAGGCGACTTGTCCCGCAAGATCACGGTGGACGTGCAGGGGGAAATTTTGGAGCTCAAGAACACCATTAACACGCTCGTCGATCAGCTCAATGCCTTCGCCTCCGAAGTGAGCCGCGTGGCCCGCGAAGTGGGCACGGAGGGCAAACTCGGCGGTCAGGCCCAGGTGTCCGGTGTGGCGGGAACGTGGAAGGATTTGACCGACAACGTCAATTCCATGGCCTCCAACCTCACCTCCCAGGTCCGCAACATCGCGGAAGTGACCATTGCCGTCGCCAACGGTGACTTGTCCAAGCAGATCACGGTGGACGTGCGCGGAGAAATTCTCGAACTGAAGGAAACCATCAACACGATGGTGGAACAGCTGCGCTCCTTTGCCTCTGAGGTGACGCGCGTGGCCCGCGAAGTGGGCACGGAGGGCAAGCTCGGCGGTCAGGCCCAGGTGCCCGGGGTCGCAGGCACTTGGAAGGGTCTGACTGACAACGTGAACTCCATGGCCTCCAATCTCACCGGCCAGGTGCGAAACATCGCCGACGTGGCCACGGCCATCGCAAAAGGAGACCTTTCCCGCAAGATCACGGTGGACGTGAAGGGGGAAATTCTGGAGCTGAAAAACACCGTCAACACCATGGTGGACCAGCTCAACGGTTTCGCCTCTGAAGTGAGCCGCGTGGCGCGTGAAGTCGGCACGGAGGGCAAGCTCGGCGGCCAGGCCCAGGTGTCCGGTGTGGCCGGAACGTGGAAGGATCTGACCGACAACGTCAACTCGATGGCCTCCAACCTCACCGGCCAGGTGCGCAACATCGCGGAAGTGACCATCGCCGTGGCCAATGGAGACCTTTCCCGCAAGATCACCGTGGACGTGCGCGGCGAAATTTTGCAGCTCAAGGAAACCATCAACACCATGGTGGAGCAGCTTCGTTCGTTTGCCTCTGAAGTGACGCGCGTGGCGCGTGAAGTGGGCACCGAAGGCCGCCTCGGCGTGCAGGCCGTGGTGCCGGGTGTGGCCGGCACATGGAAGGATCTGACCGACTCCGTGAACGCCATGGGCACCAATCTAACTGACCAGGTTCGCAACATCGCGGAAGTGACCACCGCCGTGGCTCGTGGTGACCTTTCTCGCAAGATCACGGTGGACGTGAAGGGGGAAATTCTCGAACTCAAAAACACCATTAACACCATGGTGGACCAGCTGAATGCCTTCGCCGCTGAAGTGACCCGCGTGGCCCGCGAAGTGGGCACGGAGGGCAAACTCGGCGGACAGGCCCAGGTGCCGGGCGTGGCAGGAACATGGAAAGACCTCACCGACTCCGTGAACGTGATGGCGGCCAATCTCACCGACCAGGTGCGCGGCATTGTGAAAGTCGTGACCGCCGTGGCCAATGGTAACCTCCGCCAGCGCCTCTCCGTGCAGGCGAAGGGTGAAGTGGCGGCCCTCGCTGAAACGATCAACAACATGACCGACACGCTCGCGACCTTTGCGGATCAGGTGACCAACGTTGCCCGCGAAGTCGGCGTGGAAGGACGCCTCGGCGGTCAGGCCAACGTGCCCGGTGCGGCAGGCACCTGGAAAGACCTGACCGGTAACGTGAACCTCCTCGCCGCCAACTTGACAACCCAGGTGCGCGCCATCGCGGAAGTGGCCACCGCCGTGACGAAAGGTGACCTCACGCGCTCCATCCAGGTGGAGACACGCGGTGAAGTGGCGGAACTGAAGGACAACATCAACACCATGATCGACAACCTCCGTGTCACCACGGAGCGCAACAAAGAGCAGGACTGGCTCAAGACGAACCTCGCCAAGTTCACCCGTATGCTCCAGGGCCAGCGCGATCTTTACACGGTCGGCCACATGCTGCTCTCCGAGCTCGCACCTCTCGTGGATTCCCAACAGGGCTCGGTTTACCAGATGACCGCCGGCGACGACGAAGCCCCGCTGCTTCAGCGCCTCGCCAGCTACGCCAATGAGGCGGATCTGCCGGAGCAAATCCTGCTGGGAAATGGTCTGGTCGGCCAGTGCGCACGGGAAAAACAACGCGTGCTTCTGACCGAGGTTCCGTCCGATTACACCCGGATTCATTCCTCGCTCGGCAGCACCCGGCCCGCCAATGTGGTCGTCCTGCCGGTGTTGTATGAAGGCCAGACCAAGGCGGTCATCGAACTGGCCGCCCTGCATCCGTTTACTGACGGACATCTCAACTTCCTCGAACAGCTCACCCAGTCCATCGGCGTCGTGCTCAACACCATTGAGGCAACGATGCGTACAGAAGGCCTTCTCCAGCAGAGCCAGCAGCTCACCGCAGAATTGCAGTCTGGCCAGAAAGAACTCCAGCAGACCAATGAGGAGCTCGAGCAAAAAGCGCAGGAACTGGCGGACCAAAACGCCGAGGTGGAGCGTAAGAACAAGGAAATCGAGCAGGCCCGCCGTGCTTTGGAAGAAAAGGCTGCAGAGCTGGCTCTGACTTCGAAGTACAAGTCCGAATTCCTCGCCAACATGTCGCACGAGCTTCGCACTCCGCTCAATTCAATCCTGATCCTCGGTCAGCAGCTCGGCGAAAACACCGTCGGCAATTTGAATCCCAAGCAAGTCGAGTTCGCCCGCAACATCCACTCCGCCGGCTCTGACCTTCTCAACCTCATCAACGACATTCTCGATCTCTCCAAGATCGAGTCCGGCACTGTCACCGTCGATGCCGAGGAGATCAGCTTCACATCCCTGAAGGATTCAGTGGACCGCAGTTTCCGCCACATCGCGGAAAGCAAAAACCTGCCCTTCATCATGGAATTCGACCCCAATCTGCCCACCGCTTTCACCAGCGACTCCAAGCGCCTGCAGCAGATCATCAAGAATCTCCTGTCCAATGCCTTCAAGTTCACCGCCGCCGGTCACGTCCGTATGAATGTGAAACTGGTCGAAAGCGGCTGGAGTCCCGATCATCCAAGCTTGAACCGCGCCGGTGCCGTCATCGCCATGTCGATCACTGATACCGGCATCGGCATCGCCCCTGAAAAGCAGCGCCTCATTTTTGAGGCCTTCCAGCAGGCGGATGCCGGCACCTCGCGCAAATATGGCGGCACGGGCCTCGGCCTCGCCATCTCGCGAGAGCTGGCGTCCCTGCTCGGTGGGGAAATCCGGCTCGCCAGCACTCCTAACGAGGGCAGCATGTTCACCCTCTATTTGCCGCTTGTTTATTTCGGTCCCGCCAACTCCTCGACCAATCCGCTCAATGAAGGAAGGAACAATGGCAGGGCATCCATCGCGCTTCCAGTTTCTGTCGCCCGCGATGAACATATCGAGGATGACCGCGCCAATGTGGAGGATGGTGATCTTGCCGCTCTCATCGTCGAAGATGACCCTCACTACGCACGCGTGCTCCTCGGTCTCGCCCGCGACAAGGGCTTCAAAGGCCTGGTGGCCAAACGCGGCCATGAGGCTCTCTCCCTCGCCCGCCAGTACCGTCCCACGGCGATCACACTCGATATCTTCCTTCCAGACATGCTCGGCTGGACGGTGCTGAACAATCTCAAGCTCTCGCCGGAAACACGTCACATCCCCGTGCAGATCATCACCTTGGAGGAAGAGCGCAGCCACGGCCTCTCTCGTGGCGCTTTCTCCTATCTCGTGAAGCCAGCCACCACGGAAGATCTGGAAAGCGCCTTCGACAGGATCAAAACGTTCGTAGCACCGCGCACCAAGCGCCTCCTCGTCGTCGAAGACAATGACACCGAGCGGCTCAGCATCGTCGAACTCCTCGGCCATGACGACATTGAGATTCAGACGGTCGCCACAGGCGAGGAGGCCTACACCACGCTGCTCGACCGCCACTTCGACTGTTGCGTCCTCGATCTTCGCCTGCCCGACATGTCAGGCTTTGATCTGCTGGACCGCATTCAGGAAGAGCCCAGCCTGCGGGATGTTCCCGTCGTTGTCTTCACCGGAAAGGATCTCTCCGCCACGGAAGAGGGCCGGCTCCGTACCATGGCCAAGAGCATCGTGCTCAAGGACGTGCAGTCCCCCGAACGCCTTCTTGATGAAACGGCGCTCTTCCTGCACCGCGTGGTGGCCGACCTTCCCGAAAGCAAGCGGCAGATGCTGGAGCGTCTGCACAGCACCAATGAAGTCCTGCGCGGACGCAAAGTGCTCATTGTTGACGATGACGCCCGCAACATTTTCGCACTTTCCACGGTCCTGGAAAACCAGGAAATGGAAATCCTCAGCGCCACCAACGGCCGCCAGGCCATCGAGCTCATCCAGGCCAACGATGACCTCGCCATGGTGCTGATGGACATCATGATGCCGGAAATGGACGGCTACGAAACCATGCGGGAAATTCGCAGACAACCGGAATTTCGTAACCTGCCCATCCTTGCACTGACGGCAAAGGCGATGAAAGGTGACCGCGAAAAATGCCTCGAAGCAGGCGCCAGCGACTACATCGCCAAGCCCGTGGACACCGACCAGCTTCTTTCGCTGCTCCGCGTCTGGCTGCATCGCTGAACCTCCCGCCATGTCGCCCGATTCCTCCACTCACAAAGTACCTGCCCGGGATAAACCCACGGTGCTGGTCGTTGATGATGACTCCAAGAATCTCCTGGCGATCGAGAGCGTCCTCAATGGCCCCAGCTACCGGCTGATCAAGGCTCAGACCGGTGCCGAGGCTCTCATGGCTCTTATGAACGGCGATTTTGCGGCCATCGTTCTCGATGTCCAGATGCCGGACATGAGTGGCATCGAGCTCGCAAAAATGATCAAGCTGAAAAGACGAACCCAGCACATCCCGATCATCTTCCTCACTGCTCACTACCGCGAGGACGAGCACGCGGTGATTGGTTATGATGTTGGTGCCGTCGATTACCTGACCAAGCCCATCAATCCGGCGGTTCTCCGCTCCAAGGTGAACGTCTTTGTCGATCTTTTCGGCAAGACCCGCGACCTGGCCGAAATGAACAGCACGCGGCAGGCGGCGGAGGAGGCCCTGCGCATCGCAAACATGGAACTCGCCGCTCGCAACGAGGCCCTGGAGCGCGAAGCGGAGGAACGCGAACGCCGCATCCGCGCGGAATCGGCGCAGGCCGAGGCCGAGGAAGCAAATGCGGCCAAGGATCGCTTCCTCGCGATGCTTTCGCATGAACTTCGCACCCCGCTTTCCCCCATTGTACATGCGGTCACTTTGCTGGAGGAAATCGAATGCCCTCCTGCAATCAGCGAACACATCGCCACCATTCGGCGCAATGTCCGCCTCGAAGCAAGGCTCATTGACGATCTCCTCGACCTGGCCCGCATCCGCAATGGCAAGCTTCGCCTCGAACTGCATCCCGTCGATGTTCACGAGGCTCTTCGGCAGGCCATGAAAATTTGCCAGCCCGAGTTCGCGGCGCGTCGCATTCGCATCGTTGAAAGACTGGAGGCACCGGACCCGCATGTGCGCGGCGACTTCGCACGCTTGCAGCAGGTGTTCTGGAATCTGCTCACCAATGCCGCGAAGTTCAGCCCTGAAGACAGCACCATTGAAGTCTGTACTTTTGCCACTGAACCCGACAGTCGCATCACCATCGAGGTCTCGGACCAGGGTATAGGCATCCTTTCGGAAAAGCTGGACCGCATCTTTGATGCCTTTGAGCAGGGCGCCCGCCCTTCGCAGGCAGGCCTCGGCCTCGGCCTCGCCATCTGCAAGGCTTTGGTGGAGATGCACAGCGGGGCGATTGGCGCGCATAGCGACGGCCCCAACCGCGGTGCCAAGTTCATCGTCCGCCTCCCTGGCGCCGTTCCTTCCGGCCAGCCAAACGGAGAATCCAGGCATGAAATCTCTCCGCCTGCGGGCCTCCGCCTCCTGGTGGTGGAGGATCATCCGGATACACTGGGCACGCTCACTCGGCTGCTGACACGCCGGGGCTACATCGTCCGTACTGCGGCCTGCATCGCGGAGAGCCTCGAAGTCGCGCGTGAATACGAGTTCGATCTGCTCATTTCAGATATCGGTCTCCCCGATGGGCGCGGCACCGAACTGCTGGAGCAGCTCATCGCTCTCTACGGCAGGCGCCCCCTCGCCATTGCCATGAGCGGCTTTGGAATGGAGGATGATGTCGAGCGCAGCCAGCAGGCCGGATTTTCAGAACACCTCACCAAGCCGGTCGAGTTCTCCGCTCTGCAGCAGGCCATTGCACGGCTGGCCCCCTCCATGGCGGACAAAAGTTAGGACGGTGCTGCGGGCTAGGTGCTCCAGGGAATGGATACAACCGCTGTTTCAAGTTCATGCGTTTAACGTTTGGAACCCTCCACCTCGCCCATACCATGAACAACCCAACCCTTCCCACTCTGGACGATCCTGAAAATCTTTCCGACAAAGCCGCCAGCGCCTGGGAGCGCGCGACTGAGAAAGAAGTGGCGGCTGAAGCAGGCCGCGCTTGGAATAATACCAAGGAAAAGGCCGCCGAGGCGCTGCACTCCAGCCAGCGCTATGTTCGCGAACATCTCGGCTCCTCGGTGCTTGGCGTTTTCGGCGCAGGTATGGTCGTCGGGGCACTCCTTGCCTGGACGGTGGCGCATGAGCAGCGCAATGACACAGCCGAGAACATTCACCGTTTTCTGGCCCGCCTTGGCCGCAAGCTCAATCTTGACTGAGCATTCTAAACTCACTCGAAAACCTGACACATGCCAGTTCCCCCCAGGAACTGGCATGTGTTTTTCGTACGGACACGTTGCTCCTGATTCCAGCCTTCACCTTCCTACATCCAGTGCCAGCAGGAGGCGCGATTATGCGGCATGAATGTCATGGCATCCTTCTTCTCTGACCAATTGCACGAGCAGCAGGCGGATATAGCCGCCGCCATATCCCAGCCCCTGTGGCAAAAAGCTGCGGCTTTCGCAGCGAAAGCTCACGCCTCCGAGGTGCCCCCCGATGAAGTCCCTCCTTCCTTTGCCCATGCCACACGGATGGCGGTCACGCTCACCGCTGTCTATCACTGCCAGGAAGCCCCGGTCCTCGCCACCGCTCTGCTGCACAATGTGCTCGATAAAACCAACGTCTCTTTGAGCGAGATCGAAAATCAGTTCGGCCGCCTCATCGCCTCTCGTGTAGAACGTTTGAGCCGTGATCCCGGTCTAGACGAAGGCGTTCACCTCAAGAGGCTGTCCGCCTGCGACTGGCAGACCCGCCTGGTCAAGCTCGCCGATGCCGCGGAGACTCTCGATGACGACGGTGAGGACTTGGAGGAGCGCATTCACAAAACCATGCCGGTACTGGATCTCGCCTTCGGCAGCGAACAACCGGTGCTCCGTGCGCAGAGGCATCTGATGTCACTCCTCGCAAACGCACGCATGGCCGGCTAGCCATGCCCGCACGCGCCGCTGTCTTCATCTCCTGGCAGCCTGCACTCAAATGCGCACGGCCACCACTCAGGCGCTGTTCGATTTCATGGTAAAGAAAGGTACACCATGTTATCATACACCATCACATTTCTCATTGTCGCTCTCATTGCCGGAGCGCTTGGATTCAGCGGCATTGCCGGCGCTTCGGCGTGGATAGCTCATGTCTGCTTCGTGCTGTTTCTCGTCTTGTTTCTCATCTCATTCTTTACAGGCCGCCGTCCGCCCGCCGTCTGACCTCCACCTTCGGGTGTCATCGTGCCACGCCAGCTAAAGACGCGGCACATTTCTTCGGAGTCATCATCCGCAGGAGGCAAGCCCTCCCTGAACCTTTCCGAGCCCTTCTTATGACCACTCTTCCCTCCCCTTCGTTGCCCCTGCCCGCCTTTGCCGCATTCACGCAGAACAGTGAAGCGTCCGGAAGCATGGTGGGCTATTTCGATTTGCTTTGCTTGTCCGGGCTCGTCATTTCCATCCTTGAAGATGACAGCTTTTCCACCAGCACAGGAATCGGGCTCTCAACCACCTGTCTTTATGTCGAGGACAAGGTGGAGCGGCCGGATTCGGAGAGCATCAGCGTAACCACCGCCGATTCTTCCGCGCTGGTGGCGCAGATGCCACGCGTCCGCAATCCATCCAGCCAGATATCCATGGCTTTTGACGAGGCCATTTGCTTTGATCCCGCCGCGTTAATACAGGGTCTCGGCGGCGTGGTGGCGTTGCTGGTGGAATACGCGGCGCTTTGTGCGATCCCTGACGAGCCGTGAACTCACGGGCGCATCAAGTAGGCCGGCGAAAGCAGCAATCAGTGCTCTGACACCGCCACCCACTCGATGGCGAATTTCATCATTTCTTCCGCATCCTTGAAACCTAGTTTTTCTTTGATGTGCATCCGATGGGTTTCCACCGTCTTCACGCTGAGGTGCAATGCCTCCGCGATCTCGCGTGTTGTCTTGTCTCTCCCAAACAATTGCAGCACTTCGAGCTCGCGATCAGAGAGCTTGTCCACCGGAGATCCCAGGTCCCCCTCGCTGCCCTGGATCGCCTTGAAAATCAGCTTCTCTGTGAACAAGGGACTCACATAAATGCCTCCAGCCATCACCTTCCGAAGCGCCGCAAGGATGTTTTCCATCGCCTGCTGCTTCATCACGTATCCCTTGGCTCCGGCCCGTAAGGCGCGCAGCGCATACAACGATTCATCGTGCATCGAAATGATGAGGATGATGAGTGATGGCTGCTCGGCAAGCATGTGCTTGATGAGCTCAATCCCGTTAGTTCCGGGCATGGACACATCGATCAGCGCCACCTCCGGCTTGTGCACCCGCATGGCTTCGAGTGCCAGCTGCGCATTGGACGCCTCAGCGCATACGACGACATCATTCATCAGGCTCAGCACCTGGCAGATGCCGTGGCGGAAGATGGGATGATCATCCACCACCAGCAATCGCTTGCCGGTCGCAGTTGCAGCGGAACCAGAAATGGTCTGTGTATGTGTGCTCATGTTCTCCTGGACAACAGAGCCCGGCCATCGCTCGCGCTATGGCAGCAGGAAACACAGATCGTGCATGAATATGTCATTTGTCCAAATTTCGTAACTGGCAGGAGTGCTGGCTGTGCCGATTTTCGCCTGCGCCAATCTCTTCAAACTGCCAGGACCTGCGCGTTCCCTTACCCCCGGCGCACGGCGGAGTTATTGCGTGTCCGTCTTTGTTGTGATGGGTGAAGCCCCACGCCCCTCCTCCCACGCCTTGACTGTTGCGTATTTTCATCCGAGGCCCGATCATTCACCGGTTCCGATTTGCATGTGCCTTGCGTCAGTGGCCGCCGTCGCAGGGTGATGCTTTGTTCTCATACTCCCATGAAACATCCGCTGCTTCAGTCTGTCATTCTCGCCGTTATAGCCTTGCTGCTCATTGCCGGCTCCTATCTTTCCATGGGCGTCAGTGGCGGGGACTTTTTCATGCCCCATTCGCACTGCTACTTGTTCAATCGGCAGCTGATGACCCTTCACGGCGGCGCAGATCTGCTCATCGGCCTTGCCTACGTCGCCATTTCCACCACGCTCGTCTGGCTCGTTTACCGCGTTCGTCAGGAGCTGCCGTTCCATTGGATCATGATCGCTTTCGCCATTTTCATCGTGGCCTGCGGAGCCACGCATTTCATGGAACTATGGACCCTCACTGCGGAGAATCCCCGCTACTGGCTTTCTGGCTGGGTCAAGCTTGTCACCGCCATCGCCTCTGTCACCACGGCCGTGGTTCTGCCTCCGTTGATTCCACACATCGTCGCCACGCTGCGCGCCGCGCGCCTTTCCGCGGAACAAGGGGAAAAATTAGAGCGCGCCTACTGTGAGTTGAACGAGCTCTACACCAAGGTCACTCAGCTCGACCAGCTCAAGACGAACTTCTTCGCCAATGTCAGCCATGAGCTGCGCACCCCGCTCGCTCTCATTTTCGCCCCCGTCGAGCAGTTGCTTCAGACCGCCAAGGATCCGGCCGCTCGGCGCGAGCTCGCCATGGTCCGCCGCAATGCTCTTATTCTCCACAAACACGTCAATGACCTCCTCGACGTGTCAAAGCTGGAAGTCGGCAGGCTGGACATCCATTACTCACGACTCGATCTCGCAGCCATGGCCCGCGCCATGACGAACATCTTTGAGTCCGTCGTCAGCGAGCGCGGCATCACCATCTCTCTTCAAGCCCCCCCTGAAGTGGTCGCCGAAGTGGACGGCGACAAACTGCAGCGCGTCTTCATGAATCTCCTTTCGAACGCCTATAAATACGCTCCCAATGACAGCACCGTCCGTCTCACCCTGACCGAAGACGGCGATCATATCAATCTCACCGTGGAGGACGCCGGCCCTGGCGTGCCGCCGGATTTGCGCGAAACCATTTTCGAGCGCTTCCAGCAGGGCGACAAAGAAACCCAGCGTCGCTACGGCGGCACCGGTCTCGGCCTCTCCATCGTGAAGGAATTTGTCGCGATGCATTCAGGCTCGATCTTCGTCGGCGAGAGCCCTGCGGGCGGCGCCCAGTTTCGCGTTCGCATCCCTCGCCGCGCCCCGGATGGTGTGGAGATACACAGCTCCCCGTGGATTGGCACGGATGCCGTGCTTCAGCGGCTCGCAAACGCTCCCGCCACCGCTCCGGCAGAGAGTGCAACTTCCGCCGCACAACCGCCGGTCACCGCCCGGCCGGATGTTCTGGTCGTCGAAGACAACCAGGACATGCGAGATTTCATCTGCCGTGTGCTTGAGCCCGACGCCCAGACCCGCACCGCAGAAAATGGCCGCGCCGCTCTGGATGCCATTCATCAGCGCGTCCCTGACCTCATCCTCACAGACATGATGATGCCCATCATGACCGGCGAGGAACTCGTTGCCACCTTGCGCCAGGACGAGACCCTCCGCGACGTGCCCGTCATCCTTCTCACGGCGAAAGCCGACGAAGAGATGAAGCTCAACCTCCTCATCGAAGGTGCGCAAGATTACGTGCTCAAGCCCTTCTCCATCGATGAACTCCGTGCTCGCGTGCGCAATCAGCTCCAAACCAAGCGCACCCGCGACACCCTCCGCTGCGCTTTGGACTCCCGTTCAGATGACCTCGCCGCAATGGTTCAGGAACTCGCGGCCGCAAAGACCACCGCCGTGGCTGCCAATGCCGCCAAGGATGACTTCCTCGCCGTCCTCAGCCATGAGCTCCGCACCCCTCTCACCCCCGCCCTGGCCGCTGCTTCCGCCCTGATGAACGAGGAGGCCAGCGCTTCGGAAGTTCGCGAATCTCTCGCCATCATCCGTCGCAACATCGAACTGGAGGCACGCCTCGTGGATGATCTGCTTGACGTCACTCGCATCACTCAGGGCAAGCTCCGCATCCACTCCACGCCTGCCGATCTCCACACCATTCTCCATGATGCACTCGCCATGGTGAAACCTGCACTGCAGGAAAAGCAGATCACGCCGGCCCTGCATTTGGCCGCAGAGCAGCCCCTGATTCGCGGTGATGCCGCCCGCCTCACCCAGGTGTTTTCCAATCTCTTTGGCAATGCCGCCAAATTCACCCCCGCCGGCGGTCAGGTCATCATCCGCAGCTCGCTGGCTGCCGGAAAAGTCAAAGTCGAGATCGAGGATAATGGCATCGGCGTCGCGCCAGATTTGCTGCCGCAGATCTTTGAGCCATTCCGCCAGGGGCATGTTGGCACCACCCGTCGTTTCGGGGGGCTGGGACTGGGATTGAGTGTGGCAAAAGGCCTCGTCGAGGCTCACGGCGGCACCATCAGCGTGCGCAGTGCCGGCTACAAACAAGGCTCCACGTTCACAGTCGAGCTTCCAGTCATCGCACCTGACAGCATCCGGGATGACCCCCGCCCAGCGCCCGCCGCCGGTTCTCACTCGCACGGCAAGTCATTGCGCGTGCTGCTGGTCGAGGACCATGATGACACTCGCCATGTCCTCCATCGCCTGATGACCCGCTGGAATCATTCCGTCACCGCCGCCAGCACGCTGGCTCAAGCGCGTCAGGCCCTCTCTGCGGGCACCTTCGACCTTCTGCTCAGCGACATCGGTCTCCCCGACGGTTCAGGTTTCGAGGTGATCGAAGCCCTGCGGGCTGTCTCTGACATTCCTGCCATCGCCATGAGCGGCTATGGCATGGAGGCTGACATCGCACGTATGCGCGCAGCAGGTTTCGCCGAGCACATCGTCAAGCCTGTCACAGCTGAGCTCTTGCGCAAAATGCTCACCCGCTACTCCGCGCAGCCTGCCCCGGCGAATCCGTCGGAGTCCGCCTGATAAGGCCTCACAGAGCAGCCCCCTCAGGCCATCGCACACCTGATCCCGCAATCGGGAGAGCACCTGATTGTTCTCCTGAGCTGTCGATTCATAGTTGCCTCGCTTTACGACCATGAAAACGCAAGCCTCTCCCAAAAAGCCGGTCGCTAAAAAACCGGGCACCACCCAGAAATCCCCAGTCCAAAAGAAATCTCTGACGACTCCTGCCGGGAACACTCAAGTCGGAAATGGCGCCACTACGTCGTTATCGCCGCAGACCGAGGAAATCGCCTCAAGGGCATACAAAATCTGGCAGGAGCGGGGCTGCCCCGAGGGCTTTGACGAGGTCCACTGGCACCTTGCCGAGCAGGAAATCCTGGGAGCATCGTCCCCAAGTTTTGCCTCCTGAGCACAGAGCGACTTCACACACCGCTGGTTGACCCTCGGAATGCCCGTCGCCCCGTTCAAGGAGGGGGAGCCATACCTTGGTCTGCAGACAAGGAGCATCCCTCCTTGCAGAGGCAGCCTGCTCTTGCGCCCGCCGTTCATCGCTGAATAACGATCCCATGCCCGTCATCAATAGGTAAAATGGCGGTAAAATGAAGCTTGCCCCCTTCCGTTGGAGGTTGTTTCATGTTTGCACAAACGGATCCCGTTCACTCATGGCGAAAGTCTCAGCTAGCGCACAAAAGAATATGCCTTCCCCCGCCAAAGACATCAAACGACGGGTGTTGATCGTGGACGACCATCCCATTTTCCGTGATGGCATCACCCAGCTCATCAACCACCAGCCGGATCTGCATGTCTGCGGCGGCGTCAGTTCCGCAGCCCATGCCCTGTCCTCCGTGGATGAGCTCAAGCCGGACATGATCATCGTGGACATCTCCATCAATGGCACCAACGGCATTGAGCTCATCAAATCCATCCGCGCCCAGTTTCCTGCGCTCCCAGCTCTCATGCTTTCCTCCCATGATGAGAACCTCTATGCCGAGCGCGCCCTTCGTGCCGGCGCCCGAGGCTACATCATGAAGGCGGCTCCGGCGGAGAAAGTCATCGAGGCCATCCGCCGCGTCCTCGAAGGCTCCATCTACCTCAGCGAAACCATCGGTGGCCGGCTGCTCGACACTTTTCTCACAGGTCGCACCCCCACTGGCAGTTCCTCCGCCGTGGATCAGCTCAGTGATCGCGAACTCGAAATCTTCCGCGCCCTGGGAGAGGGCCGCAGCACCCGCGAGATCGCCATGACGCTCTTCCTCAGCATCAAAACCGTGGAAACTCATCGCTCGCACATCAAGGAGAAGCTCAAGATCCAAAGCGCCCCCGAATTAATCCGCGCCGCCGTCGAATGGGTCAACAGCCAGGATAAAATTTAGAGAGGGCATTCTTCAGCCTCCGCAAGATCGGTGCATCCACTTGGACGGCATCATCCGATGAAATCAGTGAGCAGGCTGCGAAGAGAAGACCTCCATCCTCTTCGCTTGGAAACCCCCGTTAAGCCTGTTCTCAGTCCTGTCCGGCCAAAAGCCGGACAGGACTCTTTGTTTCTCCTCGTCCTTTGACCTTATCCCCCGCTGCCGCTCACAGGCCTACTGCAGACAGTGGGTCTCACTCCCGCTGCGGAATGAGGACCTCAACTTTTTCAATCCCAGTTCCATCCGTGTTTTCACCGTCCCAAGGGGTGTGTGCGTGACTTGTGCCACCTCCCGCTGACTCATCCCTTTAAGGAAGGCTAGCTGAATGACCTGTTGCTGCTGCGCTGGCAGACGGCTCAGATGCTGGCGCAGCAGCCGGGAGATGTCAGCCTGCTCACATTCGGCCGCAGCGTCTTGGATGCATGTGTTCAGCCGGGTCTCATTCTCCAGCCGGTCTTTGGCGTTGTTATAGGCCATGGACCTCCGCAGGTAGTCGATCGACCGGCGTTTGGTAAGAGTGACGATCCAGCCGAGTGGCCGCCCTTTGTCGGCAGAAAAATGATCGGCATGATTCCATATTTCCAGAATGCATTCCTGCAGCACGTCATCCACTGCAGCGGAATCGGGAACAATTCTGATAATCAAGCTTTTGAGCAGGGTTCGATAGCGCTGAAACAGGATGTCCATTGCCATGGGATCATGCATCTGGATCGCACACATCAGGTCCTCATCCAGCGGGTGCACATCCCCCTCGAAGCCCTGCTGGGGAGACGAGACCGTGAATGATTGAACCGGGTTCATAGGAACCACTACAAAACAGGGAAGAGCCCTCAACCCGAGCCAGCCCTGCCGAGACCCTCAGGCAAAACCTGATGCCACCGGGACTTTGTCAGGGTTTGCCTGATGCATTCCAGAAACGCTCAAAGCATGTCTTTAAACCACTCACCCCCTTGTTGAATGGTGTTCACGGCCTCCACAAGGCGTTCGAGCGAAGCAGCTTTCCCGATGAATCCCTTAGCACCAGAGGCTTTCGCTCGGTTCGGATAGCTCCGGTCCTCTTGGGCAGACACCATCAGCACCGGCAGCCGCGGAAACTGCGCCAGGACTTCCAAGATGAAGTCAAACCCATTGCCGTCCGGCAACTCTACATCCATCACCAGAAAGTCAGGGACGTCCCGCAGGAGTTTGGACCTTGCATCCCCCAGCGAAGACGCCATCCAGGCCATGACCAAATCGGGCGTGTCTTCCACCAGCGTCAGAAAGACACCTCGTATGATGGCGTGATCATCCACCACAGCAAGCCGTTGGGGTGGGTTTTGAGGTTCGATTGAAATGGATTCTGTCATGTTCAAACGTCGTTTCCTTGCTTTTTACCATCAACTCCTCCGGCGTGATCTCTTTCACCCTCGCACAGTTAGATACCGCCATCTTCCTCCCCGACTGGTACAAAAAAATAGCCGTCCATCAAAAGCGTCGATGGCAAAGGAGAAGAAATTCATGACCCCTGAAATCGCCAACACGAAGCTCGTTGGCCGTATGAAAAAAGA
This sequence comes from Verrucomicrobiota bacterium, assembly GCA_017301975.1. Classification (GTDB taxonomy): domain Bacteria; phylum Verrucomicrobiota; class Verrucomicrobiia; order Verrucomicrobiales; family Verrucomicrobiaceae; genus Prosthecobacter. The sequence goes on from JAFLEI010000029.1 coordinate 27,520, forward strand.
TGTCTTTCGCGGCTCGTTATGCAAGGGGGTGAGTGCCGATTGAACCCCTCTCAAATCGAGCCTTTTCGCTTGAGGAATCGGAAAGTTCACAGCGCGTTGAGAATGAAGTGCTCCCGGTGGGATTCGAACCCGCAACCAAGGGATTATGAGTCCCCTGCTCTAACCGTTGAGCTACAGGAGCGTGCGCACGGAACTCTGTGATTAGCATCGCAGAGAACTCGCGGCAACTGATGATCTTGACGGGACTTTAAACCGTCCGCTCCGCCTCGATGTCGAAGAGGAAGTCGAAATCTTCCTTCTGCAGCAGGTTCGTGAAGCCGCCTTCTCCCAGGACATTGTTAACCATGAGGTTCTTCTTGTGCTGCAAGGTCATGATTTTTTCCTCGATCGTGCTCTTTGTCAGCATTCGATACGCCATCACGGGCTGCGTCTGGCCGATTCGGTGCGCTCGGTCAATCGCCTGGTTTTCCACGGCCGGGTTCCACCACGGATCATACAGAATCACGTACGAGGCTGCGGTGAGGTTGAGACCGCTGCCGCCCGCTTTCAAAGACAGCAGGAACACGCTGGCGTTCTCATCCTCCTGGAAGGCTTTGACGATGCCCGCCCGGTCCGTGCTGGCTCCTGTAAGCCAGTGGTAGGGCAGCTTCATCTGCTCCAGCTTGCTGCGGATGATCTTCAGCATGGAGACGAACTGGCTGAAGAGCAGCACCTTGTGCCCCTCATCATGCAGTCCCTGAATCAGCTCCAGCGTGGAGGTCAGCTTCGCGCTCTCCTCATTCTCCGCAGTTTTGTCCACGAGGCCAGGATGGCAGCAGATCTGCCGCAGACGGGTAAGGGCCTGCAGAATCGCAAAACGTCGGCGGTTCACCATGTCAAAGCCAGAGCTGTTCAGCACCATGTGCTGCGCGCGGGCCAGTTCTTCTTTGTAGAGCTCCGCCTGACGGCCGCTCATCTCACTCAGCAGGTTTTCTTCACTGCGTGATGGCAGATCACGCGCCACCTGGGATTTCGTGCGGCGCAGCAGGAAGGGCCGCAGGCGCGCGGCGAGGCGTTCCGAGGCACGAGGGTCTTTGCGGCGGTCAAAGTGGCGGTGGAAATAGGCGCGCTCCCCCAGGGCCCCTGGCGTGGCAAAGGTCATCAGGCTCCACAGGTCCAGCAGGCGGTTTTCCAAAGGCGTACCAGTCAGCACCAGACGGTTGTCGGCACGAATCTGCCGCGCTGCCTTGGCGGCCTTCGAGTCCGGGTTCTTGATGTGCTGGCCTTCGTCGAGAATCGCAGCGAGCCACCGGACGGCGGCGAGTTCACCGTCAAATCCACGCATCTGCGCGTAGTTCATCACCACCACGTCGATCTGGGTCATCACCAAGTTCAGATCAAACAGATCGCGGTCATGCAGCACCAGCACCCGCAGATCCGGCGAGCCCTTCTTGAACTCCAGCGCCCACACATCGAGCACCGACTTCGGGCAGACCACCAGCACCGGCAGATGCGGGCCGTCGGCTTTCTTCCGCGACCGCAGCCACAGCACCCATGTGATGGCCTGCAAGGTTTTGCCCAGACCCATGTCATCCGCCAGGATGCCTCCAAAACGGTTCGAGGTGAGGTAGCTCAGGAAATGGAAACCATCGACCTGGTAAGGGCGCAGCGTGACATTCAGCCCTTCTGGCACGGACGGGCGCGCATCCAGCTTCGCCTCTTCCATGCGTTCCACGATCTTGCTCCAGGCCTTCGGATTGACAATCTCCGCCGCATTCTCCTGCGCAAGTTGCCGCCAGTGCAGTCGGTGCGTTTCGTCGCTGTGCTCATTGAGGTCGATGCCCAGCCGGTCCAGCAGTTCCTGCTGTTCATCGCTGAGTTCCAGCTTCACACGACGCCAGGAACCATCGGCCAGACGCACAAAGTCACCTTTCGCGGCGATGAGCCGACGGATGTCCGCCGGCTTCAGATCCATGCCTTCGATGTCAAACACCAGACGCAGATCCAGCCAGTCAATGCTTCCCGCCTGCGTGGCTTCCAGGCGCACCCGGGCGATCAGCGGATCCGCCAGAATGGTCTGCAGGCTCTCATCCGTCTTCAGATTGACGTTCTCAGGAAGGTTCCCGGCCCAGGCATGAAACATGTCCGGGAAATCCTTCGCCATGCGCACGCGCCAGGCATCATTTTCCATGTCCCAAGTGCGTCGCAGCTGGTTCATCAGTTCTTCGGCGTCCCGCAGGGCACGTCGGTCGCGGCAGACGATGCTGTCGTCAGATTCAGTCGTTTTTTTTTCATCCACCGGCTGCCAGCCGGAAAAGCGCAGCATCTCACGCACCCGGCCTTCACCATCGACCGCCTCGGCTTTAAGAGTGACGAACTCAGCACCGCTGGCGCCCGAGGTCTTGGCCAGGCACGCTGCGGAGATGTTCACATGCAGGTCTTCATGGCGCACCCGGCTCTTGATCGCATCCGGCACGGGGATGTCGATCTCACGCATGAAGGCGATGCCCTCTGCCGTGGCCAGTGCTTCCAGAGGCATGGTAACGCTCGTATCGATGCGGGAGTCGTCATGCAGCCACACCGGACCGCTAAACAAAGTGTCCGAACCCAGGTAAAAAGTCTGCACCCCGCGCAAAATGCGCAGCGGCAGCGGCGCCGGAGTACCGTCCGCAGTTTCAAGCTGCAGAGTCAGATTCAGTCCGTTCTCGCTCAGGCGTGCCACCCAGCTCAGGGGTTCAGACACACGAACGAAAGGCGCTTCATCCAGGGTGATCATGCGCTCATTCAGCGCCGGCTGCTGAAACAGCGTGGCCAGCCATTGCGCATGGTGTTTGGACTCCAAACGGAAGGAATCATTCCAGTTCTCGTCACTCTGCGCCAGACACGAAACAAACAGCAGCTCTGAGCCGCCCGAAGTCACAATGCGTCCGTCGCGGTGTTCGCGCCGCAGATTGTCGAGCATCGCGGCATCCACCGTCGTGTAAGGCGTGGGCGTTTCACCTTCGATGCGCATCTGCAGACGCGCATCATTCACCGTGATCAGCAGTCGGAAATCACACACGCGCGGCGGCTGGCGGTGCGTTTGCCGGTCATCCTGCCGTGAGTCGATGAATTCACGAATGCGCTTCTGCCAGGTCGGCACCGTGCTGGCATGCCGCCATTCACGCAGCGCTTCCCGCGTGCCTTCAATGTCCGACATGCCGCGCAGGAAGGCTGGAACGGCAAGTCCTTTGTCCGCAAGCGCGAGGGCGATGTAGTTCCAAAACTCACGCAGGGACTTCGGGGCTTCAGGCCACAGCGCCACCGGTTCGAGGCTCTGAATCGCCCATTTCGGATGCAGACGCACCATGTCCTGGTCAAAAATCTTGCCGGTGAGGCGCACTCGTTCGTAGCGCTTCTCCATCTTGCTCAGATAATTCTCTTCATCAGGCGTCAGCGGGCGTTCGAGCTTCGCGGTGAGCAGGTGCTCGAAGTCCTCTTCCTCCACCGGAATCATCGGCAGCGTACCCCGTGCCTCACGCCGTTGCACCGCAATCAGCGTTGTGCACAGGGCCAGGTTTTCGAGATCTTCATCCTCATCCACGTCGGTTTCGCCGTGCCAGCCATGCTCTCCGCGCAGCCAGCGCACCTGAGCCGGGCGGTCATCCAGCCGCACCTCGGCCATCATTTCATCTTCCAGCAGTTCCAGTCCCCTCACGGCATCATCATCCACGAGGCGTTCCGCCTCCTGACGGGTGCGTGCGTCGAACGGTCGGAGCAGGATGGGAAGGTCGGTGATGAGGCTGGACATGCGAGGAATTGAGGCCCGCGCCGGTCAGCGGCGGGGGAACCGGAGCGATAGCATGGACAGTGGCCTTTGGGAAACGACGATTGCTGAATTTCCACATTCCCACACCTTGTTTGCCCACCAATCTTCGTCCAAACACCGTCCATGCTCACCCCAGCCCTCACCCCAGAAGGATTTCTCACCCATTTGGGCGCGGTGGAATCGGCTGTGGACAAGAAAATCGCCGCAGCAGGCTCCCCAAGCGCCATTTTTCGCGTCTTGAGCACCGAATTGCTCACAATCGAGCTGGATCCGCCCTGGAAATGGCTGCGGGAGTTTGCGCAGCAGTTCTTCACCCGACTCTGCCAGACCAAGAATGCCCTGAATATTCCTGTCCCCTCCCTGACTGCCTTCATGGCCGCTGCCCCGCCATTTGCAGGAGCGGAATACCTCACACTGGAAGTGCTCGAACGCTGGTGGCTGGATCTGGCGCAGCACATCGATCAACTGGCCACGCACGGCATCGAATCCTGGCTGCGGGAAGAGTGTCCCGCCTGGCATGTCGTCGGGCGCGTGACCTTCCACCTCGCGGAAAATAAAACCGACACTCAGCGGCCCTTCGCTTTTCTCGCCACCTTTACCGAAAAACTCAGCGCCAGCGGCCAGCCGCAGCACCTGCCGCTGGCGCGTGCCCTTCAGCTTTACTCGGGACAGAAGGATCAGACCGCCCTGAATGCTCTGCTCGCGCCCGTCCGCGCCGCAGCCGAAAAATCCAAGCTCCTGCGCGAGTGGCTGGAGACGAAGCGCCTCTTCCAACCCATGGCCATGGCCCCGCAGGAGGCCTTTCGCGTGCTGCGCGAGACGGCGGTGTTTCAGGAAAGCGGCATCGTCATGAAACTCCCCGACTGGTGGCGCAGCGGCAAAGGCCCGCGCCCCGCCGTCTCCGTAACCATCGATGCTCCAAAGCAAACCTCCCTGCACGCCGGCGCGATGCTTAAATTCAAGATCGACGCCAGCATGGAGGGCGAACCGCTGACCGATGCGGAATGGGAAAAACTGCTTCACGCCGACACCGGCCTCGTCTCCCTCCGTGGCCGCTGGGTGGAGGTGGACGGCGCACAGCTCCAGCAGGTGATGGCGCATTGGAAAAAAGTGCAGAACGCCGCAGGCGAAGGCGGCATCGGCTTTCTCGACGGCATGCGCCTGCTCGCGGGCTTTGACCCGCGTCTGGCGGCAGTCGAGGACGAGAGTACGGAGATGGTGCATGACTGGAGCGACATCGTGGCGGGGAAAAATCTAGCACGCCTGCTCGATCAAATGCGCGAGCCAGCCGCATCCCCCCCGCCGCCTAATCTCTGCGCCACGCTGCGCCCCTATCAGCTCCAAGGCTTCTCATGGCTGCAGTTCATGACACGCCTCGGCCTCGGTGCCTGCCTCGCCGATGACATGGGCCTGGGCAAAACACTGCAAGTCATAGCGCTGCTGCTGGCACTGCGTGAAGAAGCAAAATCACCGGCAATCCTCATCGTCCCCGCCTCGCTCGTCGGCAACTGGAAGGCAGAAGTCGCGAAGTTCGCCCCCGATTTAAAACTATTCATCGCGCACCCATCCCAGACCTCGCGTGAGCAACTCGACTTCGTGGTGCAGCACCCAGCAGAAGCGCTGCGCGGGTACGATGCCATGCTCACCACCTACCAGTTCCTGCAACGCACCGAATCCTGGCAGCAGCACCCGTGGAGCCTTGTCATCCTTGATGAAGCGCAAGCCATCAAGAACCCCGGCAGCGCAAGCACGAAGGCCGTGAAGCGCCTGCGCGCCTCGACACGCATCGCCCTGACGGGCACCCCGGTCGAGAACCGCCCCGGCGATTTGTGGAGCCTCTTCGATTTCCTCAATCCCGGCCTGCTCGGCGGCTCGACGGCTTTTGCATCAGCAGTAAAAAGCTGCGCCAAAAGCAGCACCGGCTTTGCTCCCCTGCGCCGTCTTGTGCAGCCCTACATCCTGCGCCGCATGAAAACGGACCGGAGCATCATCACCGACTTGCCCGACAAGATCGAAACCAAGGCCTTTTGCGGCCTCACCAAGCGGCAGGCCACCATTTATGCCAAGCTTGTCGATCAGCTCGCCAAGATGCTCGCTGACAAGGAAATGGAGCCCATCAAGCGCCGAGGTCTCGTGCTCGGCTTCCTGCTGAAGTTCAAGCAGATTTGCAACCACCCCAGCCATTGGAATGGCGACGGCGCCTGGAACCCGGAAGACAGCGGCAAGTTCACCCGTTTGGCCGAGATTTGCTCGGAACTCGCCGAGCGCCAGGAACGCGCGCTCATCTTCACCCAGTTTCAGGAAACCTGCGAACCGCTCGCCCGCTTCCTCGCCACCGTCTTTGGTCGCGAGGGACTCATCCTGCATGGCGGCACGCCCGTGAAAAAGCGTCCTCAACTAGTCGAGTCCTTTCAGCAACCCGGCGGTCCGCCCTTCATGGTCATCAGCGTCAAAGCCGGCGGCACGGGCCTCACACTCACCGCCGCCAGCCACGTCATCCACTTTGACCGCTGGTGGAACCCCGCCGTGGAAAACCAGGCCACCGACCGCGCATTCCGCATCGGGCAGAAGAAAAACGTCATGGTTCACAAATTCGTCTGCCAGGGCACCATCGAAGAACGCATCGACGTCCTGATCGAAGAAAAGACAGCCCTCGCCCATGATCTGATCACCGGAGATGGCGGTGCGGAAAAGCTTCTCACCGACATGGGTGCCGAGGAACTCCTCAGCCTTGTTGCCCTTGATGTGAACTCTGCCGTCGTGTAATTCACCCGCCATGTGGTGGTCCTACCAAGATGTGGAAGAACAGAAAGCACGCCTGCAGCGCGAGATCGCGAAGCGGACAAAGCGTGGCGAGAATTTTGAGCCGCTGCCGGCTCCGGCAGGGCAGAAGAAGCTGAGCACAACCTTCTGGGGCCAGGCCTGGTGCCGAAATCTGGAATCCTATCAAGACTATGAAACGCGCCTGCCTCGTGGACGCAGCTACTTGCGTCAGGGCAAGGTTTACAACTTGGAAATCGAACCGGGCAAGCTCAGCGCCGTGGTGGCTGGATCGGAGCTGTATGACACCAGCATCACCGTCCAGCCGCTGCCGAAGAAACAGTGGCAGCAGATCGTGAAATCGAGCGTCGGTCAGGTGGGCTCCATGCTGGACCTGCTCGCTGGCAGGCTGGGCGATGGCCTGATGCAGTTGCTGACCGATCCCGTCGGAGGCCTGTTTCCAAAACCAAAAGAAATTCGTTTCAACTGCTCATGCCCCGATCATGCAGACATGTGCAAGCACGTCTCCGCAGTCCTTTACGGCGTGGGCGTGCTGCTGGACACGAAGCCGGAGCTGCTTTTCACCCTGCGTGATGTGGACCAGGCCGAACTGCTTTCCGATGCCAGCAGCTCCGTGATCACCGATCTCTCGGCAGATGCAGGCGATCTCGCAGGGGCCGACCTCTCAGCCATTTTCGGCATCGATCTCAGCACCGAAGCGCCGCCTGAGCCCCCGGTGCCCAAGAAAGCGGCTGTGAAGACCGCGAAGAAAAAAACCGCGTCTAAAAAAGTGGCGAAGAAGAAGCCGAAGAAAAGCTGAGCTGCGGCTCACTTCACATGCATCACCCCGCGCATGATGACCCAGTGCCCCGGAAAGGTGCAGAGGTAGGGGTAGTCACCAGAAGCTTTCGGAGCCGTGAATCGCAGCGTTTCGCTCGTGTTAGGATTCAGCAGCTTCGTATGGTGCAGAATCTTGTCAGTCACTGGAATAAAGTCCTTCTTAATCCCTTCGGGATCCTTGGCCATTTCGTTCCCCGCCAGACCGATTTCCTCCACGCTGCCCGGCTTGCAGATGGCCAGATTATGAGCGGTGGCATCAGGATTGTTGAAAACAAGGCTCACCGCCTGGCCTGCTTTGACACTGAACTCTGTCTTGTCGTACAGCATGCGCTCACGCACGCAGTTGATGGTGATTTTGGCGACACCCGGCTGCTTGTCGAAGGCAGTCTCTTCCGCAGTCTTTTTCTTCTCAAACATGCCTCGTTTGTAGCTGGCGGCAAAGGCGTTCATAAACGTGGCTATCCTCGGGTCTTCGTTCTCCTTCCAATGGCGTGAGAGCGCCTCGCTTCCGAGCGCCGTGCGCACGGCATAGGTCAGGTGTTCACCCATGGGCTTGTCGAGCACACCCAGCACGGCATCCAGCGCTTCTGGCGTGCCGATGTAGCTCGCGGCGATAACGGCCTCCATGCGCACGAGGCTGTTGTCATCATTGGCACGGGCACGGAGTTGTTCGATCCGGTCCGGCAGCTCAATGTAGCGCAGTTGTGTCGTCGCAGCGGCTCGCGCATGGTGCTCTTCGCAGTTCAGCAGCTCCTTGAGCAGGGCGTTGTTCTGTGTGCTGAGGGTGCGGTAGGTCCACAGCGCCTCGAGCTGATGATGGCGGAAACGCGCGTCTTTCGAATCAAGCTTGCCCACCCAGGCATCGAGCGCTGTTTTGACTTCAGGGACGTACCGCTCGCGCAACTCACGCTTGGCCTGATAGCGCCAGCGGTAGTGCGGACTCTTCAGAAGATCGAGCAGCGCAGGGATGGGCGCGCCAGCCACTGTCGGCGGCTCGGCCAGCTTTGCGCCTTTCGGCACGATGCGCCAGATGCGTCCGCTGGTTCTCAGTCGGCGCGGATCGCGCAGCGAGTACTGCGCATGGCCTTTGATCGGGTTGTACCAGTCACAGATGTAGAAGTCGCCGCGCGGCCCCGCCTTCACATCCGTGGGAATGAAGCTCAGGTTCGTGGAGAAGATGAGATCCCCCAGCTTCTTTTCTTCATAGTGGTCGTCCATTTCGATCCACTGATGCATCTCGATGTTGTTGGTGGGCTTGTAGCGCGCCTTGATAAATCCACCCTGCAGTTCCTGCGGCCAGAAATCGAAATCAACAAACTCCTGACCGCAGGTGCCGGAGTACGCGGGCATTTTGCCAGCACCGGGATGCTGCTCAGGGTAGGCCGGATTGGTGGCGTGAAAGGCGCTGGCGAAGATGGGATGGCTCGCCATGTGGTGGCCCCAATCATCAAAGGTCACACCCCACGGATTCGTGCTCGGATAGCTGCCAAAGGTGCTAAGCTTCTGGGTACCTGTGCGCAGGCGGAACCAGCCCGAGTTGTCCAGCCGCACCGGCCCGTAGGCGGTTTCAATCTGTGAGTGCAGAAAGATCGAATCGCGGATGATGAGATCGCCATCCGGGCTCCAGACAAAATCATGCAGCGCGTGATGCGAATCCTCCGTGCCGAAACCGGTGAACATCTGGCGGCTGAAGTCCGCCTTGCCGTCGCCATCGGTATCTTTGAGAAAGGTCAGATGCGGCTCGTCGGAGACATAGACGCCGCCGTCACCGAATTCAAAGGCCAGCGGGATTTGCAGTTTGTCCGCCCACACCGTGGACTTGTCGGCACGACCGTCATTGTCCGTGTCTTCGAGAATGATGAGGCGATCATGCGGCTCCTGCCCCGGGTAGAGATGCGGGTAGGCCTGCGAGGTGCTCACCCACATGCGCCCGCGCGTGTCCCAGCGGATTTGAATCGGGTTCGCAATCTCCGGAAACTGCTCCTCGCTTGCAAACAGGTTCACCTCAAAGCGTGGGTCGACCTTGAAGGCGGCGAGTTCGTTGGCCGGAGTCATCCATTCGTTCGCCCCTTTGCTCTCCTTCGTCGCGGGCATTTCGGGCACGTTGGAATCATCCACTTTTTTGCCTGCAAAGCTCTTCCCCTGCGCGATCTCCCAGATGCGCTGGTCACGATTCGCCACCATGATGTCAAAGCTCCGCATCGCCGGCAGGAAATCGAGATAACCATAGTCCTTGTTGCGGTCACCTGTGTAGTAAAAGCCGTTCAGCGGTCGGTAGCGTTGGAAAAACTGCCGGTTCTTGTCTGCAATGGCCGCCCGCAGTTCGGGCGTCGTTTCCGGCGCGCTGACCTCGAAGGTGCCGCGATACAATGCCTCGCCAAACGCCGCGTACCCCTTGTCCTCCAGATGCACGCCGTTAAAGGTCAGTCCCTTCATCGCCGGAAGCATCGGCTCAAACACATTCACAAAGCCCACCTTCTGCTCCGCCGCGACTTCATCCATGGCCTTCGTGTAGGCCGCCAGCCTCTCGTTGTTCATGTCCGCCGCCGAAACGCCCTGCACGTTCTCATTGGCAGTCGGCGATACCAGCACAACGCGCGGCCCCGTTTTGCCGTTATAAGCATGCGTCTTCAATTCCTGCACCAGCGCCGTGAGCCGCAGCTTGAAACTCGGCAGCTTCGCCAGCCCGCCAAACGATTCATTAAATCCAAAAGCCGCAAAGATCACATCCGCCTTCTGCGCATGCAGGTGCTGGTTCAGCGTGCCAAAATTCTCCGGGCGCGGCATCAGATCCACCTCATCCGCCGACCACGCCAGTGTGCGCACCACCAGCCCTTTGTCCGCATTTCCCTTCAGCAGCATCGCTTCGAAATGCGGAAACTGCGCCCCGCGGTCAAACAACGTGTTGCCGATGAACACCACATGATCGCCCTTTTGCAAAACCAAGGGCAGCGCCGTGTCCACCGCCTCCGTCACCGGCGGCAGCGGTGCGGTCTTTTCCTCCATGTAGTACTTCGCCAGCGCCGGATCTTCCGGCGGCGCTGGCTTGCCCGTGTCCGTGTTCTTCGCATCCAGCGGATTCACCGACGCCGAATAATTCTTCACCGGTTTCTTGGTAGGGGCATCCGCAGCGGCTGCGACAGCCGCCAGAGTGAGAAAAAGGGAAACGGTTTTGATCATGGAATGGAGGACTTGAATGAACGCACTATCCTTCCTCCCATTGCAGGACAAAACCGGACAATGAAAGAGGTGGGCTAAAGGGCTCCTGGTGCTGAGCCTGATGTAAAGATCGACGGCCGCCTCACTTCACATGCAGCACCCCGCGCATGATGAGGTAATGACCAGGGAAAGAGCAGATGTAAGGATAATCACCGGGCTTCGAGGGAGCGGTAAACTCGATGACTTCTTCTTTCCCATGATCCAGCAGCTTGCTGTGCCAGAGGATGTTGGTGTTGTCCGGGATGAAGCCCGTTTCGAAACCTTTTGCTCCGAGCGCCATGGCCTGCATCGCGATTTCATCAACCTTGCCCGGATTCACAAGCAGGATGTTGTGCGGCATGAAGTCGGGATTGGCAAAGGTGAGCTTCACCTTCTTGCCGGCCTTCACGTTGAGTTCCTTCACATCATACATCATCCGTTCCGGCATGGTGGCGACGCGGATGGTCGTGAGTTCGGGCGTGTCACTGAGGATGCCCGACTTTTGTGCCTTTTCCTCGACCTCACCAGCGATGACACCTCCATGCATGGAGGCCTCCACATTGAACCAGAGATGCTGCACCACGTTCGCCGCATTGCGGGCATGCAGCTCGGGCGACTTCTGCAACTGGCCGAGCAGCTCAATGTTGCGCACATTGTGCTGTTGATGAATCCACAGCGCTTCCAGCAGGTGATGCGCGTCTTCCTTCTTGTTCGGATCAAACTGCTTCATCCATGCCTGCGTCGCCGCGATGACTTCCTTGGTGTCGCGTTCGCTGAGCTCGACATGCGTGCGATGGCGCACGCTGTCCGTGGGATGCTTGAGGTTTTCCAGCAGCGCAGGAATCGGCTGACCGTCGATTGGCACGATCTTTTGCAGCGGGCGGCCCGTGGCGGTGATGCGGTAGATGCGCCCATGCTTATGGTCGCGGTTCGGATCGCGCACATTGTGCTGCATGTGGCCGATTATGACGTTGTGCCAGTCGCTGAGATACAGCGAACCGTCGGGGGCGAAGACGGCGTCGCTCGGCCGGAAATTCTTGTCGCCGCTCATCAGGAAACCGCGTGACTTTTCCTCAGTGACGCTGCCATCTGCCTGCGTGACCTTGACAGCGAGCTCATCGCCCGCTGGCTCACCCCACACGGTGCCTTTGTCGGCATCGCGTTCCAGGTGGTAATGCTTCACGCCAAGGAAACCGATGACATTGCAGATGAGAAAGTCCCCCTGCATCTCCTCGGGGAAGTGCGTGCTGCTGACCACTTCGCTGGCCGTCACCGGACGCACTTCCTTCTTGAGCAGTTCATACATCTTGAAGCCGTTGCCCTCGGGCCGCACCTGATACGCACGGCCTCCAGTGCCGTCCGTCGCATACTGATAGCCCCAGGAATCAAACGAGGTGCCATGCGGATTGGGCGAATTCGTCGCATGCATGGCAATGGTGAACCGCCGCGGATCGAAGCGATACATGGCCGAGGCAGTGGCATTCAGCGATGGCCCCCACGGATGCTCGTAATTGTGCTGCATGAACACGCCGCTCTGCCAGTACAGTCCGCCATCAGGGCCATAGATGAGATTGTTCGCGCCGTGGTGCGTGTCGGAGCTGTCCAGCCCCGTGAGCATGATCGTCTCCACGTCCGCCTTGTCGTCGCCATCGGTGTCCTTGAGAAACAAGATCTCTGACTGCCGCGTCACAAGCACGCCGCCGTTCCAGAATTCAAAGCCCAGCGGATTCTGCACCCGGGCAAACTCTGTCACGCGGTCGGCACGGCCATCGTTGTCGTCATCATGCAGGATGAGCAGCGCATCCTTCATCTCCTTCAGCGGCTCCCACTTCGGATAAGTCTCCCACGCGGCGACCCACAGGCGCCCCTTCGTGTCGAACTGCATCTGCACCGGGTTGGCCAGTTGCGGAAAGCGCGCTTCATCGGCAAACAAATGCACCTCAAAACCCTTTTTCACCGCCATGTGCTTGATCGCCTCTTCGCCGCTGATGTAGGTGAGCAGCCCTTCCTTCTGCGCGCTGCTGCTCTTGCTTCCGCCGCCGACGTTGGAAATCACCGGCACGGGTTTCGGCACGTTGCTGTCGTCGATCTTCTTGTCTCCGCCCGTGATGCGAGCCCAGATTCGCTCATCACGGTTCGCCGTCATCACATCCAGCATGGAAAGCTCATGCTGCAGCACAACGCCATTGGTCTGGCCGTTGGTAAAGCTCAGCGTGGAGCGGCTGCCCCACACGTCGTTGCCGTCGGAGGCATGGTAGCGGTTGTACCATTGCAGGCTCTTGTCCAGCACCGCCTCGCGTAGCGGCTCCATGGACGCCGATGCGCTCACCGGCTTGCCGAGCAATGCTTGTGCGATGACTTCCGCGAGCTGACGATCTCCTTCAATGGAAAGATGCACACCGTTGATCGTCAGCGGCTCCTTCGCCGCCTTGAACAGTTCCAGCGTAGGATGGCACAGGTCCACGAACGCCACGCCAGCTTCCTTCGCCGCAGCTTCGGTGGCCTTTGTGTAGGCCTCCAGCTGCGCATTGTGCGCTTTGCCATCCGCCACGTTCACATTGTGCGTGTCTTCATGCGCGATGGGGCTGAAAAGCACGATGCGCGGGAAGGACTTGCCGTTCGCCTTGCTGCCACGCGTTTTCTTCACAAACTCGACAAGCTGCTTCTGAAACTCCTCCGGCTTGTTGTCATACGATTCGTTGTAGCCAAAGAAGCCGAACACCACATCCGCTTTCACATGGCGCAGGTAGTCCGTCATGTGCGTGGCGCCAGGGCTGCGCGGATAGCTGTTGGGGCGGTCACCACTGGTGCTCATGTTGCGAAAGTGCACCTGCATGTCCGGGAGCTGGCTCTGCAGCAGCGTCTCCATCCAACCGTCATGCTGCATGCGGTCCGGCAGTCCATTGCCCAGAATGGCAACCACCTCGCCCTTGCCAAACGTGAACGGCGTCGGGTCTTTGTAATCCGCAGGCACATCCGCCAGCTCAGGCTCCTTCACCGGTGCAGCACCACCGCCTGATTTCTTCGCCGCAGGGTTGCCGGGCTTGCCATCAAAGGTCAGGTAGGAGAGCTTGCCGCCGCCTTTCACGTCAATGGTCATCGTTTCAGGTCCGGCCACGTTTTTGATCTCAAACACCGGTTTGCGAGCTTCATCGAGCAACTGGAGCGTGAAGTCGCCCAAACGGTCCGAAAAGCCCTGCCGGCTCCACAGTCCGATCGTGTCGATGGCCTGGCTGGAGCCCAGATCGACCTCCCACCAGGGATTCGGCTGGTTCTCTTTGGTATGCGTCTGGCCGCCCTTGCCCCAGTCCGGGCTCTTGTTGCCGTCAAAGGCCCGCTCGGGCACGCCGCCGTTGGTCGTTGTCGATTGCGAAGCCTTGCCGCCCTTCGCCACATTCTTGCCGCCGCTCATCACCTCGATCTCCGCGATCTGCAGGCAGCGTTTGTCACCGGGAATCTCGATCCTCACATAGCGTGCCGGCTTGCCCGTATTCACAGACACCTTGGCTGCCGCATCGCTCGTCTTGGCCGGCTTTGCTTCAGCCTTCTTCCGGCTCTTCGTGTCATGATTCGCCGGGATTACCGAGGCAAACCCCGCATACATCTCCGGTTTCACCCCATGCGCATAAGCACCGCCGCCAAACGTGTTTGGCTCAAAGGGACCGACGAACGACACATCCATGTCAGGCTTGATCGCGTCTTCCATGCCCAGCGCCCAGAAAATGCCGTTCACGATCATGCGGCGGTAGCCCTCATTCGTGATGTCTTCAGAGGTGCCGTACAGCGTGGTGAAAACGCGCCCCGTTTTGCCATTCGCGCCTTTGTAGGTGCGCGTCCACTCACTGGGCATCGGCGGTTTCGTTTCATCCGCTGGCGAATCCTTCGTCATGCCATTGAGCGGCTGGGCCATCGTCAAAATCTCGCCATCCGTCGGCTTGCCCACATAGCCGCCTGCCTGCACCCAGACATCTTTCACCCCGCGCAGGATCGGATGTGCCGCCTTGTCCGGCACGATGGCAATGCGCGTGCTCTGCTTGTGATTCGTGCCGTAGTGCCCCACCCACGTCTGCCCGAGCACCTGATGGCCAAAGCCCAGCTCATAGCCCGCCACCTTGCTGTCGAACGAATACTTCGCGAAGGGATCGTCCTTAGTCGTCTTGAAACCATGCGTCGCCGTGCGCAGTCCGACCACCGGGCCGCCACGGGCCAGGTAATCATCAAAGTGCTTCATCTGCTCTTTCGGGAACTGCTGAAAGCGCAGGAAGACCACCGCGAGATCCGCCGTGTCCAGAGCCTCCATCCCCGGCATGTTCGCCACTTCACCCGCCACAATGTCGCCATCCTTGTCGATGTCGAACAGCACCGTGCACTTGAAGCCCTGATGCTTCGCAAGCAGCCGCGCGATGGCTGGAAGTGATTCCTCGGAGCGATACTCGTGATCCCCCGCCAGGAAGACAATATGCTTGCCCTTGCCAGGCCCTTCCGTGCCTTCAAAGACGAGGGGGGCAGCGCTCGCAAAGGTCATAAGCGAGAACAGGACGAGGAGGATGGCGGCTGGGTTGGTCATAACAGGTCGGAACAAACGTGTGAAACGGGAGAGGTATCTCGCAGGGGGATACGAAACCGGACAATAAAATTTGGAAGTCGAACGTGGACTCTACCTGTGATAGTCCGCCCCCGTGAGGCTGTTCAGCACAGACTGCTGCCAGTCGCGGAGTTCAGACTGCAGCTTTTTGGCGGTCTCGGGCTGCTGCTCGATGAGGTTGGTCTTTTCAGCGGGATCCGTGGCGAGATCGAAAAGCTCTTGCTTCACTCCTCCACCCTTCTTCTGCTCATGCACCACCAGTTTGTAATGTCCGTCGATAATCGCTCGCGGGCCGAGGTAGTCGTTCTCAGTGAGGATCGGATGGCGAAAATTGCTGAAGTCGCGCGTGGCTTTGCCGCCTGATTTTTTCACCAGCGGGCAGGTGCCTTCCTGCAGCTTGGGGTCGATGTAGGGCTCCGCCTTCTTGACATGCGCTGTGTCAAACTCCCAAAACCACAGCGGCTTGGGGCGCTCGGTCAATTTCCCATCCAGCACCGGCAGCAGGTCCATGCCGTCGATCGGACGATCCGGCAGCGCCTGCCCCGTGAGTGCGCACAGCGTGGGCAGCAGGTCGCTGGTCGTCGCGCGCACCTTCGTGCTTCGTGGCTGCGCGATGCGCGCGGGCCATTCGACAAGCCCCGGAACAAGTACGCCCCCTTCATAGACCTGCCCCTTCACACCGCGATGCGGCAGCACCAGCGAACCATCGGCGGAGGTGCCGTTGTCACCGCAGTAAAAAAGCAGCGTGTTATCGCGCAGCCCTTTGGCCGCGAGGTGCTTTCTCAGCGTGCCGATGGAACGGTCCATCGCGGTGATTTCAGCATAGCGCTCGCGCAGCACTTCACCCTGCGGCCGGGTTGTCTGCCCGCCGGTTTCGTTGGAGGTGAGCTTGACCTTCTTGTCCTTGTATTTCTCCGGCAGATCATCATACAGCGCCAGATCCTCCGGCAGCCCGCTGTAAGGCTCGTGCGGAGAGCCAAACCACACCATGGTGAAAAACGGCTGCTTCTCTTTGCTGGCCCGGTCGATGAACTTGATCGCCTCGTCGATGACGATGGCGGAGCTTTCTCCTTGGATGACCTCCGGCGGTCCGCCATTACGAGAAAGCGAAGGATTCAGCTCAAAGAAATTGTCATGCGACACCCACTCATGAAACCCCATCGCGCCCGGACTCGTCGGCGACTCCGCCTTAACCGGCCCCAAGTGCCATTTGCCGAAATGCCCGCAGTGATACCCCGCCCTGGCAAGAATCTGCGCGATGGTGATCTCCTCCGGACGGATCGAAAATCCAGGATTGAAAGTCCCCATCCGGTTCGGATGCCTCCCCGTCATGAAACTCGCGCGTGTGGGCGAGCAGCTCGGATGCGCGGCGTAGAAATTCTCGAAGCGGAAGCACGTCGCGGCCATCTCATCAAGCACCGGCGTCTTCACATGCGGATGGCCGTTGTACCCCGTCTCCTCCCAGCCATGATCATCCCCCATGAGCAGGATGATGTTCGGACGCGATCGCTCTGCAAAAACCGCAGGTTGAATGCAGAGGGACGAAACCAGTATGAGCGCTAGAAGGCGGTTCATGAATACAGCAGCAGTTTATTTTTTCGTCGTCGGGACCACAGGCCCCGTGCCTTGCGGGCTTTTCGTGCGCGGCTTCTCGATCTTCACGGCCCCGGCAGGAAGTTTGGCCGCATCAAAGGCCAGCGGTTCTGTCACAGGGAGCACTTTGAGGCGCAGGTCTTTGATATGCACGCTGTTCGCATTGCCGCGATGCAGTTGAATCGCCAGCAGCCCCGTCAGCGCACGTTTCTTTTCATCATAGTCCGTCAGCTCGGAGGTGATCTTGCCGTTGATCTTGTGCACCAGATGGTTGCCGCGCGCGATCACGGTGTACTCATTCCACTGCGAGATGTCCACCTTCACCGGCTCATGCGTGGAAAGCTTCCACAGAGCGCCCTCGGGGTCCAGCATCACATCCGTGCCATTGAGGCCAAAGATTCCACGCCCTCGTTCCTCATACGTCATGCCCGTGTGCTCAGTGGCTGGATGGATGTCGATCTGATACCCAGTGATGACCCACGGTGCCACCTCTGGCATCTCGCGGCTGCGGTATTGAACGCCCGAGTTGTTGTCACCCTCGACCCTTACCGTGGCATGCAGTTCAAAATCCTTCACCTCGCCGCCCCGCCAGATGAGGAAGGAGTTGTTGGCCATCGCATCCGGCCCCGTGCAGGTGCCGATGACCTCGCCATTTTCCACCTTCCAGAGTTTCGGATCGCCATCCCAGTCGTTCAGGTCCTTGCCATTGAAGAGAGAGGTGAAGCCGTCTTCAGCAAAAGCTGCGGAGGCGAGCATGACAAAAGAAAGGAGCGCTGGGATTCTCATGATGATGGGTGGGCATGAACAACGCAGGATCTGCTGGGATTTCTCCTCATGCTTGCAACTTTCTCACCTCATCCCCTGTTGGTTTGCACCATGCGTTCTCTTGCCCTCTGCTTTCTCGCCCTCACCGCATCCCTGTCTGCTCAGCAGGCACCCTACGATGTCTTTCCCTCCGCCGATGCGCCCTACTACCGCGTGCGCTACGAGGCCTCCACCCAGCCGGGAGAGCTGATCTATCCGGTGAACTACACCGTGTGGGTGCCGCCGGGAGTGAAATCCCTGCGCGGGGTCATCGTCCACCAGCACGGCTGCGGCGAAGGCTCCTGCAAGTCCGGCCTCACCGGAGCCTTTGACCTGCATTGGCAGGCCTTGGCAAAGAAGCACGACTGCGCCCTCCTCGCACCCTCCTACGAGCAGCCGGAAAAAGCCGAGTGCCAGATGTGGTGCGATCCCCGCAACGGCTCCGACGCCGCCTTTCAAAAAGCCCTCGCAGATCTCGGCGCAAAGTCCGGGCACCCCGAACTCGCCAAAGTCCCTTGGGCGCTCTGGGGCCACAGCGGCGGCGGCCACTGGGCCGGCGGCATGACCCTCCTTCACCCGGACCGCGTCGCGGCCGCATGCCTGCGCTCCGGCGTGCCGTTGATGGAGGCCAATCCAGCACGGCCCACGATCAAGGCCTACACTCTGCCGGAGGCGGTAACGGGAGTACCGATCATGTGTAATCTCGGCACCAAGGAAGGCGTGACCGTCAAAGAGGGGCGCTTTGCCGGTGCGTGGCCTGCAAATGAGGCCTTCTTCACCGCCGTACGCGCCAAAGGCGGTCTCATCGGCATCTCCGTGGATCCATTCACCGCGCATGAATGCGGCAATCAGCGCTACTTCACCATTCCTTGGCTGGACGCCTGTCTCACCGCCCGACTGCCGGAAAAGAGCGGCGGTTCCCTGAAGCCGATGCCCACCAAGAACGCCTGGCTCGCTCCTCTCCTCGGCACGGAAGCAACTCCCGCCGCCAAGTTCACCGGAGAGAAAGAAAAAGCCCTGTGGCTCCCGAACGAAGCCATCGCCAAATCCTGGGCGACCTACGTCAAAGACACCGCCATTCCCGATACCACCCCGCCGCCTGCTCCCACCAACCTGCAGGTGAAAGGCTCTGAACTCACCTGGAAGGCAGAGGCCGACCTCGAAAGCGGTCTCGCCCATTTCATCATTGAGCGCGATGGCAAACAGATCGGCACTGTGCCGGAGCAGCCCAAGAATCCCTTTGGCCGTCCAATTTTCCAGGGCCTGCAATACAGCGACACCCCCACCAACCCGCTCGTGGAGATGCGCTTTACCGATGCCACCCCCGAAGCCGGTAAAAAGCACCAATACCGCGTGATTTCCGTCAATACAGCCGGCCTGAAATCCGAGTAACGGGCGTGTTTCCTGCTGCAACACGGGCTGCTCTGGCTACGTAGTAGTCAGCCCCCCAAATTCATGAACAGACGCCGTTTCATCCTCCGCTCCCTGGGCACCTCGCTCGCCCTGCCGGGACTTCCTTCCCTCATGGCTGCCAATGTAGGCGGAAATTCCGCTGTGCAGACCGCCAAAGGAGCGGGCACCGGAGCGCGCCGCTTCGTCGCCGTCGGCAATCTCCTCGGCTATCAGACCAAGCAGCTTTTCCCCACCACCAAAGGCCGCGACTATGAGAAAACCACGCTGCTGGAGCCGCTGTGGGACATTCGCGACAAGATGACAGTCCTTCGCGGCCTCGACCACGGCGTGAAAGGCGGCCACTTCGCTGTTCATTCTTTCCTCTCCGGCGTGCTGAACTCCGAGGCGCAAAACCGTCCGGATGGCAATGTCACCATCGACCAATATCTCGCGGACGAAATCGGCTTTCAGACTCGGTTTCCCTCGCTGACCGTCGGCTCGGAAGGCGGCATCCACGGCGGCTGCCAGATCGCCTGGACCAAGTCGGGTGTACGCGTGCCACCCGTCACAAATCCTTCGCAGCTGTTTGAGAAGCTTTTTGTCACCGACTCCAAGGAGCGCCAGGCGCGCCGCGTGCAGGAAAACCAGGTGCAGGCCTCCATCCTCGACTCCGTCATGGACGAGGCCAGCCGCCTCTCCAAGCGCGTGAACAAGGAAGACAAGGACAAGCTGGACGAATACCTCACCTCCGTGCGCGATGTGGAAAAGCGACTCGAACTGCGCCAGCGCTGGGTGGCCCAACCAAAGCCCAAGGCCCCTTTTGACAAGCCCGCGAATCACAACGCCGTCGAAGACCTGCCGATCCTCTATGAATTGATCGCCCTCGCCCTGCAAACGGACAGCACCCGCATCGCCACGCTGGAAATCGGCGGCGACTTCATGCCTCAGCATCTCGGCATCAAGAAAGACTGGCACGGCCTTTCCCACCACGGCAATGACCCGGAAGCCATCGCCAGCCTCATCACCCTGGAGAAGTACCAGATCGAACACTTCGGCAAATTCATCGCCCGTCTCTCCAAGATGAACGACGGCGACCGCTCCCTGCTGGACTCCACCACCGCGATCTTTGGCAGCGGCATGGGCGATGGCAATTCACACAAAAACTCCGACCTGCCCATTCTCCTCGCAGGCGGCGGCTACAAGCATGGCGAATTCCGCGAAGTGCCGCGTGAAGGCATCAACAAGGTGCCTCTGTGCAATCTCTTCGTGGACATCGCGCAGAAGATGGGTGTGGAGACGGACTCCTTTGGTAGCAGCACAGGTCGTTTCGCGTGATGAGTTCTGCTCCGAATCTGCGCTCCAGCGCATTGCTTTGCCTCGTGCTCCTCACTTCGGCCCGCGCCGCCGAAGACGCTCCCAAGCTCGCCCAGCAGTTCCTCGGCAAATACTGCTTGGAATGCCATGACGCGGATGTGCAAAAAGGCGACCGCGCCTTTGAAAAATTCGCGCTGCCCCTGAAATCCGTATCGGATCTCATCGACGCCCGCGACATCATCGATCAGCTCACGCTGAAGGAGATGCCGCCAAAAAAAGCGGACCAGCCCACCGATGACGAGCGCCTCGCCGTGATCCGTGCGCTTCGCGACGGCACGCAGTCCGCCTACGGCAAATTTCAGAGCACCGGCAGCCGCACCGTCATGCGCCGCCTCTCCAGCCGTGAGTATGAAAACACCCTCGCAGCGCTGTTTGGCCGCCGCGTGGACACGCTGGGCCTCACCGCCGATTTCCCGAAGGAGAAGACGAGCCAGCACATGGACAACATCGGCAAGTCCCTCGTCACGTCGGGCTTCCTGGTGGATCAATACTTTCAGTCCGCCAACCGCCTCGTCGAGACACGCCTTGGCAAACCTGCCACCGAGCCGAAGAGCTGGCGCTTCAACAGCCACTTCCTGCAATACGAAGAGCTGAGCGGCTCCCACAAAGCCGCCTTCAACTACCGCTACCTCTGCCTCTACGAGCAGCCCAACACCGACACCCGCCAGGGCGGCTATGGCCACATCGAAGATTTCAAGCAGGGCGTGCCCGTCTCCGGCCTTTACGACATCGAGGTGGAGGCCGCCGCGCTGCACCGGGACACCCACTACGATCCCGCCATCTTCGGCATCGACTTCTCCGAACCCTTCATTCTTGGAGTTGTGCCAGGAGATGTAACCAAAGGCCACATCCATTACCCCCAGGCCATCGAGCCCCTGCTCGCCAGCGCCGTGGTACCGGACAACACACCCACCTGGTTTAAATTCCGCGTCTGGCTGGAGGCCGGGCAGACTCCGCGCTTCATCTTCCCGAACGGCCCGTATGAATCCCGCGCCTCCGTGGTGACGATCAACAAACGCTACAAGGACGAGTTCAAGGCAGACGTCGGTTCCTCCGGCGTGGGTCGCGCCCACATCCTGCTGGAAGGCAAGCTGCCACACATCCGCATCAGCGAGATCAAGATCAACGGTCCCGTGCCTGAAGAAAAAGGCGGAGCCGAGGAAATCGCCGTGTTTGGCAAAGACGGCTTCCAACCCGATCATGCTCTGGATCAACTCCAGGCCTTCGCCGAGAAAGCTTATCGCCGTCCGCTTACTGACGTGGATCGCCAGCCCATCCGCGCGCTCTATGAAAAGCGCATCGCTGAAAAAGCCACACCCCGGCAGGCCGCCCTGGATGCACTGAAGCTCATCCTCTGCTCCCCCTCCTTCCTCTACCTCAGCGAGATCACCGACGAGTCCGCCAAGGCCCTGAGCCCCTACGACCTCTCCTCGCGCCTCTCCTACGCCCTCTGGGCCGCTCCGCCCGATGCCGCCCTGCTCGCCTCCGCCAAGTCCGGCAAGCTCACCGAGGATGCCGAGCTGAAAAAGCAAATCCAGCGCATGCTCACCGATGAGCGCATCTCAGGCTTTGTGAGCGGCTTTCTCGACAGCTGGCTGAACCTCCGTGAACTCGGCGGCATGCCGCCGCCGCGCGAAGTCGTGCGCGCCTACTATGCCGAGGACCTCCCCACCTCGATGAAAACCGAGGCCGCTCTTTTCTTCCGCGATCTGCTGAAGACCAACGGCTCGGTCATTCAGTTCATCGACTGCGACCACAGCTTCGTGGACAAGAAGCTCGCGAAACTCTACGACCTGCCCGAGCAGAAGACCCTGCGCCTGGCCGATGGTTTCAAAAAAGTCAGCCTCAAGGGAAACAATCATCGCGGCGGCCTGCTCGGCATGGCCGCCGTGCTGACCGTCAGCGCCAATGGCGTGGAAACCTCCCCCGTCACCCGTGGCGTATGGGTTACCGAAAACATTCTCGGGGTCCCTCCGCCACCGCCGCCGGATGTCGTTCCCGCCATTGATCCCGACGTCAGCGGAGCCACCACCATCCGCGACCGCCTCGCCAAACACCGCGCCGACGCAGCCTGCGCCGAGTGCCACCGCAAGATCGACCCCCTCGGTTTCAGCCTCGAAGCCTTCGACCCCGTCGGTCGCTGGCGTACCAAGTACCCCCAGGTGAACAAAAAAACTCCCGCCGCCAAGATCGACACCACAGGCGAGTTCCCCTCAGGCGAGACCTACACCGACTTCGTCAGCTTCAAGAAACTCATCCACGACACCCGCTCCGACCTCTTCAGCCGCCACCTCATCCGCCAGGTCCTCACCTACACCACCGGCCGCACCATGGAGCTCAATGACGACTTCATCATCGACAAGCTCCACGACAAAGTGAAAAAGCAGGGCCTCGGCCTCAACACCCTCCTCACCGAATGCCTCATGAGCGAAGTCTTCCGCTCGCGGTGATCTGATAGCGGAAAGGCTGCCTTCGTTGCAAAGAGCATTCATAAGCGCGCGCCAGCGTCTTGGAGTGCGGTGGCAAAGATGCACGGCGCAAGCCTGCATCGTCGACACCGCTTTCGCGGGGTGTTGAGCGCGCTTCCGCCTCAGCGCTCCGTCCGATCTGAAAAGTGGTGGTGCCATGCTTTCCACCGCACTCGAAAAACGCTTCGGGCTCTCGCGAGCGCCGAGTGCCTTGGAGCTCTCTCACTTCGCCGGAGTCCCAGCCGGCACCTCCGCCTTCACCTTCTTCGGCGGCGCAATCCTCGGCGTCAGCAACGAATCAATCACCGCCTTGTCCGCCTCGCACTTCGCACCACCTGCCGGAATCTCCACTCCCGCAGACCACAGCACGCCATTGATCACCAACTGCCGCATCCCCGCCTGCTCCCAGGCACCATGCGCATCCAGCCCGCTGAAGCTGAACGAGCGTCCGCCGCTCGGACGCTCATAAGCCCAGCCCACCACATCCTTGTCCCCGCCTTCCGGTGAGCCCAACTTCTCCTTCCCGGACCACACCAAGGGCGTGATCCCCTTCATCTCCGCTGGAAATTGCAGGTGGTTCAGCCACCCGTCATTGATCTTCCACGGTGTGACACCTCGGGTGATCGCATGCTTCGGAAACGTGTCATGCACGCTGTCCCAATGCCCCCGGCTGGAGAGCCCGTTGTACACCGCACCAATCCAGTTCATCGACTGCTGCGCAAAGGCCGGCGTAAATTCCACCGCTTGATGAAGGTTCATCAGCCCCGTTTGACCGTCCGCCATCTTCTGCACCGCCGCCACATGCTCCGGAGTCGCCAGATACGCCTGCTTGCCACCGCCATCGGTGTAAAACACCACCGCCGCAGCGCCATCGAACACTTTTTCATCCGAAGGCCATTCTTCATTCACCAGCACCACGTCCACCCCCGGCGTCTGCTTCAGCAGTGCTTGCATCAAACGGCAGCCTCCGAGGTAGTCATGATGCCCCACCTTGTCCACCTCCTTGACCTTCCCGGCCACGAGTACAATTTTGACGCCTTCCGCCGCCCACGAAGAAGCGGTGCACAGGGCTGAAACGGCTAGCGATAACAGAAAACGAGAGCGGGAAATCATGACTGGATGGATAAGTGTTGGAGGCAGTCTAAACGGACGCGTCAGACCATAAATGTCTCCGAATCTTCACTGCCGGGAGATCTTGCCATCCCGCTGAAACATCTGCCAGTCCGCCGCATAGCCCGCATTGATCAGCCAGGAAGCCCTGTCCTTGTCTCCCGTGAACGACGCAAAAGGTGCCGTCGTCAGCATTTGATACCCGCCCGTGGCGGCATCCCAGTTTTTCCCGAGCGAGCCATTCTCAAGCACCAGCGCATTCAGCTTCACTGGCCCTTTCAGCGGCTCGGCATTCGCCGGCACACGCGCGGCAAACGTGTGCCGCAGAAACGAAAACACCAGCGGCCACGTCTTGTCCCCCGGCCCGTGCCCCGTCTTCGGCTCCACCGCATAATTCCACACGGCGCGATGCTTCTTCCGCATCGCCTCCACCACACCCATGTTTTCCTCTTTGGAAGGCCGCGCAAAGAAGGCGTCGTCCTCGCCGAAAATCACCAGCCCCGGAATCTGCGCCGCACCGGGCTGATAAACCTGATACGTCGTCCCCGGCCGCATCGAAACCCAGCCCCACACGCGCGCACTGTCACCAGGAAAAATGGCGGAGAATCCCGTGCCATTGGAATGCCCGTAAAGAAACAGCGGCGCATTCTCCAGCTCCGCATGCTGCGCTCTTTGCCCAAAAGTTTTCAGCCGCTCATACAGCAGGCTCCGCGGCCAGAACCCACGCTGCATGGGATTTCCATTAAATTTGAATATCGCCAGGTGCAGCTCTCGCGCGATCTTCCTCAGCTCAGCATGCTTGTACAGCGCTTCACCGCTTCCATGGCCGGACATGACCACAATGCCCTTGACCACCGCCACTCCATCCGGAATCCACAGGTCAAACTTCACGTCCTCCCTTTTGCCTTCCCCCTTCTCCTTCACTGCCTGCTGCCACTGCTCATCACTCAGCTTCCAGTCCCAGCTCCGTTCCACTGCCTGCTGCGGTGAGGGCGTGCCCCACCTGGCCTCGTCCAGCACGCCATCCCAGTTCTTCTGACCCTTCACCTGCGTATTCGCCCGCACCCAGCCAATGCTGTGGCACTCCGGCAGTGGCAGCGTTTCGGTGAGTTCAATGTCAGCCGCATGAAGATTCGCCGCCAGCAGCGCCGCAATGAGGAAAGAAGCTTTCATAAGATCAGGCAACCAGCTCCTTCAGCACACCCGAGCTGTCTCCATGACGCTCCACATTCACACCAATGCCATGCAGCAAAGTCAGCCACGCATTGCACAGCGGCGTGTCCTTCGGCGCCACGATGTTGTGCCCCAGCTTGATTCCTGCTCCGCCACCGGTCAGCAGCGTCGGGCAGTTGTCCAGGCTGTGCTCCGTGCGGATATTGCTGCCATAGGCCAGCGCCACATGGTCAAATAAGCGGCTGCCATCCGCCTCCTTCGTCGCCTTGAGTTTGTCGATCAGCCCCGCCAGCAGTTCGCTCTGCGTCAAATCACGCTGCTTGGAAGCCTCCAGCTTTTCTCCCAGTGTGGAGTGATAATGGCTCATGTCATGCGGCGCCACCTTGATGCCGATGCTTGTCAGCAGCGTGCTCACCGGCTGCCGATACGTCAGCACCCGCGTGCTGTCCGTCTGCATCGCGGCGATCATGATGTCATACATGATCTTGATCTCCTCTTTCCCCGCCAGACCAGCCGCAGGCTCAGGAATCGGCGCCTTCGGCTGCGGCACACCGATCCACTGCTCATCCTTGCTCAGACGCGTCTCGATGTCGCGGATGCCTTGGAAATACTCCTCCAGCTTCCCCTTGTCCGTTTTGCCCAGTCCACGCTGCATCGTGCGTGCGTTTTCCATCACCGTGTCCAGCACGCTGCGCTTTTGCGCCAGCATCGCTTTCTGCTGCTCAATGGGCGTCGTGTCCTTGGAAAAAAGCCGATGGTACGCCTCCACCGGCCCCTTGTGCCCGCCGATGGGCTTGCCGCTCACATCCCACGCCATCGAAAGCCCCGGCCCATGCCCCGATGCCTCCGCATTCTCGCTGCCATTCAGTTGCAGCGAAGCAAAGCGCGTATCCAGCCCCAGCTTCGCCGCCGCCACCTGATCCGCCGAGATGCTGTTGTGAAAGTTCTGCCCCGGCTCGCCAAATCGATTCGCCCCCGTCAGCCACATCGTGCTGCCCCAGTGCCCGTCATTGCTGTACTTGTTCCACAGCCCCTGCACCACGCTGAAGTCCGCCTTGTGCCGCGCCAGCGGTCTCAGCCCCTCGGGCAGCGCATAATCCGCCCCCGGTTGCTTGATGTCGGGAAACCAGCTCTCTGTCGTGATGCCCCAGCCAAAACCCAGAAACATCAGCCTCTTCGGCGGCGTCATCGGTGCCGCTGCCGAAGCAAACCGCCGAAAGCCCAGCGACTCAAGCGCCGGGAGTGCAATGAGCGCGGTGCTGGATTGGAGAAAGTGGCGTCGCCGAATGGGTGAGGTGCTCATGATGCTTTTTTCGTTAAGAGATTACTTCGTGTGAAATTCCTGGCTCGCGACCAGTGCGTGAATGAACTCGCGAATCGCTATATCCTTCTTCCACGCGCGCGCCACCATGGTGTCGATCAGCGGTTCATCGCGGAAACCCGGCGGCCGCCCTAGTGCAAACTCAAGCAGCGCCTCGCTGAAGCCACGCGCAAACGCATCCGACTTCGAGGCAATGATGTCGCGCAGCCCAAAGAAATCCTTGAAAACAGGCCCCTTGTACAGCGCCGCCGCCGCCTCAATCGTCCATGTCTTTTTCGTTTTGGGATCTGCCTTGCCGTTCGCATCCACCGCCATGTAACTGTCCTCGGTGCGCCATTGGCCTGCAGCGTCAAAGTTCTCCAGACCAAACCCCACCGGATCAATCTTGCGATGACAGCTTGCACACTGCGGATCTTCCTGATGCGCCAGCAGCCGCTCATGCGTCGTCAGCACCTTGCCCGCCAGCCTTGTGATCGCAGGAACATTCGCGGGCGCAGGCGGCGGCGGATCATGCAGCAGCTTGCGCAGCACCCACGCCCCGCGCTCCACCGGACTCGTGCGCTCACCGTTGCCCCCCATGAAATGAACCGCCGCCATCCCGAGCAGTCCTCCACGCGGCGAATCTTTCGGCAGCATCACCTTCTCATACCCTTCCCCCTGCACACCCGGAATGCCGTAGTAGTGAGCCAGCACGCGATTGATCATCACATAGTCGGCCTTCAGCAGGTCTCGCAGGCTGGCGTTCTCCCGCATCACATGTGCGATCGTTTCATGAATCTCACCCTTCGCCGCCACCTTCGTGCCCGTGTCAAAGCGCGGATACAGCGTGCGATTCACCTCGAAAAAATCAATGCGATCCAGCCCCAGCCATTGATGCGTGAAAGCTTCAAGGAATCCCGCCGAACGCGAGTCATTCAGCAGCCGCTCCGTCTGCGCAGCCAGCACCTCCGGCTTCATCAAATCACCCTTCCTGCCCAGCTCCCGCAGCGCAGCATCCGGCGGCGCGCTCCAGAGAAAATACGCCAGCCGCGTGGCCAGTTCAGCACCTGTCAGCGGCCGGTGCTTCTCATCAGGTGTTGGCTCCGCAAGATATAAAAACATCGGCGACGACATCACCACCGCCAGCGTCTCCTTCAGCGCTGTACTGTGCTTGTCCCCCGCCTTCCGCCGCACCTCATAGAGCCTTACCAGCCGGTCGATATAATCTGCTGTTGGCTTCGTCCCGCGAAACGCCTCCGTCGCAAATCGCTCCAGTCCCGCACGCACTTCCGCCACAGCCGGCGCAGGTGCCTTGTCGTCGAGCGGAATGCCCAGCGCCGCGATCCCCGGCGGCTTCGGCTTGCTGGCATCCGGCAGACGCTCCACCTCGATCCAGTCCACCCACAGCGTCAGCTCGGGCCCGATGCCATTGCGCTTCAATGCCTCCGCACGCTTGCGCCCGCCCTCTTCATTCGTGTCCCAGCTTCCTTTTTCCCGCACAAACAGCAGTCGGTTTTCACGCGTCATGTTGCTACGCGTCAGCGTCAGAGGAATCTCGATCACCTGCGGCTTCTCAATACTGGCCGTGATCTCATGCGTCGCCATCACCCGCCCCGTGCGCGCATAGATGCCAAAGTCGAGAAAGCGCCTTTCCGCCGGCGCATCCTGGGTCGCACCAGCGCACACGCGCACCACGTAGTTCCCCACCGGCCAGTCAAACGGCACCAGCAGCTCGATGTAGTTCACGTTCAGTTCCGCCGGATGTCGCGTCTGCGTGCCCAGGTACGCCCCTTTGTCCACTGCGGGCTGCGCCATGTAATACTGGTGATATTTCAGCCAGCCCGCCCCCAGCGAATCATTCGCCAAGTCAGCGTCGTTCTCGCCCTTCTTGTCAAAGCCAAAGCTCCGCGGATTGGGGGCACCCGGAATCCGCGCCCACTCACGCCGGAAGATGCTCTCGTTCTTCGACTCCTTGCGGATCTTCGCCACGATCTCCTTGTTCTCCGGCTTCGCCGCCGCTTCCTCCACCGCTTTCACCCAGTTCTGCGCCCGCTTCTGCGCATCGATCTGATAGTCCACAAACTTCCGCACCACCGGCGTCGTCGTCTCACCCTCATAGTGCAGCTTCTTCTCCACACCCGCCGCCGCCTGCCACGCAAAGGCCTCCTCCATCGCCTCACGTCCGATAACCTGATACTGCTCAAACTGGTTCGCCGACATGAAGAGGTTCGCCCCCACCGTGTCAAATCCCCCGCCTCCATCCGCAGGCAGATCAGAGACATTCACATCCACCCCCAGCAGCTCACGCAGCGTGTTCTTGTACTCACGCCGGTTCAGCCGCCGCATCGTAATGACACCCTTCTGGTCCCCCAGCGTGCGTCGCGCCGCCACCATCACATTCGCCAGATCATCCAGAAAATCCGCCTTTGCATCCTTCGCCGGCTGCTTCTCATCCTCCGGCGGCATCTCGCCCGAGTTCATCTGATTCAGCACCTTCTGCCACTTTTCCGCCGTTTCGATGTCCTTGATCTCAAACGGAAGATCGTCCACGCGAAACTTCCCTTTCTGCTTTTCCGGTCCATGGCATGAAACACAGGTTTCTTGCAACAGCGCCCGGTGCCTCCCATCCATCACTGCCGTCCCCTTCGCCTCCTCAGCATGAGAAAACGTGTGGCTAAAAAATAAGACGGCGATAAGTAAAAACGGACGGTACATTCGGGGAAGAAACAAACGCATTGGGACGATCAATGTATCTCGCCATCAGCGTCAAAACCGGACGAATAAAATCAAATTTCTGCAACCCGGGCCTCTCCTCACGACCTGCGGAGAAGCGCTGCACTTCAGCGCCCAAACAAGTGACGAAGGAACAGGGCCGAGTCCCCAGGCTGGAGTCATGCGCCTCTCTGATCCCGATTGTCACGAACGCTCGGCGGAACGTTTCACGCGCTTCACTGCGCCAATAATGATGATAAGGCAGATCAGAAAACCCCTGGCAGCCTCCACCCGGCCTGCGCTCAAACTCAGCGGCAAAATAAGAATGCAGACCAGAATGCCGATGACCGCACGGTTCCCGGTAAAGACTTTGGCATTCAGAGCTTTCATATTTTTGACAGGCAGGGGGTTGGGTTGGAGACGACTTACGGATTGAGGATAAGAAGCCTGCTGGTGCCATCGGGAAGGCTGACGAGGGCAGCAGGAGTATCTTCGAGCAGAGCGAAAAGCTGCTCGTCATCCACCTGCCGGATCGCGATAGGAGCCGGCTGTGATGGTGTCTGGGCAAGGAAGGTCTTTGCAGGCATCGCATGTTTCCAAAGCACAACTGTGAGGATCAACGCCATGGCTGCCACCCATGCCGTACGAATGCGCCGACGCCGGCCTTCGCGGCGGACGAAATTCAATAATTCGACACTGGTCGGCCCGCAATGATCAAGGGACGAAGGCAGCACCTCCTCCAGCAGAGTGTTGAGCTTTTCAGGATTTGATTTCATGGGTTGGAATGTTGAAGCTCTTCTGCGATGAGCATTCGCAACTGGTCGCGGATGCGTGCCAGCCTGCCTTCGACGGCGCGAGTGGTAAGGCCCTGCCGGGTGGCCACCACCTCCAGCGGCTCACGGGAAAAGTAGCGCGCCTCGACCATGTCCCGTTCGATGGCGCTGAGCTTGCCCATTGCCACCTCAAGCGCGGTCATGAGACTGTCCGTAACGGATGTGTCAGCGGAAGCATCCGAACACCACCAGGTGGCAAAGCAAACCAGGGCCCGCAGATAGCGTCCGCCTTTTCGGCGCAGGTCGGATGCGGCGTGCCTCGCGGAACATGCAATCCAGCTCCAAAGCGCCGCTTCATCTGGCAGGACACGGACGTGCCGGACCATTCGCAGCCAGACGGATTGCGAAATTTCATGGGCGAGGGTTTCATCGCCCGCAGCAAGCGCGAAGCAGTAACGGCTGATGCGCAAAGCCCACGCGCGATGGAGCCATTCGAAGGCCTTTTCGTCGCCTCGTTTCAGCGCGACAGTCAGCCGGGGTACATCGGCAAACGTCCACGCCTCCGCATGCGGCACTGTCGTTTCGGAGGTTTTCACTGCCTCATTCACGACGTGCCCGCTCGTTGCTGCTGGACATGAATTTGTCAGCGGGAGGGACACAGCGGTATTCCTTGTTCAGGGCTTGACTGTGGCTGCGGAGCGAGCCTCCTGCTCATTGTTTTCCTTCAGCGCCTTGATCACCTGCTCCACGATCTCCTGCTGAGCAGCGGTAGCTTTGACAATCAGCGCCTTGGACTGTGAGTGGAGGGTAAGATCGAGAGGAGGCGCGCCCGGCTCCGATTTATCCAAAGCCTCATGCAGGACTAATTGAAACATGGCCTCATCGCGTTTGATTTCATCCGGGGAGCCTGCATGCAGGACAGCTCCGACGGCATAGATACGGATGACCAGCTGAGAGGCTCCTGTCGTCGGCTTTGTCGGCTCTCCTGGAACCGTAGGTGCGGAGACCTTCGGTGAAGCAGCAGGGTCAGAGCCGGGCGTTGTCGTTTTGACCCGCGTGATTCTATACCCGAGGACGAGCGGACTTCCGGTACTGCCAGTTGAAGGGGTCGGATCCAAAATGGGTTCCAAGCTGCATTCCACCGCAGCTGCGGCGAGGGCCACGGCCTGCAAAGGCGAAACCCGATGCAGTGTCAAAACTCCCGGCATTTCAAGATGGCCCACCTCCTGTGACATCAGGATGTTCGGCATGGTTCCCACGTGGTCCGCCCATTTGGGCATGAGCTTTTGCTCGATGTATTCCACAATCTCTCTCAGTGTCCCTGGGGGAAGCATGACATTCCCGGCGGCATCAGGATTGTTGGCCCATTCAAGGCCTTGTTTGGTTCCAGACGGCCCGCTGGAGTTGGATTGCGCGGCCAAATGTCCAGTGCAGGCGATCAGCAGGACGGCGATAAGATGAGTTTTCATGCGGATGAGGGTTGAATGTTGGACAGACTTCATCGGGTATCACGACAGCGGGATCAGGAACCCACGAAATCTCTCACCTTCTCGTGAGAAAACAGACCATGGGCCTCAGCGCGTCTCTTCACTCCACCATGGCGGCAGGCTGCCGAAGAAATAGGCAGCCTTTTGCGCGCCTTCCGGTGTGCGCGCAGGTTCAATCATGACCTGATAAGAACTTTGGGGGGCTCCCTCAAACGTGACATCACAGAAATGCTTGAGGCCGAATCCAATGGCCACGCCCGAACTCTCCGTGATGCGCTTTACCGGGTAGCGATTCCATGCACGAATGAACCTCCGGATGGCCTCTTCCTTGCCAGGCCAGTCTGCGCGCAATGACTTTTCCCACGCCGCGTCAGGCGCGCCGCCCATCTGGTAGTTTTCAAACTCCTTGCTCCCGGCGTCGTGTTTCAGCTCGGCCAGCACCAAGGGAGACAGCAGGTTGTCAAAGACCTCTGTCGCATCCTCGATCGCGCATGCATGGAAGAATGAGCGTGCCGCATGCATCACGGTATCGCGTGGATATTGGTAATTGGGGCCGCGCTGGATCGCGTCCGTCCAGTCCATCACGGTGATGAAAGTTTGTACACGTTTCATGATGTCAGCCGGTGCCGTCACCATGATTTGTAGATTGTCAGCTGTCGGCCTTGCCACAGACCCTGTGCCATCCCTGATGATGGCATCCAGCCCGCCTCCGATGATGTCCGCGGCAAAAGTATGATGCAGGGTAAATGTGCGCGTCCTTCCCTCCACAACGTCCGCTGCGGCCTGCCGTGTAGCGGCAGAGGACTCCGCGGCACGCGATGCCAGGTAGATGCCGATCATGAGGCCAAACAGTGCCAGCACAATCACACCCGCAATGATCAGCAGGCGGATGCAGCCAGACTTCCGTTTCTCTGGGGGCTGGGAACTGGCAGGAGGCCGCACAGCCGCTTCCACCTGCGTGCGAAACTCCGCGGCCGTGGCAAAGCGGAGCTCCGGCGTTTTCTCCAGCGCCCGCAGCACGATCTCATCGACGCGCACATCCACCAGCACACGTTTGGACGGCGCTTCGATTCTCTCCTTCGGCCGCTCTCCCGTGAGCATTTCGTACAGCACCACTCCGAGAGAATAAATGTCCGCCCGATGATCAGCGCTGCCGCTGGCTTGTTCAGGAGCGGCATAGCCAGGAGTCCCCAGGGGAAGTGATGCAGCCTCCCCTCTCCCCGCTTCATTAGAATCGGTGGCCGCGTCTGCCTCACCACCGATCATCTTGGCGATGCCAAAATCCGCGATCTTCACCACTCCCGTTTTGTCGATGAGCAGGTTCTCCGGCTTGATGTCCCGATGCACAATGCCGTGGTCGTGGGCGCATTGCAGCGCCTCGCATACCGGTGGCACAATGCTCAGCGCCTCCTTGGGGGTGAGTCGTCTGGACTGCAAAAGCTGCCGCAGATTCACCCCGTCCACAAATTCCATCAGCAGGTAGAAGAAGCCGCCCTCCCTCCCGAAATCATGCACCGCCACGATGTGCGGGTGGCTCAGCTTCGCCAGAGCCTGCGCTTCTCGCTGAAAGCGTGTGGAAAAGCCCGGCCGTGCCGCGAGTTCTCCGGGCAGGATTTTCAGAGCCACAAAACGCTCAAGCTGTGGCTGGCGCGCTTTGAATACCGCTCCCATCCCGCCGCTCCCGATAAGCTCGATCACTTCCAGATGGGAAAATGCGGCGCGCACCGCCTCCAGGGGCGGTGGTTCATGCAAGTCTGCGGAACCTGCGGCTGTAGGTGCCAGGGCCTTGGCGAAGACACAGCGGGGGCACAGGCCATTGGCGGCGTCTTCCGGAATGGGTTGGCCGCACTGAGGACACTTGGGTGATGCGTTGGTGCTCATGCCTGTTCCTTGAGGATGCGCCGTCAAAAGTTACAGAGTCATCTACCCATGCACAGTGCAAAGGTACCGCAGTTCATCTTCCACATCCTGGTTTTCGTCCAGCGTCTGGGCGATCTCCTGCCTCAGCAGTTCGCGGAATCGCTTCCGCAGGCGATGCACGGCCACCTTTACCGCACCTTCACTCATGCCCAGCTTGCGCGCCGTTTCCGCATGGGATGCGGCCTCGTCCCCCATCAGCCAGGGCCGCAGCGCCTCAAACTGCTCCTCCCGCTCAGGCGCATGCTCCGCAGCCAGCGCGGCCACCGCACGGTTCATCACGGCGACGGCCCACTCACGATCGAAAGCCTCTGCCATCGGAACAACCGTGGGATCCCCGATCAAGAGAGCAGGCGCACCGTCCACCTCCGCATCCAGGGACACATGCGCCATGCCCCCTCCACGCTTTGCCCGGCAGGCGTGCGCCTGCAATCCGCCGACGAAGTGCTTCACCGCACCCAGCAGATAGCTGCGGAACCTCCCACGCTCCGGGTCCGGGCCGGGAATTCCACGCTGCAGCAAATGCGCAAAGAATGAGTGAGCATGATCACGCGCCATATCCTCGTCAAACCCGCTCCGCCGCAGAAAAACAAACACCGGCTGATAATACGCGGCGCATAGGTCGCTCAGCGCCGCCCTGCCTTCAGGCGATGCCGCATTCGCACGCAGCACCAATGTCCAGCATGTGGCCATGAAACTGCCGTTGGCGTGCGTGAATTGCATGGGCTCTCTGTGAGTACTTTGTAGATAGCGGAACCAAAGTTACGTGTCTTCAACCAATCGCATGGAAAACACCTGATCAATCGAATCGCTGAAGCTCAGCTTGCCCGCCCCCTCACTTCCGGAAAGCGCCCTCCAGCCCGAAGCTTTCGCCGCTGCCCCCCCGAAAAGCCGGCACTGAGCGACCGGCCCTCTGGACAGAATCAAGGGAATAAAATTCATTTTTTGCCTCAAGATTCCCCGAGCGCGGAAAGGCGGCGCGATTACTCTCAGTCACCAATTTATACATATATGTCCGACTCCTCCGGTTCATGGGTTGCGCGCTTGATGCGTGCTTTGTTTGGGCAATTTCACTACCAGCCGCCTGCCTGGGTGCCGCGCCTTGCCTATGCGGCGGATGATCAAGTGCGAAAGCACCCCGGCTGCTTCACCCTCACCATTTTAATCACCGGGGCCATGTTCATCATCGTGCCCCAGATCCGCCACTACCGGGACGCCCATCGGCCACGGCCGCAGGTCCAAACAGAAGTGCGCCAGGCAAAAGGGCTGCTTCTGATGCCGGCGGTCACACCCATAATCAAAAACAAACCGCAGCCACAGCCCATCACGTTGCAGTTCAATGTCTCGGTCGCCAAACTGGATGCCGTGGGCAAGACGGCGGCCGGCGTCACCATCACGCCT
The DNA here is from genome assembly GCA_017301975.1 of Verrucomicrobiota bacterium. GTDB lineage: Bacteria > Verrucomicrobiota > Verrucomicrobiia > Verrucomicrobiales > Verrucomicrobiaceae > Prosthecobacter. Next base: position 62,194 of record JAFLEI010000029.1, read on the forward strand.
GCGCACTCAGGCACATGGACCTGGACCACGGACACGCTGCTGGTCTTCACCCCCGCCAAGGACTGGCCTGCAGGTCAGGAGTACACCGTGCGGCTTGATCCGGCTCAGATGCCCAAAGAAGTGGTGGTGAAGGAACCAGTCTGGAAGGGGCGAACCCAGCCGCTGGAGATCACCGTGACCAGTTCAGAATTTGAAATCGATCCGCGTGATCCCTCGATGCAAAACGTCGTGATAGGTCTCACTTCAACACACCCGCTAGACAGGGCGCAAATCGAGCAACTGGTCTCTCTGGAGGTCGTGGGGGGCGCGAAGATCTTTGACTGGAAAGGGCAGAAGCCGGATGCGCTGTTCTCGGTCACCGAAGGAAAGCTCCAGCGCGAGTTCTGGATTCGCACTGCGCGAATCCAGGTGCCGGCAAAGGAGGACTTCGTGAAGATCACCCTGCACAAGGAACTCACCTCCACGGTCGGCGGCAGCTCGCTGACAGCCGACATCATCTCCAAGGTGCGCGTACCTGACGTGGAAAGCGGCTTCAAGATTGCCGATGCGAACACCGAAATTCTGAAGGCTGACGATGGCGAGCCGGAGCAGTTTTTGTTCATCAACACCGAGGGCTATGTCACCACGGAGAATCTGCTCAAGCATCTCGGCGTCTGGCAGGAGCCGCCAAATTTTCGGATCACGGATGTGAGAGGCAAGCGCGTCCCCCCCGGTGTCAATGACGTGACGGAGGATGTGCTGCGGCAGTATGCCCCTGTGTCGCTGAAGCCGGTCGAATTGGAGCTCAGCGATGACCGTCCGGCGACGACGCGTCATGCCTTCAAATTTCTCACGGAGAAGCAGGGGCGGCTGTTTGTGCGCATCACTCAGGGAGTCGAGGCGCTGGGCGGCTTCCGGCTCAGCAGGGAGTTTCGCTCTTTTCAATCCACGCCACGCTTTCCGAAGGAAGTGCAGCTGCTGGGCAAGGGCGGCATCCTGGCTCTCAACGGAGAACGCAAGCTCTCCCTGCAGTCGCGTGGGGTGCCGTTTCTACGGGTGAAAATGGCGCGTGTGCCTGCGAAGCAGGTCAATCACCTGGTGGTGATGACGGAGGGCGACTTCGCCAATCCCTACTTCACGATGAACGACAGCTTTGACGAATCCAACATCGCCCACTTCCTGCGCCGCGTGCAGCCCGTGGCCATGAAGAACGAGTTTCAGGCCTGCTACTCGGTGATCGACTTCGCCGGCGCGCTGCAGACGCCAGATCCTGCCGATGCGGATGCTTCGCGCGGCTTGTTTTTCCTCACAGCGGAAGGCGTGCAACCTGCCCCGGAAAGCAAAAAGGCCATGGAGGGAGATGATGTGGAGAACGACTGGCGGGTCATGGAACAGGCGACGACAAACCGCTTTGTTCTCGTCACTGATCTCGGCCTGATGGTCAAAACAAACGCAAACGGCTCGCGCGACGTGTTTGTGCAGAGCATCCAGAGCGGCGAACCGGTGAACGGTGCCGTGATCACAGTGATGGCGAAAAACGGCGAATATCTGCTGCAGCAAACCACCGCCGACGGTCATGTGCTGCTGCCGGATGTCAGCAATTTTCAGCGCGAAAAGCGCCCGGTGGCCATCGTCGCCACGCTCGGCAATGATTTGTCATTCCTGCCATTCGACCGTCCCGACCGTCTGCTCGATTTCTCACGTTTCGACATCGGCGGCGTGCAGGCATCGGAGCGGGAGGCCCTGGAGGCCTTCGTGTTCACAGAGCGTGGTGTGTATCGCCCCGGAGATGACATCCACGTGGGTGCGGTGCTGAAGCGCCGTGACTGGGCAGCAGGCCTCGCGGGATTGCCGCTCGAAATGGATCTGGTCAATGCGAAGGACGAGGTGATCGACACCCAAAAAATTGTGCTGTCCGCAGACGGCTTCATCGAATTGAAAATGAAGACCGATGAGACCGATCCCACGGGCCGCTACATCGCACGGCTGTTTCTGGTCAAAGGCATTCATGAACGCATCCGTCTGGGCCAGACCTTGTTCAAGGTGGAGGATTTCCAGCCGGACCGCATGAAGATCGATGTCACCCTCACCGGCAATGAACTCGCCGGATGGCTGCAGCCGGGCGACATCAAGGCGGACGTTTCCCTGCAAACACTGTTTGGTTTTCCGGCGGCGAAACGTCTGCTCAAAGCGCGCATGGAATTGAGCCCGGGGGCTTTCGCCTTTGCGCAGTTCCCGGATTTCATCTTCCATAACCGGCTGCCGGAAGCGGAAGACACCGAGGAGACTGAGGCCGGGCAGAAGATCAATCTCGGCGAGCAGAAGACGGATGACACCGGCGCGGCGCAGTTTGATCTGGCGCTGGAGCGTTTCGACAAAAGCTGCTTTCAGGTGAGCCTGCTGATCGAGGGCTTCGAGGCCGATGGCGGCCGCAGTGTGCGCAGCGGCAAAAACTTCCTCATGGCTGCGCTGCCGTACGTCATTGGCTACAAACCGGATGCCAGGCTCGACTACTTGGGCAAGGACACAGCGGCCAATGTGCGCTTCATGGCGGTTGGACCGGATTTGAAACCCTATGTGCCAAAGGATCTTATGGCGCGTCTGATTCAGATCAAACACGTGTCCGTGCTCACCAAACAGGAAAGCGGCAGCTACGCCTATGTCTCGACGCAGCGTGAGTCCATGGTTTCGGAGGCCCGTTTTGCTCTGCCAGCGGAAGGAGCCAGTTACGCCCTGCCAACAAATGCAGCCGGTGAGTTCCGCCTCGAATTGCGTGACCCGGAAAACAACATCGTTTGCGCCACCGCCTTCACCGTGGTGGGCAAAGGAGACCTGGACCGCAGCATGGAACGTGACGCGGAACTGGGCATCAAACTGGCACGCGGCACCTGGAACAGCGGTGAATCTTTGGAAGCGAGCCTGAGCGCCACCTATACCGGCGCCGGCCTCATCACCATCGAGCGCGAGCGCGTCCTCGGCTGGCAATGGTTCAAGGCGGGTACAACCTCCAGCGTGCAGCATATCAAGGTGCCAGATGACATCGAAGGCTCCGCCTATGTAAACGCCTCCTTTGTGCGGGCGCTTGATTCCAAGGAGATTTTCACCTCGCCGCTGAGCTATGCCGTGGAGCACTTCGTCGCAAATCCCGACAAGCGCCGCATCGAGATGAAGATTGATGCACCGGAAAAAGTGAAGCCGGGGGACGTCATGAAGATAGGATACCAGACCGCGAAGCCCTGCCGCATCGTGATCTATGCCGTGGATGCGGGCATTCATCAGATCACCGACTACAAGCTGCCGGACCCGCTCGCCTACTTGAACCGCAAGCGCGCGCTCGAAGTCGAGACGGAGCAGCTCATGGACCTGATCCTGCCCGAGTTCTCGCTCATCGCGCAAAACAAGGCCTTTGGAGGCGATGCGGACAAACCGCTGCGCTTGAATCTGAACCCCTTCAAGCGTCGCAAGGAGCCGCCGGTGGTGTTCTGGTCGGGCTTGATCGCTGCAGGCCCCGAACGCCAGGAAGTCAGCTACACGGTGCCGGATTACTTCGCCGGCAAACTCAACGTCATGGCCGTGGCAGTCGCAGAGGATTCGGTGGGCCGCGCTGAAACAAGCAGCATCGTGCGCGGGCCTCTTGTGCTGACTCCGAATGTGCCGTTCTTTGCCGCACCGGGAGATGAATTCACCGCCTCGCTCACCGTGGCGAACAATCTCGAAGGCGCGGAGGCGAATGCGCCGATCAGCATCGTGGCACAGGTCACGCCTCATCTCGAAGTCATCGCGTCGCCTCAGGGTGCGGTCAATGTGGCCGCTGGCAAGGAGGACACAGTGCGCTTCCGCATTCGGGTGAAAGAGGAGCTCGGCGGCGCGGAGATCACCTTCAAAGCCGAGGCCGCCGGCCAGGTCGTGCTGCGGCGTGCCACGCTGAGCGTGCGGCCAGCAGCGCCCTTCATCACCAACGTGCAGAGCGGTTATTTCCGTGAAAAGACGCATGAGGTGAAGGTCACGCGCGAGATGTTCCCGCAGTATCGAAAACTCAATGCCAACGTGTCCGCCCTGCCGCTGGGGCTTGCGCGCGGTTTGGAGTCCTACCTGCACGAGTATCCCTATGGCTGCTCCGAGCAGATCACCAGTCGTGCTGTCTCACGTCTGCTGCTGGCTAAAGAAGTGGACTTCGGTTTTGATGCAGCGGAATCCGCACGGCAGTTGGACGATGCCTTCTCCCTGCTGCGCAGCCGCCAGAATTCCAGCGGTGGCTTTGGCTACTGGGATTCAGAAGCCGATGCAGGCATGGACTATCTCTCGGTTTATGTGACACGCTTCCTCACCGAAGCGCGGGATGCGGGGCATGCCGTTCCCTCCGCACTGCTCGAAGGCGCGCGCAATCGCATGCGCCAGATGGCACGCAGCCAGGTGGACAGCCTCGATGACGCGGCCATCCAGGCGGCTGCCATTTATCTGCTCACTCGCCAGGGCGAAAACACCTCCACCTTTGTGCTGAACCTGCGCGACAACCTGCGCCAAAAATTTCAAGAAGCATGGCGCGGCCATCTCACCGCCGCATATCTCGCAGGCACGTATGCGCTGCTGCAAAAGCGCCCTGAAGCAGTGACGTTGATGCAGGACTACTGGGCCGCGGTCCGCAAGGGCAAGGCGCTGGGCGCATGGAACGGCTGGTACTATCTCGATCCGCAGGTGAGCCAGGCCGAGGGCTTCGCAGTGGCCTGCAAACACTTCCCTGAACTGGCAGGAAATTTTGGCTATGACGATCTCGCCATCGTCACCGAGCCCCTGGCACGCAACCGCTTCAACACCATCAGCGCCGCCACCACGATCCTCGCGCTCAAGGCCTACTCGGATCTCGCGAAGCAGTCGGGCGTGCGTGTCTCACTGACGGAAGTGTCTCGCGCAGGTGGCACTCCCATCCCGCTGGTGCCGGAAACGACAGGATTGATCCAGAGCAACTTCAGTGCACAGGCCGGAGCGCTGCGCTTCGGTCTCGCCCAAGGTGGCGGCCGCGACCTCGGCGCATTTTATCAGGTGACGGAAGCCGGGTTCGACACCGGCCTGCCGACTCAGCGCATCGCCGATGGCCTGGAAGTGTTCCGCGAAATCCTCGGACCAGACGGCAAGGCGGTGGCCAAACTCAAGGTCGGTGAAGGTGCCCTGGTGCGCCTGACCGTGCGCAATGTTTCTCCCAATGCACTGCGCAACCTCGCCGTGCTCGATCTAATGCCCGGCAGCTTTGAACTGGAACCCAACGGCCTCAAACCCGGACGCGGCACGATGCCGGGAGCGGACTACGTGGATGTACGCGAAGACCGCAACGTGTTCTTCTGCGGTCTCGGCAAAGGTGAGGTAAAGACCTTCAGCTATCGCATCAAACCCATCGCCGCAGGCAGTTACCTCATCCCGCCGGTGTTTGCGGAGAGCATGTATGATCGCGGCACCAAAGGACGCGACGGCGGCGGAAAAGTCGACGTGGAGTAACCGCCATGCGTGCGCTTCATCGTCTGCTGCGAATGCGTTTCCTGCGCTGGTCCGGCGCACTGCTCCTGCTGCTGGCGCTGGTCTGGCTGCTGCTGCCCCAGCCGGAGCTGTATCCCCCGGAGTTTCGTTTCTCGCGCACGCTGGAGGATCGCAACGGCAGGCTGCTTCATCTCGCCCTGACACCAGATGGCAGGTATCGCCGCCTCACCCCGCTGTCGGAGATCAGCCCGGCCTTGATCAATGCAACGCTGACGCTGGAGGATCGTCATTTCTACGATCACCCTGGAGTGAATCCTCTCTCAATGCTGCGCGCGGCATGGGGTGTTGTTTCAGGCTCGACACGCGGCGGAGGCTCCACCATCACCATGCAGCTCGCGCGGCTGCGCTACGATCTGCACACACGCACACCATGGGGCAAGGCATGGCAGATGCTGCGTGCAATGCAGATCGAAAAGCACCACTCGAAGGACGACATTCTGGAGGCCTATCTCAATCAGGCACCGTATGGCGGGAATGTGGAAGGCGTGGGCTCGGCCAGCCTGTTGTGGTGCGGCAAACCCGCGAAAGATCTGACCCTGCGCGAGGCCGTGGCGCTCTCCGTGCTGCCTCAAAGTCCGACAACACGCCGACCACGTGCCACAGGCGATAACGCGAGCCTCGCCGCCGCACAGCACCGCCTGTGGGATCGCTTGCGCGAAGAACGCGGTCAGCCTGCCGACCCTTTGGATGCGGCTTTCACGCTGCGGCAACTGCAGCCCGTGCCGCGTGAGGCACCCCATCTGGCGCGGCGTCTGTTCACTGAAAAACCAGCCGAAGATCGCGCCGGTTCCGGAGCGCCGCTTCGCTGCACCGTAGATCTCAATCGGCAGCAAGGCGTGGAGCAGGCGGTCAATGATTACGTGCAGCGCAAACGCGAAGTCGGCATCACAAATGCCTGCGCACTGCTGGTCCATGCTCCATCGCGAGAGGCGCTGGCCTACGTGGGCTCCAGCCGCTTTCTCGACAGCAAGATTCAAGGTCAGGTGGACGGCGTGCAGGCACGGCGCTCGCCGGGGTCAGCCCTGAAGCCCTTCATCTACGCACTGGCCATGCAGCAGGGGTTGATCCACCCACACACACTCCTGCGCGATGGCCGCATGGCCTTCGGCAGCTACAACCCCGAGAATTTCGACCGCAACTTCGCCGGCCCCATCTCAGCCGCAGATGCGCTGTATCACAGCCGCAACATTCCAGCCGTCGCCCTGGCCCAGCGCCTCGATGCACCCGGCCTGTACGGCTTCCTCAAAGAAGCTCGCGTAGCACTGCCTCACCCTGCCGAGCACTACGGACTCTCACTGCCGCTCGGTGGTGGAGAGGTGTCCATGGAGGAACTGGCCGAACTCTATGCGCTGCTGGCGAGCGATGGCTCTGCGCGTCCCCTGAATTATTTCAAAGCAGAACAGGTCTCGGAAGCGAAGCCGCTGCTTACCGATGAAGCCCGCCACCTCACACGCGAGATGCTTCGCACACGCGAAGGCGAGGCCATAATGGACGACCCCGCAGTGACATGGAAGACCGGCACCTCCCACGGTTTCCGCGATGCCTGGGCCGCTGGCATGCGCGGCGACTTTGTGCTCGTCGTCTGGATCGGCAATTTCAATGGCAAGTCCAATCCGGCCTTCATCGCGCGCGAGTGCGCAGCGCCGCTGCTGTTTGAAACCTTCCGCCATCTGCGTCTGCCGATGAAGCGTGAAAAGCCCCCGCCGGGTGTTTCTCAGGTGGAACTCTGCGCAGTATCCGGGCAACTGCCCACACCGCATTGCCAGCACCGCGTTCAGGGCGGCTTCATCCCCGGCGTGTCCCCCATCACCCCCTGCGACATTCATCGAGAAGTGCTCATCGACACCTTGACCGGTCTGCGTGTGATCCGCGATGATGGCAAGCGTGTCTTGAAGAACGAAGTCTTCGAGTTCTGGCCGCCCGACCTCCTGGAGATGTTCAAGCTGGCTGGCGTGCCGCGCAAAACACCACCCTCGCTCGAAGCGAGTGCTGAGTCACTCGCAGCCGCCGACTCGGGCGCGGTGCCAAAGATCGTATCACCACGCGCTGCCCTTGTTTACACCCTGCAAGCCTCCGATGCAGCACGCCAAAAAATCCCGCTGCGCGCCGACACCGCTCCCGGAGTGAACCGCGTCTTCTGGTTCGCCGGATCACGCTTCCTCGGTGCCAGCGATCCCGCCACCCCCGTCATGTGGGCGGCATCCGCCGGGAAATGGCGCGTGCATGTGTTGGATGATCAAGGCCGCAGCACCGCCGTCGAATTCCGCGTCGAAATGGTGCCGTGACAGCTCCTTCTACTCTCCCTGCAGCATCAAATTTTTCGACTCCAGCTTCAGCAAAAACGCCTTCGCCTCCATCCCGCCCGCAAATCCCGTCAGCTTTCCGTTGGAGCCAATCACCCGATGACACGGCGCGATGATCGAAATGGGGTTCTTGCCATTCGCCGCCCCGACCGCACGTACCGCGCCGGGATTGCCAATCTGCTCTGCGATCTGTGCATAGCTCCGCGTCTCGCCAAAGGGAATCGTCAGCAGCGCCCGCCACACCTGCCTCTGAAACTCCGTGCCGGTGAAATCGAGCTTCAGTTCAAACTTCTCCCGTTTCCCGGCAAAGTAGTCCGTCAGCTGCCGCTCCGCCTCCAGCAGCACCGGATGCTTGCTGTCTTCCAGCAGTGGGCTGAGGCGCACCCGCTTCGGGTCATCGTTTTCCCATAGCACAGCCGCCAGCCCCTGCTCACTCGCCACGAGCGTGAGCAGCCCCACCGGAGAGGCCATGGTTTTATAAAAATAGCTACGGAATGTCATGTGAGTGTGGTTTTCGTTCGAGCAGATCATGCCGCTCTCAGGCAATGGCCGCTGGCCATTTTCGGCCACGAAGATAAAATAACTCCATGTCCGAAAACGGCCAGTCTGCAAGAGCTGCACCGCCTAGCCTGTTGAACTCCATGAACCTCATCGATGACAATGCCGCTTACACTGCGCTGAAATCCCGCGACCCACGCTTTGACGGCGTCTTCTACGTCGGCGTCACCTCCACCGGCATCTACTGCCGCCCCATTTGTCCGGTGAAGGTGCCCAAGCGCGAGAACTGCCGCTTCTTTGAAAACGCCGGGGCTGCGGAGAAGGCGGCCTTCCGCCCCTGCCTTCGCTGCCGGCCCGAGCTGGCTCCAGGCCATGCGCCGGTGGATCACGCGCATCGGCTCGCCGATCTGATCATGCTCCGCATGGACGAGGGTCTGACGGATGAAGGCGCAGGCCTCGAAGAAATCGCCACGCAGTTTGGCCTCAGCTCGCGTCAGTTGCGCCGCATTATACAAAAGGAGCTCGGCGTCTCCCCCATTGAGCTCATCCAAACCCGCCGCCTGCTGCTCGCCAAACAACTCCTCACCGACACCCGCCTGCCCGTCATCGAGATCGCCTTTGCCAGCGGCTTCTCCAGCCTGCGCCGCTTCAATGACGCCTTCAGCCGCCATTACCGCATGCCGCCCACACGTCTGCGCAAAGAAGCCGCCTCACATCCGCGCAGGATGCACGCCACCGACACCTCCACGCTCCAGCTCGGCTATCGCTCGCCCTATGACTGGCAATCCATGCTCAAATTCCTCGCCACCCGCGCCATTCACGAGGTCGAGTACGTAACCGCAGACACCTATGCCCGCACCATCCGCCTCGGCGATCACAACGGCTGGATCAAGGTGTCCAATGCACCGGAGAAGAACGCGTTGCAGGTGGTGTTCACCCATTCGCTCACCCCGGTCCTTCCTGCGCTCCTGGGGCGGCTGCGCCACATGTTTGATCTCGCGGCGCGTCCCGACCTCATCGCTGCACATCTTATGAAGGACGCCTCGCTGAAAAAAAGCGTCACGCAAAATCCCGGTCTGCGCGTGCCGGGTGCCTTCGATGGTTTTGAACTGGCCGTTCGTGCCGTCCTCGGCCAGCAGATCACCGTTCAAGCCGCGACCAAAATTGCCTGCCGCTATGCCGAAGCCTTCGGCGAAAAAATCGAAACCCCGTTTCCCGCACTCACCCGCCTCTCACCCACGGCACAGCAAGTCACCCGCGCCACCATCGATGACATCGCCCGCCTCGGCATCATCCGCACCCGCTCCGCCTGCATCCTCTCTCTGGCGGAGTCCTTTCACTCCGGCAGGCTGAATCTTGATCCCGGCCCCCACCCTGAGACCGCCATCACTCAATTGGTGAGCCTTCCCGGCATCGGCCCCTGGACCGCAAACTACATCGCCATGCGCGCCCTGCGCTGGCCGGATGCTTTTCCCAAAGAAGACATCGCCGTCCGCAACAACCTCGGCGGCGTCACCGCAAAACGTGCCGAGGAGCTGTCCCAAGCCTGGCGACCATGGCGAAGCTATGCGGTAATGCATGTATGGACCGGCCCAACCTTTCATCCACCTGCCGTAGACGAAAAGGCTTTGTAATGAATGACGCCACTCGCACGTGGCTGCTTTGAGAACAGTTCGCTTAAATGTTTGATTGTCCGGCGTACTTTGCACGCCGCGTGCTACACTGTGCCCATGTCACATGTGGCCCGAATGTCAGGCGTGGCATGCACTCATGGAAGAACTCATTTTCAAATCCGACCGCGCCTTTTTAGAGACACTCTGGACGAAATCTCAGGAATCTTTGCGGCTGCTCTGCCCCGTATGCGGAGGGGAGGTGATGTTTGCCCCTGATTGGAAGCGAGCCCGCGAGCTCACCGTTCATCCCGGAGCCTATTGCACGGTGAATCGCCGACATTTAACAGTGGTCTTTGAAGAGGCCCCCGTAGAACGTAGCCGCCCGCCCCGGGATTCCTGATCGGCACACAGTGCATGGGCCTCGATGGTGGCCCGCAGGGGATGGCCTCTGCCTCGAGAAAAACGAGTCTGCCAGCAAGTGAACGCCGAAGGGTGTCCAGGTGTCACTACTTTGTATGACGAACAAACCCAACCCGACCCCCAGAGAAAAAGAAATTCAGAGCCTCTTCGCCCGCGGGAAAACGCCCGAAACCATTGCCATCCGCATGGGCATGAAGATCTCCAAAGTGTTGGTGGTGCTCGATACGATGCGTGCGAGCTGAAGATCTGAGGTGGCACACAGGGCCAGAGCACCGGGAACTGCAGGTCCTCCCCGCTTCCCATCCCTCTGGAGGGAGCGGCACGCGGCCACACCAAAAACCGCACACCAAAGACAAGAAACAGCCGGTACTACTGGAAACCACTATGCCAAAATTGCGGTCCCTCACGACGTCACATACCGTATCGGACGACAATATCGCAAATTCCACCGCAGGGCATCATAGCAGCCGTGAACACAAACCACGAACGCGCTATGAACACCACCACCGCCCACACCTCCCCTCGCCAGCGTTTCATCCAAAACCTCTCTGAGGGCGAGCTCTTCCAGCACTATCAGAAGGCCTTCCACACGCTTACCAGCCTCCCACTGAGCCTGGAGGCCACCAAGGACGACTCCCCCATCGAAGGCATCGTCACCCGCAAAGGCGTCGCCGGCGTGGTGGAAACACAGGTCCCGGTGCGCGTGGGAAAAAACACCATCGCGGTCATGCTCACAGGTGCCGTCCGTCTTCAGCCCGCCAATGCCGAAACCTTCGCCCCCGTCGCCAAGGCGCTGCTGGATGAAGACCGCACCGCAGCGGAAATCCGCGGTGCCAAGGTGCATTTCGAACACGTGCCCGTGATGGCTCCTGAGCGCTATGAAGCTGCTCTGTCCATTCTGCAGTCCTTCGCCATCCAGCTTGGAGACAGCGCGCACCGCCTGCTGTTTGCCACCGCCACCCATGAACCCGAGGCCGTGCGCAATGCCAAGACCTTCATCCACTCCCATCTGGCCGAGCCCATGTCTCTCGAAGCCGTCGCCAGCGCCGTGAACGTGAGCCCCTTCCACTTCTGCAAGCTCTTCAAGCGCGCCACCGGATTGACCTTCACGGATTTCGTGAACCGCGCACGCGTGGAAAAGGCCAAGCGCATGCTCATGAAGCCCGCCGCACGCATCACCGAAGTGGCCTACGACGTCGGTTTCCAGAGCCTCTCCCACTTCAACCGCAGCTTCCGCCGCATCGCCGATGAATCCCCCACGGAATTCCGCAGCCGCATGAAGCACAGCGGACCGGCCCTCATGGCCGCATAAACTTTGTCGCCATGCGCACCGCTCTGCGGTGTTTCGACGACATTGCCCCGGAGAGGACGCCTGAGCGCGTTGGGCCATCCTTTCCGGGGTTTTTTGTGCCTCGGAGGATAGGCCTCCGGCCTGTCTCTTGGATCGAGGCGTCCCGCACGTTGATTCATACCCCTGTAACAGACCGTCCCCCCGAGCCGGTCCCCATGCCGCGCAGATGCACTTGACCCCCCGCACCCTCTGCGCACACTCGCGTTTCACTCTTCCAACCCCGAACCGAGAACCTAGCACCCCGAACACTTCTTTATGAGCCGGAAAATTCGTTATGGCATGATCGGCGGCGGACGCGGCGCCTTCATTGGCGGCGTCCACCGCATCGCAGCATCGATCGATCAGCAGATTGAACTCGTCTGCGGCGCTTTTTCCTCCGACCCCCAGCGCTCCAAGGACAGCGGTGCCGACTTCTTCCTCCCTGCCGAGCGCTGCTACGCCAATTACGAAGAAATGCTCCGCACCGAAGCCGCCCTGCCTGCGGACAAGCGCATGGACTTCGTCTCCATCGTCACCCCAAATCACCTGCACTTCCCCGCCGCCAAAGCCGCGCTGGAGGCCGGCTTCCACGTCCTCTCAGACAAGCCCGCCACTTTCAACCTCGCCCAGGCCAAGGAACTCGCGGAAATCGTCAAGAAAACCGGCAAACTCTACGGCGTCACCTACAACTACACCGGCTACCCGCTCATGCGCCAGGCCCGCCAGATGATCGAGGAAGGCAAGCTCGGCGAGATCCGCAAAGTCGTCGTCGAATACCCGCAGGGCTGGCTCGCCACCATGCTGGAAAACACCGGCCAGAAGCAGGCCTCTTGGCGCGTCGATCCCGCCATCTGCGGCGCCGCAGGCTGCATGGGAGACATCGGCACCCACGCCATCAACCTCGCCGAATACGTCACCGGCTTGCACATCAAGGAGCTCGCCGCAGACCTCACCATCTTCCTGGCCAAGGAAGGCCGCCGCCTTGAAGACGATGGCAACGTCCTGCTGCGCTTCACCAACGGCGCCAAAGGCGTGCTCCACTCCAGCCAGATCAGCATCGGCTGTGAAAACAACCTCAGCCTCCGCGTCTATGGTTCATTGGGCGGCATCGAGTGGTCCCAGCTCGATCCCAACACTATGATCGTCACCTCGCTGGACAAGCCCAAGCAGATCTACCGCACCGGCCTCGGCTACCTCGGCAGCGCCGCCTCTGCCTGCACCCGCACGCCCTCCGGCCATCCCGAAGGCTACCTGGAAGGCTTCGCCAACATCTACAAAAACTTCGCCAACCACATCCGTGCCGTGAATGCCGGCACCACGCCCAACCCGCTGGACATGGACTACCCGACCATCGAAGAAGGCGTCGCAGGCATGGCCTTCATCGAAGCCGTCGTCGCCTCCTCCGCCAACAACGCCGCCTGGACCCCGCTGGACTACACCCCCACCATCCGCGCGAAGTACGGCGATGCCACGCTAAGCAGCGATCGCGGCGGCCTGGCCTAATCACGCGGAACAGAATCATGGAGCGATGCCGGTCTGCGCTGGCATCGCTCTTTCATTATCCGCGAAAACCTCATGCCCGCGGTTTCCTGCGCAGCAGCTTGTAGGCGTAGAGGAGCGCGCGGCCAAGAAACGTCTGGGGTGGTGATGGCTTTCTCCGCAAAGGAGCACGCGGTGTGGTCGTGACATTGTAGTCCTCCTCTCGCTCCCCGGGAAACCCGCGAAAAACACCATCTCCATCCGCATCCTCGGCAAACTCTTCGAATCCCATGTTGCCGAGCGAAAGGTTGTTCTCGATCGCTCCAATCCGTGTCGGCAGGGCGCGAAAGCTTCGACCAGGTTCGTTGAGGAGATCCATCACAAGCAACGGCTGCTCAGGCGCTGCAAAAGTGCTGCAATCTGCGATGACGATGAAACTGTGAGGGTGGTTGGCCGGGATGCTGAAGCGCAATGCCTCGGAATTGACATCGGCAAAGCTGCGATCATTCACGAAGGCCACGTTCGCCAGGAAGCCATCTCTGCCGATGGGACTCGCGATCAAAGCGCACAGACGGCCCCAAGCCTGATCGTCGGTAAAGTCGGTACGTAGCACGATGGGGTTTTCAGTGTCGGGAATCGCTTTCATCGTGATGAGATTATGTCCGTCATGAACGCTCTCCGTTAAGCGTCGCGGTCGTTTTGCCGTCAAGCGTGCCCCCATCACCACCGGTCAGTTTCAGTGGGGTGATCTGGTACTCGGAAAAGTCCAGCGGATCGGGATGCTCTGCCGAGGACAGCTGCACCGTGAATCGTGTTCCTGCTTCATTCACTCCAATGATCGCACCTTCCTCGCCTGCATGCGGTCCCAGGCTCACGCGGATCTGGTCGCCGATCTCGCAACCGTCTTTTCGAATGAGGTACCGAGTCCAGAAAAACAGCCCAACCAACGGCAGCAGCATCGCAGTCGCGACGATCCAGTTCCCCAGACATAGATTCAAGACCGCCGTCACGAGGTAAGCCAGGAGCAACAGTTCGATGCAGGTCGATCGAGCAAAACCTCCACACCTTCGATAGCATGGCAGAAACGTGTTCATGGGATTATCCCATCAGAAATGGCACCGCTTGTCCAGCAGCAACAGCGTCAAGCCAGTGGCCGATCCAGCTTGAAAAAGTCAGCTGCGACTGAAAAACCGGGGGACGCATGAGATGCTCTCCCCACACAAAAACTCTTCCTCGGTGCGGCCCGTTCACGATCATGCGAAAGAAAAGGCCGCAGCCATATTCCGCGATCGTCATGCTGCCACGCATCGGGTCCCACTCCTCCCGCTCCAAGCGGTTCTCGGCATCCTCCACACCCAAAGCATCCAGCCACTTCTCGCCCAGGCCTTCCAGCTCCGGCGTGATCAAGCAGGGCGCGATGAGGTCACGCTCCAGTCTGGCCTCAGACCAGTATCCGGCGTCCCAGTCCTCCAGCGCCACGAAACCAGGCGCATGCAGCCCGCCGTTGCCGACCGCAGTGATGAAAAAGACATAGTCATCCGGCAAACGAATGCCCGCTGTCTTTTCAAACTCAATCACGCGCTCGATCAGCACGGGCGGACGGAGCATGACGCGCGCCTGGATCGCCTTCTCACGCAACGCCGCATGGGCCTGATTCAAAGCCTGAAGCCGAACATGCAAATCATCAGGCGATGATGCAGTAGTTGCGGCATCGCCCGAGCCCTGAGTTTTAAGAGCGTCGTAATGCCACACTCCGGAGGCAGGGGCGCCCGGCCACGGATCATAGTTCTGTGTGCTGCTCAGCATGATCTCCAGCGCTCGATCAAAGTTTCCGGCAACGTAGTCGATACGGCCGCTGCCTGGATCTTTGTGACCCGTCTCGCCATCTGCAAAAATGCGGCCAGAGTCATCCGCATAAAGCACCAGTCCATCATCGTCGAACAGGTTGGTGAATCCAACGGGATGCAGGTGCGCTTTCACCAACGATTCCAGGAGGTTCTGATGCGCCGTGAGTTCGCTTTCCACAGCCCCAATCCTGGCGCAGCGGCCAATGCCAGAGTAAATTTTCAATCCTCCAAATTCGGTCAAAACTACGGTGACAGGCTGCGGAAAGGGATGGCGCGCGGCTTCCTGCGTCGCCAGCAGCGTATCAGCTTCAGCTTTTCGTCCTTCCGTCCACCCGGCTCCCAGCAGCTTGATCAACACTTTCTCGCTGAACCTTTTTCGGGTGCTGTCACTCACCATCTTCAGCTTCTGTCGTCCAAGTTTTTGTCGTTCCGTTTCCTCGCGCCGCGATTGATTCAAAGACACCTCCCACTCTGGTGGAGGCGGCGAGGCAAACCCGAGTTTGACCGAGCGCAGAACCATGCGGATGAACGGTATCAGCTTTTTCATGCCATTGGTTTCACCGGTTTAGGAAGCAGTGGAAATAGCAGTCACACACGGGTTCGATCGGCTACTTTCCCTCAGCAAAGGAAAGCGCAACGTCCTAATCTGGAGCAGTGTCCATTTTTTCCTTGAATAAAAACGGGGAGAACAAGCACCATCGCCCATTCCCCCCGTCACAATAATTGATTGCCCGTCAGTTCAAATCGTCACCGGCTTGCCCGTCTTCGCGGAGGCATACACCGCATCGATCACCTGCATCAGGCGCAGCGCCTGCTCAGGGGTGTTCAAGGCAGGAGCCTTGCCTTCGAGGGCTTCAATGAAGTTCGCGGCAGAGCCGATTCGGCCCATGTCTTCACAGGCCGGCACCGTGATGCTGCGGTTCACGCTGTTGCCGTTTTCCTGCACATAGAGCTCGCAACTGTCGATGGCGGTGTTGTCCAGACCGTCGATGGCAAAGAGACGCTCCACCTTCCCACCGGCCTTGGTGCCTTGGAAGACCACGGAGACTTCCTCGCGCTTGATCATCTCCGCCCAGGAAACCTGAAGGCTGAGCACCTGGCCCGTCTTGAACATCACAAAACCGTGCGCCGCATTTTCCACATCCGTGGTGCCGCCCACGCGGTCAGGGATGCCCCACGGGCCCTTGAACTGCTTGTCCTGAATGAAGTCGGAGAAAGTCTGGCCCATCACGTAGGCAGGCTCAGGGTAGCCCATGAAATACATCGCCAGGTCCACCATGTGCAGCAGGTCGATCAGCGCGCCGCCACCGGCCAGCGCCTTCGTGGTGAACCACCCGCCAAAGCCCGGGATGCCCGTGCGGCGAATCCACTTCGCCTGCGCAGAATTGATTTTTCCCACCACGCCATCGTCGATGTATTGCTTCATCGCCCGGGACTCAGGACGGGCGCGGTTGTTGAAGTTGAACAGCACCTTCTTGCCGGCCGCCTTCGCGGCAACGATGATTTCCTTCACCTCCTTCGCATTCAGCGCCGGCGGCTTCTCAGAAAAGACATGCTTGCCGGCCTTGAGGCACTGGATCACCAGCGGCTTGTGAAACTTGTTCGGCACGATGACGCTCACCGCCTTGATCTCCGGGCAGCCCTTCAGCATGGCCTCCACGGACTCATACGAATTGGCGATGCCATGCTTCTCCGCCGCCCTGGCCGCCGCCCCGGGAGCAGCATCGGCCACGGCCACGATCTCCGCGCCTGCCTGGCGGAAACCCGCCGCGTGATACTGCAACATGCCGCCTGCTCCGATGACTCCGACTTTGATGGCCATAATAAATGTGTTCGTTAAGTGATGGGTGAATTCTGACTGAGGGTCGCGAGAATGGAGATTCCCCGCCACCGAGTCAAGATTTGAAAACAGCGCGCGGTCGCCACATCCCTCCTCGCCGTTTGTCATTCTGGTTTCGACATTCGTCATTTGGCCGCTTTCATTCCCCCCCCACCCTTCTCGCCCATGCCTTCTCTCCGCCCCGCCACGCTCGCCGACCTCCCGGCCATCAATGCGATTTACAATCATTACGTGGAGCACAGCACCTGCACGTATCAAACCGTCCCCAGCACCGCCCAGGAGCGTCGCGACTGGTTTGACGCCCACGGGCCGGAGCACCCAGTCATCGTCGCCGAAGAAAACGACACCGTCGTCGGCTGGGGCTCTCTCAGCCGCTTCCATCCGCGCCAGGCCTACTGCCACAGCGTGGAAGATTCCATCTATCTGCACCATGAGCACCAGGGCCAAGGCATCGGCAGCCTGCTGCTCGGCGAGCTCCTCACACTCGCCAAAAAAATCGGCCACCACACCGTCCTCGGCGGCATTGATGCCGATCAGGCGGGCAGCATCGCCCTGCACGCCAAATTCGGCTTCATCAAAGTCTCCCACCTCAAAGAAGTCGGCCACAAGCACGGCCGCTGGCTCGATGTGCTCTGGATGCAGAAGATGCTCTAGCCCATTTGCCCAGTTGCGCCGCAACTGGCTCCGAAAAGCTCCGCCTCACCAAAGCCCACAACACGGCCCCTCAACACCGTGCATGCGCTCCGCTGTTACCAGCCTCACGCTCTCACTCACGAAGCCCGTAGGGCTGCCACAACAGTAGCCGTGGGTGCAAACCCACGGTGCGCGCCCAGTCCCCCTCCTCCCCCCCGTGGAACCGCGTAGCGGTGACACAAACCGTGCACATGCCCCTATCTCAGCCCGCCCGCCCCCCAGCCATACTCTTGACCTTTCTCACCCCACTCGCTAGAACCGCCCCCCGGTCAACGTCTTCACGCCATGCCCAGCGCCCTCGCCTCCCTGTCCCGCCGCCGCTTCCTCGGCAGCTCGGCCATGGGCCTGTCCAGCCTCGCTTTGTCTGATCTGCTCGCGGATTCGCGCCCGCACTTCCCCGCGAAGGCCAGGCGCGTCATCTGGCTCTTCATGCACGGCGGCCCCAGCCACGTCGATCTCTTTGATCCAAAGCCCGAACTCATCCGCCACGCCGGCAAACCATTGCCAGACAGCTACGGCGCCGTCGAGACCCGCCGCAAGGTCGCGCAAAATCCGCTGCTCGCGCCGGTCAAACCCTTCCGCAAGCACGGCCAGAGCGGCATCGAAATCAGCGACTTCCTCCCTCACATGGCGGAGCTGGCCGATGAGATGTGCGTCATCCGCAGTTGCCACGGCGACAGCGTGAATCATCCGCAGTCCGTCTATCAGATGAACACCGGTTCCATCCAGATGGGCAGGCCCTGCATGGGAAGCTGGGTGTCATACGGACTCGGCACCGAAAATGCCGACATGCCCGCCTTCGTCGTCATGCCAGACCCCGGTGGCGGCCTCAAAGGTGGCCCTCCCGCCTGGGGCAGCGGCTACCTGCCCGCCACCTATCAAGGCACCACCATGCGCGCAGGCGGCAGCCCCATCCTGGACCTGCAAAGCCCGCACAGCACCGCCCGCCAGCGCGCCACCCTAGATCTCATCCAGCAGATGAATGCGCAGCATCTCGCCAAACATGCTGCCGACACCGAACTCGACGCCCGCATCCGCAGCTACGAGCTCGCCTTCCGCATGCAGAGCGCCGCACCGGAAGCCGTGGACATCTCCCGCGAAAGCGAAGCCACGAAAAAACTCTACGGCAGCGACGACGCCACCACCCAGGAGTTCGGCACCCGCTGCCTCCTCGCACGCCGCATGATCGAGCGCGGCGTGCGTTTTGTACAGCTCTACTCCGGCGATACCAACGGCTGGGACGCTCACGAAAACGTGCTCAAAAACCACTCCGACTACTGCGCCCGCACCGACAAGCCCGTGGCCGGTCTCCTGCGCGATCTCAAACAGCGCGGCCTGCTCGAAGACACCCTCGTTATCTGGGGCGGCGAATTCGGCCGCATGCCCATGAGCGAAAAAGGCGTCGGCCGCGACCACAATCCCTGGGGCTTCACCACTGTGCTCATGGGCGCCGGCGTAAAGCACGGCCACATCCACGGCGCCACCGATGACTTCGGCCTGCGCGCCGCTCAGGACAAAGTCCACATCCACGATCTCCACGCCACAATATTGCACCTCCTCGGTCTCGATCACGAGCGTCTCACCTTCCGCCTCAACGGCCTCGACCAGAAGCTCACCGGCGTGGATGGCAGCGATGTCGTCAAAGCCATCCTGGCATGAGCACCATCGGTCATAGGCTCAAAGAGCGGGCTGGAGTCGTCCGAATCTTCCGCAGAGAGGCAAAGGAGCAGAGCAGGCAAAGGCTCGACTCCAAAATCTCTGCCCCCTCTGCCTCTCCGCCCCTCTGCGGCAAAACCGCACGTCCACAGCACCTCCTCATCGCCCTCTGCCTGTTTCTCACAACCATCGCCGCCCACGCCGTCTCCATCCACGCCTCAGCCGACCCGGTCAAAGATGAACCTGACATCAAGGCGAAAGACAAAGAGCACTGGGCATTCAAACCTCTGCAGCCTTCTCCCGAAAAAACAGGCATCGACGATCTCGCCAAGCCAGCATCTCCCCCCGCAGCCCCCGCCTCCCTCATCCGCCGTCTCACCTTCGATCTCACCGGCCTCCCACCCACTCCGGAAGAAGTCATCGCCTTTGAGCAAGCACACATCCAGCATCCAGAATCCAGCATCGAGCATCTAGCCGACCGCCTCCTCGCCTCCCCCCGCTACGGCGAACACTGGGCCCAGTGGTGGCTCGACCTCGCACGCTACGCCGATACCGACGGCTTCGAATACGACGCCGAACGCAACCGCGCCTGGCAGTACCGCGACTGGGTCATCGACGCGCTCAATCACGACATGCCCTTCGATGCCTTCGTACAGCACCAGATCGCCGGAGATTTGATGGGGGATGAAACCGCCACCGGCTTCCTCTTCTCCTGCCCGGACATGCCGGATCTCAACAATCAAAGCGAGCGCCGCCACGTCCTGCTCAATGACATCGCCACCACGGTCGGTTCCGTGGGTCTCGGCCTGACCGTCGGCTGCGCACAGTGTCACGATCATCCCTACGATCCCATCAGCCAGGCCGACTTCTACCGCCTGCGCGCCTTTTTTGACAACACCGTGCTGACGAAAAACAGCAAGCCCCTCGGCCCCGCCGTCCGCGTCTTCACCGAAGGCATCCCCGCCAGCACCGTCTTCGTGCGTGGCGATTTCAAACGCCCCGGCCCCGAAATCCAGTCCGCCTTCCCCCGCGTCTTCGGCACGACTCCGCCTCAGGCCGACCGCACCACCCTCGCTCAATGGCTCGCCAGCAAGGACAACGCCCTCTTCCTCCGCGCCATGGCCAATCGCCTCTGGCAGCAGCACTTCGGCAAACCGCTCGCCGCCATTCCCGGAGATCTCGGTCATCAGGGCGAAGCCCCCGCCAATCCCGCCCTGCTCGACTGGCTGGCCGCCGAACTGCCACGTCAAAACTGGAGTCTCAAGCGCCTTCACAAAGTCATCGTCATGTCGCAGACCTACCAGCAGAAAGCCGCCACCCCGACACGCCTCACCGGCGAAATGCTTCGCGATGCCATGCTCAGCGTCAGCGGCCAGCTCAACCTCAAAACCGGCGGCCCCGGCGTGAAACTGCCTCTCCCCAAGGAGATCACCAGCACACTGATCAAGAGCCAGGCAGAAGCCACCAAGGATGTGTCCGAGCACACCCGCCGCAGCATCTACACCTTCGCCCGGCGCAATCTCCGCCACCCGCTCTTCGAACTCTTCGATCGCCCGGACGCCCAGATCTCCTGCGCCCGGCGCAACTCCTCCACGACCGCCCCGCAGGCCCTCATGCTGCTTAATTCAGACTTCGCCCACGGCATTGCCGCAAAGATCGCCGCGCAGTTGAACGAGCAGCATGGCTCCGATCCCTCCGCCCTCATCACCGCCGCCACGCAGCGCTGCCTCTCCCGCCGGCCCACGCCGCAGGAAATCGCGACCGGCCAGAAATTTCTCCAAAAACAAACCTCACTCACTCCCGGCTTCCGTGAGGCTCTGGCGGACTATTGCCTCGCCCTGTTGAACTCGAACGAGTTTGTATATCTGGACTGACCCGTACGAGCCACACTCGAATAGCGGATCGTATCTCCCAATCCTTGGCTCAGGGGAAAGGAGAAGGAGAAGGAGAAGGAGAAGCGTTTGTGTAGCGCCAAGCGTGACACAATTTATTAATTTCCACATCGAGTAAAGCCACTTGAATATCAGGGCGACCGGAGGACCTTAGTCGTTCCCCGCACCACTCATGCCCAAACTCGAACTCAGCCCCTACCCCGACACCCCCGAGGCGCGGTCGGAGCTGGTCGTTTTTCTAAACCGTCACCTGCCACCGCAGAACGGCCACGGCTGGGAGCAGCGACTGCACCATTGGTGGGATGAAAACCCCGCCGCCGCACTCAGCCCAGAACGCGGGCGCTGGGTCCATTCGCAAGGGCGCTTGGTCGCCTACGGCGGTTCCATCCCCGCCCTGCACACTTGGCAGGGTCGGATCTGTCAGACCGTGTACGCCACCACCTTCTGTGTCGACGAGCATTTCTCCAAAGCGGCATCACTCATCTTCCTCCAGCAGCGTGAGGTGGCGGAGCAGTTCATGATCACCCACACCACCCCCTGCCCCCGTGTTCAGGAGGCTCTGTTCAAGATGGGCGCACGCGCGGAACTGACCGTCACACGCCGCTTCTTCCCCGCCGGACTCGCTTCACACCTGCACGGCCGCTCCTGGTGGCCCTCCCTGCCTGCCGACAAACGCATCGTGACCGACCCCGCCCAAGTCACCTCCATCGCACGCCCCTATCAGCGCGCAGATCGCATCGAAAAATGGATCACCCCGGAGTACCTGCGGTGGTTTTGCAGCTCCACCTCCCGCAGGCATCATTTCCTCGGCCTTGTGGATGGCGCAAGCGTGCTCACTTCCTTCCTCCTCGTGACCCCACGAATCATGCGCGGCCTGCGCGGTTGGGATGTGCTGGAAAGCTTCACCACTCAGGAGGACAGGTCCGAGCTCTACGCCCTGATCGGTCTCCTCGTCAAAGAACCCGGCCTGCTCCCCGGCGGCGCCCTCATCGTCACCGCCGCCGCCTTCCCAGACGACCTCACCTGGGATCCGCCCCCCGCCCTGCTTTCCCGCAATCAGCACGTCTGTCACTTCTTCCTCTTCCCCGAATCCCTCCGCCAGGTCGCCAAACACACCATCATGGCAGAAGGCGATCTGGGCTTATAAGCCGTCCGACATTAATTTCCATTCCCCGCTCCCTCCCCCACCACCGGCACCAGCAGCCGCGACGGATGCTCCGCATCGCAATAAATCCGGTTCGTCTGCTTCACCTTCTCACCCTCCTCACTCCAAGGCTTCGCAGTTCCAGGGTTCACATCAAAACGGGGAAAATTGCTGGAGGTGATCATCACACGCACACGATGGCCTTTATTGATGATGAGGCTGGTGGACCAGCAATCGACGGTCACTTCCTCGATCACCCCCGGCGTCAGCGTCTCAGGCTTCTCGCGGGATTTGCGATAGCGCAGCCGCTGAATGCCTTCGGCCATCAGCATGCTGCGACCGTCAGGATACACATCACAAATGCGCACGGACAGGTCCGTGTCCGCCGCACTGGATGAAACAAAGATTTTGGCCCACAGACGTCCCGTGATTTCCACCGGCTTGTCGAGCACCTCGCTGGTAAAAACCACCGCATCCTCGCGCCCCTCCACCTTGCGTTGATCCATCGGCCCACGCTCGATGGTGAGATTGTTTCCACCGATCGTGGGGCATGGATTCGCAGGATCAAAGGTGTACTCATGGTGCGCAGAGCCTGCCGCAGGTGCTTCCAGTGCCAGCCGCTTGTCTGCGGTGAAATACACCGGCGTCTCCTTCGCCGGGATGGGCCAGTCATTCGCATAGCGCCATTCATTGCCCGGAGCGCCGGGCGTGCTGGTGTCTCCCATCACGTAGTAGGCCACGGCCGGTTCTTTCTCGATGCCATTGTCGGTGCCTTTCAGATAGTGCTCAAACCAGCGGCCCGAGTTGTACTGCTGCGGCGGCTTCGCATCAGGAAAGGTCAGCTGACCGGCAGGCATCTGCCCGACGCCATGATGCCACGGCCCCATGATGAGCTTCTGCGTGCCCTTGGAACCCGGCGCACCGCGATGCTGCCGCCCCACAAACTGATCAATCGTCCCCTGCGCAAACATGTCAAACCACCCGCCGATGTTCACCGCCGGCACGTTCATCACTTCAAACTTCGTGTTCGTGTCGTAACCCCGCCAGTAGGCATCATAGCTCAGATGCTCCTGCATGATCGCAAGCGCCCTCGGATCAAACTTGTTCGAATGGGTCCAGTTCTCCACGTCCGCTTTGCGAAACGCACTCCCAATGTAGCTCACGTCCGTGTACAGGTCCGCCGGTGCCACGCTGATGTACTGCGCCTTCAAGGTTCCGGGCGCCGCCCCCGCCAGCAGGTTCTGCGTGATGCCGCCCGCCGAGCCTCCAATCGTGCCGATGCTGCCATTGCACCACGGCTGCTTTTTGATCCACTCGACCGTGTCCACGCCATCCTGATGCTC
The DNA here is from genome assembly GCA_017301975.1 of Verrucomicrobiota bacterium. Lineage (GTDB taxonomy): Bacteria > Verrucomicrobiota > Verrucomicrobiia > Verrucomicrobiales > Verrucomicrobiaceae > Prosthecobacter. Next base: position 85,760 of record JAFLEI010000029.1, read on the forward strand.
TCCCCAGCCGCAGCCGATGAAGGGAATGTTCTCACCCTCCGACTCAAAGCGCCCGCGCATGTCCTGAATGATGAAAACATAACCGGCAGCCGTAAGACCAGCCGCGTTCCCCCCGCCCTTCACCCGGCTGTAAGGCGTGCGGGAAAGGATGACTGGAAACGGCCCCTCCCCTTGCGGCCGGTAGATGTCCGTCGCCAGCTTGATGCCGTCTCTCATCGCCAGCTTCTCGGTCTGCTTATCCACTGGCTTCGTGGATTCCGCGACCTGCTTCAGCCAGCCCTCAGACGTCACCGCTTTGTCCGCTGTGGCAGAGCGTGAGAGCATCCCCTCGATCTGCCGCGCCCATTGTGGGCCGTAGGTCTTCTTCACAAACTCGACCACCTGCGCCTGCTCCCCGGTGGAAAGCGTGCTGTTGTGGTCCACATCCGCCTGCTGAAACAACGCCCGCAGCTTCCCCGCCAGCGCCTCGTCTGCGGAGACAGGGCACGAAATGAGGAATACCGAGAGGGCAGGCAGTAAAAACGAGGACTTCATGGAGAGAGTGTAGATCGCTGTGTGACTCTGCACGGGGTTTGATATGACAACTTGAAGCAGATCCATTGGGCCAGTCATCCCCCCGAAAGGCGAAGGCGCCGGGATTTCTCCCGACGCCTTCATGGTGGATCGGCCCTCATAAGCCGGATTCTGTGTCCCCGATGCCCTTCGGCACCTGGCTGTGATCATTTATCTGTCGGGCTGAGCGACCAGCCCGCCCCTGCTTGCGCAGTGGAGCGACTATTACCCGGAGGTATCCATCCCTTTCGGGACTTGCGGCCAGGCGGGCCTTTCTCCTGTTCTGTCTTGCACCGCATGAGGTTTGTCGTGCCCCCTTCCTCGCGGTTGGGGCGGTGGGCTCTTACCCCGCCGTTTCACCCTTACCCACGCTTTCGCGCAGGCGGTTTGTTTTCTGTGATACTGTCTGTGACTGCGGCTTGCACCGCAGCCCCCACGCTTTCACGTGGCATGCTGCCCTGTGGTGTCCGGACTTTCCTCTGGCATCCCCGCCTTGCAGCAAAAACACCAGCGATCACTCCGGCCGACCCGCCGTGAGAGTAAAGGCTTCAGCGAAAAGGGCAAGCAGGGCCTGCGTGGAAAGATGTCGCGAAACTTTGCCTCTGCCGGCGGTGTTGAAACGCCTGAACTCACCACCGCCATGAAGCTCATCCCCTCCTTCCTCCTCGTCCTCACAGCCAGTTTCTCTCTGACCCATGCCGAAGATTCTCCCAAACAACGCCCCGATGCCGGAGGCCCGGGCCGTGAAAAAATGCGGGAAATGATTCTGCAGAAGTTTGATGCCAATAAAAACGGCACCCTGGACCCGGATGAGAAAGCCGCAGCCATGAAGGCCATGCAGGAACGCAAAGGTGCCCCCCCAAAGGGCGGTGCTCCCGGCTCCTCAGCTGACTCTCCAAAAGGCGGCGGCAAGATGCAGGCGATGCTCCTGGAAAAATTCGATGCCAACAAAAACGGCACCCTCGACCCCGATGAAAAAGCGGCCGCCATGAAAGCCATGCAGGAGCGTAAAGGCAAGTCCGGCGGATTCCCCGGAGCCGGAGCCCCAAGCCCCGAAAGCGGCAGCAAATTTCGCCGTCCGCCAGAAGCACCAAAAGAAGGCGACGTCGCGAAAAAGCAGGAGTGACATTCGTTGCGGCCAAAATTGCCCGCACCATTCGCACCCTACTTCGCCACGCTGTCCTTCAGCAATTTCAGCAGCGTATAGTCCGCGTACTGGATGTCGCTGATCTTCCACGCACCATCCTGCTGCACACAGTGGAAGGTGATGCGCTTCTTCTCTTCGAAGTTCACAAAAGTCACCATCACCGTGGCCTTCCCGCCCTCCGTCTTCGCCGGATGAATGACGAGCTCCTTGATCTCCATGTCCTGCGCGTCATAAAGCGGATCGGCACCGATCACGCCGACTTCCCCTTTGGAGTCAATCGTGTCTTTCCAGATAAGACCGCCCAGCTCCTTCGTGAAATAGTGATCCACCAGCGCCCGGCTCTTGTCTTGGAAGAACGGCGACGCCTTTTTCTTCTCTGACTTGTACAATTCAGCGACCAGCGACTCAGGCGTGGCCGCCTTGTCAGCAGCGTGAAGAGTCAGACCGCAGAAAACAAACAGCAAAAGCAAAGTGAGGAGGCGCATCCGGCTGCTATCGCCGCAAACGCCTCAAAGTCGAGTTCATCATCTCACTCATCCGCGTCCTTTTTGCCCTTCTTCTTCGGGGCGTCCGGCAGCGGCACGCCGCGCTGGCGGGCTTCCCACTCCGCGTAGCCCTTCTTGCTGTGATTTCCCACGTACTGATACGTGTCAAAAATCGCGCCATTGCCCAGCACACGCGGGTCTTTCTCTTCCTTGAGCTGGGCTTCCAGCTTCACCCGCAGCTCCTGCTTCCTCTCAGCGAACTCAGGAACGTTGGCCAGGTTCTTCAGACACTCGGGATCTTTGACAATATCGTAAAGCTCCTCCTCCGGCCGGTAGTTGAACGCCAGATCGTAGAAGAACCCCTTGTTCTCCACGATCCATGTTTTCGTGGGCCCGTCGTCGCAGTTGCCGTAGCCGGTTTCCGGATTGCAGGCGGGCCACCGCTCCGGGTGGTAGTTGTGACTGTAGAAAAACTCAGGCGTGCGGATGGCTCGCACAGGATAGCCCCAGTCATTCGGACGTCCTAGATCGTGGCGCTCTTTCCCCGCCAGCATGATCTTGCGGTCTTCAATGAAACCGCTCTTCTCGCTGCGCAGCAGGTTCACCAGGCTGCTGCCGCTCATCTGCTCATGCTTCGGCAGCCCCGCCAGTTCGAGATACGAGGGCGCAAGATCACGCACGTTGACGAAATCTTCCACCACACGTCCCGGCTTGATCCCCTTCCCCCAGCGCATGGCCAGCGGCAGGTGGTACCCGTCCTCATAGATCTGCCCCTTCACCCGTGGAAACGGCATGCCATGATCCGACGTCACAATGACCAGCGTGTCTTCCAGCATGCCCGACTTCTCCAGCAAATCGAGCGCCTGCCCGATCTGCTTGTCTCCCCATTCCACCTCGATCGCATAGTCCGCCAGATCACCGCGCACCGTCGCGTTGTCCGGCAGGTAGCCCGGCACTTTCACATCCTCAAGCTTCTTGCCCAGACGCACACCGGAGTCGAGCTCGTAGGAGCGATGCGGCTCCTTGAATCCCATCCAAAAGCAGAACGGCCGCGCCTTGTCACGCTGCGCCAGAAACGCCTCAAAGTTGCGCGGGTAATCCGTGGTCGTAATGCCCTTCGCTGGCACTTCTTGTTTGAATTCATCAAACGCCGGCCCGGCAGGATTGCGCGTGCGGCCTCCCAGTTTGAAATCACCCGGTCCCCAGCCCTTGCCAGTCAGACCCACTGTGTAGCCGCCTTTTTCCAGCAGATCCGGATACACGGCAAACTTCGGCGGGAAGATGCCTCCGTGACAAACCGCCTCCTCAAGCTGCCACGAGTTCCGCCCCGTGAGGATCGTCGCACGGCACGGGCTGCATTTCGGATTGGAGGTGAAAGCGTTTTTAAACAGCACCCCCTCCTTCGCCACGCGGTCAAAGTTCGGTGTCTTCACCCAGTCACAGCCATACGCGCCCGCATGCTGCCAGCCCCAGTCATCAAAGATGATGAAGAGGATGTTCGGGCGCGGCGCATCCTCAGCACGAAGGCTGGAAACAAGAGCAAGCGCGGCAACGACGGCGGACAGGAGCAGTTTCATGCTCGTGAAACGCCGCCATGATCCTCAACTTGCAGCCGCTTCTTCCACGCTCACACAAGTGCAGACGAGGTGGCGGTCGCCATAGACATTATCGATGCGCGACACCGGCGGCCAGTACTTGGACTCCTGCACCCACGGCAGCGGGAAGGCGGCGGCCTCACGTGTGTAGGCATGCAGCCATTCGCTCTTGGTCACGGCGGCGGCGGTATGCGGGGCCTGCTTCAGCGTGTTGTCCGTCGGGTGAGACTGGCTGCTTTCCACACCGATCATCTCCGCATGGATGCACTGCATCGCCTCGCAGAAACGGTCGATCTCCGCCTGGCTTTCGCTCTCCGTGGGCTCAATCATGAGCGTGCCTGAAACCGGCCAGCTCATCGTCGGCGCATGATAGCCAAAATCCATCAACCGCTTCGCCACGTCTTCCACCGTGGTCTTGTGGAAATGGCTGAAATCAAGGATGCACTCGTGCGCGACAAGCCCCTTGCTGCCTTTGTACAACGTGGGAAAATTCGCCTCCAGCTTGCGGGCGACATAGTTCGCATTGAGGATCGCGTACTTCGTCGCATCGACAAGACGCGGCCCCATCATCGCGATGTACATCCATGAGATCGTGCAGATGCTCGCGCTGCCCCAGGGGGCGGAGCAAACCGCACCTTCACGGCGGTCCGTCTGCCACGTGTGGTGCCCCGGCAGATGCGCACGCAAATGTGCCGCCACCGCAATCGGCCCCACGCCCGGCCCGCCTCCGCCATGCGGAATGCAGAAAGTCTTGTGCAGATTCAAATGGCACACATCCGCGCCGATGCGCCCCGGCGAGGTCAGCCCCACCTGCGCATTCATGTTGGCACCGTCCATGTAAACCTGCCCGCCATGATCATGCACCGCACGGCAGATCTCGACGATGGACTCCTCAAATACGCCATGAGTCGAAGGATACGTGACCATCAGCGCGGCCACCTTGTCCTTGTTCGCCTCCAGCTTCGCCTTCAAATCATCCACGGCAATGTTCCCATGACTGTCACAGGTCACCGGCACCACCTTGAATCCACTCATCACGGCGCTGGCCGGGTTAGTGCCATGGGCCGAGGTTGGGATGAGGCAGACATCGCGGTGCTCCTCGCCACGCGCGGCGTGAAAGCGCTTGATCGCCAGCAGCCCGGCATACTCGCCCTGAGATCCCGCATTCGGCTGCAAAGACACCGCGTCAAATCCCGTGCACTCCGCCAGCCACGCCTCCAGGTCTCCAAACATCGAGCGGTAGCCCTCCGTCTGATCACGCGGCGCAAAAGGGTGCAGCCCGTTCACCTCCGGCCAGCTCAGCGGCATCATCTCCGCCGCAGCGTTCAGCTTCATCGTGCAGGACCCCAGCGGAATCATGCTGCGATTCAGCGCGATGTCCTTCGATTCCAGACGGTGCAGATACCGCATCATCTCCGTTTCGGAATGGTACGAATTGAACACCGGATGCGTCAGAAACGCGGACGTGCGGTGGTGCCGCGCGGAGCAGTGCAGCGGATTTTCGTCATCCAGCATCGGCGGCTGCTGCGCCTTTGAAATGCCAAAGGCGGTGAGCAGATTCAGCAGCTCTTCTTCCCGCACGCGCTCGTCCAAAGCGACGCCCACCGTGTTGGCGTCGATCTTGCGCAGATTGATGCCGAAGATCAGCGCACGCTTGAGCAGATCATCGGCGTTCGGCACACGCACGCTCAGCGTGTCAAAAAACTCGTCGCTCAGCACATCCAGTCCCGCACGCAGCAGCTCTCCCGCCAGCCAGACCGCCGCACCATGCACACGATGCGCGATGGTCTTGAGCCCCTGCGGCCCGTGATACACCGCATACATGGACGCCATCACCGCCAGCAGTACCTGGGCCGTGCAGATGTTGCTGGTGGCCTTCTCACGGCGAATGTGCTGCTCACGTGTTTGCAGAGAAAGACGATACGCAGGGCGGCCTGCGGCATCCTTGGAAACACCGATCAACCTTCCAGGCAGCCGGCGCTTCAGCGCATCACGCACTGCCATGAACGCCGCATGCGGCCCGCCAAAACCCAGCGGCACACCAAAGCGCTGGCTGTTGCCAACGCAGATGTCGGCACCGAATTCACCCGGCGGCCTCAGCACCGTCAGCGCCAGCAGATCCGCACTTACAATCAGCAAGGCTCCCGCTTCATGGACTTCGGACGCCAGTTCGCCAAAGTCATGAATGACACCCTGCGTGTCAGGATATTGCACCAGCACAGCGGCCAATCCCTTGGTGCCATCGTGCTTCCATTTCTGCACATCCCCCACCTCCACACGGATGCCCAGCGCGTCCATCCGCGTGCGCACCACCTCAATGTTATGCGGGTGGCACTGGTCGGAAACAAACACGCGTGATGCCCCCGCCACCTGCGCCACCGCCAGGCCCAAGGCTTCAGCACATGCGGTGCCTTCATCAAGCAGCGAGGCGTTCGCCACATCCAGCGCCGTGAGGTCACGGATCATCGTCTGAAAATTGATCAAGGCCTCAAGCCTTCCCTGCGCGATCTCCGCCTGATAAGGCGTGTAGGCCGTGTACCAGCCGGGATTTTCCAGGATGTTCCGCTGAATCACCGGCGGCGTGATAGTGTCATGGTAGCCGAGCCCGATGAACGAGCGCATCACCTTGTTCAGCCCCATGATCTGCCGCATCCGCCGCAGCGCCTGTTCCTCGCTCAGCGGCGGTGCCAGATTGAGCGGCTCACGCACCCGGATGCCTTCCGGCACCACTTGGTCGATGAGTTCATCGAGCGTTTTGAAACCGAGCGTTTGCAGCATGCTCTCCGCCTCGGCGGCGGAGGGACCAATATGGCGGCGGGAGAAGTTTGTGGGCATCGAAATCGGAGCGGTTTGAGGACGCCGCCACGCTACCTAGCCGCAGCCCCCTGTCACTTGCCAAACAAGGCCCAGAATTTTTTCTCGGAGGCCTTCTGCTTGCCCTTCGCTTCGCGCAAAAACGGTGCCAGCGCGGCCAGGTTCAAGATCAGATGATTGAGAAAATTGAATGGCGCGCGCAGCGGACGCTCGAAATCCACAAACAGCACCACGCGATAGCCGTCGGTGTCGTTCCAGACTTCATGATTATAAGTATCATCAAAGATGATCGCGCTGCCTTCCCGCCAGGCATAGACCTGATCCGCGATTCGGATGCGGCACTGCTGTCGCGGCTCCGGCACCATCAGCCCAAGGTGCATGCGCAGCACCCCCGCAAACGGACCCCGGTGCTCCGGGATGTGCTTGTTCGGCGAAAGGATCGAAAAAAAGCCGGTCGTGCAGCCGGGGATCTTCGCCAGCACCTTCATCGTCTCCGGGCAGTGGCGGGCGTTTTCCTCGCAGTCCATGCCCACCCCTTTGAGGAAGAAGGTCTTCCACTGGTCATCCCCCTGGATCATGCCGACTTCCTTCACGATGTCCTGAAAGCTCGGCATCGCATCCCGGTACTTCATCACTGAGTCCACTTCCGCACGCACCTTCCGCCAGTCCGCCTCAATGTCCTTCACCCAGGGAAAGTGCCGCGAGTCATAAATCGGCGGATCACCATGAATGGAGCAATGCGCAATGACCGCCTCGACAACATCCTGCAGCCGGTTGGTGATGCGCTCCAGCAAACTTGTGGCCGGGAAAGTGCGGTGACGGCGGTGGTAGGCGTCAATCGGCTTGAGCTGAAAGCCGGCCGGGACAGTAGCGGTGGAAATTGATGCTTCGGAAGACATGGGTCGAGAATCCATGAGGAGTAACGAATTTGTCACTCATTGCAGCCGGAAAAATGACGTGAAACCACTCAAATCACTCAGCTCAGGCAATGTGCTTGCCGTAGGCCGCAGCATCCATCAGCGCGTCCAGTTCAGCCACGTTGGATGGCTGAATTTTGAAAATCCAGCCCCCCGTATACGGCTCACGATTGAGAAGGCCCGGATCGCCGCCGAGCGCCTCGTTGATGGCCACGATTTCACCCGCCACGGGCGCATAGATGTCGCTCGCCGCTTTCACGGACTCGATCACGCACACCTGCTGCCCCGCACTGACCTGGGTGCCCACCTTCGGAGGATCCACAAAGACCACGTCCGTCAGTTCCGCCTGCGCATGATCCGTGATGCCGACCGGAGACGGGCTTTGGGTGGGATCAATCCATTCGTGGGAGTCACGGTAGCGGAGATTTTCAGGGACGTTGCTCATGGGGATGTCTGTTGGGAATATTAAACGGAGGGCTTGCGATAAAACGGCTTCTTCACCACTTCCGCCGGGAAACGACGCCCGCGGATTTCGATTTCCAGAGTGCTGCCGATCGTGGCGGCGCTCAGCGGCACATAGGCCATGCCGATGCCCGCTCCGAGGCTGGGAGACTGCGTGCCGCTGCACACTTCACCGATGATCTCCCCCGCAAATGCCACCGGATAATGCGGGCGCGGCGGAGGGGCCGCGCCAGTCATGCGGAAGGCGGCCAGTTTGTCCGGCAGTCCGGCGGCCTTTTGCGCCACCAGCGCCTCACGCCCGGTGAAGTCACCCTTGTCCAGATCCACAAAGAAGCCGAGTCCCGCCTGCAGCGGCGTGCGCTGCTCAGAAAGATCATTGCCATTGAGCGGATACCCCATCTCAAGGCGCAGCGTGTCACGGGCGCCGAGTCCACAGGGCATGCCACCGGCAGCCTTCACGGCATCCACGATTTTGCGAAACCACGCTTCCGCCGTCTCCATCGGCATGAAAAACTCAAAGCCTTCCTCCCCGGTGTAACCGGTGCCGCAGAGCCACATCGGTCCTTCGCCGGTCATCGAGACAAGAATGGTGTTGTGCTCCGGAAAGGATGCGGCATCACCAAAGACCGCCGCCGCCACCTCGCGTGCCTTCGGGCCCTGGATGGCCAGCCCGGCGGTGAAATCACTCGCATTGGCCATCAACACCTCATCATCCTTGTTGAGCTGGGTTTCCAGATGCGCCCAGTCCGCATCAATGCGCGAAGCATTGACCACGAGGTAAAATTCACGCTCGCTCGTGCGATAGGCGATCAGGTCGTCGATCACCCCGCCAAGTCCGTTCAGCAGCAGGGTGTACTGCCCCTGGCCTGGCTGAAGCTTGGTGATGTTATTCGTCAGCACCCGGTTCAAAAACGCTTCGGCACCCGCGCCGCTCACGATGAACTGCCCCATGTGCGAAATATCAAACACGCCGACGCTCTGCCTCACAGCCTTGTGCTCATCGACAATGCCCGTGTATTGAACCGGCATGTCCCAGCCGGCAAAGGGCACCATGCGGGCCCCCATTTCCACATGAACGGCATGCAGGGGAGTACGGCGAAGAGAGGGAGTGTCTGACACAGTGCACCCATGTTGTGAAGCGCTGCGGCTTTGTCAATTCTCGCGGCATTTTAAGCCGATTTCTGAATGCCAATCTCATTTGCAGGGCCCACGCATCCTCTCCATACTCCGCGTCCCCTAAACGCCCGCGAAAAAAAGCCCCAACCATGGCAGCCCCTTTCCTCACCCAGGACTTGCACATCCGCTGGTCTACCCTGACGCCAGAGCACATTGAAACAGACATCCGCGCCGCCCTTGAAAAAGCGCAGGCCAATCTGGATGCCGTCATCGATCAGGACCGCGGCAAGATGAACTTTGATTCCGTCGTGCTCGGTCTCGACGAATGCACCCGTGAACTGAACGAAGCCTGGGGCCTCGTGACGCATCTCGATTCCTTGTGCAACTCTCCCGCCCTGCGCGAGGCGCACAACAAGATGCTGTCTGAAGTCAGCTCCTTCTTCGCCAAGATCCCCCTCAACGAGCATCTCTGGGACCTCTTCGTCACCTACAGCAAGACCGACGAGGCGAAGCAGCTTGCCCCCGTGCGCAAACGCGCCCTGCAGGAGGCCATGGAAGGCTTCATCGAGGCCGGCGCCGATCTGCCCCCGGAAAAGAAAAAGCGCATGGAGGAGATCGAGGCCGAGCTCTCCAAGCACACGCAGAAGTACTCCGAAAACGTGCTCGATTCCACGAACAAGTGGGAGCTGCTCATCGAAGACGTGAATCGTCTCAACGGCCTCCCACAAACCGCTATCGACGCCGCCAAAGCGGATGCTCTGGCTAAAAACCTCGGCACGCCTGAGAAGCCCGTTTATCGCTTCACCCTGAAAGCTCCCTCCATGATTCCAATCATGGAATACCTCGAAGACGAAGGCATCCGCCGTCAGGTCTGGGAAGGTTCCTGCAGCATCGGCCGCGGCGGCGAGCATGACAACACCGAGCTCGTATGGAACATCCTGCGCCTGCGCCATGAGAAAGCTCAGATCATGGGCAAGGCAAACTTCGCTGATCATGTGCTGAACCATCGCATGGCCAAAAACGGCCAGAGCGCTCTCCGTTTCATCACGGATCTCTACGAGCGCGTGCATGAAGCCTTCCAGCGTGAAACCATCGAGCTTCAGGAGTTCCGCGCCGACAACGCCCATCAAGCCGTCGATCTCTTCGAGCCCTGGGAGGTCGCCTTCTGGAGCGAACGCCAGCGCAAATCAAAGTACGATTTCGATGAAGAAGAGCTGCGCCCCTTCTTCCCCATCGACAAGGTGCTCAGCGGCATGTTCCAGCTCGCGGAGAAAGTCTTTGATCTCCGCATCACCAGCCGCGAAGTCGTCTATGTCGAACCCGGCCAGGAGGCCCCCGCCAATGTCAGCACCCAGCCCGGCAAAACCGGCCCCGTGGAAGTCTGGCACCCTGAGGTGAAGTTTTACGAAGTGCGCAACGAGAAGGGCGTTCACATCGGCTCCTTCTACGCCGACTGGCATCCGCGTGACTCCAAGCGCGGCGGTGCCTGGATGAACTACCTCCGCATGGGCGTCCCCCCCAGTGGCGAGCGCGACCGCCGCCTCCACCTCGGCCTCATCTGCGGCAACATGACCCCTCCCGTGGATGGCAAGCCCGCCCTCCTCACCCATGATGAAGTCACCACCGTCTTCCATGAGTTCGGCCATCTGCTGCACCAGCTCTGCGGCAATGTGGAAATCCCTTCGCTCAACGGCGTCAGCGTTTACTGGGACTTCGTGGAGCTACCCTCGCAGCTCATGGAAAACTTCTGCTGGGAGCGCGAGAGCCTGGATCTCTTCGCCCGTCACCATGAAACCGGCGAAACGATTCCCCCGCGTCTCTTCAAAAAGCTGCTCGCCGCCAAAAACTACCGCAGCGCCAGCGACATCATGCGCCAGCTCGCCTTCGGCAAGCTCGACCTCGAACTCCACATGCACCACGCCACCGATGAAGGCGCGGACCTCGACAAGCTCGCTCGCTCCATTCTCAAAGGCTATCTCATGCAGCTCAAAACCGAGCAGCCCACCATGGCCCGCCGTTTCGGCCACCTCTTCAGCAGCCCCATTGGATACGCCGCCGGCTACTACAGCTACAAATGGGCCGAAGTACTGGATGCCGATGCCTTCACCCGCTTCCAGCAGGAAGGCGTGCTGAACCCCACGGTGGGCCGCGAGTTCCGCGACACCATCCTCAGCAAAGGCAACTCCGAAGACCCCGCCAAGCTCTTCCAGAACTTCATGGGCCGCGACCCCGACGCCATGGCCCTCCTCGTCCGCGCCGGTCTGGCTTAGGTGGCGGCGTGAGACGCCCGCAGGAACGTAGATACCATGTGGGCGGAGTCACCGAAGCGGATCGGTGATAAGAAGGAAGTGTTGAGCAACCTGAACACACCACCCACATGGCCAAGCAAACTACCCAAAGCCCCAAAACAAACAAGAGCAGCA
>JAFLEI010000030.1 GCA_017301975.1 Verrucomicrobiota bacterium
ATCATGCACAAGATCATCCGCGTCGCCTTTGGCGTGCTCAAACATGACACTCCCTTCGTGAAGAACTTCGCCAAAGTGGAGGCCTGAAAAAATCTACATCTTCGCTCTTGCGCTGACCATATCTAATATCTCTGCTCCCTCCGGGAGCACCGCACAGACAGACGTATTTGCGTCGGCTGCTCCATGTTGCGAACCGGGCAATTGAAAACCCCACCCTTGAAAACTTGTTCACAGCCGCTACGATTATTCACAGGAAAAACGCCCTGAAAAATCCCACATCTTGTTTAAGATGTCTTAATGACCCCCAAGATAGCGTGGATTTTTGCGTTCGCTCTTGCGGGCATCCGGCGCGGAATGGTTCAGTCCTTCTCAGTACTCACCGCGAAGTCATTCGACCTTCGGATTTCTTCACCCGCCTTTTCATCTCCGCCTATCCACCGTCATGTATCTCAAAAGCCTCACCCTTCACGGCTTCAAGTCCTTTGCGGACAAGACCCATTTCGAGTTCCACAAAGGTGTCACCGGCATCGTGGGTCCGAACGGCTGCGGCAAGTCGAACGTGGTCGATGCCATCCGCTGGGTGCTGGGTGAAACGTCTGCCAAAGCTCTGCGTGGCGATGAAATGGCGGACGTCATCTTCAACGGCACCGACAAGCGCAAGCCCGTGGGCCTCGCGGAAGTCACGCTGACGATGGCGGACTGCGAGGAGTCGCTCAAAGTTGATTTCAACGAAGTGGCACTGACACGCCGCGTGTTCCGTGACGGTCGCAGCGAGTACCGCCTCAACAACACCGTCTGCCGTCTCAAGGACATCCACGATCTCATCGCCGGCACCGGTATCGGACGTGCGGCTTACTCCATCATGGCGCAGGGCCAGATCGACATGCTTCTGAGCTCCAAGCCGGAAGACCGTCGTACCGTTTTCGAAGAAGCCGCCGGCATCACCAAGTTCAAATCGCAGAAGCGTGAAGCGCTGCGCAAGCTCGAATACACGGAAGCCAATCTGCTGCGCGTCGCCGACATCGTCGCGGAAGTGAAACGCCAGATGGGCACGCTGCAGCGTCAGGCCGCGAAGGCACGCCGCTACCAGACGCTGCTCGAAGATACCCGACTGCTGGACACCCACCTTGCGCATAAGCAATACACCGAATTCGCCGGTGAAAAAGCCGAGTCCGAAAACCAGGTGCGCATGATGGCGCAGCAGATCGAGCAGCTTCAGTCCAAGCTGCAAATCGCCGAGGCCGAAGCCGCGCAGACCCGCGAGGCCTACCATGCGCTGGAGTCCCAGATCAGCCAGGCACGCCAGCAGGCGCAGGAGCTCCGCTCGCAGATGCAGAGCGCCGAAGGCCGCCTGGGCTTCAACCGTGAGCGCAGCGAGGAACTCGAAGGCCGCATCCGCCAGAACGAAGAGCAGATCGCCAACAACGAAGATCTGCTCGATCAGGCACGCCGTGATCTCGCGAATGCCGATGAGCAGCTGCTTGCCATCACCGACAACATCCAGACGCGCCAGCTCGCCGTGAACGAGCACGCCGGCCAGCACCAGAACATCATCCCGGAGCGCAATCGCCTGGAAGCCGACCGCCGCGCCATCCGCGAATCCATCCGCCAGTTTGAAGGCCAGATCGCCTCCAGCGAAGCCCGCGCACAGTCCCTGAGCAATCAGATCTCCGGCGACCGCCAGCGCCATGAATCCCTCGCGCATGACCGCCACACTGCGCAGCAGGCGCGTGAGACGAGCCAGATCGAATTCGACGAACTGCAGCGCAACATCCAGGAACTCGAAGAGACGCGCAACCAGCTCGACGAAAAGGCCAAGGACTGCGCCCGTGAGATGATCGAACGCCGCCGCCAGCGCGACGCGATGAACAACGAGCTCAATGACCTCCAGCGCAATCTGACGCAGCGGAAGTCACGCCTCGAAATCATCGAGCAGCTTCTGCAGAAAGGCGAAGGCCTCTCTGCCGGCACGCAGAAGGTCATCAGCGGCCTGGACAACCCAGACGTGTATTCCGTCGGGGTGCGCGGCCTGCTGGCCTCCAGCATCGAAGTGGAGCCCGATTTCATCACCCCCATCGAAGCCGCGCTCAAGGATCATCTGCAGGCCGTTCTTCTCACCGAGAGCGAACTCGCCGCGCAGATCATCGACCGCCTCACGGACCACAAGATGGGCCGCGCCGCATTGGTGCCGCATGATTTCTGCAACCTGCGCCGCGCCTCGGATCGTGAACTCCTGCCCTCCGGCGCCCTCGCCTGGGCCACCGACAAAGTGCGCGTGAAGACTGGCGTGCAGAGCCTCATCGATCACCTGCTGCACAACGTCGTCATTGTGGACGATCTGCACACCGCCCTGCGCATGAAGCGCGAGATGCCGCACCTCGCCATCGCCACGATGCGCGGTGAATTCATCACGCATGACGGCATCATCACCGGCGGTGCCTCGAAGGAAGAAGGCTCCTCCACGCTGCGCCGTGAGGCCGAAGTGCGCCAGCTCCGCACGGAAGTGGAAGCACTCGAATTCCAGTACATGGAGAAGGAAGACGCAGTGGCCAACGTTACCGCGCAGCTCGAAGAAATGCAGCGCGAGGAAGTCTCCCTGCGCGAGCAGTCCCAGCGCGCCCGCGAAGGCTTCTCCCAGTTCCAGGGCAAGATCAGCGTCGTGCAGCGCGCACTGCAGCAGGCCACCGCCAAGCTCGAAAGCGTGGAGTGGGACCAGAACCAGATTCAGGATCGCATCAGCGGCTCTGAAAGCCAGATCCAGCAGCTTCAGGAAGCCGTCGCCATCGCCCAGGAGCAGCTGGCCACCTCACGCGCCCTCGAAAACGAACTCGAGCTCGAAATGGAGTCCTTCCTCCGCCGCGAGCTTGAATCCAGCGAACGCCTCAACGAGCTGCGCACCGCGCTGGCGCTTGAGCAGAGCGCGCTGAATTCCATCGAGCGTCAGAAAGCCCCTCTGGGCGTGCGCTTGCAGGAGCTTCAGGCCGGCATCAACCGCTTCTCCGAAGAGATCAACACCTGGCGCATGCGCATCCAGCAGAGCGAGGCGGAAAACGCCCGCTTCCAGGAGCAGATCGAATCCCAGCGCGACACCATCGCCGCCATCGAAGAGCACCTGCAGTCCAAGACCGAAGAACGCGCCGGATTGTTTGAGCAGGTCAGCCAGCTCGAAGCCCAGCTCACGCAGCTGCGCCAGAGCTTCAACGGCCTCAACGAATCCCGCAACCGTGCCGAAGTCACCCTCACCCGCGTGGACCTTCGCCTCGAAAACCTGATCAACCAGGTGCAGGAGCGTTACAGCTTCCACATCGAAGCCTTTGAGCCTGACTACCACGTGCTGATGGTCACCATCGAAGAGCAGAAGAAGAACCGCAACCGTGGCAAGAAAGGCGCGGCCAATGCCGCAGGCTCCAGCGCCGCCGCTGACGGCGCCGAACCCAGCAACGAAGATCCGGAAGACGCCGAACCCGCCGCCGAGGAAGTGGAGGCTCCCGTCATCCGCGCCGTCTCCAATCGTGATGATGAAGCCGTGGACATCGACGAAGTCGTCATTCCTGGCGAGGAAGCACAGCCCGACTGGGCCTTCGTCATGGAAGTCGTTTACGAATTGCGCCAGAAGCTCGAAGGCATCGGCCCCGTGAATCTTGATGCCATCCAGGAGTTCGAAGAACTCGAAGAGCGCCACAACTTCCTCGACACCCAGCACAACGACCTCGTCAAATCCAAGGACGAGCTGCTGCAGGTCATCGCCAAGATCAACGAGACCACGAAGACCATGTTTGTGGAAACGTTCACGGCAGTGCGCGGCTACTTTAACAACAACTTCCGCGAGCTCTTCGGCCCTGCCGCCAAAGCCGACCTCATGCTGGTGGATGAAAACGATCCCCTGGAAACCGGCATCGAAATCATCGCCAAGCCCCCGGGCAAAAAATTGCAGACCATCAGCCTCCTTTCCGGTGGCGAGCGCAGCATGACCGCCGTGGCCCTGCTCTTCTCCATCTACCAGGTCAAGCCCAGCCCCTTCTGCGTGCTGGATGAGCTCGACGCCCCGCTGGATGAAACCAACATCGGCCGCTTCCTCAAGATGCTGGACGCCTTCATCGACAACTCCCAGTTCATCATCGTCACCCACAACAAGCGCACCATGAGCCGCGCCGATGTGATCTACGGCGTGACCATGCAGGAGTTCGGCGTCAGCAAGCCCGTCGGCGTCCGCATGACCACGGAGGACACCCGCACGCTGGCCAAGTCCGCCCAGGAACTGGCGCTCGAAGCCCCGAACCAGCCCAAGCGCCGGAAGAAGTCTGACGAGGCCGACGCCGACGCCGACGCCGATGCCGCTGAAGGTGAAGACGCCGACGAAGCCGAGGCCGAAGCCTCTGCCGAAGACGAGCAGCCCGACACCATTCCCGTCCACGAAGACCTCGACGAAGAGCAGGCCCGCCTGACCGCCATTGAGGAGCTGGAGGAGCAGACGCCGGCGGCGCTGGTGTAACCCTCTCCTCAAGAAGCCGGGAAACGAGTGAGCCATCGGAGCGTTCCGTCGAAGCGGGATCGTCCTCGTCCTCCTACTCGAACTCGTCCTCGATTCTTCAGCTCCGCAACAGCAGCAGAGAGTCCCATTCGGATATAAAACGCCATGCAGCCGCAGGTGTCGTAGGACGGTCGTGGCGAAGCCCGCCCGTCCATCAGCGCTTTGCAAACACCACCGGGCACGCACGTCCTCGCAGTCGGGCGGTTTGGCGAAGGGAATGACAGAGCAAAAAACAGCCTTCGACGCCAAACACGACCGACCTACGGCCGGAGCGCCGCGTTGTTCGCCTGGGTAAAAACGCCATGCCGCCGCAGGTGTCGTAGGATGGTCGTGGCGAAGCCCGCCCGTCCATCAGCGCTTTGCAAACACCACCGGGCACGCACGTCCTCGCAGTCGGGCGGTTTGGCGAAGGGAATGACAGAGCAAAAAACAGCCTTCGACGCCAAACACGACCGACCTACGGCCGGAGCGCCGCGTTGTTCGCCTGCGTGTGAGCCCGTCTGCTGCAGCGGAAAGATACGCTTCCCGTTCTTCCGGGTAATGATGCAGGATGTTCTCATACTGCTGCACTGCCGCATCCACATTGCGCTCCTGGCTGTATTTGCGCGCCAGCGCGTATGACAGCAGCGGCTTTTCAAACTCCTCCGAGGGGTAGAACAACGCTGCAAACGGCTTCGAGAACCATCCGGCTATTGCTGGAGCCACAGTTAACGCCGCAAAAATCACCAGACATATCACACCAGGAATGAGTAAAAACAGGGCCAGAATTCCGCCAAACAGCGCCGCGACCATCAGCCACAATCCCAGCAGGAGGAGAACTCCAGCCATGATCCAGCAAACACTCTTCCAAAGCATGCGAACGAATAACCCGCACGCTTCATAGGTCAAGAATAGCTCGCCAAGCTCCAGCGGCTCATTCTCCTACCATTCACACCGTCCTCTACTTCACCGCCTCATACAGCGACGCAATCCCCAGCGTGAGCTGGCGTGAACTCGCACTGGCGAAACCATTCTCGCAGATCAAAGCCTCCATCTCACGGCCGGAGGGAAAGCGTTCGATGGAACCGCAGAGGTACACATAGGCTTCGCGTTTGCCGGTGATCCAGCCGGCGACACGGGTCATGATCTCCTTGAGATAGAACAGGTACAACTGCCGGATGCCGGGAATGCGCGGGATGGAAAAATCGAGCACAAACAAGCGACCGCCGGGCCGCAGCACACGGTTCATTTCCTTCAGCGCAGCAGGCCAGGAGGCCATGTTGCGCAGACCAAAGGCCACGGTGAGCACATCGAAGACGCCATCCTGAAAAGGCAGCGCCAGCCCGTCTGCGGCCACGAGGCTGCTAAACTGGCGCTTCTGCGCCTCACGCATCATGGGCACCGAGAAATCAGCCCCCAGCACTTTCGCCTGCGGGCAGGCGGCCTGGATGGCCTGGGCGAGATCTCCGCTGCCGGTGGCGAGATCGAGGACGCGCTGCGGTTTCAGTTCCGCGATGCGTCTGGCCGTGGTGCGGCGCCAGAGGCAGTCGATGCCGAGACTGAGGACGTGGTTCGCCAGCACATAACGCGATGCGATTCCCGCAAATGCCTGCCTCACGAATCCTGCGTCTTGCATGTGACTTTCTGTTTAACCGGTTACCCGAGGCGGCACTGTTGCCGCTGGATGGTGCTCACGACTGGACTCGAACCAGCACAATGTTACTTACTAGAACCTGAATCTAGCGCGTCTACCAATTCCGCCACGTGAGCAAAGGAGTCGGGTTAACCGGGTCGAGAGTTTTGACCAAGCCGAAGAATACTCAAGCGAGAAAATGACTTTCTTCTGGCGACATGGCGGGCTTCGGGTAAGTCGCGTGGCATGTCCTTTCGTCTTGAGATGCTGCAAGTCGCACGCCTGGCCCCCAAACTCCTCGGTGAGTCAGCGGAGCTGGTGGAGTCTTTCCTGCGTTCACGCCTGTCCCCTGAGGGCGGATTCCTGGATCGCAACGACAAGCCGGATCTCTATTACACCGTGTTTGGCCTGGAAGGCCTGCAGGCGCTGTCCGTGGATGCCGCCACGATTCCCGATGTGCGGCCATGGCTCGCGCCGTTTGGCGATGGGGAGCGGCAGGACTTTGTACATCTGTGCTGCCTGGCGCGCTGCTGGGCGAATGCCGGCATGCAGGATTTTCCGATGGCCTCGCGTGAGGCGCTGGCGGCACGCATTGAGGCCTTTCGCTGTCCGGACGGCGGCTACCATCAGGCCCCGAAGCGCGCCAAGGGCAGCGCCTACGGCTGCCTGCTCGCCTGGGGCGCCTATCAGGACCTCGGTGGCATCCCCCCCGAGCCCTGGCGGCTGGTGGAATGCATGGGCGGACTGCGCACGCCGGATGGCGCATGGTCGAACGAACCCGGCATCCCCGTGGGCTCCACGACCGCTACGGCAGCCATGGTGGCCCTGCACCGCCACATGGACATGCCCCCGCCCGCTGAGGCGGTGGACTGGCTGATGCGCCAGTGCCTGCCCGCAGGCGGCTTCCTGGCCCTCCCCGCCGCTCCCCTGCCCGACCTGCTCTCCACCGCCGTGGCCCTGCATGCGCTGGATGCCGTGCAGGCGGATTACTCCCGGCTCAAGGAACCCTGCCTCGACTTTGTCGATTCACTCTGGAATGCCACCGGCGGCTTCCACGGCAACTGGACCGACGACATGCTGGACTGCGAGTACACCTACTACGGCATGCTGGCGCTGGGGCATCTGGCTTAGGACATTGCGATAGCTTGGGAAAAAGGAATCATCTGGAGACCTGTTTCGAGATGATGGGAGAGGCGGAGGGTGAAACGTAGTGCTGGGCGAGGCGGAGTTTTGAGGGATCAGGATGATCCCTCTCCTGGAGGAAGCGCTGGGCGGTTTGGAAGGAGTGGGACCATCTTGGTCCCGGCTTGGGAAGAGTGCTGGATGAACGCGGAGCGTTGAGGGATCAGGATGATCCCTCTCCTGGAGGAAGCGCTGGGCGGTTTGGAAGGAGCGGGACCATCTTGGTCCCGGCTTGGGAAGAGTGCTGGATGAACGCGGAGCGTTGAGGGATCAGGATGATCCCTCTCCTGGAGGGAGCGCTGGGCGGTTTGGAAGGAGCGGGACCATCTTGGTCCCGGCTTGGGAAGAGTGCTGGATGAACGCGGAGCGTTGAGGGATCAGGATGATCCCTCTCCTGCACTTGGCGACACAGGCACAAAAAACCCGGACATCGCTGTCCGGGTTCTCTGAATCAGTTGGCGACCTCGAATTACGCGAGGGCTTCCGTGAGGATGCGCCCGCCGTTGACGATGTCGATGGGGCGACCACCGTCGGCCATGATGCGCTTCTCGCTGTTGATGCCGAGGAGGCGATACATGGTCTTGGCAAGGTCTTCAGGACCCACGGCATCGCGGTCAGGCTCACCGCCAAGGGCGTCAGACGCACCGTGGATGTAGCCTTCCTTCATGCCACCGCCAGCCATGGCGACGGAGAACACGCGTGGCCAGTGGTCACGGCCATTGGTGCCGTTGACCTTGGGTGTGCGGCCGAATTCGGAGCTGACCATGACGAGCGTGCGCTTGAGCATGCCACGATCAGAAAGGTCAGTGATGAGGCGGGCGAAGGCCTGATCGAAGTTCGGAGCCTGGCCATCAAAGGCATTCTTGATGTTGGAGTGATGATCCCAGCTGCCGTAGTTGACGGACACCATGCGGACACCGGACTCCACAAGACGGCGGGCCAGCAGGAAGCGCTGACCAGCTGTGTTGCGGCCGTATTCATCACGCAGCTTGTCGGACTCCTTGGTGAGGTCAAAGGCCTCACGTGCCTGCTTGCTGCTGATCAGGCCATAGGCGGCCTGGTAGAAGCTGTCCATGGCGCTGATGGAGTCGGCTTTTTCCACGGCTTTGAAGTGCTCGTCCACGGTGCCAAGCAGGTTGCGGCGGCGGTCGAAGCGCTTCTCATCCACGTCTTTCGGGGTGAGGAGATCGCGAACGGTGAAGCCTTTGTCAGCAGGATCGCTGCCGAGGGCGAAGGGACCGAAGGCGCTGCTCATGTAGCCAGTGCCCTGATCAGGAGCTACCATGTTTGGCACCACCACATAAGGAGGCAGATTGTTGCGGCTGCCTTGTTCGTGGGAAATCACGGAACCAAAGCTGGGGAACTTGATCGCCGGGCTAGGACGGTAGCCGGTGAACATGTTGTGCGTGCCACGCTCATGGGCTGCTTCACCGTGCGTCATCGAACGGATGACGGTGAGCTTGTTCATGATCTTGGCGATGTTCGCGAACTTCTCACCGACGTATTCGCCGGGGATGGAAGTCTTAATCGGGGTGAACGGGCCACGATAATCGGGCGAGGCAAAGGGCTTCGGATCCCAGGACTCATGCTGTGCCATGCCACCTGGAAGGTAGATGTGAATGATCGAGTCAGCGACGGGCTTGAAGGTTTCCACTTCAGGCATGACCTGAGCAGCCTGTAGGCGGAGCATCTCAGGCAATGTCAGGCCGAGGCCGCCGAGCATGCCGACGTAGAGGAAGTCACGACGGCTGGCTCCGGAGCGCAGATCAAGGTGATTGCCTTGGCAGAGAGAGTGCATTTTCATAAGGGGGGAGGGGTATTGTTGCTGGAATCGAGAGGAATTACGGGGCCCCTCAAGGGTTCTTGCACATCTTGCGCAAAATGATGCGAATCTTGTTTCAGGCCTTCAGGGCGTCACCCAGCCGGCCTGCACCAGCTGGCTGATCCAGACCTGAAAATCCACCGAGGCGTCCGGCGGAAATTTGAGCCGCAGCATCATCGGCACGGTGGCGTCCTCGCTCAGTTGCAGCTGGTAATCCAGCGCCTTGGCGATCGGGCCATTCTTCTCGGCGTAGCCATAGACCACTTTGGCACCGGGTTCGGAAATATTGCGCAGGCTGTAGCACTGCAGCTTGGAGGGATCTCCAAACTGATTTTCAAAGTGCCCCGCAGGAGAAACCTGCACACGAAAAAGAGTGGGCGCCGCCTGCTTCAATTCGAGGAAATCCGACCATGCCATCTCGCCTGCGCCCACAAAGGACTCCCAGTCCACCCGCGCTCCTGCCGGAGAGTGTTCCACGGTGGCCACGCGCCGGCCTCCGCCTTCAAACACCACCACATGCTGGGTGAACTTGGGGGAGATTTCCGTCGCCTCGACGATCGAATCATACGCCATCGGACCATCAGCGTTCTTTGAATAGTAGATGCTCATCAGCGGGGCCACGCGCAGGCGGTCCCGCACCAGCAGGACGCGCTGCTTCCAGCTGGGGGTTTCCAGAAACTTGCCCAGAACCTCCTCCGCAGCAGCCAGCCGGGCCAGATCCCCGCCGCTGACTTTGGGCAGGGCGCTGGCGGTTTTGAGGTCGCTGCTGCCGGGGGGGCGAAACACGAGATTGCCGGAGTTTACCTGGGGCAGCGGCTCTTCCGGCTGCATCAGCGGCACGTCAGGGGGAAGCACCATCTTGCCACCGTTCTCATTCTGCGCTGGCGAATCACCTGCCTTGGCCAGCTTGGAGGCGAGCGTTTCACCTTTTGGCGGAGGAGATGGCAGCAGACTCCAGATCACGATCAGGACCACGATGGCACCCACGGCGCCCGCACCGATCATGAGTTTCCGCCGAAACTTCTGGATCTCAGGATCCATGCGCATGCGATCAAAGGCATCCCCGGGCAGAGGCTGCGGCTCCTGGAAAGCAGCGGGAGCCTCGCTCGGCTCCGAAGGGGTGCCGGTCGGCTCGTTCTGCGTCATCAGCAGCGCACGGCGCTTCGTCTTGGTGGTCTTCTCCGCCATCTGCAGCATCACCATCTGCCCGCACTCAGGACAGGGGCGTGAACGTGTGACTGAAGAAACCTGGATTTCGACAGTTTTTTCGCAGTGAGGACAGACGAGGGTGGTGGCCGGCATTCTTGGCGGGTCGGTGATGAACGATAAATCACTCTGGCTGCTGGAAGGAACAGCCGCAACTTGTGGTTGGTCAATTTCCCGTCCACACGTCCGCAGTGAAGCCGCTGCTGGAGCGCAGCCGCTGCAGGCCCCAGCTCATCATGATCCGGGCATCCTCCCAGATGTATTTCGTCTTGGTGCCAAGCTGAACGAGAATGACCTCACGCCCCCCGCTGGCGGCGGTGGAGATCAGGCAGCGCCCGCTGGCCACGGTGTAGCCGGTTTTCATGCCATTGCATTCGGGCATCACACCCAGCAGTTCATTCGTGTTCGTGAGGGAAACCACCCGCCCGTCCGCACGGCGGAAATTGAAATGCTTGCGCCGCACCACGTCACGAATCACGTCGTTGCGATACGCCGCCATCGCCACACGCGCCATGTCACGTGCAGTGGAGTACTGCCCGCCCACGGTGAGGCCGTGGGGGTTTTTGAAGTTGGAGTTCGCACAGCCCAGCGCGCGCGCCTTGGCGTTCATTTTGGCGGTGAAAGCGCTGATGCTGCCCGCGTTGTCACGCGCCAGGGCATTGGCCACATCGTTCGCACTCTTCACCAGAAAGGCATAGAGCAGCTCGCGCCGGGAGTACACCTCCCCGGGCCTGATGCCCAGCCGCGTGGGCTCCACGGCGACATCTGAGGACTGCACGCGCACCATCTTGTCCAGATTTCCCGCGTCCAGCACCACCAGGGCGGTCACGAGTTTCTGCGTGCTGGCCACACCACGTGCCGTTTCAAAACTGCGCCCTGCCAGGTGCTGGCCCGTGCGCGCATCCAGCAGCAGATAGGAGGCGGCACGGATCGCAGGCCCGGAGGTGGCCACCAGCATGGGCCGCTCAGGCAGCATCACCGGCACCATCTGCGCGTCTCCCTGGGCATACATGTGCTGGGAATTCGGGGCCACGGGAATGGCGCGCACCACGCCCTGCTCGGCACAACTCGCCAGCAGCCATCCGGCCGCACCTGTCATCAAAAGCTGGATCAATCTCATCATCGTTATGGAACGCCGGATCTGCCCGCAGTTTTCATGCCGGACAAAACGACCTCGGCCTTGCTGCATCTAGGCCACCCCGTCTTTGTTGTCAAACCTTGCGCCCACCGCGCCGCGCTCCATGTTCGGCCCCATATGGCACTTATCATCAACGGCGAACACATCGACGACGAAATCATCGAGGCGGAATTCCGCCACATCAAGGGACACTACGAACGCACCCTCCAGGTGGCCTGCTGTGAGCGCGACCCCGAATTTCGCGGCATCGCCAAGGACAACCTCATCTCCCGTGCCCTCCTCGGCCAGGAAAGCCGCCGCCGATACCCCGAAGTCTCCGAGGTCGATGTCACCGCACGACTGACCAAGCTCATCGATGAGGCCGGTGGTGAAACGCAGTTTTACATGAACATCGGCATGCCCGTCAAAGACGAGGCTGTCGTGCGCGAAAATGTCGCCGGTGGTGTCAGGCTGGACAAAACGTTGCAGGAAATCTACGCCCCCGAGCCCGAGCCTACCGAGGCCGATCTGCGCGCCTGCTACGAGGCCAATCTCAAGCACTACATGACCGAGGAGGAGATCCAGGCCTCCCACATCACCAAAAGCCTTTCCGGCGCCACCAGCCGCCAGGAAATTTACCAGGCCATGCGCGATGTCCGCTCCCAGCTCCTCGCGGGAGCCGACTTCGCGAAACTCGCCGAAGAACATCGCTCCGGGGATCAGCAGCAGATCGATCTCGGCTGGTTTAAGCGCGGCGAATTCATGGAGGAGTTTGAGACCATCGCCTTCTCCATGGGAGAGGGGGAGATCAGCCCCGTGTTCAACACCCAGCTCGGTTTTCACGTCTGCACCGTCACCGGCCGCCGCCCATCCGTGGCGCGTCCGTTTGATGAGGTGAAGGCCGATGTGAAGAATCGTTTCCTCGAAGAGTACCGGGATAAAAAGTTCAATGCCTTCCTCGAAGAACTCAAGGCCAGTGCCAAGGTCGAGGACACGGACCCTGAAGGCGAAAACTGCGGGCACTGAATGTGAGCGTGAGCCCCGGCCCCGAGGCTTTCACATTTTGGAGATCGCCGGCACGGAAGTGCGGAACACTTCCACCGGCTCCGGCAGGGAGTCCATGGGCGGAGGCCCGGGGAAATTGTCGTCCACAAAGCGCCGCCAGGTGTCGCGCGTTTTGGTGGAGATGAAGCCCTGCACGGTGTCGCCGCACTTGCCGCAAATCATCACGCTGTGCAGCAGGGAGAGCCCTTCGCACACACCGGTGATCACAAAATCATCCATGCCCGGCGCATCACGCCGGGCATTGCACACCGCGCATGATTCGAGACCGCGCTCCAGCGTCACCTGCTCATCCTGAAACTGCGCCAGCCGCTTCTTCGACTCCTGGGAGAACTCCTCCATCATCTGCGAGCGGCAGTGATCACACAGCGCATACTCCATCACGCATTCACCGCGCTTGTAGGCCTTGGAGATTTGAAAGCCGCCGGGGAAGTCCGGCAGGGACTCGCCGCAGCGTGTGCAGTTCTGAAACGGACGCTCCTCATACTCACACCGCAGGTCAGGCGGGATCGGCGGCGGCTGTTGGAGATCGTGATCAGACATCGGCTTGTTTGCAACAAAGCGCACAACATGGCAGTTTCACAGTCCAAACTCATGCGCGCCTCGCTTTTCCTCTGCCTCCTCCTCCCCGCCCTTCTGCATGCCCAAACGGCAGACTGGCCGGACTCCCGTGGCAACGCGGCCATGACGGGCACCTCCCCCATGGAATTGAAATTCCCCCTCGAACTCGCCTGGCAGTTCAAGCTCATGGACAAGCCGAAGGGGCAGGCGGAAATGCTGGTCTCCAGTGCCGTCGTGCGCAGCGGCAAGGTCTATCTGGGTGACAAGGACGGCCATTTCTTCTGCCTCAATCTGGTCACTGGCAAGGAGATCTGGAAAGCCGAGGCCAAGGGGGCCTTTGACGGTGCCGCAGCCTTTGCCGGGGACCTCGTCGTCGCGGGATGCCAGGACGGCTTTGTGTATGCCTGGAACGCCGACACCGGCAAGGAGGCCTGGAAATTTGAAACGCAGGCCGAAATCCACGCCGCCGCGAACGTCTGGACTGATCCCGCCACCAAGGCGCAGAAAATCGTCATCGGCAGTTACGACTACTCCATCTACTGCCTCGACGCCAAAACGGGCGTGAAGGAATGGGCGGCTGAAACCGGCTACTACATCAACGGCGGCTCTGCCATCGGCGAGGGGAAGGTCGTCTTCGGCGGCTGCGACAGCGTGCTGCATGTGCATGATGTGAAGACCGGCAAGGAGGAGCGTCAAATTGAAGTGGGAGCCTACATCGGCAACAATGTGGCCATCGCAGACGGAGTAATCTACGTCAGCCATTACGGCAACCGCGTGGGTGCCTACCGCATCGCCGACGGCATGAAGGTCTGGGAATACGGCGAGCGTGAATTCGAGTACTACGCCGCGCCCGCCATCTGGGAAAAAGGCGTCTATGTCGGCGGCAGAGACAAGCGTTTCCATGCCATCGACCGCGTCACCGGCGCGCAGCTCTGGGAATTCCGCGCCCGTGATCGCATCGACAGCAGCGCGGTCATTTGCGCAGGGAAAGTGGCCATCTTCGGCTGTGACGACGGCTACATCTACGCCCTCGATCTCAAGACCGGCAAAGAAGTCTGGCACAACGAAATCGGCGCGCCGGTGAAGACCTCCGGAGCCATCGCGGGGGATTATGTTTTATTCGGCGCGGATGACGGCGTGCTTTATGTGTTTAAGAATGGAAAGTGAGACGGGGGGACTGTCTCCGAATCACGCCAAGTAAATGTCTCCACGCCGTCTCAAAGCGGCCACGGCCCATCAGCGGCCCGCGCCGGCCTTTGTCACCAGACCAAGAAGATGGCGCATTTTGCGTTTGAGACGCCAGAAAAAGGAACGGGGAATGGTGCGGTGAATCGCGAACTTCTTCACGTAGTTGGACACGGTCCAGCGCGTGGTCAGGCCATCCGGGAAAAAGGCGGTGTCACCGGCGCGCAGGGTGTGGACCTTGCGGCCCTCATTCTGTTCTTCGATCACCACCTCGCCCTCCAAGATCTGAATGATTTCATCCAGTCCAAAAATCCATTTAAAGCTGCCCGCATGGCACTCCCAGACAGCGCAGGAAAGAGTGTTGTCCGGAGCAATCGCCAGGGTGGTGGCCCGGGCAATCGGATCCCCCTCCAGAATCCAATCCGGATTGATAGGCGATGGGTGGAGATCTTGCCCATGAATAGAACCCGTCTGCATCTGCGGGTAACTGCTGGACGCACGGAGAGTGCGGGGAGCGGCGGCGCTATTGGCAAACCCAAAGGATGAATGAATAGTGTTTTCCATATTTTCCATCTTTAAATGTAATAGCCAAATTGCCTATTGTCGAGAAAGTCTGTGTAGCGGAAGCCTGACATGAGGCCTACTTCCTCGGCGCTACGCCCACCTTTAATCCTAGGGTGAAGATTCAAACAAAGCCCCCGGACAGCAGGGCAGGAGCTGCACCCGTCAAAAAAATGCAGACATCTCCGCATCCCTACACTGCCCTTTCATCCTCAAGGCACTAGCTTAGGCAAGAGGCACAATGCAGACGGTCCCGTACTCCCCCAGTGCCACGTTTTAAAGCCCCTCCTTGCATCCCTGCAACCCACCGCTAAAGGACATGCGTGCGTATCATTTCTGGCAGTGCAGGAGGGCTCGCTCTCGAAGTTCCAAAAACCGTCACACGGCCCACGCAGGACCGTGTAAGGCAGGCTGTGTTCTCGATGCTCGGGGAACTCGTTCCGGGTGCGCATGTGCTGGATTTGTTTGCCGGCACGGGGGCCATCGGCCTGGAATGCCTGAGCCGGGGTGCTGCTTCGGCCGTGTTTGTGGATGAAAACAAGGGCGCCTGCGAGGTCATCCGCCGTAACATTGCCAAGACCCGCCTCACGGGTGCCACGGTGCGCCACAGCGATGTCTTCCGCATGCTGCCGTTGCTGGAAAAAGACGGAAAGCAGTTCGATCTCATCTTCGCTGACCCGCCCTACACGCACTGTGACGAAGACACGGATTTCGTGGCAAAGCTGCTCGCTGAAGAAGCACTGCCCGCGCTGCTGCACGCAGAGAGCCACCTCATTCTCGAAAGTCATCACTTCAACCGCGAAACCAAAAGCTGGCCCGGCTGGGAGGTGCTGACCGACCGCAATTACGGCTCCACCCGCATCGTCTGGCTGCGCAAACTTCCGCATGGCATCGAAAGCGCTTAGCCTCACTCTCTACAATCTGGCGCTGCCTCTGGGGCTCGTGCTGATGCTGCCCGGCGCCTTCATCAAGATGCGCCGCCGCAACGGGCGCTGGCAGGATCTGGCCCAGCGCATCGGCTTTTTCTCCCGCAACACACAGGCTGCCATCAATGCCCTGCCCCAGCGCGAACGTTTCTGGGTGCATGCCGTGAGCGTGGGAGAAGTGGGGGTGGCAAAAAAGCTCATCACGCGATTGCTGAAAACCAACGCCGATCTCGGCATCGTGCTCAGCACAACGACGCCCACCGGATATGCGCTCGCTGAGGAACTCGCAGCTCGCCATGCGGGCCGCGTGGAGGCGATCTACAGTCCCATCGATCTGCCCGGTGTGGGCCGTCTCATGCTGGAGCGCATCCAGCCCACGCAATTGGTGCTCGTCGAGGCGGAAGTGTGGCCCAACCTCACGGCTTCCGCCTCACGCCTCGGCATCCCTATTTCGCTGGTCAATGCCCGCCTCTCTCCGCGCAGCGAGCGCCGCTACCGCAAGTTCAGCTGGTTCATCGGGCCGATCTTTCGCATGCTGAAGCAGGTCCTCGTGCAGGAGCCTGACGACATCGCTCGCTGGCAGGGCTTTGGGGTCGAAGCCGAGCGCATCCACCTCACCGGCAGCATCAAATACGATCCTGAAGGCGCGGTCGTGCCCGCCATCAAAATCGAGGAACTGCATGCGGTGCGCGCGCTGGCAGGCATTGCCGAGATACAGCCCACGCTGCTTGCCGCCAGCACGCACGCGGGAGAGGAGATCGAACTCGCGCGCGTCTTCCTGCGGCTGCGCGAGCAGGTGAGCAATCTCGCGCTGCTCATCGTACCACGCCATGTGGAGCGCCGTGCGGAAATCAGCGCCGAGTTGCAAAGCATCGGCATCTCCCCTGCCCTGCGCAGCGTGCCCAACTCGCGAGTGGATGCCAATGCGCCCGTCTTGCTGATCGACACCACGGGCGAACTCGCCGCGTGGCAGCATCTCGCCACGCTGGTGGTGGTGGGAAAAAGCTTCCTCGCCGAAGGCGGCCAGAATCCCGCCGAGGCTGCACTGGCGCAGAAGCCCGTGCTCTTTGGCCCGCACATGGAGAACTTCACGCCCCTGGTGAAGCTTCTGCTGAAGCACGGCGGCGCCCAGCAGGTCGCTGATTTCAAGGAGCTGGAATCATCGTGCCGTTTGTTGCTGAAGGATCAAGCCCAAGCCGAGCGCATGGCCCAGGCAGGCCACGATGCCCTTAAAACGCACGAAGGTGCGACGATGCGCAGCGCGGAGCGGCTGCTTTTAACGTCATGAAGTTTGGCAGAGCATCAAAGACTGTTTTGTGGTGTGCCGCAATAGGTGCCACAGCCATGTTTTTTGCTGCTGCTGTTTCCTTTTCAGTCAGCACTCGCCATAATCGCGCACAACAAGAATTGTCGCAATACTGCAGCGCGGAACGAATTGACATGGCGAAGGCAAAAATTGAGCAGACAGGCGTGGAGAATTCTTTATTCCAATCAATCTTTGATTTTTCGATCGAAGACAACCAAATGCATTCGATACGCTTTTATATCGACTTCGTTGGCAACGTAGAGCCTCATCGATTGGTAGAGCCTAAGATGACACCCTGAACCATTCCTCAAATGTAAAAGAGGTCATACATTTGGTGATGCGATGTGGGTGCAACGATGAGAAGCGCGGAGCGGATTCTGGGAAAGTAGTTGAGAGCTTTAGCTCGGATTGGATGTCGTTCAAACCTACCAGAACGAGCTAAAGCTCAAAACTACTTATTTTAGTCCCACAACGACTGCGGGTACTCACCAGCGTCGATGAGCGCACGGATGCTGGCCACCACTTCCGCCTTGTCTTCAGGATAGGTGACGCCGAACCATTTGCCCGTCGTCTCCAGTACACGCACATCCGCTTTACCGGCGGCGATGAGGGCATCGACCTGCGCCGGAACGTAGCACTCGGATTTTTGCTCAGTGCCGCGCTCGGCCAGGAAAGCGGTGAATGCGGCGCGCAGGTGCGCGAAAATGTCCGGCGTGAAGCCGAAGAAGTTCATCGACACGACTTCATTGCCGGTGAGCGGGACGTATGCGCCCTCCACCTCGCGATTTTCCGCGCCGGTGTCGCATTTGAAAATCTTGGTCATTTCCAGAACCGTTTTGAGCATGCCATTGGCATCGCAGGTGCAGACGCCACGGGACACGCTGCCGTGATCGGAGAGGGTGTTCTTCAGGTAGAAGCCCACCATGGACCAGTGGCTTTTGCCGTCCTGCGGACGCGGCTGGACGAGGTCTGCGGCGATCTTTTTGAAGGCGTCCTGGCCGTAGAAGTCATCGGCATTGATCATGAGGAAGGGCTCATTCACCACCTTCTCGGCGGCGAGCAGTGCGTGCGCGGTGCCCCAGGGTTTGGTGCGGCCTTCCGGCACGGTGAACCCGGCGGGGAGATCGTGCAGATCCTGAAACGCGTAGTCCACCTCGATGCGGCCTGCATACTTGGAACCAATCTGGGTGCGGAAAAGTTCTTCAAAGTCCCGGCGGATGACGAAGACCACCTTGCCGAAACCGGCGCGAATCGCGTCAAAGACGGAGTAATCCAGCACCACCTCGCCAGCAGGGCCCATCGCGTCGAGTTGTTTGAGGCCGCCGTAACGGCTGCCCATGCCGGCAGCGAGGATGAGGAGAGTGGGTTTCATCAAATGAATGTGGGAAGTGGGTGAGAGAGCGCACCTTTTCGTCGGGCGGCTGTCAGGTCAAGACGAACTGCTGTGGTCAATCCCCGCCCCGAACCTCACAACAGAGAGCTTGTGCTCCTTCGTCGTTTCGGCTTACATCCATGCACATGCTTCAAGACATCACGAAACTCATTCAGCTTCAGGAACGTGACCAGCGCATTCGTGCCCTGCAGAAAGACCTCAAGGACATCCCCACGATGCAAACCCGGGCCAAGATGCAGCTCGCGGGAGATCAGGCCGCCGTGGATGCCGCGAATCTGGCCATGAAGGAAGTCGAGGTGAAGATCAAAAACATTCAGCTCGATGTCCAGACGCGCCAGACCTCCATCAAGCGTCTGCAGGACCAGCAGTTCGAGACGCGCAAGAACGACGAATTCGCCGCCCTCGGCCATGAAATCAAACGCTACCAGGCTGATGTGACCAAGCTGGAAGACGGCGAACTGGAGCAGATGGAAGCCCTCGAAGCCGCCAAGGAGAAGCTGAAGGAAGCGCAGGCCAAACTGGCCGCCACCCAAGTGCGAGTAAACGAGGAACTCAAATCTCTGGAAGAACGTGGTGTCGGCGTGAAAAAGCGCCTCGACGATCTCAATGCGGAACGCGCCACGCTGGCCGCGCCGATTGATCCCGATGCGCTTGATCTTTACACCCGGATCTTCAACAAGAAGGGGGATGCCGCCATTGTACCGATGGAAAACGCCATGTGCGGAGGCTGTCACATGAAGGTGGTCGTGGGTGTCATCCAGTCGCTGAAGCAGTCGGAGAAGCTCACGCAGTGTGAGGCTTGTGGGCGTATTTTGTATCTGGTGGAGTAGGCCGGACCGATCAGCCTTTTCGATCTCGCCAGCGCCGTCACGCGGTGCCGGATGACTCTGCAAGGATGACGGAAGCGGTTCATCGATTTCGCCACGTCTTGACTCCTTGACCGCATGACCTTTGAAAGGTCTTTTCTTTGCCATGACCTTCACCATCGAGTCCTTCCAGTTCCACGTGCTGCCCATGCACACGCGGTTTCCGTTCAAGTACGGCATCGCCAGCATGAACGCGCTGCCGCATCTTTTCGTGACGGCAAATCTGGTCGTGGATGGCAAAGCCGTGAGCGGACTCGCCAGCGAAGGCCTGCCACCGAAGTGGTTCACGAAGAATCCGGACACACCCTTCGAGCT
The DNA here is from genome assembly GCA_017301975.1 of Verrucomicrobiota bacterium. GTDB lineage: Bacteria > Verrucomicrobiota > Verrucomicrobiia > Verrucomicrobiales > Verrucomicrobiaceae > Prosthecobacter. Next base: position 19,646 of record JAFLEI010000030.1, read on the forward strand.
CGATCTCGCGGAGATGATCGCCGTCATTCAGAATGCCTCACGCATTGCCCGGCTTGCCGCTGAAAAACCCACGGGCTTCTTCACCTGGTGGCAGAACCTCTACGCAGAACAAAGCAACTGGGCGAAGGTCAAGGAGGCCCCTTCCCTCCTCGCCAATCTGGGCGTGAGCTTGATCGAACGCTCTGTGCTCGACGGCCTGTGCAAAGCCCTGCGCCAGCCTTTGCATGCGGTGCTGCGCTCCGACGTGCTTGGCATCGAACTCGGAGCTGTGCGTGAAGAACTGCATGGCATGCGCGTGGCCGATGCCATCGCTCCCGCCCCGCTAACGCATGTGAATGCACGCCACACCGTCGGCCTCGGCGATCCGCTCAGCGCCGCCGATGGCACCCTGGACGACGGCCTGCCCTACACGCTGGAGGAAAACATCCGCGCCTACGGCCTGCGCTACTTCAAAATCAAAGTCTGCGGCAAGCCCGAGACCGACCTGCCGCGCCTGCGCGAGATCACCCGCATCATCACCGCGAACTGCCCCTCGGGTTTTCACGCCACGCTCGATGGCAACGAGCAGTTCTACGACCTCGCCTCTTTCCGCGAATTTTACGCCACGCTCAGTGCCGATGCAGCACTGGCGCCGCTCTTCCAAAATCTGCTCCTCATCGAGCAGCCGCTGCACCGCTCTCAGGCCCTGAACGATGATGTGGCCGCCACACTGCAATCCTGGACCGAAGGCCCCGGCATGATCATTGACGAAAGCGACGGCTCCCTCGCCGATCTGCCGCGCGCCCTTGATCTCGGCTATCGCGGCACCAGCCACAAGAACTGCAAGGGCATCGTCAAAGGCCTGGCAAACGCCGCCCTGCTCAAGAAGCGCAACCCCGTCATTCGCGGCGGCCCCATCCTCAGCGGCGAAGACCTCGCCAACGTCGGCCCCGTATCTCTGCTGCAGGACCTCAGCGTCATGGCCCTGCTCGGCGTCAAGCATGTGGAGCGCAACGGCCACCACTACTTCTGCGGCCTCAGCATGCACTCTTCGGCCACTCAGGAGTCAGTGCTCGCCGCCCATGGCAGTTTATACCATCGTCATCCGCAGGGTTTCCCCAGCTTGAAAATCGACAACGGGGCTCTGGATCTTCAGACCGTCAACGCCGCGCCTTTTGGCTGTGGTATTGCGCTTGATGTGTCGCAGTTCGAGCCGCTGAACGCGTGGATCAAGCGGGGCGGGATGGGGGAGTTGTAACCCAGACTACCCCTCAAGCTCCACGAAATCCCGACGTGCTTCGAGCGCCGCAGGAAAATGGTCTTTCAACTGGCGGCAGTCAGCCTCCATAAAAGCACTGCCGCCTATCATCTGCGCCAAGCGCAGACGTACGGACTGCCACAAGGACATCGTCCCCGGCAGAATGGGGAGACCCGTATTTCTGACGACGCCTACGGCGCGGTCATCCCACAAGGCGATCATCTTGTGATCTTTGCGGTTGGTGATTTCCAGTTTCGGCAGCCCGTGACGAGTGCACCATTGATGAATTCTCTGCTCATCCTGAATGTTACCGGCACGAGCGGTGAAGATTTTGACGGTGCGGCCCGTTTCGATCCAGTGCTGCACTCGTTTGAGCATGTGCGGCACGGGGTTGCCGATGCAATGCGGCTCAGCGTCTGGATCAGCCATGGCCAAGGTGCCATCGAGATCGACTCCGATCCACCCCCTCCTGGGGTATTTCGGATATTGGATCTGCTCTTGGTCAGGCCTTTGAATTTTCAGCATGTCCCGTACGATAACTTCAAGTCATCTCATGCGTGATGAATCTTGCTTCATTTGGGCCTAGCCAAATTCAAAGACTCCTCAGCGACGCGGACGCCCATCAAGGCAAAGCCTCTGCAAGAGGCCTTGGAGGCGCCACCGCAAACACAAACCGGTGAATGCCCGCGAGATCCGCCGCAGTGCTGGCATTCAGATAACCCAGCTCTGTGCAGCGCGCTGCCACAGGCGTCCCTTGATCATGCCCTACCTCAAGAGCGATGAGCGCCCCTGGGTTGAGATGCGGCAGCGCATCATTCAAAAAGCGCTCCACGATACGCAGGCCATCAGGTCCACCATCCAGGGCGAGGACGGGATCGCGTTTGACCTCGACGCTCAGGGTCGGAATTTCGGCGCTGGGGATGTAAGGCAGATTGGCGACGATGACGTCGAAGCTGCCGGTGATTTTTTCAAAGAGGTCGCTGCGCAGAAGTTTGACGTTGGCGCTGAGGCGTGAGGCATTGAGACGGGCGAGATCGAGGGCATCTTCGCTGATGTCGGCAAGGATGACTTCGCTGAGCGGCCAGGCTTTCGCGAGGCTGAGGCCGATGCAGCCGGAACCAGTGGCCATGTCGAGCACACGCGCGGGTGCGGTGGCAGATTTCTTGAGTACGAGTTCCACAAGTGTTTCCGTTTCGGGGCGTGGAATGAGGGCTCGGTGGTCGCTCACAAATTCATGGCCGCAGAATTCGACGGTGCCGAGCAGGTGCTGCAGCGGCTCCCCTTCCCCACGGCGGCGCAGCAGCTCGCGCAAGGTGACGAGATCCGCCTCGGGGACGGATTCGCCAAAGCGGAGGTAGAGATCAAGCCGACGACATCCCAGGACGTGCGCCAGCAGGTGTTCCATGTTCAGCCGGGCTTCGTCGATCTTGCGTTTCTCCAGGTAGGCGGTGCCGGAGCTGACGATTTCGAGAATGAGCTTCATATGAGGAGAAATGACGAATGCCGAATGGCTGGAACCCAGACCATCATCCAACCGGGTGCTCACTAATCAGACGCAGCAGTCTGGATCAAGCCGGATTCAGTGATGATTTGATGGATGTGCTCATCGTGAAACTCGACGGTGATGTGATCGACGATCTGGACATCGAAGGCGACGGCAATGCGTTCCGCACGGCACAGAGGATGAGCCAGCAGGCGGTCGTAATAGCCGCCGCCACGGCCCAGGCGTTTGCCATCACGGGTGAAGGCAAGACCGGGAACGAGGATAATGTCGAGCTCAGCGATGCCGATGTGTGGACATTGCGGATTCGGCTCCCAGACGTTCATCTGGCCGCGATGAAGGTCTTCCATGCTTCGAACATGGCGTGCCCGAAGCCCCTGATGTTCGATTTGGAAAAAACACGTACGGACTCCTTGCGACAGCAGAGCAGGAAGCAGATGCGTCACGAGGTCGGGCTCATTTTTCAGTCCGCCAAAGAGTGCGACTGTAACACCGGCTGGCCATGTGGCGGCGAGGTGCTTGAGGTGCGCTGCGATGTGCACACTGGCAGCACTGCGCGCGGCTTCATCCAAGGCACGCAGGCGTTCGCGCATGAGCTGGCGCAGCGTGGGTTTGTCGTGCATGGCGTTCGCAGTTACGATGGATGGAACGCTCGGGAGCTGAAGGATGCGCTGACCGACAGACAGGAGTGTCTGTCGTACCTCAGAGAAGTTCGGGTTTCTGCAGCAGCTCGGCCACACGTTTGAGCAGGCGGCCGGCACCACCACCATCGAGCACGCGGTGGTCAAAGCTCAGCGTCAGTTCGGCTTCGGTAACGGGGATGAACATGTTCACTTCCTCGCTCCAGTGCGGCACTTTGCTGCCTGCCCCGAGGCCAAGGACGAGATTCTGCTCAGGCAGCGGGATGGGCGTGGCCCAGACGATGCCGAAGGTGCCGAAGTTCGTGACCGTGGCGATGCCGGGACGCTTCACATCGTTCGGCAGACGGCGCGCACGGGCCTGCTCGACAAGCTTGTTGTAGGTGGGCACCAGTTTGACGAGCGGGGTCTTTTCCACTTCACGCAGGGTGGGCACCATCACGCCGTCATCCACCTCCACGGCAAAGCCGATGTCGATGGCGAGAGGATGCACGATGCGGTTGCCCACCAGACGTCCGGCAAAGGCGGTGTTTTCAGCAAGCGCCAAGGCAAGAGCGCGAATGACGTAAAGCGCGGGGCCGGGCTTGGGATCGGTCTTTTTGCGATGCGCGAGCATGGCATCCAGCATGATGGGACTGCCCACCGTCGCCAGCGGACGCGTCCAGCTCCGGCGCATGGAATCCGCCACGGCGATGCGCATGGGGGAGGCAGGCGTCATGCGGTGCTGCTCCAGCGCACGCAGGAAGGCCTCGAAATCTTCGACGGTCACGCGGCCGCCTGCACCGGTGCCGGGCACGCCGGCAAGGTCAGAAGCGTTCAAGCCCAGTTCCAGCATGCGGGCACGCATCCGTGGAGAGATGTAGCTCGCGCCGGTGGCACCCGCTGGCACCGGCAGACCGCCCACGACGGGCTCGACGGTGGGCTGGCGGGTGGAAATGACGTCGTTGTCGCTGATCTTGAAGTGAAGGTTTTCCACTTCTTCGGAGCCCGTGCGGGCGGCCGCCGGCGCAGATGCCGCAGGCTTGGGCTCATCGACAAGACCGAGGGACAAGGCGTTCTCCGGAGTGATCTCAAAGGCGGCAAGAGTGGAGCCAACGGCGTAGCTGGTCTGCGCGGTGGCCACGATCTGGCCAATGGTGCCGGCGCACGGCGCAGTGACGGCCATGGTGGCCTTGTTCGTCTCGACTTCAAAGAGATCGCTGCCTGCTTCGACTGCACGACCTGGCTCGACCAAAATACGAATGATGGTGGCTTCGGCGATGGATTCGCCAAGCTGGGGCATCAAGATGGGAATGGTGCGCATGACGGGATGCTGAAAAAACGGAAGGCTGATTTAATTGCGCAGCAAACGCCGAAGAGCGGCCGCGATGGTGGAGGTGGTGGGGCGATGCGACTTCCAGAGATTCGGGTGGTAGGGAATCGGCGTGTCTTTGGAGTTCAGGCGCATCGGCGGGGCGTCCAGCAGATGGAAACCATCCGTGGTGACGCGGGCGATGATTTCCGCCGTAACGCCGCCCCAGGGGAAGGCTTCTCCCAAAGCGAGCAGACGCCCCGTACGGGCGACGGAGGCCAGAATAGTATCCGTATCCATGGGCTTCACGGAACGGAGATCGACGACTTCGATTTGATAACCATCAAGCTGCAGTTCCTCTGCCGCGCGCAGGGCCTCATGCACCATGGCGCTGTACGTCACGATGGTGGCGTGGCGGCCCGGACGGGCGATGCGCGCCTTGCCGATGGGCAGCTCGCGGTCGCCGATCTGGTCGGCCTTGAGATGGTAGTAGAGGAACTTGTGCTCGCAGAAGATGACCGGGTCGTTCAGCTTCACGCTGTCCAGCAGCATCCAGTAGGCATCTTCCACAGTGGCAGGCGTGACGATGACCAGCCCGGGATAGTGCGCGTAGATGGCCTCCATCGACTGGCTGTGAAAAGGGCCGCTGCCTGCCGTGCCGCCGGAGGGCATGCGAATGGTGATGGGGCATGGCACGTTGGTGCGCCAGAAGAGCGTGGCGGCCTGATTGACGATCTGGTTGAACCCGATGGAGGAGAAGTCAGCGAACTGCATCTCGATGATGGGCCGCGCGCCTTCCACCGCCGCGCCCACGGCCATGCCCACCATTGCATCTTCGCTGATGGGGGCGTCGAAAACGCGGTTGGGGAATTCCTTGCTGAGGTTCTTTGTGGCTTTGAACGCGCCGCCAAAGGTGGCGATGTCCTGCCCATAAAGGAACACCGAGGGGTCGTTGCGCAGGGCCTCATACTGGGCCTCTCGAATGGCTTCGAGGTAGGTGATGCTCATGCTTCGTGCTGTCCCTCCACAAGCTCGGCGCAGGACAGGGCCTGCCAGTTTTCTTTGAAAGGATCAGGAGCTGGTTCTTTGGACACTTTGGAAACGGTTTGATCAACGTTGCGGCGCACCTCTTCATTGAGCTCGCGCAGATCAGCGGAGGACATCCAGCCGTGATCACGGGCAAAATCTTCCGCCACCTGCAGGCAGTCGCGCGCCGAAGCCCCCTGCCGCTTGGTGTCAGGAATGTAGGAAGCATCATCGTGCTCGCCATGCCCGGCCAGGCGCAGCAGCGTGCCCACGATCATCTGCGGACCACCACCCGCACGTGCCCTGTCTGCCGCAGCCCGGAAGGCCTTCAGGCAGGAGGCGAGATCCGTGGCGTCCACTGTCACGCCTTCGATGCCATAGCCCGCCGCACGGTCCACCAGATTCTCACAGGCATACTGGCGGGTGTTGGGGGTGGAATAGGCATACTGATTGTTCGCGATGCTGACGATGATGGGCAGCTTTTCCACCGCCGCCATGTTCAGACCTTCATGAAAAGCCCCGGTGGAGGTTCCCCCATCGCCAATGCTGGTGGCCCCGATGCTGTCTGCCAACGTGCCGGACAGACGCCGGGCGAAAAGCCCCCCGGCCACCACGGAAAGAAGGCTGCCCAGATGGCTGATCATGGCCAGATGCCCTTCTTTCGGACGCCCACGGTGGATGTTGCCATCCCGGCCGCGCATGGGGCCGGTGACGGCGCCGAGGTAGGTGCGGACACAGTCGAGAATGGGTTCGCCAAAGGCGATGCGACCCGCCTGGTCACGAATCAGGGGACCGTAGATGTCCCTGCCCTTGCGAAGCTGAACGCCAAGAGCGGCGCTGAAGGCCTCCTGGCCTTTGCCCAGGTAGACTCCGCCCACGATACGCCCCCCCGCCCGATAGAGCGAACCAAGCTTCTCCTCCAACACCCGCGACAGCAACATATGCTGGTAGGTGAGGAGAAATTGATCGCGAAAATCGGATGTCAGGTCGGTTTCGACGCAGTTGATCGATGAAGCAGGTGCCACGAGTTACATTTGGTATCAAGGGCAGCAGTTTCGTCAATAGCATCGCGGCAAGGAATCCGCTACTCGGGCAGAAATATTCGCGCATGTGGCATCCCTTCCGCTTTCCCTGAAAATGTCTTTTTAATATTTTGAGTGACAAACCGAGAAGAATTTGTATAAAATGTTTGAAATTTCAATAACTCAGTGCATTTTTAATAAACATCTCTGAAATTTTTAGAAAACTATGGAATCACTCAACGCCACTGCTGCTGCTGATCCTGCATTCGCTGGCTTTCATCTTCAAAGTTATGGAAGTCTGCTGCTGCCGGACCATCCCATCCGCTTTGGATTCCAAGTGGACATCGTTCCTGACAACTGCCCCACCAGCATCCTCTTTGGCCTCGTCAGCCGTGATCCTGTGAATGGCGGCAATGCCAAGACCACGGGCTTTGCTGTGCGGGTGGATCTGGAAATGCGCGAAGTCTGGGATGCCCTGAACAGCAGCGGCCTCGTCGGCTGGGTGGAGCACCCCAAGGGACTCGCAGGTTTCACCGATGAAGAACCCCTGCTCCTCGGCTGGGAGATCGAATATTACGGCCACGCCTTGATTCCCAAGCTCATCGTGGCGGATCAGCAGTGGCTCTATCCGGCCATCCAGTGCCCGCATCCCATGGTCATGGAGACCGTGATCGGCTGGCAGGGCGAATGGGAGCGTGATCCAAGGGCCACCTTCCTGCACCCCGCCCTCTGGCGCGAGCAGCTCCCCATGCACTCCGCCCAGCAGCCCGAGGCCATGGCGGCTTAGGCCGTTCATTCTCAAAGGGATCTTTCGGAGAACCAGGCAATCTCAAGCTCCGGCTTGAATCCCGCTGTTTTTCCCGTTACCAGACGGGCACATGAAAAACACGGAAAGTCGCATCCTCATCACCGGCGGAGCCGGATTCATCGGCAGCGCCCTCGTCTGGGAGCTCAACCGCCGGGGCTGCGAAAACATCGTCGTCTGCGACCGCCTGAGCACGGACGAAAAGTGGAAAAACCTCGTCCCGCTCAAATTTGCCGACTACATCGACGGCAACGACCTCCTGCAGGCCGTGGTAAACAGCCCCGCCAAGCTGGGCCGCTTTGACCACATCCTGCACCTCGGCGCCTGCTCCGCCACGACCGAGCGCGACGCGGACTACCTCATGCGGAACAACTACGAGTTCACCAAGCAGCTCTGCCAATGGTCGCTCGCCACTCAGGCCCGCTTCGTCTACGCTTCCTCCGCCGCGACCTATGGCGATGGTGCCCACGGCATGGACGACCAGATGGCCGACATTCACGCGCTGCGTCCGCTGAACATGTACGGCTACTCCAAGCACCTCTTCGACCTCCACGCCCGGCGCGAAGGATGGCTGCCGAACATCGTCGGCCTCAAGTACTTCAACGTCTACGGCCCCAATGAAGACCACAAGGCCGACATGCGCAGCCTCGTGCACAAGGCCTGCGGCCAGATCCTCGCCACCGGCAAGGTCCAGCTCTTCAAATCCCACCGCCCCGACTACAAAGACGGCGAGCAAATGCGCGACTTTCTCTACGTCAAAGACGCCATCCGCATGACCCTCCACCTGGCTGAAACCCCAGCCGCCGGCGGCCTCTTCAACCTCGGCTCCGGCAAAGCCCACACCTGGGTCGAGCTCGCCACCGCCATTTTCACCGCCCTCGGCAAGGAACCCAACATCGAGTTCATCGACATGCCCGAGCATCTGCAGTCCAAGTACCAATACTACACCTGCGCCGACATCACCAAACTGCGCGGCTCAGGGTTCAAGACGGAGATCACGCCGCTGGCGGAAGCCGTGCGGGATTATGTGCAGGGGTATCTCGTGCCAGACAAGCGGCTGGGGGATGAGGTGGCTAAATGACTACATCTGAGCCACAGCCGCCTCGCGGCTTGAAACGCGACAGTGGCGGTGAAAGCAGCCATAACCGTTGGCTACAGCGCCTCAGTGATTCTTCGATTGCAGGGACGAGCGCATCTGATCAAGCACATTGGGGTCTATGAATTTCGAATTGGTCTCGATGTATTCCCCCACATTTGTCGGCGTCGCACTGCACTGCCAAAGTCCCATCACCACAGTGAAACCTACCCCTATCCAATAGCCAACCATTTGCTTTGGTAGCCACGACGAAACACCCCAAGTGGCCAGAGAGAATAGAATCGGCATTACGAACAACGAGCCAAGATACATAGGTATCGGACCATTTCCTGCTATTGCGCCCATCCGCTTGAGCTTCATGGTGAACGGAATGCCAAAGAACAAAACGATCAATGGATGGATGACGAAGAACGATCCTGCAACGAGTCCGATTATCCAAGCAACACAGAGTAAAATGAAGTTCATGTTGTGATTTCTTTTTATTTTTAAGTCGTTGATGACAAACAATTCTGACTTGTACGATTACAGCATCATGGGCCGCAGTTTTGTCGAGCCCCAACGGGCTGGCGGTTTCGCAGAGGAAGCTTTTGCCGCAAATGTGCGCCATAGGCAACTGGATTGCATCAACGTCCCCAAACTCAGCGCACCCAGTCGGCGAGACGTGACCGATTTCATTTAGGTAACATCTCGAACGTGATTGGCGGAAAGTGAAGAGAACGCAACCAAGGTAGGCTGACCCAAATGACGCAGATCCAAGTGTAAATTGAAAGAACCATGCGAAGGCGACCAAGGATGCGTATGCTGCGAAGTAATCTGGGAATCTGCTCTGGACTCATGGTCTGGTCATCAAGCAAGTGCATTGCCCGATCTACAAGTACAACAGAGGTTACCAGAAGGAGCGCAGAGGAGAGGCTTGTGAGATGGAAAGGGAGAAAAGCGGGAGGGTGAATGACTGGAGTAATGAGGGTCAGCAGCGGCTGACTATCCCACCATGACTCCAAATCCTGCCATTCACTATAAAGCCAAACCTTCGCGAGAAAAATCGCCACACCAACAAGCGCAATTGTGAGCCAAATCTGCTTGAATGATGATCTATATGTCGAGCGAACGTCCATCTCGAGCTGCTGGTAATCAGACGCACGAAACGCAAAACCAATATAGATGAGCGGACCGAAGAAAATTGCAGACGCCTTCAGCATCAAAACTGATAGTACCAGCGACATGCCGATAAGCTGGAAGCGAAAAAACTCTCCCAAAGATTTAACCGGCTTAACATCATAAACACAGTAAGGGCACTCACCTGTTGTTGCGTGTAGGGGATGAATGCGGTCATGCGCAACACGCCCCGTCATGACCTGCCAAACTGCAATTTCAATGTAAAAGAATACCAACTCGCGAATTCCAACTTCTATGGCCTGATGCCGATTAAGGTAATGAGAGACGATACTCCAAGTCCAACCCACCGACATCAACAGCATGAACAATCCGATTGTCGGATTACTTGCGATCAGGTACAGAAGCCCAATTGAGGTAAGGGCAGTGTCCAAGATTGCAAAAAAACCCGGTCTTGGTGTGTGCTCATGTGGTGTCTCCATGGATTCTGTTTCTTGGCCTAACGTTTAAACGCGCCCTCCCTTCTGAGCAGCGTAGCGCGTCGAACACAGACTGAAGGTTGGAGTGACGGAAAAGCAAGTGTGACACTTCAGCCCGGCGACTTGATTCGAAGAGTTAATAAAGCTATTCGTTCAAGGATCAGTCAAAGGCGGCGGGAAGCGCCGATGAAACGACGGATTCCATACGCGCCGTTGCCTGCATCCGTTTTGTTCGCCTTGTTTTGGTGTAACAGCTTCGCATCTGGGTGTGTGTTAGTTTAGGCCGTGACGGGGCTGTGAGATGTCACCAAATTTCTGGATCAAATCAGAACAAGCATGTGCTCGCAAAGAGTCGCCCTTGGCGGTGTAGCTCATCTGCCTCTGCTTCATGTCGCTCAAGAGTATGTCTCTGAAAAATCGAGAATCAGGACCGGGTAAAAACGTCTTGAGTAATCCCGTCACCATGAATGTCCCAAAAAATCCGGCGACACCCCAATACCAACGATACATCACAATGCCCACGACGATCATCATGAGCAGCCCAAGAGCAAAAAAAATGTTCCTGGAGGTCTGCGACTTCGGAGTGATGGCATCTTGAAGTCCTCGGTTAGCGATAGAAGCTCCCTGCGCTACGCTCTCTCTGATCAAGTCGTCCTCCGTGGGACCGCCCATCAATCGGACGCCCCAGTAGTGAGTCGCTCCTTGCATGGCCATCGTGTAGGCACCGAGTGCGGCAACGGCGATTCCGAGTCCACAATATACAAATGGGTTCATTAGCGTGGGAGTGCGTTGGTTTCTTGCCTTAACGTAGAAAGCTGAGCCACCGCCGACTGGCGGCGTCAACAGCGACGCCAAACGGGAAGCATCGATGACACGACAGATGCCATGCAAGCCTGTGCCTGCATCTGCTTTTTTTCGTCCTCGGTTGGGCTGGCATGGTCTGGGCAGGCAACTGGTGGACTACGTCAAGGTAGGGGTTTACCCCCCTTGCTATCCGGGCCACTCACCCGTCAGTGCGTTCCTATGTCAGACAAAATCAAAAAGCGGTTCGGAATTTGGATGGACACTCACCACGCGACCATCATCGGCTACGACCCCGCCGCCGCCGTGTTCACCGTCCTAGGTCAGGCCAAGAATCCAGGTCCGGGCTCCAACTCGAGTGAGAATGCGGCGAACCATCTCGAAATCACCCTGATTCACAAATTCTTCAAAGAGATCGACCACCATCTGGTGAACGCGGATGAAGTTCACATCACCGGCAGCGGCACGATCCAGGAGCAGTTCGTCCACCACCTCGCCGAAACGCCCCAGTTCAAAAAGACGGTCGTATCCCAAAGCACCTCCAATCCGATGAGTGATGAAAGGCTGGTGGAGTTCATCACCAGCCATTTCAAAAACTAGGGGTCCGCCCCTGCGCAGCGCCTGCTTGGGCGTTGCGGCTGTCATGGCTGGGCCTCTGCCTCGTTGGCCTATGGGAGATCGCAGACCTCCATGCCTTGAATCAAGCCCTGCTTAAGGGTGAAACGATGCCCCTCGCGATCATCGGCAAGCAGGACACCGGCCCTGTCGTGCACGATCTGATGCACCTCGACTTGGATGCGCCCATCGTCCTCCGGGTGAAAAGCCAGCGGCTCCACATGCGGATCGATCTCGCTCCACTGCTCCAGCCAGTGACCGCGCATCTCTGCAAGCCCACGGACAAACCACCTTTGAACGCCTACGGCCAGGCCGTGTCTGGCAGCCCGCTGCACATGAGGACCGCCTCCAAGGCAGCCTATTTTTGGATTCTTGGGGGCATTCCGGCAGTCGACAGCGGGCCTTTGGCATGCTAAACACCACGCCCCATGTCAGCCCCTACCAACCGTCTCGACGCCCGTTTTGCCCAGCTTCGCACTCAGAAGAAGAAGGCCTTTGTCGCCTATGTCTGCGCCGGTGATCCGACGCTGGATGCTACGATCGACATCGTGCTGGCGCTGGAGCGGGCGGGTGCGGACGTCGTCGAGCTTGGCGTCCCCTTTTCCGATCCGCTGGCGGACGGGGTGGTGAACCAGATGGCGGCGGACCGGGCGCTGAAGGCCGGTGCCTCCACGCCGAAGGTGCTGGAGATGATCCGCCAGCTCCGCACGAAATCCCAGATCCCTCTGGTGCTCTTCACCTACCTGAACCCCGTCTATGCCTATGGCTACGAGCGCTTCCACATCGACGCCGCCGCCGCCGGGGCCGATGGCATCCTCGTGCTCGACCTCCCGCCGGATGAAGCCGCGCAAAACACCGAGCTGAAGCCCACGCCGGAGTTGCGCCACATCCAGCTCATCGCCCCGACATCCTCGACCGAACGCATCACCAACATCGCGAAAAGTGCTGAAGGTTTTGTTTATTACGTGAGCCGCCTCGGCGTGACAGGTGCACAGGTGGAAGTTGCTTCGGGCATCGCCGAGCAGGTGGCCATCATCCAGGCCGCCACCGACGTGCCCGTGTGCGTGGGCTTCGGCGTGTCCAATCCCGTCCAAGCCGCCGAGATCGCCAGCAAAGCCGATGGCGTCGTGGTGGGCAGCGCCATCGTAAAACTCATTGAGCAAAACGGCACCGCGCCGGATTGTGCCGCCAAGGTGGAAGCCTTTGTGAAGCCGCTGGTGGATGCCGTCCACGCACTCTAATTTCTGCCATTCCGCATTCCCCACCCCTCATTCCGCATTTCCATGACCCTCAACTTCACCAAAATGAACGGCGCCGGCAATGACTTCGTCATGCTGGACAATCGCGACCTTTCCATCTCGCTGACCAAGGAGCAGATCGAAAAGCTCTGCGACCGCCATCGCGGCATCGGAGCCGATGGACTGCTCTGCGTGGAGCCCGCCACGGCGGACGGCGACTTCAAGATGCGCTACTACAACGCCGACGGCGGCGAGGCCGAAATGTGCGGCAATGGCGCGCGCTGCTTTGGCCGCTTCGTCAACCATCTGCATGGCGACAAGCTGACCAAGATCCGCTTTGAGACCCAGGCCGGCATCATTTCCGCCGAGTTCGAGGGCGGTCACGTGCGCATCAACATGAGCGCCCCGCACAGCCTCAAGCTCTCCCAGCACCTGGAAGTGGCCGGGGCCGGGCTGACCGTGCACAGCGTGAACACCGGCGTGCCGCATGCCGTGGTGATGGTGGATGATCTGGAAGTCGTGCCCATCCGTGAATGGGGCGCGGCCCTGCGCTTTCATGAGGCATTCAAGCCGAAGGGCACCAATGCGAACTTCGCCACGGTGCTTGGGCCAGGCAGCATCGCCATCCGCACCTACGAACGCGGCGTGGAGGACGAAACCCTCGCCTGCGGCACCGGCATGGTCGGCTGCGCGCTGGTTTACCACGAACTCACCGGCGAGCCCAGCCCCATCAGCGTTCTCGTCAAAGGCGGAGACACGCTCAAAGTCGGCTTCGAAGAGCCGGACAAGAGTGAGTACACCAATGTGACGCTGTTTGGACCGGCGGACTTTGTGTTTACGGGGAGCGTCACCATCTGACCAGGTGCTTTCCACCCCGAGAGACTGAGAACTGAGGGAGCCAGCGCTCAGGCCGCCGCCCCCCACAATTTCCAATTTTCAGTTTTCATTTCTCAGTTTTCAGTCCGACAAATCCCGCCCTTTTCCCCACCGCCCCATGTTCGCCGGAACCCACACCGCTATCGTCACCCCTTTTCGCAACGGCCAAATTGACGAGGCCGCGCTCAAATCGATCATCGACTTCCAGTTCGACAATGGTGTGACGGGCGTTGTGCCATGCGGCACCACAGGGGAATCCCCCACGCTGGATCACGATGAGCACACCCGCGTGGTGAAGCTGACCGTCGAGTTCTCCAAAGGCCGCGGCGTGGTCATGGCAGGTACCGGATCAAACTCCACCCGGGAGGCCATCGAGCTCACGCAGGAAGCCGAAGCCGCAGGTGCCACAGCATCGCTGCAGGTCGCGCCGTATTACAACAAGCCCACCCCGGAAGGCCTGTACCAGCATTTCAAGGCCATCGCCGACAACACCAAGCTGCCGCTCATGCTTTACAGCATCCCCGGGCGCTGCGGCATTGAGATCGGTCTGGATGTGCTTGTCCGCCTTGCGGAAAACTGCCCGAACATTCGCTCCATCAAGGAAGCGGGGGGCAATCCTGAGCGCGTCAGCCAGATGAAGCAGATCCTTCCGGCAGACTTCGAGATCATGTCTGGCGACGACGGCCTCACCCTGCCCTTCATGTCCGTGGGCGGCGTCGGCATCGTCAGCGTCGCGGGAAACCTCATTCCGAAGCAGATCAGCGAGATGGTGCAGCTGGCCCTCAAAGGTGACTACGGCGCTGCGCTTCAGATCCACACGAAGTACTACCCGCTCTTCGCCGCCTTCCTGAAACTCTCGACCAACCCCATCCCGATCAAAACCGCGATGGCTCTCGCCGGCCATTGCACGGACGAACTGCGCCTGCCGATGGTGGGCATGGAACCGGAGAAGGTTGCTGAGCTGAGCGCCACGCTGAAGAAGCTGGGGATCATCGCGTAATCACGCACGTCAGCTCGCATCCCCCAAATACGGCTCCGCGAGATGCAGCCAAGGGTGAATCACGCCGTGATTGGCGATCTCCTTGCCAAAAGCCGTGCTCATGAACCGTGCGTCGGGGATCACGCCCACGCGCCCAAGATCCAGCCGATCGGCATCCCAGCAGGTGCCGATGGTAGGATCGGTGTGATGGTCGGCATCGGTGTGCCAGATGCAAGCCAGACGCAGGAGTTCATGGTCCTCGTCAGAAAGCTCGCAGAGCTGACCGCGAAAGGTGGCCGCAAATTCCGCGCCGCGTTTTCCATGGCCGGGATCTCGCCCCTCGTTCTCGCGCCGGCTGTCATGAAACAGGGCGAACAGCCGCACCACATGGACCCTGGCACCCGTTCGCGCAGCCAGGATGCAGCCATTGCGCTCTACACGCCGCCAGTGGTCAGGCCCATGCAGCGAATATGGGCTGCGATGGCTCGGCGCCTGCGTCACCGCCTCCCAGAGGCGGGGGTAGTCGATGAATGGGGGCATTCGACATCTTTATCAGCACATAGGCAGAATGCGCCAGCCAAAACGCCCGGCCGCGTTGCAGGCTGGACAGCTTGCCCGGCATGCGCATCAATAGGGCATGAAGTTTCTGCGCCACCTGTGCCTTCCTTTGCTGCTGGGGTTGTCCAGTTGCACCTACCTAGAAAAAAAGTTCGGAGGCATGTCGTCTTCGAAAGACTCGCCTGAGGACAAGCGCGTCGGAGAGGCGAAGGTGATCGGCGTGATTGAACTGGTGAACCCCGAGCAAAACTATGTGCTCATCAATTGTGAGCATCGGGTGGACATCCCGGCTGGGACTGAAATCATTTCCCAAGGAGTCAATGGCACGGACGCCAAGCTCAGGGTGACACCGGAGCGCAAGGGCAACTACATCACCGCAGACATCACGCAGGGCACTCCGCAACTGCGGGATCTGGTGCTCTTTCAGATCAAGCGCGATGAAGCGCCCCCGCCCACCACGGTCACCGCATCGGGGGCCATCGTGCCGCTGAAGCCGGTGATGCAGGCGGATGTGATCCCGCCGCTGGACGCGCCGTTTCAGCCGATGGCACCCACCCAGCCCACATTCGTTCCAGCACCGGCCCCTCCGCCTCCGCTGCGGCAGACACCTCAGGCCCCCGCCCCGGTGAAAGAAGAGGAACCTGTGGGAGATCTGAGCAAACTGCCCCCTGTCATCCGATGATTTCTGAAAGCGAGGCACTCGCACGTGTGCTGGCGGCTGTAACTCCGCTGCCGGCAGAAACAACGCCCCTGCTGGATGCCCTGGATCGTTATGCCGCGCAGGACGCGACTGCCACGGTGCCGATCCCAGCCTTTGATCAATCCGCGATGGATGGCTATGCCATTGTCGCCGCCGAGAGCTCGACTTCCGCCCCGTTGCGCGTAGCGGGCGAACAGGCCGCCGGATTGGATGGCGGACTGCACCTCCAAAGCGGCTGCGCCATTCGCATTTTCACCGGAGCGCCCGTCCCCGCCGGTGCCGATGCGGTGATCATGCAGGAGGATGTGCGGCGCGAGGGCGATTCCATTGTCTGCACCGATGCGGTCATCGCCGGCGAAAACATCCGGCGAGCCGGAGAGGACCTGTGCCAGGGACAGTTCGTGCTGCGCAAGGGAGAGCAGATCACGCCCGGACGAATGGCCTTGCTGGCCTCTCAGGGGCTTGCTCAAATCTCCGTGCATGCGCCGCCTCGGGTCGCAGTGCTGAGCACCGGGGATGAGCTCGTGCCGCCCGGCGCCGGTCCGCTGCAGGCCGGTCAGATTTACAACACGAACGCTCTGATGCTGCGCGGCATGCTGGCTCAGCTTGGCATTCGCACCAGCACCCAGGCCCACTGCCGCGATGATCTGCCCAGCACCACCGAAACGCTGCGGGATCTGCTGCAGTCCCACGACGTTGTGCTGATCAGCGGCGGTGTTTCCGTCGGGGATCATGATCAGATCAAGCCCGCGCTGAAGGAACTCGGCATCGAGCCGGGGCTGTGGCGAGTGAAGGTGAAACCGGGCAAGCCGTTTTTGTTTGCCCAGTCTGCCGGGTCGCACGTCTTTGGTCTCCCGGGCAATCCGGTATCGTCATTCGTCACCTTCCTGCTGTTTGTGCGTCCGGCCTTGCTCAAAATGATGGGGGCGTCGGAGGCCCTGCTGACGCCGCGCCGGATCCCTGCGACCACCGGCACCGCCCTTTCAAATCCCGGTGACCGGCCTCACTATCTTCGCGGCGTGCTGACGAATGGACAGTTCATGCCCTTCGGGCTGCAGCAGAGCCACGCACTGCTTTCCCTGAGCCGTGCAGACGCCTTGCTGCGGCTGGAGGCGGGAAAAAATTTGAAGGCAGGAGATCCCGCCGAAGTGTGGTTGCTGGATTGATTGGTTGCGCACCCTGCGCGGCCATCCATTCTGCCAGCATCCCATGGAACACGTTCTCGTCATCACCCGCCAGCTCTTCGATCAACTCGGCAGTTTTCAAGGCTTTCAAGCCGATGTCATGCGCTACTTGCAGGCCATGCTCGTTCCTGGAGCCAACCACTTCATGGAACGCCCTGCGGCTGAAAAAGATCCTTCCCACAAGCAGCTCATCCCCTATGCAATCTTTCACCATGAAGGTCGTTACCTGAGCTACACGCGCGGCGGCAGTTCAGGAGAGAAGCGCCTTGTGGCCAAGCGTTCCATCGGCATCGGCGGACACATCAATCCCGTGGACACCGCCCAGGACGGCCTCGGTGAAACGATGTACTTCAACGGTGTCGAACGTGAGATGGCCGAGGAGCTGGTGATCGGCGGCACGCACACGCAAAAAGTCATCGGCCTGATCAATGACGACGCGACGGAAGTCGGCAGCGTGCATCTCGGCGTCGTGCATTTTTTTGACCTCAGCAGTGATGAGGTGAAGTCAAATGAAGATGCCATCCAGGACCTGCGGTTTCACACGCTGGAGGAACTGCATGCCATGCGCGACCAGCTTGAAACGTGGTCGCAGATCTGCGTGGACCATTTGTGGAATGTTCAAAAATAATTGAAATGGGTGGCCCCATAAGAAACGCTTGTCTCTTGAGGCAACGAGTGATTCTCTTACATTAATGGAAGAATCATCACTCGGCGCCGCAGCGACTCCCCTCGCTTCGCTGAATCCACCCGCACCCAGCAGCAGCTCTGCTGAGGACCGCATTCTGGTGGACAAAGCGCAGGCGGGTGACACGCGCGCCTTTGATGAGCTTGTCCGGAAATACACGCCCAAGCTCTATGGCTTGATTTATAACATGACCTCGAACCGCGAGGACACAGCAGACCTGCTGCAGGATGTTTTTGCCAAGGCCTATCGGTCCATCAAGCGTTTCATGGGAAAGTCATCCTTTTACACATGGATCTATTCCATCGCGGTGAACATGACTTTAAACTTCCTTAAGAAGCGCGGGAGACATCACAAGGTCAGTCTTGACGATGTAGATACGGGCATCGAGAACGATCCGGAATTCATTCGCGTCACCACCGCAAACACGGGCACTTTACGTGAGGTAAACATCCATGAGCTGCAAAAAAGGTTGAACGCAGCCATGATGAAGCTGTCCGAAGACCATCGCACGGTGGTGACTTTGTACGACGTACAAGGTCTCCAGCATGCCGAAATCAGCAAGATACTTGGAGTCTCGGAAGGGACTGTCAGATCGCGATTGTTTTACGCACATCGCCTGCTCCAGACATATCTTGAGGACTTCGTGAAATAATACGACACCAGCACCATTGAAGAAACAACAATCCACAGCACGCCATGAGTGAATTTGAAAACATCCAGCGGTTGATACGATTGAAGCGGTTTGAACAGCCGGAAGAAGGGTTCACCGAAACGTTTCTCCAGCAGTTTCATCAGAGGCAGCGTGCGGAAATGCTGCAGCAGTCGTCATTGGAATTGCTCCAGGAGCGGGTCGCCACCTGGTGGAACCATCTTCTGGTCCCCAAATGGGGCCTGGTCGCGGCGGCTGTTTCTGTGTGTGCCATGAGCCTTTGGCTGCTGTCACGCCCGTCTGACCCCACTGGCGTTGCATTGACTGCGGCACCCGTGGTGCATGAGAAGCCCTTTGTCCCAAAACTGGACCTGAGCGACCTTCCTCTGGCGCGCATGGCCCAGCATGATGATGCCACGATGGCCGACATGCTGCTGCGCAAGCATCTGGAAGTACGGCCCGCGCTGGAGGGCAATGTACTGCCGGTGGAGGGATGGCAGCAGCAGCCATCCTTGCGAAACGCCACGCCCGCCGTTCAGGCTGGCCTTGAAGGCATGCTGGGCAAATAAGCCCGAGGCCCCAGGCACCGAGCCGAAAGCCGGTCTGCAAGCTCCATGGCAGGTGAAAACTTCCCTTTGCCAGCGGGGCCAGTCCGGCTTAATCCTCGCGCTGCTCATGGGAAACCGCCCAGACATTCGCCCAATCTTCCGAATTAGTTTCGGACTCATCCGCGCCTGACGCCGCCGGGAGAGTCCGTTGTCTTGCATGCCTGCGCTGAATGCGCCCCTGGCATCCGGCGTCCCGGAACTCATGGCAACCGCCGGTCCGGCCTGTTTTCTCGTTGCACCCACCTTTCATCTCTTCATTTCCCCTTCCCCACATGTCTCCAGTTACCATCTATGACACAACCCTGCGTGACGGCACCCAGGGCACCGGCATCTCCTTCAGCACCCTTGATAAAATCCGCGTCGCGGAGAAGCTCGACGAATTCGGCGTGCATTACATCGAAGGCGGCTGGCCCGGCTCCAACCCCAAGGACGCTGCATTCTTCGAAGAAGCCGCCAAGCGCTCCTGGAAGACCGCGAAGATCACGGCCTTTGGCATGACCCGCCGTGGCAAGATGAAGGTCGAGGACGATCCTCAGGTCAAGATGCTGCTCGATGCCAAAACACCCGCCGTCACCGTGGTGGGCAAGACCTGGGCGCTGCACGTCACTGAAGTCTTCCAGGTCAGCTTGGAAGAAAATCTCGCCATGATCTCTGACACCGTGGCCTACTTGAAAAAGCATGGCCGCGAGGTGCTGTATGATGCGGAGCATTTCTTCGACAGCTTCAAGGAGGACCCCGAGTACTCCCTCAAAACCATCAAGGCCGCCCAGGATGCCGGAGCAGATCTCATCGTGCTCTGTGAAACCAATGGCGGCGCACTGCCAGAGTTCGTCGAAGACACGACCCGCAAAGTCATCGCCCATCTCGGCCGCCCCGTCGGCATCCACACGCACAATGACGGCGGCGTCGGCGTGGCCAACGCCCTCGCGGCCGTGCGTGCCGGTGCCTGCCAGGTGCAGGGCACCATCAATGGCTACGGCGAGCGCGTGGGGAACTGCAACCTCACCACCATCATGCCCAATCTGCAGATCAAGATGGGCATCCCTCTCGGCATCGACCTCACCCGCCTGCGCGAACTCGCCAACTTCGTCGATGAACTCGCCAACGTTCCCCACGACATCCGCGCGCCCTATGTGGGCGTGGCTGCGTTCACGCACAAAGGCGGCCTGCATGTGCATGCCGTGCAAAAGCTGGCCCGTACCTACGAGCATGTGGACCCCGCTCTCGTCGGCAATCAGCGCGTCATCACCATCTCGGACATGTCCGGCCAGTCCAACGTGATGATGAAGGCGGAGGGCATGGGCTTCAAATTCGCGAAGGGCGATGCCCGCGTGCAGACCATTCTCACCGAGGTGAAGCGCCTCGAAAGCGAAGGCTACGAATTCGAAGCCGCCGAAGCATCCTTTGAGATGCTCATCCGCAAGCAGCTCGGCCAGCACCAGCCGGTTTTCAACCTGATCGAGTATCACTCCACCCACCGTTTCCACGGCGGCGAACATGGCTTTGAAACCTGCGAAGCCACCATCAAGCTCGAAGTCGGTGAGAGCCGTGTTTACACCGTGGATGAAGGTGACGGCCCGGTGAATGCTCTCGACAACGCACTGCGCAAGGCCCTCCTGCCCTTCTTCCCGGCGCTCAAGGACATGCGTTTGGCGGACTACAAGGTGCGCATCATCGACGGCGGCACCGGCACTGCGGCCAAGACCCGCGTGCTCATCACCACCACCGATGGCAACGCCACCTGGGGCACCGTCGGCGTCAGTTGCAACATCATCGACGCGAGCTGGAAGGCGCTCGTCGATGGCATCGAATACTTTCTGCTCAAGCGAGCTGCCTAAACAGCCTTCATGCCCGCTGCCTCCAGCACCGCCAGCAAATCTGGCGGCAGCGGTGCTTTGACCGTAAGCTGCTGCCCCGATGCCGGGTGCTTCAGCCCCAGTTCAAACGCATGCAAAAACAGCCGCTTGGCCAGGATCGTTTTGCGCAGTTTGCGGTTCAGATCAAAGGAACCGTAAACGTCATCCCCCACCAGCGGCAGTTGCCGCGAAGCCGCCTGCACGCGGATCTGATGCGTCTTGCCGGTGATCAGCTCGACTTCCAGCAGGACCACGCGATTGAGCGCATTCGCCTCCAGCACCCGGTATTTCGCCTCGGCATTCGGACGCGCTCCGTGGCGCACTGTTGTGCGCACCTGGTGTTTGGCATGCGCTGTGATGAGATGGTCCAGCCATACGCCCTCGGGCTTTGACGCGGTCCCGCTGCACAAGGCGAGGTACTTTTTGCGCACTCGTTCGGCCTCGAATGCCTCGCGGCATGCGGCGGCCGTTTTTTCATCCTTGGCCCCCAGCAGTACGCCCGATGTATCTTGATCAAGGCGGTGCATCAGCCACACGCTGCCCGCAGCCGTTTTGAAGCAGCGGCGGTCGTGGTCATAGCTGCCCTCAAACGCCGCCATCTGCGGCTTGCCTGCCTTTGGGTTCGGGTGTGAGAGCACGCCATGCGGCTTGTTCACCAAAATGAGGAATCGGTCCTCATGCAGAATGTCGCAGCGGGTCATGGCGGAGGCGGGAGTCATTGGGGCTGATACTTCTGCACCAGATACTCTTCCAGCGCATCGTACCAGTTGCGAATCTCGCCGCCCAGCAGGCTTTGGCATTTCGCATTGCTCATCACGGTCAGGAGCGGTCGGGGTGCCTTGAGCTGGGTGAGACTGGCCAATTCGATGGGCTGCACGGTCGTGGTTTTGACCGGCACCTCCAGCCCGGCGGCGATCGCAAGGGCAGCCTCAGCCCAGGAATGCCAGGATGCGACCCCGCTGTTGCACAGATGCAGCAGGCCATGGGTTGTCGGATGCCGGATAATCAGTTGTTCGATCCAGCCGCAGATGTCGGCGTTGCTCGTGGGCACAGAAATTTTATCCGCCACGGCGCTGAGTTCATCCGTCTCTAGCGCGCGCTGGATGATGCTGTCAGGATGGCTCGGCTTGTCGGGCCCGAACAACCATGAAACGCGCGCCACCAGCGCCGAGGGTGAAGCCTTGAGCACAGCCTTTTCACCGGCAAGTTTGGTGCGGCCATAGACATTGACGGGCACAGTTTCGTCTCCTTCGAACCACAGGTCACGCTGCACGCCGCTGAAGACATAGTCGGTGCTGAAATGAATCATCCGTGCACCCCGTGCGTGGCAGCATTCAGCCAGAATCTGCGGGGCCACCGCATTGGCCAGCAAGGCGCGCTCCGGCTGCACCTCACAGGCATCCGGGCTGGTCATGCCAGCGGCATTGAGCAGCACATCAAAAGGATGGGCGGCCAGCCTGGCTGAAATGCTGTCCGGTTTTTCAAAATCCAGCTCGGCACGTCCCCAAGATGTGGTTTCAAAATGGGCCGCGAGGTGCCGGTGCAAAGCACGCCCCAGTCCGCCGGTGGCGCCGAGAATGAGGATGCGAGGTGATGGCATGCCCAATGCTTGCCATGCCTCCCGCGCTTGCAAAGCCAAAAAGACATGGCCAAGGTAGGCGCTTGACTGATTATGGATGAATGAGTGATGCGCAGCCCAGGATTGTAATCATAGGCGCCGGCCTTGCGGGGCTGGCCTGTGCCCGCGTCCTGGCCGCAGCCGGAAGGCCCTTCACCATTTTGGAGGCCTCGAATGCCGTGGGTGGCCGGGTGCGCAAAGACGTGGTGGATGGCTTTCTGCTCGACCGCGGGTTCCAGATCTTCCTGCCCGGCTATCCCGAGGCCCGTCGAGTACTGGACTATGACGCGCTGGACCTGCGTTCGATCTACCGTGGCGCGGATGTCTTCGTCAAAAATCGTTTCCACCGCATGGCGGACCCTCTGGCGCATCCGCTCGCAGCACTGAAAAACTTCAATGAAGCCATCGCCACGCTGCGTGACAAATGGACCACGCTGCTGCTGCGCAAAGAAGTATTCGGTCTCCGCGAGCCCCCCGCCGACCTCCCTGAAATGGAAACGGAAGATTATCTGCGTGACTTTGGCTTCTCTGAAAACATGATCGACCGTTTCTTCCGCCCGTTCTTTGGCGGGGTGTTCCTTGAGAAGGATCTGCGCACCAGCGCACGCATGATGCTGTTTTTGTTTGCCATGTTTGACCGGGCGGGCAGCGCAGTGCCGGCACGTGGCATGCAGGCGATTCCCGATCAGCTCGCGCTTTCTCTTCCCCCGGGAAGCCTGCGGCTCAATGCCCCGGTTGCCGCTGTGCGCGCCGGTGAGGTCACTCTGGGAACCGGCGAAGTAGTGCATGCGGACCATGTCATCGTGGCTGTGAGCGAAGAGGTGGCGCACCGGCTGCTGCCCGCAGCTGAAAGCCCCCCCCTGCTGCCAAGTCGCTCCACCACCTGCATGTATTTTGCCACGGATGATCTGCCACCGGGAGACCCGATTCTGCATCTGGATGGGGATGGACGCGGCCCGGTCAACAGCGTCCTCGCACTCTCGCGCGTCTCCCCTCATTATGCGCCTCCGGGGCAGCACCTCCTTTCCGCCTCCATCATTGGAGCCCCTTCCAGCACGGAACTGGAACAGGTGGTGCGCGAGCAGATGTGCAGCTGGTTTGGAGAGCCCACTGTCTCCAAATGGAGGCACCTCCGCACGTATCAAATTCGTCATGCCCAGCCGGAGAGCAGACAACTCCGGCTCAATGGCAGCCCGCTTGCAAGCATGATCGAGCCCGGTCTCTACCGCTGCGGCGACTGGTGTGAAAATGTCTCCATCAACGGCGCGCTGCTCAGCGGCCGTCGATGCGGAGCGGCGGTAATGAAAGCGTTGGGAGAACCGAGCCCGGATTAGGCGTGGCAGGCGCCGCCTCCGTGGGCAGCACAAAGGGGCTGATCGTGGCGGCTGCGTTATTGAGCTTCACCTCCACCTTCGTGATGCCAAACTTGTCGGGCTTTTTCTCCGCAATGGCACGCAGCTCCTGAGCGACGCCCTCGACGTCGCCCCGGTTTTTGAGGTCGCGGATGGTCACCGTGGTGAAGCCCGGCCCCGCCTGCACCTCGATCTTGCTCGCAGGCACGCCCATGTCCGCGTGAATGAGTTTTTCCCAGGCACTGGCATGCTGCAGGTCCGGCAGCAGGATGAGCCCTGCTTTGTGAAAGCGTGCATCTTCCTCCGCATTACGCGCAGGCGTGGTGGAGGCCGGCTTGTGCTGGCAGGCGACGAGACAGGCGAGGACGGCGAGGGGGAAAAATCGGTGGATCACAGTTTGATGAAGGCCTTCTGTTTATACAGCCACCAGCAAACCAGCCAAAGCACAAAAAGCACTCCGCAACGCTCGATGACCGGCGTCCAATACGCCGGGAAAGCCGTCTCCGGCAGGTGCTTGTGGAGATTTTCGGTGATCCATCCCGCGCAAAGACTGTGAAGCAGATAGATCACAAGGCTGTTCGCGCCCACGACCACCAGGGGATAAACCAAACGGCGCATGCCCCGGACCTCCACAAGCCAGTAAAAGACAGAAAGCAGGATCAGCACCCAGCCGCCGCTCAGAACGGCCCAGGAGGGCGTCCAAATGCGTTTCACCACAGGCAGCACCGTGTAAGGCTCCAGCTGGGCTCCAACTCCAGGGAGGATCTTGGGGTCAAGCGCTGTCCCCGCCACCACGAGCAGAATGCCGGTGACCAGCAGTGTGGCGAATCTGCCGCGCTCTGTTTTTAGGCTGCGCATCAGAAACTCCCCCGTGACCGCACCACCGAGCATGGTGGCGAGCGCCGGGATGAAATTCAGGGTCTGATAGCCGCCAGTGTTGTACTGAAATGTTTGGGCCTGGGGCAGCAGATTGAGAAACCAGCGGTCAAAGGCAGCCGCTGCATTGGTGTGGATGTCCCAATGCCCGGCAAAGCCCGGCAGGATCGCATGCTCCGTGCCTTTCATGCCCGCAATGGCGGCGAGATCCTGCGGCGTCGGCAGAGGATGCTCAATGAAAAACCAGGTGTAGCCCGCCAGAATCAGAATGATCGCGGAGATCATGTACTCCCAGCCCATGCGTGAGAGCAGAAAGAGCATGAAATAGCCGAGCCCGATCTGAGCGAGCACATTGGTAAACACAAACACCGTATGCTTGTCTCCCGAACGAGTGGCCAGCATCACTCCCAGGGCCACCAGCAGGATGGAGCGTGAGAGCGCATGCCAGGCCATGCCAAAGAACGACTGCCCCAGTTCACGCCTTTTTGTATATGAAAACGGCACCGCCATGCCCACCATGAACATGAAGCTCGGCTGGATCAGATCCCACAACGAGCAGCCCTGCCACTCCTGATGCGCGAACTGCGGTTTGATGAACTCCCATATCGATCCCGGATGCGCCGCCGCCATTTGTGCAATGCCAAAGCCCGAGGAGGCCATCAGCAGCATGATGAACCCACGAAAAGCATCGAGGGACAGGAGACGTTGGTTGGGAGCGGTGGGCGTCATGGAGCAACCACAAACGCCGCTCACACCGGCCTGCTATCGAAAGCCGTGCAGGTTGTAATCAGGCAGCCTTGAGGACTTCGTGCGTGTGGATGGCAGGATTGACAATGTCACGCACGAACTGCGCCGGCTCGGCACCTTCACCAAAGACATAAATACGGGTCCGCAGGGTGAGCTTCTTGATCTCAAAACCCGGATTCTGGGTGCTGCGGTAATAATTGAGGATCATTTCTTTTTCCAGATCCAGCGCCGCACCTTTCATCCCGTATTCGAGCACAAAGGCCGCCTTTTCAAACGCCGGCTGGCCGCCCACGCGGGCCTCCTGGCTGATGGGATCGATCAAAACCTTGTCCACAAATGCCTTCAGGGCGGCTTCATCCCCCTCGAATTCGATCTTGTACACACGACCCTCCCGGTATTTCAGCGGAAGGGGGTGGGGAGCGTACAGCAGCTTGTGACAGTCGCTTTCAGTGTCGAACTTACCGAGGATTTCAAAAATTTGGGTCA
The DNA here is from genome assembly GCA_017301975.1 of Verrucomicrobiota bacterium. Taxonomy (GTDB): domain Bacteria; phylum Verrucomicrobiota; class Verrucomicrobiia; order Verrucomicrobiales; family Verrucomicrobiaceae; genus Prosthecobacter. The sequence goes on from JAFLEI010000030.1 coordinate 45,682, forward strand.
CGAGGGTGGCGGGGATGGTTGCCAGCCTTCCTAGCAAGAACGCCCGCCCGCGCAAGCTCGCAGCGACCTGCAGTGAATCCCTCTTGCCTCCACTGCTCCGGCCTGCTAGAACTGCCATGTTATGCCGCGCATTCAATTCACCACTCCTGACGGTGCCTCTGGCGCCCTCGAACTCGACGCCGAACGCATGTCCGTGGGGCGTGCTGATGACAACCAGCTCATCATCGCTGACGATTCAGTGTCCAGTCACCACGGTGAATTCATGTTTGACGGCAGCAGCTGGACGTTCACCGACCTCGGTTCCACAAACGGCACCAAAGTCGGCGGCTCCCGTGTGGACAACGTCAACCTTGCCTCTGGGGCTGCGTTTCAGCTCGGCAATGTGAACTGCGTTTTCCTCGGCGATGGCGAAGAAGAATCCTATTCCTCCCAGACATCCACGGTTTCCACCCCATCCAGCGGCTACGGCACCCTCCCCTACAACGGCCGTCTGCGCACAGGCTTTGGCCCAAAGGTGAAGCAAAAAAATCCTGGCTCGGCCCTTGTCACACTTCTCGGACTTGCCGGCCTCCTGGCCTGCGGTGCCGCTGTTTATTTCGCCAAGCAAATGGGAGCCTGAGACTGACCAAAAGCACGCGCTCGCGAACCTGGCTCCCGTAAGGAGCACTCCAGCGGTCCTCCGGCTGCCATGGAAACGCCTGCGCGTCATGAAAACAACCCTTGCGGCTCCATCATGCCGCCATCCCAAGAAAAGAATCCATGTCCAATACAATCATTGTCGGCGCCCAGTGGGGCGATGAAGGAAAAGGTAAAATCGTCGATTACCTCACCGAGAACACGGACGTCGTTGTCCGTGCAGCCGGTGGTAACAACGCAGGCCACACCGTCATCAGCAACGGCATCAAATACATCCTCCACCTCATCCCCTCGGGCATCCTTTGGAAGGACAAGATCTGCGTCATCGGCAATGGCGTGGTCATGGACCCCACCGGCCTGCTCGCAGAAATGGCCAAGCTTCGTGGCCAGGGTGTGACCATCACCCCCGAAAATCTGCTGATCAGCGAAACGGCCCACCTGGTGATGCCCTACCACCGCGGACTGGACAAGGTGCGCGAAGCCAAGCGTGGCGACAAGAAAATCGGCACCACCGGTCGCGGCATCGGCCCGGCCTACGCGGACAAAGTGGAGCGTGATGGCCTGCGCACCATCCTGATGACCCAGCCGGAGATCTTTGAAGAGGAACTCCGTGACCGCCTCGCACGACACAATGCCACCTTTGCGGAACTCGGTGTCGAACTCATCCCCGTCGAAGAAACCGTCAAGGAGATGCTCGAAGCCGCCAAAACGCTCGCTCCGCACATTACCAACACCACGGTGTATCTGCATGAAGCCATCAAAGCCGGCAAAAGCCTGCTTTTTGAAGGTGCGCAGGGCACCTATCTGGACATCGACCACGGCACCTACCCCTTCGTCACTTCGTCGAACACCACCTCCGGCGGTGCCTGCACCGGTTCCGGCGTTCCGCCGCGCATGATCGACAAGGTCGTCGCCGTGGGCAAGGCCTACACCACCCGTGTGGGCAGCGGACCTTTCGTCACCGAAAACGACGCCATTGGCGACATGCTGCACAACATGGGCCGCGAATTCGGTGCCACCACCGGCCGCGCCCGCCGCTGCGGCTGGCTGGACTCCGTCCTCGTACGCTACGCCGTCATGGTCAACGGTGCGGATGAACTCGCCATCACCAACCTCGACGGCTTGGACGGTCTCGACACCATCCAGATCTGCACCGCCTATACCCTGCGTGGCAAGACCATCCACTACCCACCGAGCACCGCCGCCGACCTGGCCGCCTGCATCCCTGTTTACGAAACCCACCAGGGCTGGAAGCAGGATCTCAGCGGCATCCGGAAGTTCGCTGACCTGCCCCCGCTGGCCAAAGCCTACCTCAAGCGCCTCGAAGAACTGACCGGAGCCCGCGTCAGCCTCGTCGGCATCGGTCCAGACCGTGAGCAGACTCTCGTCGCTTGAGGTCATATTCCATTTGACGCCCGCTCTCATTCCCCTACTTTCCCTGCCCTTTTCCCAAACCACCCAGACCCGTTTATGACCGAAATTCAGATCCGCAAAGGCGAGCCCGTTGACCGCGCTCTCAAACGCCTCAAGACCCGCCTCGAAATGGACGGCATCCTCGAAGAAGTCCGCCGCCTGCGCGCGCACGAGACTCCGAAAGAACGCACCAAGCGCAAAGCCCGTGCTGCTGCCAAGCGTGGCAAGATCCGCTATCGCTTCACCCTTCCAAAGGCCCCCGGCGCACCCGAGGCTCCTGTCTCCGCAGCTTAATTCGGCACAGGGAAAAGAACATTTAAAAGGGCGGGTTCATCCCCGCCCTTTTTTTGTGCCCGCACCCCTCAGCGAATGACCGGTTACCGACCCAACCCGGCCAGATACGCGATCAAGTCCCGCAGCTCCTCCCGCCTCATGTTCATGATCAGCCCCTCAGGCATGAGCGAGCCGGCCTCCTGTTTTTCCTGAATCTGTGCTGCGGTGAAACGACTCACCTGCCCGCCTAAAAGATCGCGCAATTGCAGTTCTCCGCCGGCTTCGCTGACCTTGTAGCCTTGGAGGCGGCGACCGTCCTTCAGCGCGAGTGTGGTCGCCACGTAGCCCTCTTTGATCTGCCGGTTCGGCCACACCACGGCCTCGATGAGCAGTTCCACTGGCACGCCACGCCCCACAGCATCCAGTTCCGGCCCGACGATGCCGCCCTGCCCGCCGATCTTGTGACAGGCGGTGCAGCCTGAGAGCGGCGCATTGAAAACAGCCTTCCCCTTCTCCGCTACGCCACTGCTCTTCACTTCCGCCGCCAAGGCTGCAACCCAAGCCGCGTCATAGGCTGGCAGGGTGTTCTTCACGCCTAAAATTTTGCCAAAGGCCGTCGTCAGCACCGCATCACCGCGACCGGCCGCCGTCAGCGTGGTCAGCGCCAGCTTCGCCACTTCGGCGGAACACGGCTGCGCATCCAGTGCCTTTGCCAGCGCCGCTACCGCAGCCTCGCGCGCCAGCAGTGGGGTCAGCCATGCGCGAAGCGTGTCGGCATCGGTGATGCTTGCAAGCGCTGCGGCGGCCAGCGTGCCCGCCAGTGCAGGCTTTCTCTCCGTCACCGCCGTGAGAGCCGCGACACGCACGGGCCACGGCTGCTGCGCATCACTCACCAGCGGTTCGAACGTTTCCATCGGCTCGCCCAAGTGAGCGAGCGCCATCACGGCCGGAGCACGAATGCCCGCGCCTGCTTGCAACAAAGGGCGGATGATCACCACCGCACTCCTGAGCTTCCACGCGCCCGCCAGCGCGCATGCCGCTGCTTTTTGCGCTTCCGTGCCTTCCTGCAACAACCCCATGAGCACACCTTCCGCGCCGTCTGGCATCTTGCCACCGCGTTGCGCGGCAGTCACCGCCAGATCGTCCAGCACGGCCTGATCCTTCACGCCCAGCTTGAGCGCCAGCAGCATGTCCTCCGGCGATCCTTTGCGCACCAGCGCCGCCACCAGCCCGCGCCGCGTCTCCGAAGGCATCGACTCACCCTTTTCCGCCACCATCGTGCGCACCACGCCCAGCAGCTCCGCGCTGCCATCCTTCTCCACCAAAAACGCCAGATGCTTCGGCGGCAGCGAATTCAAAATCTCATACGGCGGCTTCTTCCACTGTGGCGCCGTCGCATGCACCGCCAGCCACAACGCCCGCTCAATGAAACTGTCCATCGGCTTGTCGAGCACCTTCAGCGCCACCTTGATCGCTTCGGGTGACTGCACTTTCGCTGCGGCAACGACGGCTTCGAGGCGGACGAGGGGGGATAGGTCCTCCGCTGCTTTCTCAATTTCCCGCAAGTCACTAAGCCCATGGACATGCCTGGCACGTCCATTTTCTTCCGTCCATCCCCCCTCCTGTCGTTCTGTCAGTTGCATTCGATGCACTTGATAATCCAACCACCTGCTGGGTTGACCTCGCGCTCTAACACCCTTCATGCCTGGGACTTGATACTCACTTATGTTAAAGCGTGGTATGTTCGTCTGCCCCTTCGCCACCACCCTCCAGATCCGCCCATGCTTCGCATCGCGATTCGGATGCCGAAAGCTCGCCTGATAGTGGCCGATGATGGGATCGTACCAATCCGCAACGTACAGCGCACCTTCCGGTCCGAAGCGCACGTCAATCGGTCGAAAGGCCACATTTTCACTGGTGATGAGAGCCGGCTGTTCAATGGCCTGCATGCCGCTGGGAAACTCCTTGTCCGGCACAAGCTTGTAGCGATACACCGCATTTTCAAAGAAGCCGCCGATGATGATTTCCTCCTGCATCGGCTCCGGCCAGTGCGAGTTACCCACGATATCAATGCCACAGAATTTTCGCAGGCCGTCGGTCTTGATGATCTGGCCGCTGTAGGGCAGTTGGAAGCGCTCCAGCAGGAAGTGCGGGATGCCATGCACCTGCGTGTCTTGGCGCTCGCGGCTCTCATCTGCGTTTTCGATAAGCGAGGTGCTGACCTCCATCGGCCGCGCCCAGAACATGCCCGCAGCGCCCGCGACCATGATGGGCTGGCCCTCTTTCGTGAAAGCGGTGCCCCAGGCGTTCAACGGCATGCCGGTCGGGTACGGATTCAGCCGCCCGCTCTTTGGGTAGTAGTGCCAGAAGCCCGCTCCGTGGAGCGTCTTGGTGCCGAGCGCCGTCGTCACGCGGGAGTAGCAGTGCAGTCCCTGGTGCATCACCAGCGCGCCGTCCGGTGCCCAGATGAAGCTGTTGAGGCACTGATGCGTGTCGCCCGTGCCAAAGCCGCGCAGCACCACCTCGCGCCGGTCCACGTGGTCATCACCATCGTCGTCGTGCATGAGCCATAATTTTTCACCTTCACCGACATACACCGAATGGCCATCCGGCGATTTCACCCCGGCGTCACGCGGCGCGAGTTCCATGCCCATGGGCTGGCTCAAGCCGTCCGCAAAGATCGTGCGCTTGTCCGCACGCCCATCGTGATCCGTGTCTTCGAGAATGATGATCTTGTCATCTGAAGCCACGCCTGGCTGCGGCTGCGGGTAATCATTCGTCTGCAGCACCCACAAGCGCCCGCGCTCATCCCAGCGGATCGCGATGGGATTCGGAATCCCGTCAGCCTCGCTGGCAAACAGGTTCACCTCAAAGCCATCGAGGACTCTGAATGATTTCAATTCCGCCTCCGGTGAATGGTCTGCGGGAGGCTCGCCGACGGAGATGCCCTTCTTTTTGGCGGGTTGCTGCGCGAATGAAATGGTTATTAAGAACCAAAAGATGCTGAAGCTCAAGAGTGCTTTTTTCACGGCAGCTTTCCTCCCAAATCGTTCGCCAGTTTCCATAGTTCGTCTTCCTTCGCTTGGATCAAAGGCGGGTATTTTTCGAGCTCACTCGGGAACCAGCGTTGCGTGGGGTCCAAATGATCGCGGCTGCTGGGCTGCGCGGTGCGGTCGCCATGCAAGAAAGCCCAATTGGCCGGACGCCAGTAGCGATGCCACAGCGTGTTCTTTTGCCGGATGAGCGCTTTCAATCGCTCATCAGGCGCTTCCAAATCACCACTCCAAAGCCGCGCCACATTCCTGCCAAGCTGCGCCGCCCCCGTGGTCGTCAGATTGAGCCCATCTCGCGTCGCCCCCGGTTTTACCACAGTGCTCTGCGCTGCAAACAAGGCCCCCTGCGCCTTGGCCACTTCCGCCATGACTGCCGCATATTTTTTCAAGGTGTCATTGTGCTGCGCGAGTGCGCCTTCAAACGCCACCGGCTCCACCAGCACAAGGCGTGGCGTCACTTCGGCGCAGGTGGACACGAGTTTCTCCATCGCTGTTTTAAATTCACCCAGCCCGCTTGCGCCACGCTCCAGACACTCCTGCCGTCCAAACATCAGCACGGCCGCAGTGGCACCGGAGCGTTCGAGCTGCTGCTTCAGTCCACCAAAATTCATGGGCCTGTCCTGGCGAAACACCGTGTCCGCCTCCCAGCTCAGATCACGCAGCTTGATGCGGTTGCCAGGAAACTGCGTGACGAGCAGCGCCTCCAGCGTGCCATCTTCCACCACCGCCACAGCTTCCGTGCCACCAAGCACGGCGATGACTTCATTCGCCATGAGATGGCTCGTTGTGGCGAATGGTGGCGGTTTGGGTTTCAAGCCCACCAGCGGTGGCTGCTCCGCGAGCGCAAGAATTTCCGGCCTCGTCAGTGCGCGATTATAAAGACGCAGGTTGGCCATCTGCCCGCCAAGCCCCCGGCTGTTCGGTTCAAAACGCGCTTTGTCGAGAGCAATGGAACCCGGCGGTTCACGCCACGAGTTCAGCTCGATCCCATTCAACCAAAGGCCGGAAAGTGACTGCCGTGCATCACGCTTCACATTGAGCACCACATGCTGCCATTGGCCAGCCACACTCGACGCGATTGGCACTGGATGCGCGACTCCGTGACCTGCAATGGCAACGGCCATTCCTCCAGCGCCGAGATGCCAGTCGAGCAGCATGCCTGGCGGATCATTGCGGAGAGCCAGAATAGGGCTTCCCGGATCAACATCCGGCTTTGCCTCGACGCGAAAGGCAAACGCGACCGCGAAATTTTCGAGCCTCATCCCCTGCGCCGAATCCGGCAACGGCAGCGGTGTCTTGGCATCCAAGGGCATCGCGCCATCCCACTGCGCGACGAGTCCCGCCGCAAGATCCGACGCATCACCACTCACCTGCGCGAACACGCTGCTGAGAAACATGAACTGAATGCCGAGAAGAAGCCGGAAAAACATGGCTTCCAAAAAACAGGCAGGATGACCGCCTTCTTGCAGTTCCTTCTGTTCATCGGCGTGCATTGCGGTTAATCGTGTCATGAACCTCTTCCCCTCCCATGAAACTCAAGCTCGACCTCGATGATTTCCGCGTGCCTGACGGCAAACCGTTTCGCATCAAGAAGGCAAAGACCAAGGTAAAGGACCTGTACAACGACGACGCGCATTACGAGTCGCTCATCGCGGAGTTTCGGACGGAGATTGATGATCTGCAGCAGAAGATGTATGCGCAGGACAAGCAGGCGCTGCTGCTGGTGTTTCAGGCGATGGATGCGGCGGGCAAGGACAGCACGATCAAGCATGTGATGAGCGGTGTGAACACGCAGGGGGTGGAGGTGCATGCTTTCAAGCGCCCCACAGCGAATGAACTGGATCACGACTTTCTGTGGCGCACCTCACGCGTCATGCCGCCACGGGGCCGCATTGGCATTTTCAACCGGAGCTACTACGAGGAGGTGCTGGTGTGCCGTGTGCATCCTGAGATTGTGACCCAGGTGCAGCGTTTGCCCGCGCATACGACGAAGAACATCCCCAAGCTGTTTAAAGACCGTCTGCAAGACATCGCGAACTTCGAGGCTTACTGCCACCGCAACGGCATTCTCATTCTCAAATTCTTCCTCAACGTTTCCAAGGACGAGCAGAAAAAACGATTCCTGGCCCGCATCAACACGCCCAGCAAGAACTGGAAGTTTGAAGAGGGCGACGTGGGCGAGCGCGGCCACTGGAAGGAGTACATGGAGGCGTATGAAGACGCCATCCGTGTTACAGCCACGGAAGACTGCCCCTGGTATGTCGTGCCTGCGGATGACAAGAAGAACATGCGCCTCATCGTCAGCGCCGCGATCCTGAATGAGATGCAGAGCATGAAGCTGAAGTATCCGGAGCTACCGCCGGAACAGCAAAAGCACCTGCAAGCGGCCAAGGAGATGCTGCTGGCGGAGTAGCCGCACCAGCCTAACAAACCGTCGAATGAAATACCATCATCTCCTCATGCCCATCGTGGGCGCATTCCATTGCATCAGCCTCCAACTTTTGGCGGCTGATGCGCCAGAGAAACGTAATGTGATCGATTCACTGTTCCAGCGATGGGAAAAGACGCTGCCCGAGCCAACCACCATATCAGAGATGAATGGGATGAGCCCCCGGGACACTTGCGCACAGCACGACTCCAGAACTTACGGCTTTTTGGGCGTCATAGCGAATCAAGTTCCAATTCGTGAGGCTTCCGATCTGACAGCTCTTGTACCCTGGTCCCGCCATGACGACCTCTGCATTCGTCAGATCGCCCTCGACGCCATAGTCAAAAGCATTGAATTCGACCGAGACGAACTGGTGGTGCCCAGCATGCATGATCTCGAAGATTATCACTACCATCATATCATGGTGGCTTTGGGGCAATATCTTCGTCAAAACAAGGTCAGCTATGACGGCGCACTGTTTGACGGAATGTATGTCACCATCGGTCCAGATGACGTGGCTGCATTTGCCTCCGGAAGATGGGAGCAGGAGGACAAACCAAGTTTAAATTTTCGTGACTGCGTTGAATTTAGCGGCACAGACCTCGTGATGGGCATCATGGATAAGAATGAAGGCCAATGGCGCATCAAGCACCGGGGCACCTCCAAAGTTGATTCAATCAAGATCACGCCTGACCAGCAAATGCTGATCAGCACCAGCAACCAGGTCTCCCCTGACAAAAAAATCACCCAGATGCTATGGCCCGTGGCCAAGGATATCATGTGGTTCAAGCAGCAAGGCAGTTGGAACTGGACGAAGTTTCGCCGAGCAAAATGAGTTCCTTCCATGAAACCTTGCTGCCAGATCTTGACTACTTCAGGCTTCGCAGCCAGGCGACGAGGTCGAGCAGATCAGCTTCGGGCATGGTCTGATCCAGGCCCTGAGGCATGAGACTGGTGGTGAGGGTAGTGTCACCAACAATGGCCTGATGGGCGATGGTTTTTTCCTGTCCGGCGATGTCGATGACGAGCAACCCTTCGGCGGTGTGGGATTTGATGACGCCCAAAGTTTGCTGACCATCACTGGTCTCGATGACGTGCGCTTCATAGTCACGGGCCAGAGTGTTGCTGGGGAAGAGGATGCTTTCGAGCAGGTCGCGCTCGGTGCGAATGGCGCCGATGTGGGAGAGATCGGGACCGATGGGGCGGCCTGCCTCACCGATCTTGTGGCAGGCAATGCAGGTGCCCTTCCCCATCTCAAAGTTCTTTTTTCCATTCCCGACATTGCCGCTGGCGATGACCTTGTCTGCGAGAGGCCCAAGCTGGCGTTTCTTCGCCTCCGTGGCGACGACGGCCGCGTTGTAGGCGGGCAGGAGGATGGTTTCAAAAATCTCCGGCGGCAGATCGGCGAGCGCGGTGCGGTAGGCACTCTCCTGCTGGCTGGCGATGGCGGGATTTTTCGCAATCTGCACGGCCAGCATGCGGGCGGTGTCGGCATCCTTGTGCTTGCGCAAGATGGGCAGCAAGGCCTTCAATTCGACCGGCCCGACGGTGGCGAACAAGGGCGCGACTTTGGCCACGAGATCCTTCGGCATCGGTGCCGCAGCGATCATGCCTGCGGCTTGAATCTTCGCAGCTGAGGAAGAAGCGGCGTCGGCAAGCACGCCTTTGACCATGTCAAAAGTCTCGCCAGTGAGCTTGACCGACTGGGCGGAGTCGAGCGCCTTGAGGCGGATGGCAAGCGGACGCTTCGTGTCATTGGCGATGGCTTGGAGAGCGGCATCGAAGTGCGGGGTTTTGAGTTTCTTGATGGCGTCGAGAACAAGCGGCGTTGGGGATTCAGCGAGGAACTGATCGAGCGCAAGGAACCAGGCCTCGTTGGTGGTGCCAGTGGTTTGTGTGGCGAGAATGCGGAGGGCAGACTGCTGCACAGGAAACTCCTTGCTGGCCAGCATCTCTGAAATCAACGATTGGGCCGATGAATCACTGAGAGCCGGTGTCACGATGCGCTCAATTTTCGACAGGTGCTGCTGTAATCCGCCCTTCGCCGCTAGCGCTTCAACAGCCAGCGAGGTGAGATCCGGATGACGCGACACAATGAACAAGGCTGCATCTGCAGGCCTTTCGTCCTGACTGCTTATCGCACTTTTGAATATTGCCTTGAAGAGATCATTTCGGATCCCCCACAGGTCGGCAATCAGAAGAGATCGGGCGAGATAATATGGGGATCCCGTGTCGCCATGTTTCTCAATAAATTCGGCATCTTTGACCGCTGACTGCTTCATACGTTGTCCGGCGCTGTGTTTCAAAAGGGCGGCCTGGAACCAAGAGTCGGAGAAGTCACGATTGGAACGCATCGTGGCAAGGATGACGGCATGTTCGAGGGCAGGATCAAGCGGCTGACCCAGAAGACGATCCAATTCGCCATTGGAGGAACGAACAGGTTTTGCTGACTGCGCCAGCGCCTGACAAGCACGCAACTGAATGAGAGGATCAGCGGATTTAAGCTCAATGGGAAGGCTGGGAGCAGCCACACTGAAGGCAGCGAGCGATGCAGCCTTTGGCGTCGCGGACTTGATCCGATACACCGCTCCCAGCAGATCCGACTTCGCCATGAGGCTGGAGGGGCAGCCGATGCGGAACCAGCCGCCGGTGTCGATGAGGAGGAGGGAGCCGTCGCGGGGATCTTCCATGACATCGGTGAGGTGGATGTCGGGGCTGTGGAGTTTGAGGAATTCGTTTTCGACAGCCTTGTAGGTGCTGCCGCTGGGGGTGAGCTCCATGCGGACGAGACGCTGGGTGTTGAAGTGGGTGACTAGAAAGTTTAAAGTTGCAGGTTTAAGGTTTAAAGTTGGGGAGTTCTTCCAGAAGCAGCAGCCGCTGACGGCGACGTGGCCGAAGTTGTACATGACGGGCATGTGTTCGAGGGTGCGGGGGAGATGGGCGATGGCTTTGAGCTGGTCGCTGCGCTCATAGACGCCGCCGTAGAGCCAGTGGATGAGGGTGTCTCCGCGGGGCTGGGTGTAGTAGAGGTTCTGCACGCCGATGATGTCGCCATCAGGGGTGAAATCGACTTCGACGGGATTGTCACCGCAGCCGAGGGAGTGCCAGGCGACGTCGCTGCCGTCGGGTTTGCAGCTCCAGATGCCGCAGGCGAGTGATTCATCGACGAGGGTGCCGTCTTTCTGCGCGACTTTGTGGCCTTTGCGGCCATGGCACCAGTAGAGGCGGCCGTTGGGATGGAGGAAGGGGCCGTGGATGTCGGCGGCGTTGCCGGTGTAGTCGAAGCCGCCGACGATCATTTCGCGCTGGTCGGCGACGCCGTCGTTGTCGGTGTCGGTGAGTTTCCAGATGCCGGGTGGTGAGCCGACGTAGAGGCTGCCGTTGAGCCAGCAGGCTCCTTGGGGAAAAGTCATCTTGTCAGCGAAAACGGTGCTTTTGTCGAAGCTGCCGTCTTGGTCGGTGTCCTCCAGCATGAGCACGCGATTCGGCGGATTCGCTTCAAGCTGCGCCTTGTTCCAGTTCACACCCACGGCATCGCCAACGAAGAGGCGGCCCTTGTCATCGAGGCAGCCCATGATGGGATGCGTGACGAGCGGAGCCGCCGCAACCACTTCAAGCTGGTAGCCATCAGGAAGATCATGCTTCGGCAGAGCGAGAGATGCCTTGCCCGTGACAACAACGGGACGTTCACCACTTTTGGGGACGGTATTGCCCTTGTCCGGGGGGAGATCGGCGGCGAAGGCGGGGATGACGGCAAGGGAAAGAAGCAGCAGGCGCATGGGGCAAGTACGCGGTGAAGTGGCGACTTGTGTCGCGGCATTCACATCATCATTGACTTTCTTAACAGAAAGCGACATGGCAGCCCCATGGAAATGGAAGTTAATCCCTACGCCGCACCGCAGTCCCACGTTCTCCGCTCCCCCTCCTCACAGGATGAAACCATCCGCGAAGAGCACATCAAAACTGAGGCGTCCATCAAATCGGTCGGCTTCCTTTTCTATCTCGGCGCATTGATCCTCCTCGCTGTCAGTGTGTCTGTTGCAGCCAGCTTCACTCGTGGGAACAGCACGGGCATTTTGTTCTTGGGCCTGATTGGCGTGCTCTTTGCCTTCGGTATCGGAGCCACGGCTTATGGTCTCCGGCGGCTGCGGAGCTGGGCGCGCATCTCAACGATCATCCTTTCCAGCATCGCGCTGGTCATAGGGCTGATGAATCTCTCAGCCGGCATCGTCATTCACATCTACATCCTTTCGATGATGCTGGGGAAGAAGGCGCGGTTCATCATGACGCCGGAATACCAGCAGATCATTGCCGCCACGCCGCACGTGAAGTACAAGACCTCCATCGTCGTCAAGGTGCTGCTGGCGCTGCTGCTCATCCTGCTGGTCGGCATCGCCGCCGCCGCCTTCTTCAACAAATAGGGCAGGCTACAGCCTTCTCACCTCCTGCACTTCGAGGCCGGTGAGCTTCCACTCGTCATTCACCGGCGTGATCGTCACGCGGGCGTTGTAAATGTTCACCCGGGGGTGGCTGTGTCCCCAGTGGCCGACGATGCCACGTGCCATCCAGTTGCAGTCCGCCACGAAGCCCGGGCCCTTGGGATTGGGCTCGACTTTGTCCACCGTGGCGGAGAATTCGGCAATGGTGACTCGGGTGCCCTCACGTCCGTCAAGGGTGAGCGCCTGGATGGTTTCGAGATAGAGTTTGCGCAACAGTTCGCCATCGACGCTCCGAGCCAGAACATCATACACATCAGACTCGGCGTGGTGGTCGAAAGCACGGTACACATTGCGCAGCAACGGAGAGACAATCCTCTGCGCCACCTCCACCTGCGTGACGGCAGGCGTGCCGGGACCCGTGTGAATGGGCACCACAAGCAGCTGGCTCATGAGCACTCCGCCCAGCAGCCAGACGAAAAAATAGGGCAGACTGCCGCCGGGCAGCTTGTGATCTTTCACCTTGAGGTAGATGTAAAACACCAGGCCGCCACCGATCCAGAGGATGCCCCCCAGCGGCAGACGGAATGGCTGCGGAATTGGAATCTGCGGCACGGCCGCCAGCGGTGCCGGGCGGGGCATGCGGCCCTGATTGCGCCAGCGGAACGTTTTGACGGAGGAGTAGATCTCTCCCGTCTCGCTCAAAGGCCCGAAAAAAATGCGCAGGGGCAGCTTCGTGGTGCCTTTGATCCAGCCTTTCCACGTCACATTCATTTCATCCGGCCCGGGCGGTGTGGCAAACTCCCACATGAATCCGACGAGCGCCTGGTTCATGGCCACGTCTTCACCTTCCTTTAAAGGCAGCGTGTTTCCAGGCAGCCCCTTGATCACTGCCACCAGCGGCAGCGGCGCGGACACCGGCTGATCCCCGACACTGAGGGCACACCAGTCTGAAGCACGGGATGCCATGGTTTCGATGATCTGCTTCTGCTGATCAGGAGAGATCGATTCGGGCAGCGCCGCATCAGGTGCCAGCCATGCCAGCACAGTCGCGGCATCAAAGATCACCTCAAAGCGCGTCTGATAGGGCTCAATGTAGAGATAAGCCTGCGCAATCGGCCCGGTGATGGTGATGGAACTGCTGGTGGGCAGAGGCGGCGGCGCAGCGGGGGGAGGTGCAGCCGGCGTGACTGCGGGAGCCGGAACTGCGGGCGTGGCTGCGGGAGCAGTCACCGGGCCTTGATTTTTGGGCATCACCGGGACAGCGGGCCCGAGAGATGGCAGTGTCTCCAGAGGCTGCAGCGGACCGATCTTGATCGTGTCCTGCGCCTGCATGCCCGCTGGAGCGCAGGCCCAGTGAGCCAGGATGAGCGTCAGCACAGCGCGGCACCAGAGCGATGACAGGGAATGTGGTAGCATGCGGCGATATGGGATGACGCTGATCAGAGCACCCATGGCTTGCGCCATTCCTTGGAGAGCAGGCTGGAGGCGGCGGCGTTGTCCGCGATGGTTTCCGTCTTTGGATCCCACTTCAAACCGGTGCTGCCACTGCGCAGGGCGATGTTTGCCAGATGCGCGATGGTGATGCTGCGGTGCGAGACTTCGATGGGGGTGGCAGTCGGCTTGCCGTCGTAGATGCAGGAGAGGAAGTTGTCCGTGTGGTCCTTGCTTTCGTAGAGATGAATCTCCTCCGGACGGGTTTTTTCGCGCAGGATTTCAGGACTGCTGGCGGTGATCTTGCCCCGGTTGACATAGATCCATTTGCCTTCATCCCCCTCGAACATCACGCCAACGTGATCGAAGGGCTTCTTGGCGTTCGGCGTGGCCAGCACGGCCTCCACTTCCGGCATGAGCTTGTGCGTCGGGCTGGCGACGTGCATGACGAGGCCGCTCTCATAAAGGCACTCGAAGGAAAATTCGGAGGCGGTGTTGTAGAGCGCCGTCTTGTCCAGAGTGCCCGAGACGTTGCGCAGTTCCACGGGGCCGCTGAGCTGCGTACCCATGCCCCATTGGGCGATGTCAATATGATGCGCGCCAAAGTCGGTGATCATGCCACCGGAGAAATTGAAGTTGTGGCGCCAGTTGAGCGGCAGCAAGGCCGGACGATAGTCCATGTGCTCGGCGGGGCCAAGCCACATCTCATAGTCAAAGTCGGGCGGCAGTGGTGCCGGATTGATCTGGTCGGCCATGCCATTCCAGTTGGTATGGCCACCGGGCAGACCGACGCGCACGCGCCTTAGTTTGCCAATGCGGCCATTTTGAGTCATCTCGCAGGCGAGGCGGAAATACTGATCACTGCGCTGCTGGCTGCCCGTCTGCCAGGTGACGCCCGCTTTGGCCACTTCATCGCTCATGCGGCGGCCTTCGGCGACGGTGAGCGCCAGCGGCTTCTGGCCGTAGATATGCTTGCCTTTGCGCGCGGCATAAATGGCCAGGTAGGCATGCCAGTGGTCCGGGGTGGAGACCTGCACGGCATCCAGATCTTCCTTCTCCATCATTTCACGGAAGTCGGCATAGGAGGCACAGGCCTTCACCGGCTTGTTGGCCGACTGAGAATAATGGGCGTCGATGATCTTCTTGCCCGCCTCACGTCCGCCGGTTTCCTTCCCATCGTAGCCGTAATGACCGTATTCCTTCATCGGATCAGCCACGGCGATCACCTGGCACTTGTCATTGTTAAGGAAAGATGGCGTCCAATCACCCGCGATCGTCCCCCAGCCAATGGCACCAACGGTGATACGCTCTGAGGGAGCTGGGCGCCCCCCTTTGCCTAAAGCTGTCGCTGGAATGATGGTGGGAAACCCAAGCGCAGCGGCGCTGACGGTCAGGAAATGACGACGGGAGACAGATGAAGTTTCTTTGGCCATGCGGCCAGCTTAGCGGATGCTCTCGCCGAGGCCAGAAAAAGAAATGAAGAACTCCGGTGCAAGCAAAAGTGGACATGATGCGTCTGTTGGATGCATGGTAAGGGGATGAAAGACACGATGGCATTGCTGCGACGCTTCCTGCCCCTGATCAGTGCCGTGGTGCTGCTTGCCGCCTCGTTTTTCCCGTATCAAGAGCCCAGAACCCGGCTGCGAGTCGTGCCCGGAATTTGGCCGGCTGCCGAGCCGCTGCTTGTGGCGGGTGATCTCCAAATTTTGCCACCCGATCGTTTTCAAATCATTGAAATTCCCTGGTCATCAGCCGTGGCACGGGCCTTTGGCAGCGGCGCTGCGGATGTGGCTGTCGTGACGCTCGACGGCGCCCTCCGAATGCGGGAAGCAGGTCAGCGACTGAGGGTGCTCATGGTGATGAGCCAGTCCACAGGCTCGGATGCAATCATGGCACGTCAGCATATCCAGAGGCTGCAGGATCTTAAAGGGAAGCGGGTGGGCGTGGAGCGCAGCGCAGGTTCCTACCTTCTGGTCAATGCGCTGGAAAGCGTCGGCATGTCCATGGCTGATGTCGAGGCGGTCCCCATGTTTCAATCAGAAATGCAGCAGTCCCTGCAGGCGGGCCAGGTGGAGGCTGTCGTGGTCATGAACCCGTGGCGGTCAAAGATTTCACTCCAAGGCACGCGCTCGCTGTATGACTCCAGCCAGCTCAAGATTCCCATCCTCTATCTCCTGGTGGCTTCGGAGCGTGCCTGCGACACCTCCAGAAAAGAGCTGGTGTCGCTGCTCAAAGCCCAGGCAGAGATGACCGACAAGATATGGGGAGGCAAACCCTTCCAAGGAATGGATGCCGTCCTGCGGCGTGAAAACCTCAACGCTGACGAACTGGCATCATGCCTCAGACAACTGCGACCGCTGAATAAGTCTGAAGGCATGAAAATGCTGAACCAACTGCCGCAGCTGGCGGTGGAAATGGAGGAGCAGATGATCCGCAGCGGCATCATCAAGACCCGACCGGCGGGCAGTGAATGGATCAACGGCACCTTCGTGAAGGAGGCGCTGCCTTGAAACTGTTTCACTCCATACAAAGCCGCATCACTCTGACGGTCCTGTCGTTTGGACTGCTGATGATTCTGTTCAACAACTGGAGAAATCAGCAGTGGCTGACAGAGCGCCGGCTCCTGCGTCTGGAACAGGAGGCCACTGAAACGGGCAGCCGCCTGGCCGGCCTTCTTCAGCACCTTTCCCGCAAGCAGCAGGAACGCGCCGCCGAACTCGAGATGGCCTATGTATCGCTTTCAGCCGATGTGGATCTGGGTCTGGTATGCAACAAGGAGGGAATTGTCACCTGCTCCACCCACATGCAATGGAAGCAGATGGACGTCCTGAAAACACCCCTGGCGGACGAGTGGAAGCGGCATGCCTCCGTGCTCGAAACGATGGCGCCCGCATTCGAATGGAACGCTGGTAAAACCAGCCTGGTGGTGATGGTTCCTTTCTTTGAAACCTATGAATCCACGAGCAGGGCGGCGGTCGTGATCCGTTACGATGCCACTCTGGCGCTGGCGCAGGTACTAGAGGATGCCTGGCATGAGTCACTAAGGCAGGCTGGCGCGCTGCTGGCATCGTGCCTGCTGCTCTGGTTTGCCTTGGATGAACTCATCACACGCCGGGTGCGCAGGGTGGTGGAAATCCTCCGTGCGGCAACCTCCAAGGACGGCCTTCCCACGACATTGGAAGGTCATGATGAGCTTTCTCTGATCTCCAAAGAATTTGCCGGGGCGGTGACCAAGCTCCGCACCGCAGAAAACATGGTGCTCGAAGCCGCGGAGCAGGAACGCCGGAAGATCGGCAGAGACTTGCATGACGACCTATGTCAAAGACTCTCCGCGATCAAAATGAAAGCCGGGGTCGTGCAGGGGATGATCCATGATAAAGATGGCAGGATTGCCAACCTCGCCGGACAGGTGGCCGAAGAGCTCTCAGAATCGACGGTGATTGCGCGAAGCATGGCGTGGGGACTTGCCCCCGTGGGCATCGAAAATCACGGACTGAAGGATGCACTGGAGAACGTGCTGCGCTTTGTCGAGAGGTCCTACATGGTGCAGTGCTCCCTCGACTATTCGGATTTGAGCGCCTCCCTGACCGGGAGCTCGCAGGAACTGCTGTTCCGCATCGCCCAGGAACTGGTGGTCAATGCCTGCAAACATTCCAAGCCCAATGTCATCAACATCTCAGTACGGATGGAAGATTCGAATGTCGTGCTGAGCGTGATCCATGATGGAAAGCCATTTATAAAACAGTCAGCGGCGGATGGCAGCGGCATGGGTCTGCATCTCATGGGGCAGCGGCTGCGCACGCTCTCCGCAACGCTGGAGAGAACCGTGGAAAAGGGCGAAAGGGATTTCTCGATTGCCATTGTGAGGATTCCGCTAAAGAATCCATGAGACAAAAAAGCATTCGCCCAGTGAACCTCGCACCAATGAAAACCAATCCCCCACAAGCCGCCATTCGAATTGCCATCGTGGATGACCATACCATGATGCGCGAGGGCTGGAGACTCTTCATTGAAAACGCCGAGGACCTGGCCTTTGCCTGGATGGCGGGAGACGCCTCCGAAGCCGTGCGCAAGGTGGATGAAGACACCCCGGACGTCCTGGTGGTGGACATCTCTCTGCCTGATCGTTCAGGCCTCGAACTCATCAAGGATCTCCGGCTGCTGCGCCCCAAGCTGCCAATGATCGCCATTTCGATGCATGATGAGAAGCTCTACGCACAACGCGCGCTCAAGGCGGGCGCCCGCGGCTATGTCATGAAGAGCGCACCGCAAAAGGTGCTGGAACAAGCCCTTCACCGTGTGGCCAGCGGCGGCATTGCCGTCAGCGAAGAAATGTCCGAGGAAATCCTGAAGGCCTTCTCCTCCGGCAACGCCGCCGAATCCAAGGATTCCATCTCAGAACTCAGCGATCGCGAGTTCGAAGTCTTCGTGCTCATCGGGCAGGGCAAAAACACCGGCCAGATCGCTGAGGCGCTGCGAATCAGCACCAAAACCGTGGATGTGCACAAGATGAACATTCGCGCGAAACTAGGAATGAATGAGACCGGCGAACTGGCCTATTTTGCCATTCGTTGGGCGGAAGGCCAGAAGGCAAGCTGATCACAGCCGCCTCTCATTAAATCTCGGCTTGTTGCATCAGCTTCTCTTTGGAGCTGCCTGCGCACCGGCTTTCGCTGATGGGAGTCCGGCGAGAACTCCAGCGTCAATTCTTTCCGCTGTTTCGTTCACGGTAGAACGGGGCCTGCCGAATCTCATTGGGTCCAACAGCAGGCTGGAATCGTTCCAGCCTGCCATCAGCCGAGCGGGCAAAGCGCCATCAAATGGAATAGCGGCGGCGGCGGCGCACGCAAAGGCCCAGAAGACCAAGCAGCAGGAGCAGCGCACGGCTCGGTTCTGGAACGACCACCAAAATACCGTTGGTCTCGAACAATGCGGTGTTCCAGGTAAGACCGGAGCCGAGAGTAGGCAGGACCAAGTCACCCAGCAGACCGCCATCGCGATAGAGGCCGCCAGAACTGTAAGAGCCAGCGTTGAGGGAAGACCAGTCCATGAGGTCAAAGACATCCCCGAGCGCGACGTTGTAGGAATCAGGATTGGTGATGCTGATCTGGCCATTCGCGGCCAGGTTCATTGTGCCGGAAATATTCAGGCGGTCATGGCTGCCAGTGCCCGCCTCCCAAATGGTAATGTGGTTGTCGCTATTGTCCGTGATCCAGGCATCAAACGTGCCATTGCCAAGGCGTGTGGCGAACTCAACACTGGCGTTGGCATCTGCGGCGAAAGCGCTGCCAAGCTGCATTTCCAGGCGCGTGCCACCGGCCGCTAGGGTGAGATTTCCTGTGACCGTCAGTGTTCCCACCTGGTTGCCAGCGTTGGCCAGCAGGCCACCCGTGCTGTCGCCGGGTTTAAGGACGCCAACGGCATTGATGTTTCCAACATTGCTGCCGATGGTCAGATCTCCGAGAATGGTGCCCGAGCCGCTGACAGTGGCGTCTGTGGTATAGCCGCCGGTCGGAGTTTCAAAGGTCGCACCGCTGTCCACGCGAATGAAGGTGGTGTCGTCAATCGAGCCACCCGTGCCGAGGCTCAGAGTGCCGGCGGTGACTGCGGTGGTGCCGTGGTAGGTGTTAGCTGCAGTGAGCGTGACAGTGCCGGCGCCGGTCTTCTCAACGGAAAGCGTGTCATTGACCGAATCAGCCTCAGAAATCACTCCGGAGAAGGTAATGCCGGTGCCCGTGCCATTGGTGGCAGAGGTCAGGGTGACCGTCTGGGTTTCAATGCCAGTGGCACCCGACTGGAGGTTCTGCAGCACCATGTTGCCGCTAAAGGTGGAAGCACCGGTGGTCAGGCTGGCCGCTCCGCCAATGGTGACACTGCCCGTGCCGGCCGTCGCATTGACATCCAGCGCATTGGCGACATTTACGCCACCCGTGTTGATCAGCAGAGCCACGTTATTGACAGCGGCTTCCTCATGGAAGCGGATCGGGTCGGCGACCGGCAGGCAGCACTGCTGCACATCAGGTTCCATCATGAAGAATGATTTCGTGGCCGAGGTGCCGTTGGTGACCGTGAACTGCGTGCCGTATTTCATCTCAACCGGGGCATCGAATTCCACATTCCGCACGAGATTCATCGTGCCACCGGAGACGCTGACGATGGTGTAGATGCCATTGGCTCCAGGATTGGCCTCCTCATCCTTGACCAGGATGGTCTTGCCGACATCGCCCACACCGTAGGTGTTTCCGTCCACGGTGGAGGAAACGCCGTTGAAGGCGCCTGACTGCGCACCGCCGCCGGCAGGATCAAAGGTGCCGCCACCCAGAGTGAGGCTGACGGTGGTGGCACGATCAACAACCGTGGCCATCACCGTGCGGACGTCACCCAGTTCGACATGCTTGACTCCAAGAGCGCTGCTGCTGCCAACTTCAAGGATGCCGGAACGGATGACTGTGCCGCCATCAATCGCGACGCCTGCACTGCCCGCAACCCCGGTACCATAACTGTTCCCGCCACTAAGAACCACGGTGCCGCTGTCCACGACGGTGATGCGGCCTGCGCCACTCACGCTTCCGCCAAGGCCCAGCTGCTGCCCTGATGCGGCACCGGCAAAGATGTCGCGATTGAGCGTCACAGATCCCGAAATGGCGGAAGCTGCTGCCGTGGAGGCCTGGATGACACTGACACCAGTGGAGTTCGTGTTATTGACGATGACGTTGTTGGTCACCGTCGTGCCTTGGAGATCAAGAACGATGCGATCATCCGCGCCGGTCACTCCGACGATGCCAAGGGTAACATCACCACTGCCGAGCTGGGCATTGTTTGAAACCGTGAGCTGTCCATTGGCGATCTCAGTCGTCCAGGTCTGCGACGAGTTATCCACGGTGGAGAGCGTCTGCGAGCCGTTGGTGCTGACGCGGAAGATGCCGCTGCCCGTGATGCTGCCTGCGTAAACGGCCCCGAAGCTGTTATCTCCTCCCACAGTCAAGACGTTCGAACCCAAAATGACCGAAGCGTTTGCCTGAACGGCCCCAGTGCTGGCAAGTGAGCCAATGAACTGATTGAATCCGCCGAGATTGAGAGTGCCGAAGACCGTGTCCCCCGTGATGACCTGACGGGATTTGGAAGAGAATGCGTTTGCCATGCCTCCTGACAGCGCACCCGAAATGAGATTCGTGTCGCCGGAATAATCGGAGCCGGAGGCATTCAGCTGCAAGGTGCCTGCATCTGCCAAAGTCAGGGCACCTGCACCGGTGAGGACCGAAGCAATCGTGAAAGTCTTTCCAGCCGCGACGGCGATCACTCCACCAGGAGCGTCAAGCGTCACGCCCGTTGTTGCATCCAGAGTGGTGTTGTCGGTCACCTCCAGAGTGCCACCCGCGAAACGCAGAGCGTCGGCGCGGAAATTCAGGGAGACGTAACCAAGGCTGGAAGCCTGAGCGATGGAAAGCGTGCCGCCTTCAAAAACGGTGCCGCCACGGTAGCTGTTGACAGAGGCAAGGCTGAGTTTGCCCGCCCCTTTCTTGCGGAGGGTCACGTTGCCATTCAACTGACCACCGTAGGTCGTGTCAGCAGCCTGGTTGACTGTCAGCGTGTTGTTGTCAAAGCCACCATTGTTGACGGAACCACCGTCTCCATTCAGTCCGGCCACTTCCTGGTTGTAGCCGTTGAGGTCAAACATGCCGAGGAACTTGGTCGTGAGCGTGCCGTTGAGGGGCAGGACGTTGTTCGCACCGATCTGCAGGATGCCGTTTTCGACACTGGTGCTGCCATAGGTGTTGGCCGTGCCGGAGAGTTTGATGATGTCCTGGCCGGTTTTGGTCAGGTTGTAATTCCCGGTGATGTTGCCGTCGATCTGCAGATACGATCCGCGCAGGCCGATGTCATTTGGATTCAAGTTCAACGTCGTGTTGAGCTTGCCCATGTCGTAATACAGAGAGTTCTGGCCGCTCGAGGTGCCCGCGGGATAGTTCTGTCCAAGGTAGGAGTCGGCGCTCAGGTTGATGATCACGCCGCTGTGGATGGTCTGGATGATGGCCACTTCGTCGTAATCCAGCGGCATGTAGCCCATGAGGGAGCCCCCGGTGAGGGTGATGGTGCGTGAGCCGGTGAGGTCGGCGAACACCTGGAGGTTCACGCCAGTGGCCATGGTATAATCACCCGAGCCACGCGCATCACTGACCGCCCAGCGCTCGATCGAGCCCCAGGTCTGCGACAAATTCGCCGTCGGCACCCAGTTGGAAACGGCGATCTCGAGTGCGCCGGTGGAGCTGATCACGGCATTGACCGTGTTATCACCAAAAGCTCCGTTGCTGGTCACACGCGCACCGCCTTCCGAAATGGTGAATGTGCGGCCGCCAGTGAAGCTGCCACTGTTGTCACCGAGTATGAGCATGCCGTCTCCAACCTTGCGGAAGTCATACAGGCCCTGGTTGTTCAAGCCTCCCACGCCCGTGCCGGAGCCGAGTTGCAAGCCCGTGGTGGCCCCAGGCCCAAAATTGCCTGCCTCCACCCACAGTTGGTAATCATCATACAGCGTGACTGTGCCGGTGCGCGTGGTCTCACGCGAGTAGTCCACCTGGACGACCAGCAGGCCTTCCTGGCCGGCTCCCGGTGTGGTATTGGTGGTTCTGAGATCAATGTCAGCGATCTGAGTGAGCCGGTCAGCACCCATGCCGGTCATGTAGATACGACCAATGTCATAGCTGGTGATCTTGCCCGTCTGCCAGGTGAACAGATCCGGCGTGCCGGGATTGAAGTTGAACCGCACCTCCGAATAGAAGGACTGCAGGTAGTTGTCGCCATCGTTCATGTGACCACCGCCCAGGATGATCTGGTTAGTGCCATCACCCGTGGAGTTTGGCGTGAGGAACTGGATGCCACCGTCCTGAATGACCCAGTTGCCGTGGAACTGCGTTTGATCCCCGCGGATGCTCAGGAAGGACAGCCCCGATTTGGTCACCTGGCTGGCATAAATCTTGCCGTTGATCTGCAAGGTGCCGCTGGAGGACTGAATCAAAGCCTCACCGTCACCTGCAGTGCTGGTATAACCGAAGTAGAGGTTGGCGTTGATCGTCGGGGAGTTGTTGGCCGCATTGATCAGGCCACCGCTGCGGATGATGATGTCGTTGGCGTTGCCGTTGGTGTTCACGTTGATGTCACGGGAGACACGCAGCGCATAGAGGTCCAGATTGGCCCCCAGGGTGGCCGGATTGCCCGTGGCGTTTAGAATGCCCGTGCCGTCCAGCAGCAGGCCGCTCACACTGCCGTCCAGTGTGGTGGCGGCGCTGTCCACATAGTTGGCCGTGTTGGCGGCAGTGATCACCTGGAAGCCCAGGGTCGGGTCATAGCGCAGGAACTGGTGCTCGCTGCGGTCGATGATCCAAGGATCGATCATGTTGTTGTTCATCAGCGGCGAGCCTGCGGCCCAGGCCGTGACGATCAGGCGCTCCGCATTCACCGCACCCGCCACGCCCAGCAGGCCGGCATTATGACGGATGGTCAGCGTGCCGCTGGTGCCAACGTCCCGGAGGAGGTCGGCCAGGGTCAATTCGGCGTAGAATCCGGTGTTACGTATCACGGAGATATCCGCGCCCAGTGCGGCGGTCACCGCGCCGACGGTTTCGGTGTACTGAATGGAACCAGCCACGACGGCGGCATTGTCACCGATGATTTCCAAGCTGCCACCGTTGAGAAGGATGGCATCGGTGTCGCTCCAGCGACCATCCAAGTTGGTGCCGGTGTAGGGGGTGCCAAAGTCAAAGCGAAGACGGGTGGAGGGATGCAGATTCCACACGTTGGAATTGGCCCCGGTCACACTGACGGCCGTACCAGCACTGCCCTCGATATTCACCTGGCCAAAGACCTCCACCGCCCCCGTGCCAAGCGGGGTGCGAGTGCCGTTGTTCCCCCCCTGAAGGGAGAGAACGAAACCGCGGTAGGAATTGTCGGAGTTACGAGTCCGTGCCAGAAGAGTGCCGCCGCTGTAGTCGTTGTTGCCGTTGTTGTTAAAGACGATCGTACCATAGGCGTTGAGGTTCATGCCCGCGCCCAGCAGCATGGTGCTCGGGCCGGCGGCAGAATCGGAGAATTGTGCCGCACCTGCGGTGGCCGGACCCACGGTGAGCGTAGAGGCAGCGCCGCCAAGACGGAACTCATTACCATTGACGCCCCAAGGGGTCACGCTGTTCGCCGTCAGGGTGCCATTACCACTGCCGCCACCGAGGAACCAATTGCTAAAGACCCCGCCATCACGAGTGGCCATGAGGGGATCGACACTCAGAGTCTGATTGTTCTCAAGGCTCAGAATACCGAAACCATTGCCCTGGATAAGTCCAGGAGCAGCAGCGGCAGCAGTGATCGAATTAAAGTTCGCAGCAGTGCGGACACCGATGACCGTCAGGGCGCTGTCGCTGGTGACCACCAAGGTCAGCCCGGTAGTGCCCAGATTGGCCGTATTCAGCATCGAGAGATAGGCGCCGGCATAGACACGCACCGCCCCGGTCCCCAGGGTGGTATTGGCCGCATTGAGCAGCGTGATGCCACTGAAGGTATCGAAACCACCACTGAAAGTGTGGGGAGCATTGTAACTGTCCAGAACCAGGGTGCCGTTGCCCATCTTGACGAGGCGGCCGCGGCCCTCGATTTTTTCACGAAGGTAGGTTGTGGTGTCCGTGCGGAGGGAGAGAACGTCGTTGATGACGAGCCCGGCCTCAATCACCAGTGAGTCCTGCCCGTTGACAATGAGGAAAGAGTCGTTCGCGGTGATGATCTTCTGCCCGCCATTGTCGGTGCCGAAATATTTGTTAGCCCCGACGGTACCGCCGTTGCGGTCGAGAGTGAGAAGGGTCAGGCCGTTGATGAAGAGCTTCTGGCCCGGGGTGACGAAGAAATCGTGGTCAAGCACCGCGCTTGCGAGACGGATGGTGCCGTAGTTTGAGATGAAGTCACCCGTGCCCGCCGCCAGGTTGGGAACAGTGCCGGTGCCTGTGCCCGTGATGCGGACTTCACCGCGATCCAGCGTGATCTGGCTGCTCAATGTTGAGGCATTGTCAGCATCAAGGCGCAAGACACCGTCCCCGCTCTTGATGATGCCCGCAGAACTGGTGACAGTGCCAACCAATTGAACCGTACCTGCATTCACATAGAGGCCCACCTGGCCGGTGCCATTGATGGTGGTGGCGCCGGCCACAGCGAGGTTGTAACTGTTGTTGTTGATAAACTGCACCAACGTACCTGACAGCGTGGCAGTGCCTTCGACCGTCAGTGAAGAAATGGTGATGGTGCCACTGCCGCTACCGCTGGAACGGTTGGTGTCGATGCGTGCCAGCGGCACGTTCTGCGCGATGGTGACACTGTTGTTGTAAGTGCCGTTCGCGCTGGCGGTGCGGAAGGACACGACCGGCATCTGCGAGCCGTTGTTGTTGTTCAAATAATCGCCATGCAACGTGATGCTCGCGGTGCCGAAGGTGCCTGGCGCGTCACCGATGATCGTTCCGCCGTTGACCTGCAGGTTCCCCGTGATGACGTTGGAGGTGCTGGAAAACTGTGTCGTGCTGGCCCCGGACCGTGTCAGGTTGTTCGCCGTCACCTTGCCCGACAGCACCAGCGTGTTGTCAAAGGAGAAGATGATGCCTTCCGTGGCAGTGGTGCCATCACCAAAGAAGAGCGGGTTGCTGAAAGTCACGGCACTGCTGGTGAGGAGGCCGCCGCTGTAGATGTTGAGCTGGCTGCCGGAGATGGTGGAGGTGCCGGTCACACGCAGGGCGTAGGTGTTGGACACAGCCGTGAGGGCAGCATTAGCCGACGCGTTGTAATAAGCGATCGATGTGGAATTCAGCCCTTGAAGGAAAGATGCCCCCGATCCCGTGGCCGTCCAGGGCGCATAGGTCATGCCGGTGGCATCGTTGTACGCGATGAAGGACAGATTGGAACTGTTAAGCGTCGTATTGCTGGCGGCGGGAGCCACAAACATCCAGGGATTCAGCATGCCGTTGCTCGAGTTCAGGGCAAGCCACGTCGGATCCGTGACATACACGCGCTGGCCCTGGAACTGGTTGAGTCCGAACTCATCCGCGTTCAGACGGATGGTCAGAGTCGACTGCCCCGAGCGGACGATGTTGCTCGTGCTCAACACAATGCCACCATTGGTGCTGTTGCGTTCCAAATAGAGACCGGCACCGCCTCTGATCGTGAGATCGCCAATCACTTCCGTGGTAAAATGCTGGGAGGCGGCCGCCATGTTCAGAGTGGCTCCGTCCAAGGTCATCCCGGTGGTGTCCCCCCACTTGTTGGAAATGGCGAGGTTGCTGTTGTTCAACCGGCTGACAACGAACTGGTCATTCACGTCCAAGGAATAATCGAGGCGCAGCACAGCGCCCGGGAGAATGTTGACCGTGTTGATGTTGTTGAGACCGGACGCATCCGTGACCGTGGCCAGACCACGCAGGTTGAGCCGGCCATAAACGTCGATGTTCGGGGAGACGAAGCTGCCAGTGAACTCCAGGTAGTTGCCGATGGAACCAAAGTCCGCCCCACGATAGATCGTCGTGTTGCCAGTGTAGTCCTGGTTGCCATAGGCGCGGATGATTGCCACGGTTCCCTGCGTCGTCACAGAGCCTGAGACCAGCGGATTGCGGCCTACTTCGAGCGAGGCGCTGCCGGTAAGGACATTGTCATTCACGATGCTCAGCGTCGCGGCGTTCGTTCCGGTGAAGTGATAGACGTTGTCCACACCGGCTCCCAGCGTGTCTGCCATGTAGAACGTGTTCCCGTAGGCGGAGATGCCCCATTTGCCGCTGCCCATGCGCGCCTCATCAAGTGCCTGAGTAAACAAGCCCGCATCGCCCATGCCCAGAGCGAGAGAGCCGTTCGTCGTCGAACGCAGGCTGTAGCTCGTCAACGGTGCATCCGTGCCAATGTCAATGCGACTGGTCCAGTTCTGCTCAGTGCCAAAAACCTGCACTTCCTGCCCGGCCACCAGGTTGCCCGGCGCATTCAATCGCAAGGCCAGGCTGGCGCCTGTGGCGGAAAATCCCTGGGTCACCACGATGTCACCCGTGCCCGCGTTTGCGGTGCTGCTAGGAACAAAGGTCACCCCTGGATAGAGGATGTCATCGGTGCCTCGGCTGCCAAACAAAATGGTTCCACCACTGAGCACCAGGCCGCCGCTCCAAGTCGCGCTGTTGTCGCCGGAAATCGTCAGATCCGAGCCACCGATCTTGTTGATCGTATAGCCCATGCCACCGTCTGAAATGCCACCCGCCAGCACCAACTGAACGTCCGTCTGGATACGCGCGTGGTTGGTCAGAGTCGTCAGCCCGTCAAAGCGGGGGATGAAGGTGTTGCCGCCTGTGGTCAGGAAACGCTGCACATCCAAGGTCAGCGTGCCAAAGGTCAGCAGCTTGCTGCTGGCAGCCTGGCCACCCACAGCCGGCCGGTTCACGATCAACTGACTGTCCCCGCCCTGATGAATGATGTTATTGCCCACCAGAATGCGCTGGCTGTTGCCCGTGTTATCCCCAAGGGCGTACACTTCCCACTGGCCGCCGCGCAGCAGGATCTTCGTTGTGCTGGGAATCGCCGAGGCAAAGCCGGTCGGAGTCGCCCATGACTGGTCATTGGTCCAGCTCTGCACAAACCCCTGTGCGATGTCCAATGTACCCAGCGAATTCGGCGCTGCCGTATCCCAGTTGTCCAGAATCAGACGCCCGCCACCCACCTTGGTCAGCACTGAATTCGCATCACCAATGATCTGTCCCGAGAATGTCTGGTTGCTGCCTTCCCGACCCACGATCAATGTTGTCGCAACGCCCAATGGCTTGCTGCCGAAATTCAGCGTTCCTCCTGTGTTCTGCTCAGGGCTCACCACGCTGGTGCCTGACAGATTGCCAAACTCCTGGTTGTTGCCGTTCAGCAGCACCGTCGCTCCCGGCTGGATCGTCACAATCGATCCCGTCACCGCGTTCAGGTTCCCAAACGTCGGGATCACATTGGCCGCCATCAGGCTCAGCGTGCCCGCGTTCACCTGCACGTTCCCCTGGAACGTGTTCGCTTCGTACAGTTCCAGCGTCCCCTCACCAAATTTCACCAGCACCGCCGGCGCCGCCGCATTGCCCGTGCTCAGCGTGTTGTTCACGTTGCTGCGGAAGTTCGTCAGCGACACGTAGAGCGCCGACGGGGTGGCGGCGTCTTCCACATACACATTCAACGCGTTGGTGCCAAAATTAATGGTCCCGACGGCAATGTCCGCCCCGCTGTTGAGAATGATCCCCGCCTGTCCCAGCGTGCTCGAGTTCGCCGCGCCCACGTTCAAGGTGGCCCCTCCCAAACTGATGTCCGAATCGGTGCGGAACGCATACACACTGCGGTCAGCCGTCAGCGACCCGCCCACGCCGCTGGCGTCAAACAACTGCGTCGAGCCCGTGGCCAGGTCCAGATCTCCCGAGCCGCCATACGACGCCGCGACCACATTGCTGCCGCTCATCGTTGCGTAGGTGCCCGCGTTGTTCGCGCCGGCGCCCTGGATCACCGCCCAGGTGCCGATGGTGCCGTTGAGCACCGCTGGCGCCGAGGTAAAGCTGATCTTTTCATTCCCGGCCGTGCCAATGTTGGTGGTGATTCCCTTGAGGGTCATCGTGGCGTTGTTGCTGCGTGACAGCGAGCCGAAGCCCAGTGTGGTGCTGGTCCCCCCGGTGTTGTCCACAATGAGGGCTGCATTGCCGGTGTTGATCGTCAGCGCCCCCGTGCTTGAGGTGGTGTTGACTGCGCCGGTGGTGTTGTTCAGGCGCAGCGTGCCGTTGAGCACGTTGAAGGCGTTGTTGGTGCCAAAGGGGTTGCCGCCCGCTTTGGCGTAACCGACCAAAGTTCCCTGGCTGACCTTCACACCGCCGGTGAAGGAGTTGCCGGTGGCAGGATTGAGGATCACCGTGCCGCTGCCCACCTTGTTGATGCCGCCGGCGCCTGCGCCGCTGATGGTGCCGCTGAAGGTCACATCCCCGCCGCTGACAGCCGCCAGGTTGATCCCGAGCGCCGAGAGGTTGAGGTTGCCGCTGAAGAACTTTGCTCCGGCGTCCAGACCGCCGATGGTCTGCGTGCCGCCGGTGGAACTGTTGATGATGTTACGCGCCAGCGTGCGTCCCACACCGCTCAGCAGGAGTTGCGAGAAGGCGTTGTTGATGCGGAAGGTCACGGCATTGGAAGACGTGCCCAGCGCATTGTCATTCCCCAGCACCAGGTAGCCGTTGGAAATGTAGGTGTCGCCGGCATAGGTGTTGTTGCCGCTGAGCCAGAGCGTACCCTGCTCCTGCTTGTTGAGATCATTGGCCACATCCCCGGACACCACGCCGCTGATCGTCACCAAGGCACCGCGGGTGCGCAGGTTGATGTCACGATTGAGCACCACCGAGTCGGTGATCTCCAACTTGTAGCCGTTGTAGCCGTCAAAGTAGATCGAGCTGCTGACTCCGCTGTCCAGACCAAAGGTGCCGCCGTGGCCGATGATCAACGTGGGAATCTTCACCAGCTGATTTTCCGAGCCGGGTCCGGTCGCACCCACCACAATCACACGCGTGCTGTTGTCATTGCCGCCCGTGGTGTTGATGATGTTGTTGAACACGAACGGACCCGTGCCATTCAAGCGGAATTCGAGATCGGAGCGTCGGTCATTGTTGGTGGCCATGTTGATCGTGCTGCCGGCATCACCGGCGGCCCCCACGTTGCCAAGCACCAGCCGTCCCTGCTGCAGGTTGGTGCTGCCGTCGTAGGTGTTGTCGCTGTTCAGAATGAGCACGCCGCCCTGGCGCTTCTGGAGATTGACAGCTGCCGGACCTGTCTGGCTGATGACACCATTGACGGTGAGCACGCCGGCCCCAGTCTGGAAGCTGTTGTCCACTCCGACATCCAGATACTGGTCAATGGCAGCCGTGGTGTTGTTGTTGAGCGTGATGTTGTTGACCACCAGGTTGGTGAAGATGGTGCCTACGGTGCCGATCGTCAGCACACGGCTGGCGTCGTAGAGGGCGATGTCATTGATCTGCACTGCGCTGTAGGCCCCGCCAGTGAGCGGTGAGGTGCGAATGACGCTGTTGCCACCCACCACCAGCAGATTGCGCGCCGCGTACTGTGTGTCCGTCTGGCCGTAGGTGCCCTGCGCCAGGTCCAGACGAAGCTCGCCGCCCATGAGGTAAACGTTGTTATCGCCCGTGCTGAGAGCGGCGTTGCTTCCCACCTGCAGCACACCGCCGGAACCAATGGTGACGCTGCCGCTGTAATTCTGGGCCTGCGGCAGGTAAACGATGCCGCCGAGATTGGCGCGCCCGTTGTTGTCCGGAGAACCAATGATCAACGGCACATTGCCGGTGAGAACGTTGGCGTTTTTGATCGTGATGGTGCCACCGCCCGCACCCAGGCGAAGAGCTCCATTGGTGGCGGAGAAGGCGCTCCCTGTGAAGACGCCGTTCCCGGTGTTGGCCCCCAGCCAGACCTGGGTGTTGGGCGAGAGGGCGGCGATTTCGGCCGCCACATCCGTGGAGAAGTTCATGTTGCCGCTCAGGTGAATGGCCACGCGGCCCGCCAGTCCGGGCATGAAACTGCTGAGGTAGATGTTGTTGCCGCCCAGAGCCGTACCAGAAGTGGATTCCAGGCTAAGGAAGCGAATACCGCTGCCATCGCCATAGCCTGCACCAAAACCGATGGCGACCGCACTGTTCAGGTCTCCCAGAGCAGCCAGCCCCAGAGTGATGCGTTGATTGTCGCCGATGCTGGACGGTGCATTCAAGGTCAGGGCACCCGCCGTGCTGTAGGCGCCGCTGACGAGGACATCATTGCCTGCCACGTTGGCACCCAAAACGGCATTGCCGCGAAGGATGAGAGCACCGCCGGTCACCACTGTGCCGCCCGTGTAATTGTTGGTGGCATTGGTCAGGATCGTGGTGCCGTTGCCGAGTTTCAGCAGCGCGCCGCCGCCGGTGATCTGGCCTGTGAAAATACCGTAGTTGGCGGTGCTGATCTGCGCGTCATTGACGAGGGTGATGGTGCCGGTGGCAACGGCATTGTCCAGGCGCATGCCGCCAAGGCCCGCCCCCTGGATGGTGGCGGCGCTGGAGAGGAAGAAATCGTTGGTGAGGATCGTGTCCTGGGCGAAGACCTGTCCGCCATCCTTGATGGTCACAGCCCCCGTGCCGAAGGGGCTCACATTGTTGCGCACATACACCTGGCCGAGATCAATCACGGTGCCACCGGTGTAGGTGTTGATGCCGTTGACTTCTTTTTTGCCCCAGCCGGAGTAGGTCACCGAAACTGAACCCGAACCGTTATCAACGATGGCGGCATTGATGGTGAGCACCTGTGCGCTGTTGGAATTCGGAGTGGAGTTGGTGAAGATCAGCTCGCCCGCCGTGTCATTCGCGCCACCTGCTGTGATGCTGCCAGTGGTGGAGGTCAGGTAGGTGTTGCCAGTGTTGCCGACATAAGTTGTGGTGGTGGCAGCACCGATGGGGCTGCCGATGTAGAGATTCCCTGCCCCGCTGGCCAGCAAAACACCGCCGACAGCACCCAGACGCAGGGTGTTGCCGCCGCCAATGTTCAAGGTGGAGTTGGCGGTGCTGGTGGCCTTGACGAGCAACGTGTTGATGTCCGTGGTTCCGGCCGAAAGGTTCGTCGTGGTCGCTGTGCCACCTGCATTGATGCGGACGTTGTTCGCGGCGTTGTTCGCCAGAGTGGTTCCGGTGCTGGTGATGTCGGTGTAAGCCGTGTAGGCGACGAGGTTGCCCCCGGAAATCGTGGCCCAGTCAGCCGCGGCACCCGCCGTGGCTGGTGCGCTGATGGTGGCCCAGGCTCCCAGAATGCCATTGGTGAGGGAGTAGCTGCCGGAGACCGTGCCTGCCGCAGGCAGAGCGATATCAAGGGTGCTTCCCGCAGTGCGGGTGATGGCGCCAAGGGCCAGGCTGAGTGAGGTGGCCGTGCCCTGGTTCATGTAGATGAAGGAGGATCCCTGATCCACCAGCGTGCTGGCAAAGGTCTGGCTGTTTGCCGTGGAAGCCTTGCCATTCAACTGGAGTGTACCACCGTTGGTCTGACTGACACCGCCGAAGACCAGCGCCGAAGAACTGGAAATGAGGTTCGTGGCCGGGGCGGCGGCATTGGCGAAGTCGAGAATCAGCGCGTTGGCAGAGTTCCCGCTGCCAATGGGAGCTGAAACAGAACCCGTCAGGGTGGTGGCCCCGGTGTAGGTCTGGGCTGCACCGATGGTAAAGGTCGAATTGGTGATTTTAGTCGGATTGATCAAGCTGTTCTGGCCCAGTTTGGTCAGCCCACCCGTGCCGGAGAGCACGCCCGTGTAGGTGGTGCCGTTGCCAACGATCCGGAGGTTGATGGCACCTGCCGCATTGTCTTGAAGCACCATGTTAGCGGAGCCCGTCAGACCACCGAGGGTGAAGACACCGCCCGCCGTGCTGGAGAACACCACATTGCCGCTGGAATTGAGCGTGCTGAACTGAAGCGCATCGCCATTGCCAAGAATCAAACTGCCTGTTCCGCTGACCGTGGTGATACCGGTGAGGGTGTTCGCCGAGGCCAGGGTGAGATTGCCAGCACCAGTCACAGTGAAATTATCACCGTAGCCCCCGGAGATAACGCCGTTCATCGTGACGCCCGCCGCGTTGGCGACCTCAAGGGTGCCATTGCCAGTGAGCAGAATGTTTTTGTCAAAATTCAGCGCGGTGGAGCCAGTCACCTGAAGAGTCGCAGCAAGATTCACTGCCGCAGCCGTCCCGAGGTTTGCCATGCTGCTCACACTCAAGACGCCTTCATTCACGTAAACTGCACGGCTGAAGGTGTTGGCGGCGGTGAGGGCCAGCGTGCCGCTGCCCAGCTTGACAATGCCGGCAGGAGCGATGCCATCGACGATGATCGCATTAATCGTCAGGTCCAACGCAGCAGCAGAAGAATCTCCCACCGTGATGTAGCGGGTCACTCCTCCGAGACTGAGGCCGCAATCCAGGACGCTGGCGGTGATGGTCGCGCCATTCGGATTGTTCTCTGCCAGATAGGTGATGTTGCCGCCCAGTGTCAGCAGATTATTGCCCGCGTTCACCGTGGCCGTGGAACCGGCGGGGCCGCCGCCAAGGGCCAGACCGCCCAGACGCAGATCAAAGCCGTTCAGGTCCAGCGTGCCCGCCGCAACGATCACATTGCCGGTGCCAAAGATGGTGTTGTCGTCACTGCCCACCTTCAAGGTACCCCCTGCCACAATCGTGGCGCCGGTATAGGTGTTGTTACCGGTGAGTGTGAGCGTGCCCGCACCTGACTTCAGGACGGATTTGCCGCCGCTGATGAT
Source organism: Verrucomicrobiota bacterium (assembly GCA_017301975.1). Taxonomy (GTDB): domain Bacteria; phylum Verrucomicrobiota; class Verrucomicrobiia; order Verrucomicrobiales; family Verrucomicrobiaceae; genus Prosthecobacter. Next base: position 78,688 of record JAFLEI010000030.1, read on the forward strand.
GCTGCCATAGGTGAACTCGTTGGTGCCAGTGACGTCAAAGCCAATGCCGCCGGAGGGGCTGAAATTCGCCGCGCCGATGGCGGTGTTGATGTCCGCCGTGGTCCACTCACCCGCCCCGCCAGCACGGAAGGACAGGAAGGCTCCGTTGGAGACATTGATCGCCGCAGGTGTGGGGAATCCGGGAAGCGAAGCGGCGGAGCCGAACACCAGCACGCCCGCAAGGATGTTGGTGGCGCCGGTGTAGGAATTGCTGCCGGTGAGAGCCACCAGCCCGCCGGTGGTCTTGTTGACAGAGACAGCCCCGGTCAAACTGGCGCTGATGGTGCCCTGACGAAGATCATAGGAGGTGGCATTGAGCGTGCCGTTGCTGATGATGCCACCGGCAAGAACAAGGTCACCCACGTTCTGAGTGGTTCCATCCAGATCCAGTTCACCTTCCTGGACGTTCGTCCCGCCGGTGTAGGAATTGGAACCTGACAGCTTGAGAACTCCGCTGCTGGTCTTGGTCAGTGCGCCTGTGCCTGTAAGGTCAGCGCTCACCGTGCCGCTCTGTCCATCATAGGAACTGCCCGCCAGCGAACCGTTCGCAATGGTGCCGCCTGCGATGGTGACCTTGCCAACGGTCTGGCTGGTGCCGCCCAGATCCAAGGTGCCGCCATTGGCGGTCAAGGATGCATTGGTGCCGCTGACAGTGGCCGCCGCGCCCAGCGCCAGCGTACCCGCATTGACGACGGTGCCGCCACGGTTCGTATTGCCTCCAAGCAGCGTCAGGGTTCCAGCGCCTGTCTTGGAGAGAGTCACATTGCCGTCCAAAGTGCCGCCGTAGGTGGTGTCACCGGACTGATTGACGGTGAGCGTGTTGTAATCAAAAGCACCGTTGTTGATGCTGCCTGCAGGGCCGCTGAGTGAAGCCACCTCCTGATTGTAGCCGTTCAGGTCAAACTGGCCCGCGCTGCCGTTCATAACCAACGCTGTGCTCGTGTTCAGGCTGTTGTGACGACCAATCTGAAGGATGCCATTCCTGACCGTGGTGGCACCCGTGTAGGTGTTGGCACCGTTGAGCAGAATCACATCCTGACCAAGCTTGGTCAGGCCAAAGTTCCCTGAAATGACACCATCGATCTGAAGGTAGGAACCGCGCAGGGCGAGATCATTGGGATTGCCGCCCATGATCGAGTTCTGCTTGCCCATGTCATAGATGACCGTTTCGCTGGCCGGGAACGGCTGGCCCAGATAAGAGTCGGCCTGAAGATTGAGGGTGACACCACTGCCAAGCGTGTGGATGACCCCCACTTGATCGTAATCTGTGGGCAGATAACCCATGAGGGAACCACCGTTCATGTTGATGGTCTGGTTGCCGGTCTGGTTGCTGAAGATCTGGAGATGGACTCCTGCTCCCATGTTCACGGTGCCACTGCGCGCTCCATCCACAGCCCAGCGTTCGATGGAACCCGGACGCTGGTCCAGCGTTGCCAGCGGGCTGAATCCAGCCACGGCAATTTCCAAAGCGCCGCCTTGGCTGATGACGGCAGTGTTGCCTGCGGCACCAAAGGCTCCATTGTCGCGGACACGCACGGCACCTTCATCGACATACCAGAAATGGTTGCCGGTAAAGGAGGCGGAATTGTCGCCCAGGCTCAGGACACCATCGCCAGCTTTGTAAACATCATACAACCCCTGGTTGTTGATCGAACCAAACTGGACCCCTGTGGTGCTGCCGGTTCCAAAACTGGTGGCGTCCACGTTGACATTGTAGTTGTCGAAGAGGGTGACGATGCCCGTGAAGAGAGTGCTGCGAGCGCCATCCACCTGGAAACGGATCAGGCCTGGCTGCAACGGATTGGATGCTGCCCCGGTGGTCTTCAGATCAATGTCAGGGATCAACTGGTTGCGATCCGAAGCTGTCACCGTACGGATCAAGTTGTTGTCCCAGGAGGTGATCTTGCCACCACCCCAGGTGAACAGGTCAGGAGTTGCGCTGTTATAGTTGTAGCGCAGTTCAGTGAACAGGATGGAGGCTCCGCCATCCTGACGGTCATCGTCATCACTCATCACAGAACCGTTCAAAACGATCTGGTTTGCAACGTTGCCGACAGAGTCAGGTGTGAGGAACTGAATGCCGCCCTCATTGATGACCCAGGTGCCGGAGAACTGCTTCTGATCGCTGTTGATGTTGAGGAAGCCGGAACCAAACTTGGTCACCTGGCTGGCGAAGATTCTTCCATCGATCTGGCCGGTGTTTTGACGGGCATAAATGAGCGCCTCACCGCCCCCGCCCGGGCCAAAGTAAAGATCAGTGCTGATGAGCGGGGATACGTTGTTGGGTGCCACTCCTCCCGTGAAAATAAGACCTCCGCTTTCCACGGTGATCTGAGTGGCTGTACCGTCCGCACTGCCATTGAGGTTGCGGTTCACACGCAGGGCATAGACATCCAGGTTCATGCCGAGCGTCTGAGTGCCCGTGGCGGCCCCCAGGTCGAGAATTTCCGTGCCGTCATTGAGCAGAACCACGCTTGAGTTGAGGGTGGTGGTGGCGGCCGCCGGGTTGAGGTAATTCGCCGGCGCTGAGCCTTCGGTGATCAATTGCAGGCCGTTGGTGCTGTCGTATTTGAGGAACTGGTCGGCGTTGCGGTCAATGATCCACGGATCAACCATGTTGTTGGTCATCGGGATGGAGCCTCCTCCCGTAAGCCAGATGACTTCCGTGTTGTTCACACCGCCAGCGGCGGTGTTCGCGCCGAGCAGGCCGGTGTTGTGATTGATGGTCAGCGTGCCGTAGCGGCCGTCCGTGGTGCCACGCACGATGTCAGCGACCGCCAGACCTGCAAAACCTGTGCCCTCACGGTCAAGACGGATTGCCGAGCCACCGAAAATGTTCAGGATTCCGATGGTTTCGAGATTGGTGGCGGCGGTGTTGATGTTGTTCGTCCCGCGAATCTGCAGATTCGAGGAATTCAAGGTCAGCGATGCCTGGTCGTCATAACGTCCTTCAGCACTTGCATTCACAAACGCGGTGCGGTTGTCAAAAGTAATTCGGCTGCCCGCATGAGTGATGATCGAGGTGTAGTTGTCCCCGGCTGCATTGACCAAACCGCTGTTAGCCCCGGCAAAACGCAGATGCCCATAGTTGTCCACCTGGCCGGTGCCCAGCGGTGTGCGGTAGGTGCTGACGGTCGGGTTGCCACCATCGACACGGATGGCTCCCTGATACCAGCCGCCGCCGATGTCGCGACCACGGGTGATGGTGGTGCCCCCTGTATAGTCAGCGTCGAGATTGTTGCCCAAGATGGCGATCGTGGCGTTGTATCCGGCCGCATTCCAGGCATCTGCCTTGCCGTAGAGAACCTTGTTGGATCCGGTGAAGAGGATCGAACCAGCCGTCGCAGGAGAAAGGGTGAGGCCGGCCACACCGCTGATACGGTAGACACCTTCCGCACCTGGCAGCAGCGATCCGGCATTGCCGTTGTAGGTGGCTCCGGCGATGACGGCGCCGAGGCTCCAGTAGCCATCCTGGAAGGCAGACTGGTCAAAAGCCGTCCCCACCGTGCCTGCGCCGTCGAAGGCCAGCATGCCGCCCGCTCCTGCACGGCTGGTGTTGTTGGCATACGGGAAGAGCGCATTCAGGTTCGCCGTGGTGAACAGGGAGGACTGGGAAATCGCCAGAATGGTCGGGGTGGTGTAACCGCTGCTGAAGCTGGTCACAGCACTCCCGGCGATGTTGTTGAGGGAGTTGAGCGAGAGCGTTGAAGTCGGTCCATTGATGACCGGTCCCGAGCCGAAGGTGAAGTTCGTGGCGCTCTGGGTGACGCGGCTGTAGCCTTGCAAGGAGATGAAGCCGCCGGTCCAGTTCAGGTTGGCTGCATTGTTATTGAACGTGATCAAATAGGAATCCCCCTTGGTAAGGGTGCCGTTGCCACGGACGATGTTGTTGATGATCAGGCTTGCATCCGGGATACGGAAGAACGGCATGTCAGTGACCACCAGTTCGCTGTTGATACGCAGATGGTCACCAAAGGAGACCGGGTCAAAAAGAATCGTCGCGCTGTTTTGGGTGATGAACTCCAGGCCTGCAGCACCGATGGTCGCACCACCGGAACCGGAGGCGGGCGTGCCGCCATTGCGGTCGTAAACAATTGAGGTGCGACCAGCGATCGTGATGTTCTGGCCCAGGCTGTTGAAGAAGGTCGTGGTGGAGTTGGTCGTTCCGGTGTTCTGCGCCGCCAGCCGCAGCGTGCCGTTGTTCATGATGAGAGATCCCGTGCCCTCAGCCTGGGAGTCGAAACCTGCCACGTTCCCGGCGGTGAGCCGCAGTTCACCGGCGTTGACGGTGATGGTGCTGGAAAGCGTGGCGTCGTTGTTGCCATCGAGCCGCAGCACACCGCCGCCCCACTTGGAGATGGCGGCACTGGAGGTGACGGTTCCCGCCAGACGCCAGGTATTGCCATTGACGTTGATGGCAATGGCACTGGTGCCACCGAGCAAGGTCGTGCCCAGCACGTCCATGTTGGAGTTGCTGTTGTATAAATTGAGCAGTGTGCCCCCCGGACCGGAGGTGCCGAGCACATTCAAATTCTGGAACTGCACCGTCGCGGTGGTGCTCGTTCCGGAGTAGCGTTCCGCATAAATTTCCGCCCGCGCCACATCCTGCGCCACGGTGACGGTCAGGCCGGAGTAGGTGGTGGTGGCGCTGTTGTGGCGAAGACGCAGGCTTGGCATCTGGCTGCCATTGTTGTTGTTCAAATAATCGGCAGACATGATGATCTCGCCGGCCGTTCCACGTGCGCCGTTGCCGTCAATGTAGAGCAGACCACCGTTCATCTGGATGGTGCCGCTGATGGCGTTGGCGGCGTTGGTCAGTTGCAGGAATCCCGGCCCGCCGTAAGTCAGGTTGCTGGCGGTCACCACGCCGTTGAGCACCAGCGAGGAGTCTGCCACATAGATGATGCCTTCGGTCGGAGTCGTTCCGTCCCCAAAGTAAAGCGGAGTGGAGGAGCTCAAGGTGACCGCACCATTGGTGAGAAGACCGCCGCTCCAGATATTGATGCCGCCACCCGTCAGAGTGGAGGTGCCGGTGATGCGCATGGCATACGCGTTGGCCACGCCCGAAAGAGTGGTGTTGGCCGCCGCATTGTACCAGGCGATGGAGGTGCTGTTCAGCCCGGTGAAGAATGCGGCATTGCTGCCGGTCGCCGTATAAGCTGCATCCACAAAGCCGGTGTCGTTGTTGTAGCTAAGGTAGCTCAGGCTGGTGGCATCATACATCCAGGGTGCCACGATGCCGTTGGTGAGCACTGGCGCGCCCCCCGTCAGGAAAAACTTCGCCGACTGCAGATTGATGGACCCGAGTTCGGCGGCGCTGCTTGTAGGCCGGAGTCCCAAAGTGGCCTGGCCGATGCGGGTGATGCCGGAGGTCCTCAGCACGATCTGTCCATTGGTGCCATTGCGCTCCAGGCCGATGCTCGCTCCGCCTTGGATGGTGATCTGGCCGACCGTTTCCTCATTCACCCTGCCGCTGCTGTTGATCAGGTTGAGGCCGGCGCCGTTCAGCAGCATGCCTTGGGTGTCGCTCCATTTGTTCTCATCGGTCCCAAGCCCCAGGTTGCTGTTATCGAGGCGGGAAATGATGAAATTGTCATTCACGTCCATGCTGTAATCCAGCCGCAGGTTGCCGCCGGGCATGAGGTTCACCACATTGACCTGGTCCCCCGCATCATTCGTCACCCGGCCGTCTCCCCGCAGGGTCAGACGTCCATACACATTGAAGACAGAGGATGCGCTGTTGCCGGTGATCTCAAGGATGGCACCAATGGTGCCGGTGTCCGCTTCGCGATAAATGTTGGTGGCTCCGGTGTAGGTCTGGTCGCCGTAGAAACGGACGACAGCCTCGGTATAACCAGGATTCCCCCCTGCCAGCACACTGGAACGACCGACGTCCACAGACGCGGTGCCAGAGAGCGCCCCGGTGCCGGTGATGGCGAGAGTCGCTCCGTTGTAGCCACCAAAACGATACACATTGTCAACGCCCGCACCGAGCGTCTCAGCGGTGTAATAGGTGTTGGTGACGGCACTGAGGCCCCATTTGCCATTGCCAAGCTTCGACTGGTCAATGGCCGTGGTCCAATGGCCTTCACTGAGGTTCAACCCCAGGCTGCCGTTGGTGGTGGAACGAATGCTGTAATTGGTCAGTGCGGTGTCCGTTCCCAGGTCGATGCGGAGGCTGTTGACCGTTTCATTGGCAAAGGTCTGCACCCGCTGGCCCTGAGCGGAAAGGATGTTGGAGGGGGCGTTCAGGCGGAGGGCGGAACTCCGATTCAGCACGATGTCTCCCGTGCCGGCATTGGCGGTGGCACTCGGAACAAAGGTGGTGCCGGGATAACGAATGTCGTCCGTACCACGATTGTTGAAGAGCACATAGCCGTCTGTGATGACCAAACCGCCGTTCCAAGCGCTGTTGTCACCACCGATCTCCAGATTGCTGCCGCCGCGCTTTTCGAGCGAGTAGTTGCCGGTGATCGTTCCTGCCAGCAGCAGCGGGGCGTCGGTTTGGATTCGGCCATTGGCATTGAGGGTGATGGTGCCGTCAAAGCGAGGATAGATGGCGTTGCCGCCCGTCACCAGCAGCAACTGCTTGTCCAGGCTCAGATTGTTAAAGATAAGCGCCTTGTTGGCGGCGCCGCCCTGCCAGCGGTTGGTGTTCAAGGTCGAATTTCCACCTTGGACGATGACGCTGTAGCCCAGGTAGATGTTCTGGGCGTTGCCGGTCTGATCTCCATTGATGAACGCCTCCCATGAGCCCCCGCGCAGGAGGATGTTGGTGTCAGAGGTGACCGCCGAAGCAAACCCGGTGGGCGTGGCCCATGACTGATCATTGAGCCAGGTTTGCACGGTTCCCTGCGCGATGTCCAAGGTGCCCAGCGAATTCGGCGCTGCCGTATCCCAGTTGTTCAAGATCAGACGCCCGCCACCCACCTTGGTCAGCACTGAATTCGCATCACCAATGATCTGTCCGGAGAACGTCTGGTTGCTGCCTTCCCGACCCACGATCAAGGTTGTCGCAGCGCCCAATGGCTTGCTGCCGAAATTCAGCGTTCCACCCGTGCTCAAAACCGGGCTCACCACGCTCGTTCCCGACAGATTGCCGAACTCCTGGTTGTTGCCGTTCAGCAGCACCGTCGCTCCCGGCTGGATCGTCACAATCGATCCCGTCACCGCGTTCAGATTCCCAAACGTCGGGATCACATTGGCCGCCATCAGGCTCAGCGTGCCCGCGTTCACCTGCACGTTCCCCTGGAACGTGTTCGCTTCGTACAGCTCCAGCGTCCCCTCACCAAATTTCACCAGCACCGCCGGCGCCGCCACATTGCTCGTGCTCAGCGTGTTGTTCACGTTGCTGCGGAAGTTCGTCAGCGACACGTAGAGCGCCGACGGGGTGGCGGCGTCTTCCACATACACATTCAACGCGTTGGTGCCAAAATTAATGGTTCCCACGGCCATGTCCGCCCCGCTGTTGAGAATGATCCCCGCCTGTCCCAGCGTGCTCGAGTTGGCCGCTCCCACATTCAGGGTGGCCCCTCCCAAACTGATGTCCGAATCGGTGCGGAACGCATACACACTGCGGTCGGCCGTCAGCGAACCGCCCACGCCGGTGGCGTCAAACAACTGCGTCGATCCCGCTGCCAGATCCAGATCTCCCGTGCCGCCATACGTCGCCGCGACCACATTGCTGCCGCTCATCGTTGCGTAGGTGCCCGCGTTGTTCGCGCCGGCGCCCTGGATCACCGCCCAGGTGCCGATGGTGCCGTTGAGCACGGCTGGCGCTGAGGTAAAGCTGATCTTTTCATTCCCGGCCGTGCCAATGTCGGTGGTGATCCCCTTGAGGGTAAAGGTCGCGTTGTTGCTGCGTGCCAGCGAGCCAAAGCCCAGCGTGGTGCTGGTTCCCCCGGTGTTGTCCACAATGAGGGCTGCATTGCCAGTGCTGATGGTCAGCGCCCCCGTGCTTGAGGTGGTGTTGACTGCGGCGGTAAAGTTGTTCAGGCGCAGCGTGCCGTTGGCCACGTTGAAGGCGTTGTTGGTGCCAAAGGGGTTGCCGCCCGCTTTGGCGTAGCCGATCAGCGTGCCCTGGCTGACCGTCACACCGCCGGTGAAGGTGTTGCCGGTGCCAGGATTGAGGATCACCGTGCCGGTGCCCACCTTGTTGATGCCGCCGGTGCCAGCACCGCTGATGGTGCCGCTGAAGGTCACATCCCCGCCGCTGACAGCCGCCAGGTTCATGCCGAGTGTGGAGAGATTGAGGTTGCCGCTGAAGATCTTCGCTCCGGCGTCCAGACCGCCGAGGGTCTGCGTGCTGCCGGTGGCGGTGTTGATGAAGTTGCGGGAGATCGTGCGGGCTCCGGCAGCGAGGATCTGCGAAAAAGCGGTGCCGCGGAAGGTGATGTCCGAAGTGGCGCTGCCAAAGGCGTTGTCATTCCCCGCCACCAGATAACCGTTGGAGATGGTGGTGGAGCCCAGATAATTGTTGTTGCCGTTGAGCCACAGGGTGCCCTGCTCAGATTTTTCCAAGGCGTTGCCGGCAGCCCCGGAAACCACGCCATCAAACGTCGTCAAAGCGCCACGCGTACGGAAAACAATGCTGCGGTTCAAAGTGACGGCACCGTTCACCGTGGTGCGGTAACCATTGTAACCGTCGAACCAAAGAGCACTGCTGCCCGTGCCATCCGTCGTGAACGACCCCGCGTGCCCGATGGTGAGCGAAGAAATCTGCACCTCTTGATTTTGGGAGCCGGGACCTGCAGCTCCCACAATGATGATGCGTGTGCTGGCGTTGTCCCCGCCGGAGGTGGTCACGGCATTGTCGAACAGAAACGGCCCAGTGCCATTGATTCGAAACTCAAGGCCTGAAGAACGAGAACCATTGGTGGCCATGTCGATGATGGATCCCGCATTGCCGGCCGCTCCGGTGTGGGTCAGCACCAACCTGCCCTGCTCCAGTGTGGTCGTCCCATCATAAGTGTTGTCAGCATTAAGAATGAGCACGCCGCCGTTGCGTTTGCGCAGACTTTGCACGCCCGTGGCCTGATCAGCAATGACGCCATCCACCGTCAGCATGCCTGCCCCGGCCTGATAGCTGTTGTCCACACCGACATCCAAGTACACCGTACGCGCGGCGTTGGGCATGACGATGGTGTTGACATGCACGTCCGTGAAAACCGAACCCAGGTTGGAGACGACAAGCGCACGATCCGCACCGGTCTCAGTGAACTGAAACTGGTCGAAATTGACCACGGCGTAGCCGCCGCCGCTGAGAGCGGAAGTACGCAGAACGCCGTTGGCCCCTTGGATGTCGAGGATGCGGGAGGCGTACTGGTTTTCCGTGCCGCCGTAAAGACCATCGGCGATCTCCACGCGCAGTTCACCGCCGCGAAGATTGAGCACATTGTTGGCGGAGCTCAGCGCCCCGTTGCTGCCCACATGCAAAATGCCACCGCTGCCAATGGTCACGCTGCCGCTGTAATTTTGCGCCAGGGGGATGTAAACCACCCCCCCGATGTTGGTGCGCGCCGTCTGATCTTCCGCGCCAATAAACAGCGGGAAGTTGCCGTTCAGCACATTGGCATTTGCAATGGTGAGCGTACCACCACCGGAGCCAAGGCGAAACGCCTCGAGGCCGCCGGTTTTGTTGCGGCCGGTGGTGCTGAGCGTCGTTCCTGTATAAGTGCCATTGCCGGTGTCCGCGCCAAACCACACCTGCACGTCAGGAGCCACGGCTTTGATCAGGCCGGGAAGGTCCGCCTGAAAGTTGTTGTTGCCGCTGATCTGGACGGCCACACGATTCTGGCGGCTGTTGTCCGCCTGCTGGTTGGCAATGACGATGCTGTTAGGCCCCGTCTGCACAACGCCACCGCTGAGGGTCAGGCTGCTGAAATTGATGTCGCTGCCCGTGCCATATCCCGCCCCGAAGGCGATGGCGGCGGGTGTTAAATCATCACCGTTCTGCAAGGCGATCATCTGATTGGAACCGACGTTCGAAGGACCGTCCAGTTTCAAGCGCGACCCCTGATTGATCAGGATGTCATTGCCCATCACATTGGCGCCCGCCGTTCCATTGCCGCGCAGCCAGAGCTCGCCTTCCTGCAGAATCGTCGTGCCTTCATAAGACTTGGCATTGTCGAACATCAGCACACCGCCACCGCGTTTCACGATGCCGCCGTTGAAGATGTCCCCGGAGATGGCGCCGATGACCGCCCGGTTCCCGGCGGAGGCGCTGCCATCCAGGCGGATGTAGCGTTGTTCACCGCCCAGATCGAGATCGTTGACCAGGGTGACCACATGCGTGGCATTGCCCCCGTTCAAAGTGAAGATGCCGGGGTTGAAATAGGTGCTGCCCCAGACAACCGTGTCACCTGCTCCGCCAAAATTCACGTTGATGGGTGCCCCAAACGCGGAGAAACCCGTGCTGCCGCCGCCCGCGCCACCACCACCGGTGATCTGCACCTGTCCCGCCCCCGAGCCGAGCGCACGGGTAAAGTCGCGGTCTGTTTCATACGTCGACTGAGTGTTGGGACCACCGGACATGTTGAAGTTGCCGGAGCCCAGCGCTGTGGTCAGGGAACCGATCACGTCACGGAACATCCCCTCGTTAAGGTAGGTCGTGCCGGTGTAGGTGTTCGCCCCAAAGAAGGAGGTCGTGCCCCCGCCATTTTTGACCAGCGAAACCGAATTGGCTCCATTGTCGGCGATGACTGATGAAATCACATTGGTGGACCAGGCGATGTCGTAGAGCTCGTAGTTGCTGCCCGCACCGGCCGTGATGGTGGGAACGGAAATCGTGTGGGTGGCCAGGCTGGTGAGGATGCCGCCTGAATCAATGACAAGCGTGGAACCCGCCGCCCCGCCGAGCGTGAATCCCGTGGCGCTCTGCAGGTTCAGCGACTGGATGGTGGTGACACCTGCACCCAGGGTGGCGGCGGCGCTGAGCTTGATGTTCTGTCCGGAAGACCAGGTGCCCACGGCGGTGTTGACCGCATAGTCTGCCGCCACGAGGGCCGTGTAACCAAAGCCCCCGTTGCCGGCGGTGATGTACTTGAGGAACTCAGGATTGGCCGTGCCACCTGCGGTATAGGCCCAGCCACCGATAAAGTTCACGTTCGAGCCGGCAGTCTCCAGGGCGGTGTTGAGAATTTTGTGATGTGCGGAGAGGCCCAATGCGTCACCCACAAGGCTGTCCACAAACAGCTCCATCGTGGTGCCTTGATTCGGCTTCAAGATGTCCGTCAGTGTCAGGGCGATGCTGCCTGTGGCGCTGGCCGAACGATAGCCGATGCGGTTGGCACCGCTGAGCAAAGTCGTGGTCCCCAAGGTCTGCGCCACCGCATAATTGAAGAGGTTGGTGCCCGTGCCAAATCCCGCGTTTTCGATGTAAATCTGGCTGGACATCATGCTGATGGGAGCCGTCGTGGAGAAGCGGCTGTCAGCCTTGTCACTTGTGGTGGGCGCCCCGTTGCCGTTTCCGAACACCAGACGCAGCCAGGAGTTCCGCAGATTCAAGGCGGAGATTTTGGCATACGGATTGGTGTTGGCAGCCTGGCTCCCAACGCCGGCATCCGCACGGATGTCCCCCAGCAGCGAGGTGATGGTGCCAGTGAAGTTCTGCGCGGTCGTGACGTTCTGCATGCGAAAGCCGCTCACGCCATAATGGATGATCTCACCCGAGCCTGCCACCGCACCGGTGATGGAGGTGAAGCCCGCGCCGCCGATGCGGAGTTCATTGTCGTTGGTGATCACATTGCCAGTCAGGCTGAAAGTGTTCAGATCGCTCTGAACACGCGCAGCGCCGAGCAGGGTGACGGTGCCGGTGACCTGGTTGCTTTCACGCCCAAGAATGCTTCGCAAGGCACCCAGATTGCGGAAGCCCTGGCCATTGATGAAAAGAGGCTCGTTGTTGAGGCTGGTCCCGCCGTTGCCTGCCACGGTGCCACCGTTCAAGGTGCCACCCATGTCATTGTTGAATGCCAGCGTCGCACCTGAGTTCACAAAGGTGCCCTGCAGGTAGTTGCTCGACGCACCAAGCGCCGACAAATCGTTGCCCACTGGCGAAACCAGGGTGATCCCACCGTTGAGGATGTTGACTCCGGTAAAATTATTCGCGCCACGCAGCACCAGGGTGCCATCGCCATTCTTGGTGAATCCGTTCACACCGTCCACAATGCCACCCAGCACGAGGATGCCCTGGCCCACATTGAGGGTCAGTTGACTTTGCAGCCCGACATTGGCCAGAATGGCCGCCGTTCCTTCACCGATCTTGTTGATCACGGCTGAAGCACCGTTGTTCAAGCTGAGGGTGCCATTGACACCCGGTGTCAGCACCAGGTTCGATCCTCCGCTCACATCGCCAATGTTCAAGGTTCCCAGTGTAAGTGGATCATTCAGACCGATAAACTGGCTGCCTAGAAAATTGAGATTCAAATTCGCGGTGTCGCCGATCGCAGAACCAGGAATGAGGCCGCCATTCCAGTTGGTGAAATCCTGCCAGGTCAAAGTACCGCTCTGGTCTTCAATCCAGATGCCCGTGGCAGCATGCGCGTAAGGTCCAGGCAACCAGACTGCCATCAGGCATGTCATGAACCAGCCGAGAAGTTTGCGATGTTGACGTAGTATTTTCATATTTAACAACGATGAAATGGTTCTGAGTCCCAGCGGGTTATCCAATTTTCTCCCCAGTCAGTGGCACCCATGCCAGAGACCCTTCAGGGCTTGTCTTCCCGCCCCGCCCACTGCCACCACTGGCCTTCACTCCGGGAAAAAATCCGCCTTGTTCACGCGCAGCAAAAAGCCGGCCGAAATAACGGCCTGGCCAGTTCATCAGAGCGATGGACAAATGCATAAATGGGTGAATGAGGATGGGTGATTTGAGGGTCGAATTAATGCGTGACCGCATTAATGGATAATTATCTGAACTTATTGCTTACTTTGAGCTAACCCACTCATTCAGTGCCATTGGTTAATGGCTTGTTCGTTAGTAAATTTTGAAGGAGATCTAAGATCATCCTTTTCTTTATCATGAATAAAGACGCCGGTTTTGAAGCCGCTCAGAGACTGCCATGCCCCCTTTTTCCATGCTCCCCTTGATAGGCGAGATTTGACCGCCTCCTTTGCATCAGCAGTTGCGAGTTCGCCCCCCCTCCACACTTTCTGCACCCGCCATGTCCCGCATCCCGGAAGAAACCATCCAGCAAGTGATCGCCGCCACAGACATCGTGGCGCTGGTGGGCCGCTCCGTGAAGCTGCGCAAGGCGGGCACGAACTTCCTCGGCCTGTGCCCCTTTCACAACGAGAAAACCCCCTCCTTCAATGTCAGCCCCTCCCGCAACACCTACCACTGCTTCGGCTGCGGTGCGGGCGGCACCGCGATCCGTTTTGTCATGGAGCATGACGGCCTGTCGTTCGTGGAGGCGGTCAAACGCCTGGCGGATGCCGCTGGAATCCGCATCGAGGAAGAAGTCTGGGATGCCAATGCCGAGGCGGAGGCCAAGCACCGCAGCCTGCTCCTGCGGGCGCACCGCGAGATCGCCGAATGGTTCCACCAGCTTCTGATGAAGCACAAAATCGCCGCGCCAGCGCGTGACTACCTCAAGTCACGCGGCATCAAGGCGGAGGTGGCGAAAAACTGGCTGATGGGCTACGCCCCGCCCCACGGCGCATTCTTCCGCGAATGGGCCGCGCAGGCCAAAATCCCCGAGAGCGTGCTGGTGGAGGCCGGGCTCTTTGTACAGAGCGATGAAGATTCAGGCCGCCGGGGCACCTACCCGCGCTTCCGCGACCGGCTGATGTTTCCCATCCGCAACGATCATGGCGATGTGATCGCCTTTAGCGGGCGGGTCCTCGATCCTGAAGCCAAGACCGCCAAATACCTCAACTCCCCCGAAACCTCCCTCTTCAGCAAGAGCAAGGTGCTGTTTGGCTTTGACCGCTCCAAACGCGCCATCTCCAAGGCGGGCGAAGCCATCGTCTGCGAAGGCCAGATCGACATGATCATGGTCTATGAGGCAGGCTTTCAAAACGTCGTGGCAGGCCAGGGCACCGCCTTTACGGAACTCCACGCCAAGCTGCTCAAGCGCGTGTGCAACGAGGTCGTGCTCTGTTACGACTCCGACAACGCGGGCTACAAGGCGGCCGAACGCGCCTTCCAGATCCTCTCCCCCATCGGTCTCACGGTGAAGGTGGCCTCCCTCCCGCAGGGGGAAGATCCGGACTCGCTGCTGCGCAAGCAAGGCAAGGACGCGCTGCAGGACGTGCTGGGGAACTCCATGGACTTTCTGGAGTACCAGATCCGCCGCCTCCGGGCCAGCGCCAAATCTGACGGCATGGTGGAGCGCGTGCGCATGGCCGAGCAGGTGGCGGCAGCGATCAGCATCTTCAGCGGCGTGGCCCAGCGCATCACCGCCGTGAACAAAGTGGCCAAGATGCTGGAAATCTCCGAAGAACAGCTCTCGGCGATGGTCAATCGCGCAGCGAAGGAAGCCAAGGGCGGCCAGTCTGCCGGAAACGCCCCCGTGAATGTGGTGGATGAGGCCAAGAAACTGCTCGCCTCGCAACACCGCACCTCCCTGGCGCTTTGCCAGATGGCCCTGGCCGATGCCGAGATCATGTACTGGCTGCGGGAAACCGACTGCGAAGACCTCCTGCGCGAGGTGCCCGGCACGGAAATGCTGGCCCGGCTGGTGCACAGCCGCCATGATCCGCTGGAGGAGGCCTCACAGCTTGCCTTCATGGCCGGGCTGGACCGCCAGGAGGAGGCGGCCTTTGCCCAGCTCCAGGCGCGGCCACGTCTGCCGGGCGGACTTGAGGATGCGAAAAGCGCCCTCTACACGCTGGAGCTCGTGCGGATGAAGAACCTCATCCAGAGCATTGCGTCCAAATTGCGCCAGCGCGATCTCCCCAAGGAGGAGGTCGAACGCCTGCAGCAGCAGCAGATAGAACTCATCGCAAGGCACAAAGAATGCCTTGACCGTACGAAACCAACCCCGAATGTTTCCACCCCCTGACTGTCGCGGGTTCAGGCCCCCACCGAGGTAAGTATGGCCGTCTCCAAAAAAACACACAACGGATCCCATTCTCGCAACGCCGCCGGACAGGCAGGCGAGCCAGCGGCTGCCGAAGATGAAGGCACACCGCAGAAACGTGGCCGTGGCAGACCCCGCATTCATCCGCCCAAAGAGCAGCCCGCCACCCAGGTGGGACCTGATGGCCAGCCTCTCAAACGCCGCCGGGGACGCCCGCCGAAAA
Source organism: Verrucomicrobiota bacterium (assembly GCA_017301975.1). GTDB lineage: Bacteria > Verrucomicrobiota > Verrucomicrobiia > Verrucomicrobiales > Verrucomicrobiaceae > Prosthecobacter. The sequence goes on from JAFLEI010000030.1 coordinate 93,970, forward strand.
ACGGCCATGCCGGTGGCATCGTCCACTTTGCCAACACCACTCACGACGACATCCACTCCCCCGATGTCCAGGCCCGCCTGCGCGATCTGATCCGCACCGCACGGGAGCATGATCATCTGACCTGGGACGACATCAACGAGGCTCTACCTGCGGGATTCGTCACCCCGGACCTGATGGACGCCCTCATCACGCGCCTGCGTGCGATGGAGATCAAGATCACCGACGACGTCGATGGCATCGCCGCACGCCACAACGCCGCCCGGGAGCGCATCACCGCAGAGCGTGACGCAGCCTCCGCCAAGCTGGACGTGTTTGACGACCCCGTGAGAATGTACCTGCGCCAGATGGGCCAGGTGCCGCTGCTCACCCGTGAGCAGGAGATCCACATCTCCAAGCGCATCGAAAAGGCGGACCTCAGCCTGCGCCAGTGCCTGCATACCATCGGCTTCATCGGGCAGGCCTACCTGCAGTTTGCCGAAGCCCTGTGCAACGGCGTCGAACGCTTTGACCGCCTCGTCAGCGACCGCAAGGCGGACGAACGGGACGCCTATTTCAAGAAGCTCAAGCCGCTGCTCGACCAGGCGCGCGACATCCACGAGAAGACCAGCAAGGCCTTCACGACCATGATCAGCGCCGGTCCGCGCAAACGCCCCGCCTGCCAGGAGGAGTTTGAAACCCTGCGCGCCCTGTTTTTCCGCACCTGCGAGAAGTTTTACTTCAAGTCCAAGATCACCGAGGACTTCGTCACCCTGCTGCAGCAGCGCCTGACCGATCTCGGCAACCTTGAGCGCAGCCTGAAGGAGCAGCCTGGCAACGAGTCCGCCAAGGAAGCCATCAGCGCCTTTGAGCAGGAGTCCTGGATGACGGCGGCGGATTACCGCACGCTGATCACCGACACGCTCAAGCATGTGGCCGGCTCCACCCGCGCCAAGACCGAGATGATCGAGGCCAACCTGCGCCTCGTCATTTCCATCGCCAAAAAATACACCAATCGCGGCCTGTCCTTCCTCGACCTCATTCAGGAAGGCAACATGGGCCTCATGCGCGCGGTGGAAAAGTTCGAGTACCAGCGCGGCTACAAGTTCAGCACCTACGCCACCTGGTGGATTCGCCAGGCCATCACCCGCAGCATCGCCGATCAGGCCCGCACCATCCGCATCCCGGTGCACATGATCGAGACGATCAACAAGCTCATGCGCGTGCACAAGCAGTTGCTGCAGGAGCTGGGGCGTGATCCGACACCGGAAGAAATCGCCGAGGAAATCCATCTGCCCGTCGATCGCGTGAACGCCGTGCTGCGCCTCTCCCAGCAGCCCGTTTCCATGCAGGCCAAAGTCGGCGAAAGCGAAGGCGACACCGAATTCGGCGACTTCATCGAAGACAAAGAGGCGAGCAATCCCATGGAGCTCACCGCCATGCACCTGCTGCGCGACAAACTCCGCGACGTGCTCGACACCCTCAACCCCCGCGAACGCGAAGTGCTGGAGCAACGCTTCGGCCTCGGCGACGGCGCCGGCCGCACCCTCGAAGAAGTCGGCAAGCAGTTCCAGGTGACGCGCGAGCGCATCCGCCAGATCGAAGCCAAAGCCCTGCGCAAGCTGCGGCATCCGACACGCATCCGGAAGCTCGGCGGCTTCTTCGGCGCGGGGTGATGGGAATGCTGCTTGGACGTAGGACGGTCGTGGCGAAGCCCGCCCGTCCATCAGCGTATCGCCAAAACCACGGCGTACGAACGTCCTCGCAATCAGGCTGCGGAGCTGCTTGGCCGTAGGACGGTCGTGGCGTAAGCCCGCCCGTCTGCGAGCGTACGGCAAACACCACGGCGTACGAACGTCCTCGCAGTCGGGCGGTTTGGCGAAGAGCGCTGGTGAAGCATGCGAACACCCTCGACGCCAAACACGGCCGACCTACGGCATGCGCATCGCAAACACCTTGCGGGACGAGCGTGCAGCGGCCTCGGAGCGTGTCAGCGTGCGGCTGGCTCCACGGCGTACGAACGTCCTCGATGTCGGGCGGCGGAGCTGCTGGGCCGTAGGACGGTCGTGGCGAAGCCCGCCCGTCTGCGAGCGTATGGCAAACACCACGGCGTACGAACGTCCTCGCAGTCGGGCGGTTTGGCGAAGGTCGTGACAGAGCATCGAAAAGCCCTCGACGCCAAACACGGCCGACCTACGAAAAGCGCATCGCAAACACCATGGAACACGAAAATCCTCGAAGTCGGGCGGCGGAGCTGCTTGGCCGTAGGACGGTCGTGGCGAAGCCCGCCCGTCTGCGAGCGTACGGCAAACACCATGGCGTACGAACGTCCTCGCAGTCGGGCGGTTTGGCGGAGGAGGGGTGGGCGATGAACATACGCTGGACGCCAAACACGGCCGACCTGCTATGAGGGCATTGTCAAAGGTGAGTTGTTGTTTTTCTTC
>JAFLEI010000003.1:0-713 GCA_017301975.1 Verrucomicrobiota bacterium
TGGTTGTCCTGAAAAGAGGTGGTAGGAGATGGCTCCAAGCGAAAAGGAATCCAACTCATCACCTTCCATTTCTTGCCCGGAGACCAGTTCAGGAGCCAGGTAAACTGTGGAAATGTCTTCCAGAAGCTGATCCGCATGCAGGGTCCTCGACACGCGAGTTTGACCTGTGGCATGGCTTTCGGAGCGTGCCAGACTAACTTGAAAATTATAGAGCAGCGGTTTTGGACTCCCGGTTTTGGAATCTGTCTTGATCAAAATGCTCTGCGGTGACAGTGCACGATGAACCACTTTCCGACGATGCGCATAGGCCACAGCTTGCGCGATAAGTCGAAGGAGTTCGATCCGCTCGCCAAGGGAAAACGTGTCACCTTGCTCGGCAAGAAACTGATCAAGGCGAACACAGGAATCATCCAGGCGAAACACCAAGGCATGACCGAGATCGGTAGGGGTAAGAGTCTCAGCTCGCAGGATGCCGGGATGGTCGAGGCGATTCAGGACCTGGTATTCCCTCTCTGAGGCGCGGCGAACTGTCTGGCGATCTGCCTCTGTAGCTTGCTGGTGCTCCAGATAAACCCGAATCAGTTTGGTGCCTGATTTTGACGTGGCGTGGCATCCAATCCAGTCCTGATAGCTGCCGGTGGGGCTGTCATGGAACAGGCTTTCGAGCTTGTAGTCACCGGCCCGCTTTGACTTCTGAAGCGGTTTGCCAGCAA